>NZ_BAAGPQ010000029.1:0-163090 GCF_054783995.1 Actinocorallia aurea
GGAAGCCAAGGAAGCTCAGAAGCACGTTCCGTGACCGCTCCCCAGGGAGTGAGACAGAGCCTCTTCCTGCTGACCGACTACTTCCGCGTCGACGAGCCCGAAGCGATGATCCCGATGCTCGGCGCGGTCAGCCTCGCCGGCATCCTCATCGCCACCGCGATCTCCGGGCCGCTGTCGGACCGCGCCGGGCGGCGCAAGCCGTTCGTCTTCGGCTCCGCGACGGTCACCGGGCTCGCCCTGCTGCTGCCCTGGGTCTGGCCCGACGTGACGGCCTGGACGCTGATGATGTTCCTGTGCGGCTTCGGCTTCGGCATGTTCCAGGCCGTCGACACGGCGCTGATGAGCGAGGTCCTGCCGTCGGCGAAGTCGTTCGCCAAGGACCTCGGCGTGGTCAACATCGCCGCCACCCTGCCGCAGACGCTCGCCCCCGGCGTCGCCGGCGCGATCGTCCTCGCGTTCGGCCACGCCGGCCTGTTCCCCGTCGGGATCGCGCTCAGCCTGCTCGGCGCGTTCGCGGTCTGGCCGATCAAGGCGGTGCGGTGACGCCGTGCTCCTCTTCGCCGGACCTCTCCCCACTCACCGCTGAACACGGAAAAGGACCATGAACCACGAGAACGGCAAGATTCCGGAGTCCGTCGAGGCACGGGCGCGCCGGATCGTCCAGGCGCTCGATCCCGCCGCGCGGGTGAGGCTGCTGTCGGGCGCGAGCATGTGGTCCACCGAGGAGGCGCCCGGCGCGCCCGCGCTCCTGCTCGCCAACGGGCCCAACGGGGTGGGCAAGCAGGTCTCCGACGCCGACCACGTGGGCATCGGCGAGACCGTGCCCGCCACCTGCTTTCCCGCCGGTGCCGCGCTCGGCTCGACCTGGGACGAGGCGCTGCTGGAAGAGGTCGGCGCGGCGATGGGACGCGAGGCACGCGCCGAAGGGGTGGGCGTCCTGCTCGGTCCCGGGCTGAACATCAAGCGCCACCCGGGCGGCGGGCGCACCTTCGAGTACCTCTCTGAGGACCCGTTCCTCGCCGGGAAGGCCGCCGCGGCGCTGGTGCGCGGCGTGCAGGCCGAGGGCGTCGGCGCGTCGGTGAAGCACTTCGCCGGCAACAGCCAGGAGACCTCGCGCATGCGCCTGGACTCGGTGATCGACGAGCGCACCCTGCGGGAGGTCTACCTCGCCGGATTCGAGATCGCCGTGCGCGAGGGGAGGCCTTGGACGGTCATGACGTCCTACAACCTGCTGGGCGGCGAGCACACCGGCGAATCGGTGTCCCTGCTCGACGAGATCCTGCGCGGGGAGTGGGGCTTCGACGGACTCGTCGTGTCCGACTGGATGGCGGTGTTCGACCGCGTCGCCGGGGTCCGGGCCGGGCTCGACCTGGAGATGCCCGGCGGCAGCGACGCCTGGGACGCCCGGGTGCTGCGGGCCGTCGCGTCAGGGGCGCTCTCCCAGGACGAGGTGGACCGGGCGGCGGCTCGGGTCGTCGCGCTCTCCCTGCGCGCGGAGCGGGCGCGGGCCGAGGCGGGGCCCGCCGTCGTCGACCGGGACGCCCACCACGCGCTGTCCCGGCGCGCGGCGGCGGCCGGCACCGTCCTGCTGACGAACGACGGCCTGCTCCCGCTCGCCGCGTCCTGCCGCGTCGCGCTGATCGGAGCCGCCGCGGAGCACCCCCGCTACCAGGGCGTGGGCAGCTCGCGCGTCAACGCCTGGCGCACCGAGACCGTTCTCGACGCGCTGCGCGACCGGATCCCGGGGCTGACGTACGCACCCGGATACGACCCGGTCACCGGGGAATCCCCTGCGGAGCTGCGGCAGACGGCCGTGGCGGAGGCCTCGTCCGCTGATGCGGTCGTCTTGGTGCTGGGCGTGCCCGCCGGGCTGGAGGCCGAAGGCGTGGACCGCACGGACCTCGCCCTTCCCGCCGATCTGAACGCCCTCGTGCGCGACGTCGTCGCCGCCAACTCCCGCACGGTCGTCGTGCTCGTCAACGGGGCGCCGTTCGAACTGCCGTGGGCCGACGAGCCCGCGGCCCTCATCGAGGCATACCTGGGCGGGCAGGCCGCCGGAGCGGCGATCGCCGACGTCCTGCTCGGGGACGCCGAACCGGGCGGAAGGCTGGCCGAGAGCTTCCCGGTGCGGGCCTCCGAACTGGCCGCCTCCGCCGCGTTCCCGACCACGGCCCCCACCCAGGCCCTGTACCGCGAGACGTCCTTCGTCGGCTACCGCTTCTACGACACCTGGGACGTCACGCCCCGCTTCGCCTTCGGCCACGGGCTGACCTACACCTCGTTCACCTACGGCACACCGCACGTCACCGGCCATGGCACGGATCTCGTCCTCACCGTGCCGGTCACCAACACGGGGGAGCGGACCGGCACGGAGGTCGTGCAGCTCTATGTGCACGACGCGGACTCCGCGGTCCACCGGCCCGAGCAGGAACTCAAGGCCTTCGCACAGGTGCGGCTCGCGCCGGGAGAGACGCGTGAGGTTACCCTTCGCCTGGACCGCCGATCCTTCGCCGTCTACGACGTCGCGAGCCGATCCTGGCTCGTGGAAGCGGGCGACTTCGACCTCCGCGTCGGCGCGTCCTCGCGCGACATCCGGGCGACGGTCACCGTGCGGATCGAGTCCGACGACATCCTCACCCCCGTACCCGCCCCCGCAGGCCCCGTCGCCACGGACGAGGAGATGGCCGCGCTCCTCGGCCGCCCCGTCCCCGCCCCTCGCCCGCTCCTGCCCTACACCACCGACTCCACCATCGAGGACCTCGCCCAGACCTGGCTGGGCCGACGCCTCCGCTCCACGCTGCTCGCCGCCGTCCGCAAACAGGTCCCGATCGACGACGAGGCCACCAAGGCCATGGTCGAAGCCGTCCTCGCCCAAATGCCCCTCCGCGGCCTCGTCACCGCATCCGCCGGCCGTCTGACCCTCAACACCCTGGACCGCCTCGTCTCCATCCTCAACGCGACCTCACCCACCCCCCGCCGAACACCCGCAAAGCCCCCACGGTGATGCCGAGACGCGACACATCACGTGTCTCCAAGTCTGCATGGATCGCGATCGGTGGTGGTCTCGTGAGCGGGATACGGGACTCAAGATCCGGCTTTTGCGAGGTTCGGCCGACGCCGTGGGCGACGTGGTGATCCCGGCGGTGGCGGCGTCGGTCAGTGTCGGTGGGGTTCGAGGTGTTCGATGTAGGCGGCCAGGCGTAGGCCGGCCTCGAAGGCGAGGTCGGTGTCCGGTTCCGGGTCGAGCCACAGTTCGGAGATCCGGCGCCAGGCGGGTGGGCCGATGAAGGGGCCGGCGACCGGCTCGTCGCCGAGGGCAGGACGCCAGAGGGCTTCCTGGTCGAGCAGCCTGCGCAGGACCGCTTCGTTGTCCGCGGCCTTGGGATGCTCGGTGTGGAAGCCGATCTCCAGCGCGTGCCCCCGAGCCTCCTCGACCAGGTCGGCCCTGATCAGCTGGGCCTCGTAGTGCTCCTTGGCCGGAACGGGATCACCGATCCACGCCTTGACGCCGTTGCGGTGCACGACGAGCCGGAGCGGCCCGAGGACCCGGGGCACGGCACCCCGAACGACCTCTCCCACCTGCTCGAAGAAGTCCGGTTCCACGTCATCACTCCCATCACCCGCGCCTCCGGCCAGCGTACGGAACCCCACCGACATTCCCGGTACGCGCCTGGGACGGGGCCGGGCCACCGCGGTGCTCGACGACGTCCCGGAGGGTTGCGTGCAGTGCGTTCCCCCACGCCGACCCCATCGCGCACGCGCTCCTCGGACCGGATCCGGAGGAGTCCTCCGCGCGGGTCCCGGCGCGTCCCCGACCAGCGTGTGCGTCGGCTACGTGATGGGAGGCGGCACCGAGTACGGGCAGATCGCGTAGCGGCCCGAGGCCCGGCACGCGACGAGCATCGGGACGACGGTCACGTCCATGGTGCCGGGGCGAGTGGCGTGACCGTCGGTCCGTCGGCGGCGGCGGAGCACGCGAGCCGCTTCATCCCCGGGTGCCACGGCGTGAAAGCCTGAACACGCAAGGCTTCTAGCGGTCCTGGACGGGGTCGAGGAGCACGCCTTCGAAGTGCGGGGTCGCGGCTCGTATCTGTTCGGGGCGGAGGCCCGTGCCGCGGAGGTCGGTGCGGGTCAGGCGGGCGTCGGTGAGCGTCGCGCCTTCGAGGCGGGCATGCCGCAGGATCGCGCCGGTGAGGTCGGCACGGGTGAGGTCGGCGTCGCGGAGGTCGGCGCCGGTCAGGTCGGCGTCGCACAGTTGAATCCAGCGCAGGTAGGCCCCGTACAGGACGGCGCCCGACAGGTCGGCTTCCGACGCCATGGCGCCTTCGGCGTTCGCTCCGCTCAGATCCGCGCCGCGGAGCTCCGCGCCTTCCAGGAACGTCCCGTACAGCGTGGCTCCGACGAGTTCCGCTCCGGCGAGTTCGGCGTGGGACAGATCGGTGGACCTCAGCACCGCCCGACGCATCCGTGCGCCGTCCAACCGGAATCCGGACAGCCGCAGCCCGCCCATCTGGGCACCGGTCAGATCGAGCGGCTCGGCAGGCTCATTCTCGACGGTTTCGTCGCCTGGGTTCTCCATCGAGGGACTCCCGACCTCTCCCACTTCGTACCTTTACCTCCATCCTGAGCACTTGGTGTGCCGGAGTAGGCCGAAATCCGGTGTTCGGGGCGCGCGTCAGGATCGCGGGCCGGGTGGGTCGAGGACCTCGGTGCAGCGGTCGGATTCGGGCGAGGTGGCGGAGGCGGCGCGTTCCAGCAGGGTGAGCAGCAGGGTTCGCTCCTCGGGAGCGAGGTCGCGCAGGAGGTCCTCCTCGGTGCGGGAGACCTGCTCGTCGAGGTCGGCGAGGATCCTGCGGCCGTGGTCGGTGGGCACGACGCGGCGGGCCCGCCGGTCGTTCGGGTCGGGTTCGCGGCGCAGGAGGTCGCAGCCCTCGAACGCGTCGAGCAGGTAGGTCATGACGGTGCGGTCGATGCCGAGGCGGGCGGCGAGGGCGGCCTGGGTGGGCGGCGTCCCGTGGGTGGCGGCGGAGAGTACCTGGTAGCCGCGGACCCCTTGCGGGAGGTCGCGCGCGATCTCCTCGACCCGTGCGCGCCATTCGCGCAGCAGGACGGTGAGCGTCCAGCCCAGCATGGACGGCTCGCGCGGCGGCGCCTGTGGTTCTGGGCGTTCCCGGATCGTCACGCACCCAGCGTAGCCGGAAATACGCTGCGGCGCCGATGTGTTGTCGAAGATATAGTCTGCTCCACAGATTATCTCTCGGAGAGAAGAAGGGGGTTCGTGATGCCGGACTACGGCCATGACCTCGAGTTCGGCGCGTTCCTCACCCCGCAGAACCGCGATCCGCAGAGCCCGGTCCGGCTCGCGCAGGCCGCCGAGGCGGCGGGCCTCGACCTCGTGACCTTCCAGGACCACCCCTACCAGCCGGGATTCCTGGACACCTGGACTCTCCTGTCCTGGGTCGCCGCGCAGACCGAGCGGATCACGGTCTCCGGCAACGTCCTCAACCTGCCGCTCCGCCCGCCTGCGGTGCTCGCCCGCGCCGCCGCGTCCCTCGACCTGCTGTCGCAGGGCAGGTTCGCCCTGGGTATCGGCGCCGGCGGCTTCTGGGACGCGATCGAGGCCATGGGCGTCCCGCGCCTCACCCCGGGCGAGTCGGTCACCGCCTTGGAGGAGGGCCTGGAGATCATCCGCGGCGTGTGGGACGCGGGGGAGCGCGGCATCCTGCGCGTCGACGGCGCGCACCACAGGGTCGACGGGGCCAAGCGGGGCCCTGCGCCCGCGCACGACATCCCCATCTGGCTGGGCGCCTACGGCCCGCGCATGCTGCGCCTGGTCGCCCGCAAGGCCGACGGATGGCTGCCCAGCCTGTCGTATCTGAAGGACGGCGACCTGAAGCGCGGAAACGGCGTCATCGACGAGGCCGCCGCCGAGGCCGGACGCGATCCGTCGGAGGTGCGGCGGCTCCTGAACGTCACCGGCGAGATCGGCCCTTCCTCCCAGGGCCTCCTGCGCGGGCCCGTCGCGCAGTGGGCGGAGGAACTGACCGCCCTCGCCCTGGAGGACGGCATCGGCACCTTCATCCTCGCGTCCGACGACCCGGCGGCGCTCCAGGCCTTCGGCGCGGAGATCGCCCCCGCGGTGCGCGCGAGCGTGGCACGGGAGCGGGACAAGGCGGGGACGGCGCCTGCCGCGTCGCGGCGCGGGTCGGCCGCGATCGCGCTGCGCCGTCCGGGCATCGACTACGCGAAGGTGCCCGCGGACCTCGCGGCCGACGCCGTCGAGCCGGGCGACCGCGCCTACGGGTCGGTGCGGCACAACTACCTGAGGTCAGGGTCACCGGGCCTGGTCCTGCGCCCGCGGACGGCGGGCCAGGTGGTCGACGCCCTCGGCTACGCGCTCACCCAGGACGTGCCGCTGGCGGTGCGCTCGGGCGGCCACGGCATCAGTGGCCGCTCCACCAACGACGGCGGCCTCGTGCTCGACGTCGGCGCGCTCAACGCCGTCGAGATCATCGATCCGAGAACCCGGCGGGTGCGGCTCGGCGCGGGCGCGACCTGGGGCGAGGTCGCCGCGGCACTGGCGCCGCACGGATGGGCGATCAGCTCGGGCGACTACGGCGGCGTCGGCGTGGGCGGGCTCGCCACCACCGGCGGGATCGGCTTCCTCGGACGCAGGTTCGGGCTGACCATCGACCACGTCGTCGCCGCCGAGGTGGTGACCGCCGACGGACGCGTCCTGCGCGCCTCCGCGCAGGAGAACCCCGACCTGTTCTGGGGCCTGCGCGGCGCCGGAGGCAACCTGGGCGTCGTGACGTGGGTCGAGATCGAGGCGATGGAGCTCGGCGACATCGTCTTCTCCCAGATGACCCTCGACGCGCGCGACACCTCCGGACTCCTCCAGCGCTGGGGAGCCGCCGTGGAGGCCGCGCCGCGCGAGCTGACGAGCTTCCTCATCCTCTCCCCGGCCCGCCGCGGCCGCACTCCCGTCGCTCAGCTCATGACGGTGTACGCCGGCGACGACACCTCGGCCGCGGTGAAGGAACTGGAACGGCTCGCCGAGGCGGGCCCGCTGCTCGACCACCAGGGCCACCTCCTGCCCTACGCCGCCCTGGTGCGGCCCGAGGAAAAGCACCACACGGGCGGCGGCGATCCCGCGGTCCGCTCCGGCCTCGTCACCCATCTCGACGCGGACGTCAGCGGCGCCTTCGCGAGGACGGCGCACTCCGGAACGCCCTACTTCCTTCAGATCCGCGCCACCGGCGGCGCCGCGCACGACCTGGCCGGCGACGCCACCGCGTATCCCCACCGCCACCAGAACTTCGCGCTCACCGCCATGGCGGCCTTTCAGTCCCCTCTGAACGCCCTGTGGGACGCCGAGGTCGCCCCGCACACCGACGGCCTCTACCTGTCCTTCGACACCGACACTCGCCCCGAAC
Source organism: Actinocorallia aurea (assembly GCF_054783995.1). NCBI lineage: Bacteria > Bacillati > Actinomycetota > Actinomycetes > Streptosporangiales > Thermomonosporaceae > Actinocorallia > Actinocorallia aurea. The sequence goes on from NZ_BAAGPQ010000029.1 coordinate 7,437, forward strand.
GCCTGCGCGACGCCTTCGGCGACGCGGGCCTCGCCCGGCTCCGCCACCTCAAGCGCGCCTACGACCCCGCCAACGTCTTCCGAGCGAACTTCCCGATCACCCCCGCGGACTCCTGACGTCTCCGGCCTCCCAACTGCCGAGGGCGGCCACCAGCCCCGCGATGCCCGGTGGGGAGGCGGAAGCCTCCGTCACCCGAGCGGGGGCGGGCGGCCGTCGGTCTCGGACGGCCACGCCGGTCGCTCACCGCTCCGGCTCGCAGGGAAGCGGGGGCGGGGGGTGGAGCATGGGGGCGAGGTAGCGGCGGGCCAGGTCGGCTAGGTGGTCGTCGTCTTCGAGGTGGGGGAGGTCGGTGGGGATGGTCAGGAAGGAGGAGGAGATCCGGACCATCAGTTCGGCGACGAGGTCGACGTCGACTTCGGCGGCCACGTTGCCGGCGTGCTGCTCGTGGCGGAGCAGGCCGGCGAGGAACCGGCGCACGAGGGTGAGCGCCTGCCTTTCGTTCTCGATCGGGGAGGCGGCGACCAGATCGGGTTCGGGGGCGAGCAGTCCGCCGATCAGCGGGTTGCTCCGGGAGGCGCGCAGCGTGCTGACGAAGCCGAGGACCACCCGGTCGGTCACCGTCTCGGCCTGGGCCATCTCTTCCCGGAACTCCTCGAAGTAGCGCCGGAACTCGCGGCGCACCACCTGTTCGACCAGGGCGTCCTTGGTGGAGAAGCGCCGGTAGACGGTGATCCGTGAGACACCGGCCCGCCGCGCCACGTCGTCCATGGTCGACTTCTGGACGCCCAGCCGGCAGAACTGCTCGTAGGCGCTGTCGAGGATGCGTGCGCAGTTCCCCTCGTCCTCGTCGACCAGCTCCGCGGCGTCGGCGTACGCCTGCTCCAGCAGCGACTCCGCGTCGGCGTCCGCTGCGGCGCCGGACGTGGGGAGCGGGGGCGTCTCCATATCTCTCCCGGAAGACAGGGGGAAGGTCTGCCGGCCGCAGAGGTCGTGCCCACGGCCGACGCATCAATTGGACTCACTGTCAGTGACGTCGGAAACGCGTTCCGCGCAACAAACTACCAACCTCAAGGGTCGCCGCCGCGTCCGGTGGGTGTGATGTGCCTTCCGTTCGGCGCCTCAGCCTTCGAGATCGCTCAGGCTTCGGGGTCGCTTCGGGGCGGGTCTTGCGGGCGGGTGTGCGGGCGGGTCCGGAGCCAGTAGGTGAGCGCGGCCTGGTATTCGAGGTTGCGCTCGGGGTCCCGGATGGCGGGGCCGAAGACCTCCTCGAGCTGGCGGATGCGGTAGCGGATGCTCTGGGGGTGCAGGTTCAGGCGGGCGGCGACGTCGGAGGCGTTGAATCCGCACTGCAGGCAGCGCAGCAGGGTTTCCAGGAGCGCTTCGCGGGTGGAGTCGCGCAGGGAGCCGACGGGGGCCAGCAGGGTGTCGACGAGATGCTCCATCATCTCGCCGCCGTGCAGGAGCACGAGGGGCAGCGTGTGGTCGTCGGTATGGACGAGCCGGTCGCCGTCGAGAAGGCCCTCGGCGGAGAGGTCGAGGGCGCGGCGGGCCCAGCGCAGGGACCGGGCGGCCTGGGTGATGCCGACCGTCGGGCCGACCGTCGCGGTCCAGTCGCGCAGTTCGGTGGCGAGCGCGAGGCGGCGGCCGGGCCCGGCGGGGTCGGGAATGACGAGGCAGGGGTCCGGGAGATGGAGGCCGGGGAGCGCGTCCGCGGGGAGGGCGGGCCGGAGCTTGACGACGTCGGTGCGGCGTCGCAGCGCCACCGCGGCGATCGTCCTGGGGACGGGCCAGCCGGCCTCCGCGGCGGCCTGGTGGACGTCCTCGGGGCGGGGCCCGTCGCTGATGAGCAGGTCGAGGAGCTTGCGCCGGTGGTGCAGGGTGTCGCCGACCCCGGCGCCGGCATAGCCCTCGTTCATGGCGCTGGTGATCCGCTCCAGGTAGTACAGGACGTCCTGGGCGACCCGGGCGATCGCGGTCGGGGTGACGCCCGGATACGTGCCGACCGCCTCGGTCATCCGGTTGATCGCCACGCCGGTGCTGATCCTGAACGTGGCCTGCCAGTCGTCCTGGGCGACGCCCTCCTCGGCGAGGAGTTCGCCGAGGTCGCGGTAGAAGTCGTGCAGTTCCTCGAGACGGGCGTCGCCGCCGGCCAGGAGCTCGATGAACCGCCCGATCCCCCAGTGCACCGCCTGGCCGAGGAAGGCGCCGTACCGGGGATCGTGCGGCCGGACCAGCGTGGGGATCTGCGTCTCGATCTCGCGGACCGCTTCTGCGGTGACCTCGGGAAGTCGCCCGCGCAGCGCTTCGCCGAGTTCGGCGGCCTGCTCCTCGGTCAGGTCCAGATCGGTCAGCCGCACGGCGCTCACTCCTCTTCCGGTAAGAGGGATCACCCTAGGACAGATCGCGGCGGGCGATCCGGCGAGTCCGCACGGCGCCTCAGGCCCGCTCTTCGGTCGAGCGGGAGTCGGTGAGGGTGAGCGCGCCCCCTGCCGCGATCAGACCGACGATCACCGCGAGGACGGCGTAGGTGATCCGCTCGCCGTGGAAGAACGACGCCACGAGATCGCCGCTCCAGGCGCCGGCGGGCAGCCGCGTGGTGACCAGCGCGGCGATCATGGTGCCGATCACCGCGGTGCCGATGCTGCTCCCCACCTCCTGGGCGGTGTCGTTGAGCGCCGTGCCGATCGAGGTGCGGTTGGCCGGCATCGCCTCGACGAGGGCGATCGCGCAGATCGTCATCACGGTGCGCAGCCCGATGGTCAGCACGACCATGGAGACCGCGATGGCGGGGTACCCGTGGTCGACGCCCCAGGCGAGGCCGGCCAGCGAGCCGGCCAGGCAGGCCGCGCCGATCAGGCAGGCGACGCGGTGGCCGAACGCCTTCGCGAGCCACTCCGACAGCGGGGTCGCGGCGATCATGGTCATGATGATCGGCAGGTTCGCCAGCCCGGCCCGCACGGGGCTCCAGCCGTAGGCGTACTGGAAGTGGAGGATCAGCCCGAACATCACGCCCGCCATCGCGATGGACGTCCCGACCTGCGCGATGGCGGCGCCGCGGACGGTGCCGCGGGAGAAGAGGCGCAGGTCGAGCATGGGCGACGCGCTGCGGCGCTCGTGCCGCACGAACGCGACGGCCGCGGCCACCGCGCCGAGGACCGACGCGAGCGTGATCCCGGAGAGCCAGCCGTGCTCGACGCCGCTGGTCAGCGCGTAGCAGGACAGGCCGATGGCGGCGACGCTCAGTACGGCGCCCGGCAGGTCGAGCCTGTCGTCGGTCAGGTCCTCCGGCCGGTCGGCCGCGACGCCGAGCCGGACGCCGATGGCCGCGATCAGCGCGATCGGGGCGTTGACGATCAGGAGCCACTCCCACCGCACGTGGGCCAGGGCGGTGCCGCCGAGCAGCGGGCCGAGGACGAATCCGGACATGCCGACGACGATCATCAAGGTCATCGCGCGCATGCGCAGCGCCTGGTCGTCGAAGAGCCGGAAGACCAGCGCGTTGGTGATGGGCGCCATCGCCGCGGCGGCGATGCCGAGCCCGGCCCTCAGGGCGATGAGCTCCCCTGCGGTGGTGACGGCGACGACGCACAGGCTCAGCAGGCCGAACACGGCGAGGCCGATCAGCAGCACGCGGCGGCGTCCGAGGCGGTCGGCCATCGATCCGGCGGTGAGCAGCAGTCCCCCGAAGGTGAGGGAGTACGCCCCGGTGACCCATTGCAGGGCGGTCGTGCCGCTGCCGAGGTCGCGGCCGATCGTGGGCAGCGCGATCGAGAGCAGCGTGTTGTCGACCATCTCGACGAAGAAGGCCAGGCAGAGCGCGGCCAGGGGGATCCACGCGGCGCGTAGGGATGGATAGGTGCGGGAGGTGGCGGGTGCGGCAACGGCGGTCATGGGGGCTCCTCTCGGGCGTCGTCGACTATCGAACGACGTTCGATAACATAGAACAACGTTCGATGATGCGCAAGCTGTGATTGAATGGAGCACATGGCACGCCCGCGAACACGCTCCGTCGATGGTCCGTCCCGAGAGCGGCAGCGTGCCTCGCACTCCATGGAGGCCGTCCTCGCCGCGGCCGTGGGCCTGCTCGACGAGGCGGGCGCCTCGGCCCTGACGTTCCGGGCCCTGGCCGGCCGGCTGGGCACCGGCGTCGGCAGCATCTACTGGTACGTCGCGAGCAAGGAGGAGCTGCTCGACCGCGCCGCCGACCATGTGGTCGGCGAGGTGCTGACCGCCATCGAGGGCCAGACGGGCAGCGACGACCCGATCGCCGACCTGCGCATGATGGCCGTCACCCTGTTCGACACGATCGTGGACCGGCCATGGCTGGCGGCCTACTTCATGCGCAACACCGAGGTCCAGGAGCACTCGCTGCGGCTGTACGAGAAGTTCGGACAGCAGGTGCTCCGCCTCGACCTCACGCCGCGGCAGCGGTTCCACGCGGTTTCGGCGGTCGTGGGCGTCGTCGTCGGCACCGCCGCCGACCTGGGCGCGGAGGTGCCCCGGGAACTGCTCGACGGCAGCGTGAACCGCGAGGAGTACCTGGGGCGTTTCGCCGAGACATGGCGTGCGCTCGACCCCGCGGAGTACCCGTTCGTGCACGAGATCGCCGACGAGTTCGCCGGGCACGACGACCGGGAGCAGTTCCTCGCCGCGCTTGACCTGACGCTGGCGGGACTCCGCCTCCAGACCGAAGCCTGACCGACGGCTTCCCCGGCTCGGACATCAAGACCGAGCCCGCCTCCCGCCGCGCGAGCCCGCGTTCCGTGTCCTCGACGAGCCCGTCACGGGCTCGCCCCGGCGGGCGTCGCCGAGATCCGCGCCCTGCTGCGTGAACGCCGGCACCGCCCCCTGATCCGGCTCGCCAGTGCGGGCAGGGCCTGGCCCGGCGACGCGGAACAGGACTGTGAGGTGACCTCAGTGTGAGTCATCACTCAGTAAGAGACCTCAGTGTGAGTGATCCTCTGTGAGGTGAGCTCAGTGTGAGTCATTCTCCGTGAGGTGTGCTCCAGAGGGCGGTGATCTCGGCGGCGCGCTGGAGGTGGCCGGTGGGGTCCCTGCCGAGGAGCCGGGCCAGCGAGGCGAGGGTGTCGGCGGGCGGCGCCAGGGCGAGGGAGAGGCTCTCCAGACCGGCGGGAGGGCCGTCCTGATGCGGGAGAAGCGCCTCGTACAGGTCCGCGGCCTCTGCGGCGTCGCCCAGCGCGAGGACCGTCATCGCGCGGAAGGTGCAGAACATCGTGAAGTAGAAGTCCGGCTGGATCGGGGCGGCGGACGCGTGCAGGCGGCGGGCCTCGTCGAGGCGGCCCGCCGCGGCGTGCGAGGCGGCGAGGACGTCGCCGACCAGGGGGGCCAGCCCGGCGGGAACAGGGTCGGCCTCGGCGAAGTCGGCGAGGCGTCCGCGCCCCGCGGCGAGGGCGGCGCGGGCGAGCAGGGCGAACCCGTCGGCGTGCAGCGACCCCTGCTCGGCCATCGCGCCGGTCGCCGCCGCGTAGTGCCGTTCGGCGTCGTCGAAGCGCCCTTCGGCGGCGGCGAGGGCGGCCCGCGCGGTCTCGCAGACGGCGGACGCCTCGGGCATCCGGTATCGGCGGGCCAGTTCTGCGGCCTCCGCGACCAGGGCGCGCACCTCGGCGGGACGGCCCAGCCGCACGAACGCCCCCGCGAGGTTGTACGTGCCCGCCCACAGCGCCTCGGGCATGTCGTGTTCGGCGCCGAGGGCGCGCAGCTCGCGGGCGTGCCGCACCTGGTCGTCGGTCTCGCGGTGGTCGTGCTCGCGGCCGAGCGTGAGGAGGGTCAGCACGCGCAGCTTCGGATCGCCCAGGCTCCGGGCGATGCCGACGGCCTCCTGGGCCGCGGCCCTGCCGCGCGGATCGCCGGTGCCCGACAGCTCGGCGGCGCAGGCGTCGAGGAGCCGGCACCGTACGTCCGGGGCGAGATCGGCGCGCGCCAGGAGGCGGGACAGCAGGGCGACGAGGCGGTCGTCGACGACGCCGTAGGGGCGCACCTGCCAAGGGGCGGGCTCGGTCCACGCGGTGAAGGCCGCGATCAGGAGGTCGTCGCGCCGCGCCCGCTCGGCGAGATCGACGGCGCGCTGCCGGGTGGCGCGGGCGTCCTGGATCGCGCCCGCGCGCGCCTGGGCGCGCAGCAGGCGGCCCAGCAGGTCGACGCGCTCGGCGTCGTCGCGGTTCGGCAGGCGTTCGAACGACACGAGGGCCTGGGCGAGCAGTTCCACCGCGGTCTCGTGGGCGTAGCGGGTCTCGGCCAGTCCGGCGGCCCGGACGCAGTACGCGACGGCCTTGGCGGCGGTCGCGGCGGAGGCGGCGCGGTGGAAGTGGTACGCCAGCGCGGGCACGTCGTCGGGGGCGAGGCGTTCCAGGGCCGCGCCCAGCCTCGCGTGCATCCGGGTGCGCCGCGGCGCGCTGAGGTCGGCGACCATGGCGCTCTGGACGAGCGCGTGCGCGAACCTGACCCGGCCCGGGGACCGTTCGGCGAGCAGCCCCGCGACGAACCCGGCGTCGAGCGCGTCGAGCACCCCTTCCTCGTCGGCGTCGGCCGCGAGCACGAGCGTGTCCACGTCGATCTCGCGGCCCGCGACGGCGGCGAGGCGCAGCACCGCCGCGGCGGCCTCGGGCAGGCGTGCGAGGCGGCGGCGCAGGACGTCGCGGACGCCCTCGGGGACCTCCGAAGTCGCCACGAGCGCGCCCTCGCTGCTGAGCAGGCGCGCGCTCTCCCGGACGTAGAAGGGGTTGCCCCCGGTGCGTTCGGCGAGTGCCGAGACCGTGGCGGCGTCCACGTCACCGCACTCGGCGGTGACGATCCGGGCGACCGCCTGCTCGGGCAGCCCGCGCAGGGCGAGGCGGAGCGGGGAGCGGCGGGCGAGGACGGCGAGCGTGCCGGTGAGGCGCGCGCCGATCTCGTCGGCCCGGTAGGCGGCGACGACGAGCAGGGGCGCGTCGCCGGAGAGCGCGGCGAGCAGCGCGAGGGTCTCGGTGTCCGCCCAGTGCAGGTCGTCGAGCATGACGGCGAGGGGCCGTCGCCGGGCCGCGTCGTTCAGCCAGGTCCAGACGGCGCGGTGGAGCCGGAACCGGCCCGCCGTGGTGTCGCGGGAAGCCACCGCGGTGGCGTCCCGCAGCAGCGGCGCGACCTCCGCGGGGGCCGGGACCTGCCCGGACAGCGAGGTCAACGCCTCGGTCCAGGCCCAGGCCGGGGGAGCGCCCTCGCTCTCCGGGCAGCGGCCGGTCACGACGGCCCAGCCGTGCTGGTGCAGGACGTCGGCGAGCCGGGTCAGCAGGGCGGTCTTGCCCAGTCCCGCCTCGCCGGTGACGAGCGCGACGCGCAGGCCGCCCCGGCCCGCGAGCCCGGTCAGCGCGGAAAGTTCGGTGTCGCGGCCGAGGAACAGGTCGCGGTCGGGGACGGGCGGGGGAGTCGGCGCGGCGACGGGTTCGGGAAGGCCGGTGCGCTGCTGGAGGATAGCCCCTTCCAGGGCCGCCAGCGCGGGGCCGGGATCGAGCCCGAGTTCGTCGGCGAGCGTGGCGCGGGCCCGGCGCAGCGCGGCGAGGGCGTCGGCCTGGCGGCCCGCGTTCCACAGCGCCAGGGCCAGCAGCCGCCAGCCCTCCTCGCGGAGCGGATCGGCACCGGTGAGGAGCTCGGCCTCGGGCACGGCTCCCGCGGCGTCGCCCGCGCGCAGCAGGTCGGCGACGTGCTGTTCGCGGGTGGCGAGGCGCATCGCGTCGAGGCGGCCGATCTCGGCCTGCGCCCACGGCTCGTCGGCGAACTCCGCGAACGCCGGACCGCGCCACAGCGCCAGCGCCTCGGAGCGCCGCTCGGGATCGCGGGCGAGGACGTCGAACCGCCACGCGTCCACGGCAGCGTCCGGGAGACGGAGCGCGTAGCCGGGCGCCGCGGAGACGAGCACGCGCGCGGGGGCGCGCGGCGGGCGGTCCGGCTCCAGCAGCCTGCGCAGGTTGGAGATGTAGGCCTGGAGGGAGGTGACGGCCTGGGCGGGGGGTTCGCCCCGCCACAGATCCTCGACCAGGCGATCCACCGACACGACCTGGCCGCGCGCGGCGACCAGCAGCGCGAGGACGGCTCGCTGCCGCGGCCCGCCCAGCGCCACGCGCGCGCCCGATACCTCGGCCTCGAACGCCCCGAAAACCCGAATCCGTAGCATTTCGCATTGATCGTAATATCCGGTTCGGCTTCCAAGTCACGTTCCATGCCGGTTCCAAGACGTCCCGCGCAGCCTTGGGGACATGAACACCGACACGGTCCCCGCCACCCTCTCCTTCACCCACTCCATGGTCGTCATCCACCGCGGCCTCCGCCGCGAGTCGCGTCTGCTCGTCGAACTGGTCGGCGCGACCCGGCCCGGTGACGTCCGCCGCGCCCGAGTGCTCGCCGCGCACCTCGCGGACTACCTGGTCGGCCTGCACAACCACCACCACGGCGAGGACGAGCTGATCTGGCCGACGCTGCTGTCCCGGGTGGACCTGGACGCCGACATCGTCCTGCGGATGGAGGCCCAGCACGAGAAGGTCGCCGCCACCATCGAGCGGCTGCGCGGCCTCGCCGGGCCGTGGGCGCGTTCCGCGGACGCCGCGGCCCGCGACGCCCTGACCGCTGCGCTCACCGAACACCGCGCCGTCCTGGTCGAGCACCTGGACGATGAGGAGGCGAACCTGCTCCCGCTCGCCGAGCGGCACCTCACCGAGGCCGAGTGGAACGCCCAGGGAGAGCACTTCGTCCAGCACACCCCCAAGACCAAGATCCTGAAGCTCCTCGGCATCGTCCTGGAGGACGCCACCCCGCAGGAGCGCGCGGAGTTCCTCGCCGGACTGCCCGCTCCGGCGCGCGCTGTGTGGCGGTTCTACGGGGCACGTCACTACGCGGGTGTGATGCGGCGGCTCCGCGAGGACGTCCGCACATCCCGCACCGGCACCGCCCTCGCCGCCCTCACCGGCGTCGGCATCACCTACGTCGGGCTCTCCTACCTCCTCGACCCGGCGGGCACCGCGCCGGGCTTCGGCCTCCCGGCCTGGCCGACCGGCGACGCCGCCGCGTGGCTGAACATCAAGGGCGTGCGCGACCTCGCCACGGGCCTCACCGTCTTCGCGCTGCTCGCCGCGGGCAGGCGCGAGGCGCTCGGCTGGGTGATGCTGGCGTTCGCGACGATCCCCGCCGGCGACATGCTGACGATCCTCGCCCACCGCGGTTCGACGGCCGCCGCTCTCGGCATCCACGGCGTCACGTCGGCCGCCGTCCTCACCTCGGCCCTCCTCCTCATCCGCGCGTCCCGCCGCCGCTGACGGAGGCGGCCGCGCGGAAAGGGCCCGCGAGCGCCCGGGGCTCGCGGGCGGAGCCGGCCCTTGATCCGCCCCCGCCGGACGGAGACGGCCGGGCACCCCGCGTCGCGGAGACGACGTCGCGGAGATCACGGGGCGGTGGTCAGGGCGTGACGATGGCGAAGTCGCGGTCGGGCTCGTCGAGGAGACCGAGGAGGGTGGTGAAGACGCTTCGGTCGCCGTCGGCGTGGACGCCTTCGAGGCGGCCCGTCGCGATGACGTCCAGGAGTTGCGGCTTGGTCATCGTCAGCGTCAGGTCGGTCGCGGCTCCCGCGTGGTGGGCGCTCTGGGTGAGGACGCCGTTCGCGAGGGTCAGGCGGACCTCTTCTTTGAGGTCGGTGAGGACCCAGTCGATGGTGAGGCGGGTGTGCCAGGCGCGCGGACCGTTGACGCGGATCGCCAGGGAGTCGAAGAGCTGCTCGACGCTGAGGGCGGCCATGACGTCCGGGCTCGCGCTGTCGAGGGAGGCCGCCGCCTTGTGCCCGCGCAGCTCGGCCGCGCCCTGGAGGTAGAAGTTCCGCCAGGTGCCGTTCTCGCTGCCGTGGCCGAGCCGGGTGTAGACGTCGGCGAGCATCCCGCGCACCTCGGGGTCTCCGAGGTCGGCGAAGACGAGGTAGTTGAGAACCTGGGCGGCCCAGCGCAGGTCGCCCGCCTCGATGGACGCCTGCGCCTTGGGCAGGATCGACTCGCGACCGCCCATGAACGCCACGTGCCTGCGCGCCGACTCCTCGGGCGGCAGCTCCCACAGGTGGGCGGGGTTGCCGTCGAACCAGCCCATGTACCGCTGGTAGATGGCCTTGACGTTGTGGGACACCGAGCCGTAGTAGCCGCGCGCGTGCCAGGCCCCGGCGAGAGCGGGCGGCAGTTCGATCGCCTCGGCGATCTCAGGGCCGGTCAGGCCCTGGTTGAGCAGGCGCAGGGTCTGGTCGTGCAGGAAGGCGTACAGGTCGCGCTGCTGCGACAGGAACCGGGACAGCTCCTCGGTCCCCCAGGTCGGCCAGTGGTGGGAGGCGAACAGCACGTCCGAGCGGGCCGCGAACATGCCGATCGCCTCGGTCAGGTAGCGCGCCCACGCGCGCGGGTCGCGGACCGGCGCGCCGCGCAGCGTGAGGATGTTGTGGAGGTTGTGGGTGGCGTTCTCCGCCATGCACAGCGCCCTGTGCTCGGGCAGGTAGAAGTTCATCTCGGCCGGCGCCTCGGTGCCCGGGGTGAGCTGGAAGACGATCCGCACCCCGTCGACGGTCTCCTCGTGCCCCGTCTCGGCGATCGACAGGGTCGGCTCGATGAGGGAGACCGTCCCGGTCGACGTCGTCACGCCCAGGCCCGCGCTGAGCTGTCCTTCGGGGCCCCGTCCGAGTTCCGCGCCGTACATGTAGATCGCCCTGCGGTTCATCGCCGTGCCCGCGTACACGTTCTCGGCGACGGCGTGCTCCAGGAAGCCGGCCGGGGCGAGGACCGGGACGTCCCCGCCCCCATCGATGACGCCGCGCACCCCGCCGAAGTGGTCGGCGTGCGAATGGGTGTAGATGACCGCCGTCACCGGCCGGTCGCCGCGGTGCTCGCGGTACAGCTCCAGCGCCGCCGCCGCGGTCTCCACCGACAGCAGCGGGTCCACCACGATCACCCCGCGCCCGCCCTCGATGAACGTGACGTTCGACAGGTCGAACCCGCGGACCTGGTAGATCCCGGCCGCCACCTGGTACAGGCCGTGCTTGGCCGTCAGCTGCGACTGCCGCCACAGGCTCGGGTGCGCGCTGTCCGGGCACGGCCCGTCGAGGAACGCCGAAGCCGCGAAGTCCCACACCACCCGCCCGGACCCGTCCTCGATGCGCTCCTGCGCCACCGTGCCGACGAACCCCCGGTCGGCGTCCTCGAAGTCCGTCCGGTCCTCCAGCGACGGCATGCTCTCCACGGCCACTCCCTGCTGCTCGTTGCTCCTCCCCGCTGCCTTCCCCCGATCCCGTCCCCCAAGGACCAGCACATGGCAATGAACCACCCCTTGGCGGCCTTCCGACGATGAGGGGCAGCCGGAGCCCCGGCGGTCACATCGGCCCAGGCGAGTTCCGCAGCCTCGGACCCCGACCTCGCCGCGCCGCCGCTGGTCGCACGCCGAGTCCGCCGGTTCGGCACCGGGCGGACACCGCATGTCGGCGTGGCCGCGATTCAGAAGCCGGTCAGGGCGGTCGGGCCGGAGGGCTCCTCTTCGTGCCATGCGGCGTCAGGGGGAGGGGCGCTGTGGGCCACGAAATGGCGGACGATGCGCAGCGCCTCTTCCAGGGGAACGGTGTGCGCGTCGGGGATCTCCTCGGGTCGCCCGTTGGACCGGGGGTAGCCGCCGCTGACGCCCTCGGCTCCGGGATCGATCGCGTGCCCGTCCGGATCGTCGAGCAGATCGGAGAACACCACCTGGGCTCTCCGCCCGTTGGACACGACGATCAGGATCCGTCCGGGCTCACCGTTCAGACAGGAGTGGAGCCGTCCTGCGGCGATCCTCTCCCGAAGCAGCCCGACCACCGTCTCAGCCGACACCTCTCCGGGCTCGTCGGCGAACTCCCACGACTCGACCACGACCACGATCCTTTCCGCCGCCGACCGGGCGGCGCGGGGGAATCGCCGACGTCTCCCGCCGGCCGAAGGACAGGACACGGCCGCCGGACCTCGTCGGCGTGCGTCCCATGCTAATTCGCCGAACACCCCGCGCGCCTCGGCCGGGAACCGCACGCCCTCCGGGGTCGGCCGCACCCGCCGCGACGTCCGGTCGGACAGCGGCAGGCCCAGCTCCCGCACCTGCTGGCTGACCGCGCGCTGCGCGAGATGCAGCCCCTCTGCGGCCCTCCCGAAGTGCAACTCGGCCACGGCGACAGAGCACGAAGTCCCCCGTGCGAGCTACCCGAGAGCGTCCACCGTGCGGTGACGTTTTCCGGCGGGTGAATGCCTAGTGTTCTGGCCGTGGCGGTGATGCGCCGTCACGAACCCCCCGCGAAGGAAGTCGTCATGCGGTTGTTGAAACAGCTCGTGCCCGTCGTGCTGGTCGCGTTCGTCGGAAGCGCGATCGTGGGCGCGGTGCAGGGAAGCGCCCTGCTCACCCTGCTCCTCGGCCTCGTGACGGCGGTGCTCGCCGTCGTCGTGTACGCCCGCGTGGTGCGGTGGTCGGAGCGGCGGGAGCCGGTGGAGGTGGCCGCGCAGGGCGCGGTTCGCGCCACGGGTCTCGGCGTGCTGATCGGGGTCGGCATGTTCGGGGCCGTCATCGTGAACATCGCGTTCATCGGCGGCTACCGGGTCGACGGCCTGGGCTCGCTGATGGGCGCGGCGGGCCTGTTCGGCTTCATGGCCGCCGCCGCGGTGACCGAGGAGCTGATCTTCCGCGGCATCCTGTTCCGGATCATCGAGGAGCGCGTCGGCACCTGGTCGGCGCTGGCGCTGACCGCTGTTCTGTTCGGCCTGTCGCATCTGGCGAACGAGCACGCCGGCCTGTGGGGCGCGATCGCGATCGCGATCGAGGCGGGCGGCATGCTCGCCGCCGCCTACGCCGCCACGCGCACCCTGTGGGTGCCGATCGGCCTGCACTTCGGTTGGAACTTCGCCGCGGCCGGCATCTTCAGCACCGAGGTCTCCGGCAACGGCGCCACCAAGGGCCTGCTGAATGCCGAGACCTCGGGCTCGGAGCTGCTCACCGGCGGCGCGTTCGGGCCGGAGGCGAGTCCCTACGCGGTCCTGTTCGGCCTGCTGCTGACCGTCGTGTTCCTGTGGCTGGCCCACCGCCGCGGCAACCTGGTCCCGTTCCGGCGCGGCGCCCGGGCGGACGCGGTCGCCGGGTCCGCCCGGTGATCGACCTGCGTGAAGTCCCGGATCTTTGGCGGCGCAGTTCCGTCACGGTCCGGGACGCGCCGTTCGCGCTGCTGCTGGCTGCGCTCCACCCGGGCCGTCGAGGCCGAACGCCGGCGCCACATCGCCGAGGCCACCCGCGTCGCCGAACGGACCCGCATCGCCCGCGAACTGCACGACGTCGTGACCCACCATGTGACGGCGATGGTCGTCCAGGCCGAGGCGGCGCGCTATCTGACCGCCGCGCCCGACCGTCTGGACGAGTCCCTGAGCGCCGTCAGCGACACAGGCCGGCGGGCCATAGCCGACCTGAGGCACCTGCTCGATCTGCTCGACCCCGGCCACGACACCGCGGTGAGGACGCCGTCCGTCGGCGACCTGCGCGCGCTCGTGGAGCAGACGCGACGGGCCGGGCAGCCCGTGGAGTTCACCGAGGAGGGAAGTCCTGCCGCATCCGCGGGCAGCGCCGAGTTCGTCACCTATAGGGTCGTGCAGGAATCTTTGACGAACGCCCTCAAATACGCCCACGGCAGCCGCACCGAGGTCAGGGTGCACTACGGCGAGAAGGAGATCCGCGTGGACGTCGGCACCGACGGCTCCGGCTCGGCGGCCGGCTCACCCCGTGGCAGCGGGCGGGGCCTCGCCGGGCTCCGCGAGCGCATCGACGCCCTGGGCGGCGAGTTCAGCGCGGGCCCGCAGGCCGACGGCGGGTTCGCCGTGCGGGCCCGCATCCCTGCGGGAGGCCGGTCGTGACCGCTCCCGTCCGCGTGCTGGTCTGCGACGACCAGGCGCTGATCCGCACCGGATTCGCCACGATCATCGGCGCGCAGCCCGACCTGGAGACGGTGGGGGAGTGCGGGGACGGCCGCACCGCCGTCGACCTCGCCCGCCGGCTGCTCCCGGACGTCGTGGTGATGGACGTGCGCATGCCGGTGCTCGACGGCATCGAGGCGACCCGCCTGCTGGCCGGCGCCGGAGTGGAGCGCCCCGTCAAGGTGCTCGTGGTGACGACGTTCAACCTCGACGAGTACGTCTACGAGGCGCTGCGCGCGGGCGCGAGCGGCTTCCTGCTCAAGGACGCCCCGCCCGCCCAGCTCCTGCACGGCATCCGCACCGTCGCCGCGGGCGCCGCGCTCCTGGATCCGGACGTGACGCGGAAGCTCGTCGGCAGATACGCGTCCCGCATCCGCCCAGCCCAGGACATACCAGAAGGTTCCGCCCTGACGCCCCGCGAGCTGGAGGTGCTGCGCCTCATCGCCGACGGCAGGTCCAACAGCGAGATCGCCGCCACCCTGGTGCTCAGCCAGGAGACCGTCAAGACGTACGTGTCACGCATCCTCACCAAGCTCGACCTGCGCGACCGCGTGCAGGCGGTCGTCTACGCCTACCGCAACGGCCTGGCGACCTGAGCCTGAGCCGTCCCGCCGACGACCCGGCCCGCTCAGCGCGCGTCCGTGAGCCTCTGCGCCAGGACGGTGTCGAGCAGCCCGGTGAGCCGGGGGAGCTGGGCGGGGTCCAGGCGGCCGATCGCGGGCGCCAGGGCCCGCCGGATGTCTTGCTCCACACGCTCGGCGAGCTCGCGGCCGGCCTGGGTCGCGTACACCTCGACGACGCGGCCGTCTTGTGGGTTTTTGCCGCGGGCCAGGAGCCCGCGGCGCTGGGCGCGGTCGATGAGGCCGGAAAGGGTGGACTTGTCCAGGCCGAGGTGGGCGGCCAGTTCGGTGACGCGGGCGCGGCGGTCGCGGAGGATGCCGAGGATCCGCAGCTGGCTGAGCGACAGGTCGTGCTCGCCGCCGACGCGGGTCAGCACGCCCGCCACCTCGAACGTGGTGCGGACGAGGGCGTCCATGGCGTCGTCGGCGGCGGTCATGCCGTCATGTTAGTGCGGGCGGGGCCGGTGCGGGCGTTGACTTGGTTTGCATTGCCAACTAGTCTTCTTTTGGTTAGCAATACAAACTACATCTGGAGGCCGCCATGCACGCCGCCGTCATCGAGTCGCCCGACGCCACGCCGGTCTACCGCGAACACCCCGACCCCGCGCCGCGCCACGGCGACGAGCTGGTCGTCGACGTTATCGCGGCAGGCCTGCACCATCTGACCAAGGCCAAGGCGAACGGCTCGCACTACTCCGCAGACGGGATGTATCCGCTGGTCCCCGGCGTCGACGGCGTCGTCCGCGACGTGGCGGGCGACCTCCGCTACGTGGTCCTGGACGACACGGCCATGGGCACGTTCGCCGACCGGACCCTCATCGACCCCCGCCGCAGCGTCGTCCTGCCCGACGGCGCCGACCCCGTGCGGATCGCCGCCGCGATGAACCCGGCCATGTCGTCCTGGGTCGCGCTGCGCCGGCGCGTCGACTTCCGCGCCGGTCAGCGCATCCTCGTCCTCGGCGCGACCGGAGGCGCTGGGCGGATGGCCGTCCAGATCGCCAAGCTGTTCGGCGCCGCCCAGGTCCTCGCCGCGGGCCGCGACATCACCCGCCTGAAGGAGCTGACCGCGCTCGGCGCCGACGAGACCCTCACCTTCGACGAACTCGCCCACGCCGCCGACGTCGACGTGGTCATCGACTACGTGTGGGGCGAGCCCGCCGCGCACGCCATGATCCCGATGCTCACCGCCCGCGCCGACCGCACCGCGCCGCTGACCTGGATCCAGATCGGATCCATCGCCGGCCACGACGCCCCGATCCCGTCGGCGGCACTGCGCTCGGCCCGCCTGCAGATCGTCGGCAGCGGCATCGGCTCCGTCCCCGCCCGCGACTTCCTCGCCGAACTCCCGGACCTGGCCGCGGCTGTGACCACGGGCAAGATCGACGTCCGCGCCCACCCCGTCCCCCTGGCCCAGATCACCCACCACTGGACCCCCGACCCCAACACCCGCCTCGTCTTCACCCCCTGACCCCACCGAGCCGGGGCCCCAACGCGGCCCCCCGGCTCCGCGGGTCCGGATGCGGGGTGCACGGACCCGGGTGCACGATCGGCCCGGGTGCTGGACCTGATCGGCGAGGGCCTGACGGTGGTGTTCTGCGGCGTGTCCCGCAGGGCGGCGCGGGGCCACCAGTTCGCGACGCCGGGCAGCAGGTCCTGGTTCGCGTTCCGGGCTCCGGCCGACCGGGTCCTCTGGAAGGGGGATTCGGCTCTCCGTCGCACCGAAGAGCAGGGCGGGCGATCGTCAGTTGATGGTGAGGTCGCCGTGGACGTCGCGGGTCTGGATCACGTTGCGCGCCATTCCGGAGAAGGAGTTGCTGACCATGCCCTGGGCCTGGCTCCACAGGTCGCGGCATTCCTGGTGGAAGGTGGGGTCTTCGGAGAACTCGGAGTCGAGCGCGGTCGCTGCGGTCTCGACCGTCTGCAGTTGCTCCTCGCGGCCCTGGAAGCGTTCGCGTACGCGTCCGAGGAGCGTGCCCAACGCGGTGCCGACCCCCTGGCCGGCACCCGTGGCCACTCCGGTGGCGACGGCCCCGGCGATGGCGAGTGTGATCGGATCCATGACACCTCCTGCGCAGAGAACCTTCAGTTCAGCACGGACCTGGGGGTGAAGACCAGAGGATCGGCTCTGAGGAGGGTGGAAGGAGGCGATCTGTGGCGTATGGGTCGATGCCCTAAGGATTCCCGGCCGTCTGCCCGGGTCCCGGCGGTGCGAAGGCGGATGGCTATCAGCGCGGCCTCGGGTGCGCCGATTCCCTCGAAAAGGTCCAAAGCCTGGCGCCAGTGAATGCGAGCGGCGTCCGGGCCACTGGTGCTCAGGATGATCGACCCCATTCCGTCGTGAATCCTGGCCTGCTGGCGGGGGTCGCCCATCTCTTGGGCGAGCGTGAGTGCTCGTCGGTAGTTGTCCAGCGCCGACGCGTGACGACCGAGGCCCCCCTCGGCGTCCCCGATGCCGGCCAGCGCGCGTGTGAGTTCGTAGAGCTCGCCGATGGATTCGGCGATGTCCTTCGCCTCAGTGTGGTGGATGATCGCCTCGCTGTGCATCTCCAATTCGAGATAGGTCGAGCCGATGCTGTTGAGTGCGCTGGCGATGTTGCGGCGGTCGCCCGTATCTCGAAAAGTGGCCAGGACCTGTCGGTAACTGCGCAGCGCCTCGCGGTAGTTCCCCTTGTAGCGTTGGATGCTGCCGAGATTGTTCTGGACGATGGCCAACGCCTGCTTGCCCTTGATGTTCTCGTAGATCGACATGGCTTCCCGGTAATGCGCCACGGCGTCCCGGTGCATACCGCGGCGGCGGTGGACCTCTCCGAGGTTGTTGAGTGTCATGGCCTCGCCTCGACGATCACCGATCCGGCGGAAGATGGCGAGAGAGGCGGTGAAACTCTCCACCGCCTCCGGGTAGCGGCCGAGGTGGCAGTACACGATCCCGGTGTGCCCGAGTGCTTCGGCCTCCCCGCGAATGTCCCGTGTGTGGTGATAGATGGCGTGCGCCTCCTGATGGTGGGCGAGTGCTTCCCGAATGTTTCCGTTCGACCAGTGGACGATGCCCATCCAGTCGAGGGTCTCGGCCTCTGCCCTTTCGTCCGGGAAACCTCGAAAAAGACTTCCCGCCTCCCGGAACTTGTCGAGTGCCGCACCGTGATGTCCCGTTCGGAACAGGACGAGGCCGAGTTGGAACATGGCCTGGGCGACGCCCTGCGGTTCGTCGAGGGTGCGGTAGGCCAGGAGAGCCATCTCTGCGCAAGAGGTGCACTCCTCCCACAGTCCTGAGGTCTCCAGATACGTCGAGATCGCGATGGCGAGATCCGCGCCCTGCTTGCGCCATTCATGGTGGATGGCGTACTGGGCGACCGTCAGCATGTTCCGCCACTCGGTCTCCAGCACTTCGCGGAAGGCGGTTTCCCCCGATGGCGGACCCAGTCGTGGCCTGTCCGGGTCCTTGGCTCGGCGCCGGTGGGGATGCAGAGCTCGGTCCGCCTCGTGGGCGACGTCGAGGTAATACGAGGCCAGGCGTTCGATACTGCGGCGATTCTCTGAGGGTTCGTCCTCGCGGGTGCCGCGGTCCCGCGCGAACAGTCGTGTCAGATCGTGCAGCACGTACCCGGCACGCGAATCTCCGGAGAGCACATGGTGCTCGACGAGAGTTTCGATGTCCGCACGCACCTCGTCGGCGGTGACACCGACGAGAACCGCGGCAGAGCGCTCGGTCGTCCGCGGACACGGGCTCACCGCGATCCGGCGGAGCAGGCGACGCTGCCGTTCGGACAGTTGCTGGTAGGAGAGTTCGAAGGCCGCGTCGATCGCTGAGTCGGTGTCCCACTCGCGATCGTCCGGTCCGCTGGAAAGAAGGTCGGTCATGAGGGCGGCCGCGTCGTTGGCGTACCTGTCGCGCAGGCTGGCCGCGGCGAGCTTGATCGCCAGGGGGAGGTTGCCCAGACGCGCGACGATCTGAGACGCCATCGGGTCGTCCTCCGGCTGCCCGGCCGCCTGGATGAGGAGGGCCCGCGCCTCTTTCGGCGGTAGGACGTCCAGGTGCACGCGCCGAGCCCGGACGACGGACGTCAGACGTCTGCGCGTGGTCACCAGGACACGGATGTCTCCCGTGATGGGCAGGATCGGTTCGATCTGGGCGGGATCGGTGACGTCGTCGAGGACGACGATCAGTCGGCGGTGTGCGATCTCACGCTGCCAGAGCGCGGCACGTTGCGGGAGCGCGGCGGGCAACGGGGTGGGCGGCACCTCCAGCATGCGAAGGAGTTCGGCGAGGGCCACTGACGGGGTGAGCGGGCCCTGCCCTGGTTCGTGCTCGCGGAGGTTCAGGTAGAGCTGCGCGTCGGGATACTGACGGCTCAGCCGGTGCGCCGCGTGGCACGCGAGCGCGGATTTCCCGACCCCGGGCATGCCCTCGATGATGTCGACCATCGATCCGGCATCCGGTCTGCCGGTGAGGAGGGCGAGCTCGTCCGCTCTTCCCGTGAACCCGGCAGGCGATGGCGGAAGGGTGTGGGGCTGGTCGGCCCGGCCTGTCCTGCGGTACAGAGGGGTCACGGCCAGGTCGAGATCCCGGCGCAGGATCTTCTGGTGGATCTCGCGCAGTCGGACTCCGGGTTCCGAGCCGTAGGAATCGAGAAGAAGCCCGCGGGTCTCCTGATAGACGCGGAGCGCGTCGGCCTGCCGGTCGCACCGGTAGAGCGCGACCATGAGGTGGCACACGAGTCGTTCGTCCTCAGGATGATGGGCGAGCAGCCGGTGCAGTTCGCCGACGACGTCGGCGTGCCGGCCGAGGCGGAGTTCGAGTTCGATCCGCTCCAGACGCGCTGCCCGCATCTCTTCGAGAAGGCCCGCCCGGATGGCCTGCGTCCAGCGGCCGGAGAGCCCGGCCAGCGGCTCGGCACCGCATTCCGCCTCGGCTGCGACGAACAGGGCGAGGGCCTTGCTCTCGTCCCCGCTCTCGGCTATGGACAGGGCCTGGCGCCTCAGGCGGCGGAACCGGAAGAGATCGATCACCTCCTCGTGGTCGGCGACGACCGCGGTGTAGGTTCCGGCGTGCGCTCTGATCTCGACGGCCCCG
The DNA here is from genome assembly GCF_054783995.1 of Actinocorallia aurea. Lineage (NCBI taxonomy): Bacteria > Bacillati > Actinomycetota > Actinomycetes > Streptosporangiales > Thermomonosporaceae > Actinocorallia > Actinocorallia aurea. The sequence goes on from NZ_BAAGPQ010000029.1 coordinate 27,101, forward strand.
CCTGTCGTCCGCGCGAGCCGGCGGCGTGCGCGCGAGATGTAGCTGATCAGCGTCACGCGGGCCTGCTCGGGCACCTCGTCGTCCCAGACATGGGAGATGAGGGCGTCCGTTGAAACGGGGCGACCGCATTCCAGCAGCAGCGCGGCCAGGACCTTCTGCTCGCGGAGCGTGCCCACGGGGTGCGTTCTCCCGCGCCAGGTCACTTCCAACGGACCCAGCAACCGAATGGCGTCCATCACGGGCCTCCGCACCCACCGTCCCCAGCACCCACTGGGGATTCTGCCACCGGCATGGGTGATTTGCCAGGGATAGTCACCTTCTGCGGTTTATGGCTATTTATGTAGCGCTATCCAAGGCGGCGGGGGTGACGGCTACTAAGCGGCATCTGGGAAGGTCTGTGCGGTGGTGCTCACCTGCTTGAATAAGGAAGAAATCTGGCATGGCGGGCATGTTGGAAATGCGTGTCCATGGACAAGGTTTCCGCTACTGTTCCCCTGCTGCCTTATTTTGGGCGGTAATCAACCCCTTACTACCTAAAGGGAAGTGGGTATCGGATGGCCGTTAGCGCCTCTGCCATCGTCCGCGTAGGGACGGCGGCGCTCGTCACGATGGGCCTGGTGCTCTCGCCCGCGACTTCGTCCTCCGGGGCGGAGGGCGGGCCCGGGCAGGCCAGGACCGCTTCCGTCGTGACGACGGAGACCCCGGAGGGCCGGGGCACCTGCGATGACGCCGGGTATCTCGCCGCGATCTTCATCGTCGGCTACGTCTCCGGCGGCGGGGCTCCCATCGCTGGTGACTGCCCGGAGGCGGTGGCCGTTTAAGCCCGTAGAGCGCAGAGGGCCGGGGATCCGCCGCCGGTCCTCTGCTTGCATTATCCAGGTTCCGGTGGAGTGCACGCAGGACATCCAGGAAAGTGCAAGCGGGACATCCAGCCCCCAGCCGCAGACTGACGCCCACGGCCGCTGAAGTCGGCCTTGGCCGTTGCGAGCGGAGGTCTGCAGATGGACATCGACTGGAGGCGCGGGCCCTTCGGGCTCGATGCGGAGAAAGGCGCGACAGTGCCCGGCCTGAAAAGGGTGCTGGCCGTCGTTCACCATCTCACGGCGGCGACCCGCCTGGCTGATGTCATGCCGTTGGTGGAGCGGGACAGAAGGGTGCAGGTGGTCTACACCGTCGCCTCTTCTTCGGTGCTGTCCGGCGGGGCGGCCGCACACCTCGACCGGTCAGGAGCGGCCGTGATCCCCTGGGCGCAGGCGACGAACACGGCGTTCGACCTAGCGGTGGCAGCGGGTCACGGCGGTCTGGAGCAGGTGCACGCGCCGGTCCTCTGGCTGCCGCACGGCATCGGCCCCAACACCCTCGGCCATCGGTGGGCCGGTCATGGACTGCCGGCGTCCCGGCCGGTGGCGGGGCTGCGGCCGGAGGCGATCGTGGCCGGCGGTCGAGTCATCCCCACGGTCATCGCGGTGGCGCAGGAGGAGCACCGGGAAGAGATCCGACGCGCCTGCCCGGAAGCCGAACCCGCCGTGGTGGTGGCCGGTGATCCCGCCTACGACCGGATGGTCGCCAGCGCCGGATCGCGCTCGGCGTTCCGAGCCGCCCTGGGCGTCTCGCCGCGACAGCGGCTGGTCCTCATCTCCTCGACCTGGGGTCCGCGCAGCTTGCTCGGACGACATCCCGACCTACCCGACCGTTTGGCCGCAGAACTGCCGGTGCAGAGCTACCGAGTGCTCATTTCAGCTCATCCGAATATATGGACCTGGCACGGTTCGAAACAGGTCAGGTCCTGGTACTCCCGGGAGAACGTCGAGTTGCTGCGCCCCGACGAAGGATGGGGTGGAGCACTCGTGGCGGCCGACCTCGTCCTGGGCGACCACGGGTCCGTGACCTATTACTCGGCGGCCCTCGGTGTGCCCGTCGCCATAGCCGCCTTCCCCGATGATGACGTTCTTCCCGGCTCCCCGGTCGGGCTCCTCGGCCGGGTCGAAAGCCGCCTCGATCTCAGTCGGCCCCTGCATGCTCAGCTCACGGCGGTGATGGGGCGGGACCGCACCGGCAGGAAGGAGATCTTCCGTGCACGGCTCACCTCCAGGCCCGGCCGGTCGGCGGAGATCCTGCGACAGACGATGTACCGCCTCCTGGGGCTGACCGAGCCTGAGGAACGCGCTCATTCCGCTGCTCTCCCGCTGCCGAGGCTCGTGCGCCGGCAGGAGGCCGGGAACCGATGAGCACCTTCCTCGCGGCGGTGAGCCTCGGCTGCGCTGCGGATCCCGCACCTGTCCCTTCGGAGAACGGCTCCCTCGTGTCGGTGCGTACCGGTCCCTCGGCTTTGGTGGCTCTGCTGGAAAGGTTCCCGTACCCGTGTGTCGGAAGTCCCTGCGTTTCGGCGTCCGAAGTGGACGAACACCTCGTGTCCCTCGTCGACGCGACTCTCTCGGCTCGGTCTGCGATCGCCGACGTGATGGTGCTGCCTGCGTGTGCCGTCGGATTCCTCGACCAAGCGTTTGCCGGGTGGGCGGTGGCGGTCATCATGGAACCGCCCGGTGGCGCCCGTGTGCTGACCCGCACGGGGTGGTCGGCTGACCTCGTCCATGCCGCGGGAACCAGGACCAGACCCGAGACATGGGCCTCATACGGCTCGCTGGTGCATGCGTGGCAGGTGACGGGACGTTCGCTGGAAGGACTGGACGATGCCGTGCTGTCCGTCGGAAGGGACCGCCATCATGTCCGAAGCCATGGCGAACGGCGTCCCGGAGGTCACGGACCCGGTGCATCGAGCGAGGCCAACCGCTCGGCGATCTGGTGCCGTTGCGGCGCGTCGAGATCGGCGTAGATGTTCAGGGCCGACGTCAGGTGCCCTCGAGCGGCTTCGCCGTTGCCGAGACGCTCCGCCAGTGCGGCCAGGCCCACATGGACATTCGCGAGCACGTGCTTCGCCCCGGAGTGTTCCGCGATCACCAGGGCCCGGCCCAGGGCTTGCTGCGATTCGGGTATCCGGGCGAGGCGCAGGTAGACCTCCGCGACCGTGGTCAGCACCTTAGCCTCATTGTAGGGATCGGCGGCCTGGGCGAAGTACTCCTGTGCGGTCTCCAGATACTCGGCGGATTCAACGTCCCGTCCGAGGTCACGGAGAGCCTCGCCGAGTCTTCGGGTCATGAGAGCGATGCCTCGAGGACGGCCGAGCCGCCGATGCAGGGCCGATCCCTCGGCGAACGCCTCGATCGCGCGCTCTGGCAGGGAGAGGCCCAAGTAGGCCACCCCGAGTCCTTCCAGGGCCGCGGCTTCCGCAAGGGGGTGGGCGGCCTCACGGGAAAGTCGCACGGCTTCGGCGTAGAGGTCGGCTGCCGCGGCGAACTCCTCAAGGTTCAAGTGCGCGGAGCCGAGTCCGCTCAGCATCCGGGCCTCGACGGTGGGCTCTGCGCACGATCGCGCAGAGTCGAGACCGATGCGGTAGCAGGCCAGCCAGGAGCGGTAGTGCTTGTGATGGACGAACAGCCCCCAGAGCGCCTCGCTCATCTCCCACACCGAGGCATGAAGCGCGCGATCATGGGCGGCGCGTTGGAAGGCCAGCAGGCTGACGAGGTTGTCCTCCAGCCATTGTGTCGCCTCGGCTCTGTCGGAGAAGCGCCGGTGTGGGGGCAACTCGTAGAGGGGGCCGAGGTGCCATCGATCGGGGATCAGGATTCTGTCGGCGGCCACGGCTGTCGCCAAATGGTGGTGAAGCAGGCGTCCGAAGGCCGCGTCTCCATCGTCGGCGGCCGAGGAGAGCTCGGCCACGTCGCGGGCGTACAACCGAAGGAGATCGTGGAAGCGGTACCTCCCGGACTCGTCCTCGACGATCAGATTCGCGCCCACGAGGCCGTCCAGCAGCCTCGCAGCCTCGACGACGCCGACCCCCGCGACGACTGCCGCTGACTCGGTATCGAAGTCGGCTCCGGGATGGAGGGAGAGCAGGCGGAAGACCCTCGCCGCCTCAGGCTCCAGCTCCCGGTAGGAGACGTCGAACACCGCGTGTACGGAGAAATCCTCGTCCGAACTCAAGACCGCGAGCCGTCTCCTCTCGTCGGAGAGTTCCTCCACCATGCGGGAGATCGGCCAGCTCGCGCGGACCTTCAAACGAGCGGCGGAGGTGCAGAGGGCGAGCGGCAACCGGCCGCAGAGCCTGGCGAGCGCACGGGAGGCCTGAGGCTCGGCCTCGGTGCGCTGCGCACCGAGGATCCCGTCGAGCAGCCGAACCGCGTCGTCCTCGTCGAGAGGGTCGATGGAGAAGAACGAGGCCCCATCGAGAGCCAGCCCGGACAACCGCAGCCGCGTCGTGACCACCACGAGGGCGTCACCGTGTCCGGGGAGAAGTGGACGGACCTGCGCCGCCGAGACCGCGTTCTCTAGCATGATGATCAGTCGGCGCCCCGCCGTCACGGATCGGTAGAGCGCCGCTTGTTCGTCCACTTCGTGGGGAATCTGCTCCGGATTCAGGCCCAGCGCTCGCAGGAACCCTTCTAGTGGTTCGCTGGGAGGGGAGGGATCCACGTCGGAGAATCCGCGCAAATCGGTATAGAGCTGGCCGTCCGGGAATTGCTCGCGGACCTGATGTAGCCACGACAGTCCCAGCGAGGTCTTTCCGACGCCGCCGGAACCGGTCAGCACGACGATCCTCGGCCGTCCGTCCGTTCCCACGCCGTCGCTCACTCGCCGCAGCGCGGACAGTTCGGCACGGCGATTGGTGAAATGTGCTGGTCGGGCACGCAGTTGCGCGGGTACGGGAAGGCGAGAGGGCGCACCGACATGCAGATCGCCTGCGATATGGCCCACTTGGACAACGGAGCCCGTCACGGCCCCCTTGAGGTCGTTGTGGATGGCGCCACCAAGATCGTCGCCGGTCATGGAATGTCGTCACCTCAGTGATTCTGGAGTGATCAAGAGTCGGTGCATCGTCGCGCCTTGCGCCAATCTACATGAAGTGGTGGTGTGTCGATCATCTTGTGGCATTCGACCTATCGTCCGATCAAGCTCAATGATCTTGTCGGCTCCGGCCCCCGATCTATTTTGGTACGACCATTTTTGTCATTCAAGTAAGAATTGCATCGTGTGTCGGGGGCAAGAGTGCAGGTCGGGGCGGTGTAGTCCTCCTGGCGTGCTTGTCGTCGGGAGGCGATGATCCGTGTCGCAGAAGGAAATTCGGGCACCGCCTGCCGTAGCACTCGCCGTTGTGGGCGCCGTTCGCACGGCCGCCGCTGGCCACGGGTGGGTAACGCCGTTGCCAAGAACGGTCCTCGGGTCGAGGGCTGCGGCTGGCTAATGATCTTCTCGGACGGAGAACTTCCGGCATGGGCGGGGGTGTTCTCCGGCCGCCGCCCGCGGCTCGGGCCTCCGCCGGAAGGAGACGTATGCGCCGTTCACTTACCCTGCTCGCGAGCGCCGTCCTGCTGTTGGGCCTGGCCGCCGTTCACCTCGACGAGGCCTGCGGCGCGTTCCTGCCCGGCTGCCACTACTGCCCCTGGTCCTCCCGGCTCGTCGACGAGGTCAAGGTCTGACACACGTCGGCCCGCCGACCGCCACCAGGCGGCCGGGCGGGCCGACCTCTTACGGCGGCCACGACGCGGACCCGGGGCTCCGCCCTTCCCATGGCCAGTCCGGTGACATGGGTGCCCTGGGCCGCGAGTTCGAGCCTGATCCCGTTCGTGAGCGCCCACGCGGCAGCCTTGGACGCCGAGTAGGAGTTGGAGTTCTCGTAGGCCATCCACGCCATCACCGACAGGACGTTGAGGACGGCGCCGCCGCCCGCCGCGAGGACGGGGGCGAAGGCCCGGACCATCCGCAGCGGCCCGAAGTAGTTGGTCTCCATCTCCAGGCGGATGTCGGACTCGGGCCCGTCGACGAGGTTCGCGAAGGTCGAGACGCCCGCGTTGTTGATCAGCAGGGTGGTGTCCGCGGCCTCGGCGGCGGCCCGCGCGACGGAGGCCGCGTCCGTGACGTCGAGGGCGAGCGGAACGACGCCCGGCTCGCCTCGACCGTCGCCGACATGACCCAGGCCCTCGGCCGCCTCGACGCCCTTCTCACCGACGCGGCCGACCGCACCCGGGCCTGAGCCCGCCCCGCCCCCGCGGCGCCGATGGGCTGGCGGTCCCGGCGCTCCTCATCCGGATCCCGGAAGCGGCCCCGCCTCAGTCGTCACCCACCCTCACCGGTCCGCCGGACTCCGAACAGGGACTCGGCGTTCGCGCCCAGGACGGCGTCGCTCAGGAAGTCGAGTGTGCCGAGCACGTCATCGGCTCCCCGACGGCCCCCGTTGGAGTATTTCCGCGCCCGCCCCGGCGATCGCTTCCTCGGCGTCTTTCACAACGGCGGCCTATCGCACGGTGTTCTCGTCCCGCCACTATGCCCGCATCTCCCGGCCGCGGAAAATCAACCGTGCTGATACCAGCTATCGGGCCAGGCCGCGGGGCCCGGGTCGGCCTGCGGTATTACCTCGGAGCTATTCACTGTGTGAATGGCTGAGATCGCCGCGAATCATTTCCGCCCAGGTGGGCCCGATGGTGGGATGGGATGAATACATGGTGAGGAGACATGGATGCGTTACGCCAGTTTCGTCTACCGCGGTCGGCGAACCGCCGGGGTCGTTCAGGGCCAGTTGATCCACCCATTGGACTGCGCCCTGGCCGAACTGATCGGCAGGGGCGGATTCGAGGTCGGCCACGCCACCCGCCGGGCGTTGCTGAGGCGCGGCATTCCGCTCGCCGACGCGGTGCTCGTCGCCCCTCTGGAACCTCCCACGGTGCGGGATTTCGTCGCCTTCGAAGAGCACGTCGAAGGCGTGCGGCGCAGCGTTTCGGGCGAGGAGGGCGTGCCGGAGCAGTGGTACGCGGCGCCGACGTTCTACTTCACCAATCCCTATGCCGTCGTCGGCACCGGAGCCGACATCGCGATGCCGCCGGGCAGCCGGGTGCTGGACTTCGAACTCGAAGTCGCCGCGATCATCGGCAGGCCCGGCCGGGATCTGACGCCGGAGCAGGCCCGGGAGCACATCTTCGGATACGCGATCTTCAATGACTGGTCGGCTCGCGACCTGCAGGGCGCGGAGATGGAGGTCGGGCTCGGGCCGTGCAAGGGCAAGGACTTCGCCACGACGCTCGGACCGTGGATCGTCACCGCCGACGAACTCGAATCGCACCGGGACGCGGACGGGTTCCTGCGACTCGGCATGAGCGTCGAGGTCAACGGGCGGGAGGTCGGCCGGGACCTGCTGTCGAACATGGCCTGGCCCTTCGAGGACCTGGTCGCCTACGCCTCGCGCGGCACCGAGGTCCGTCCTGGCGATGTGCTGGGTTCGGGCACCTGCGGCAACGGCGGCTGCCTGGCCGAGCTCTGGGGCCGGTCCGGGCAGCGCGTCCCGGCGCCGCTTTCTCCCGGGGACGTGGTCACGATGACCGTCGAGGGAATCGGCGGCATCACCAACACGATCGTCGAAGGCATCGGCCCCCAGGCCATTTCGCGGGCGCGTATTCGGCCCCGCACCCGCCCGCACGGCGTCGCGCTCACCTCCTGAGGGCTTTTCCACTGGAATCGGAGACCCTCACCCGCAGTGGTGACGGGGCCCCGCGCATTTCCCGGTAAGAAGGATCGAATTCATGAGACCCACAGTCCTGGTCACCGACTACGCGTGGCCGAACCTGGATGTCGAGCGCGCCGTTCTGGACGCCGATTTCCTGGTGGCCAAGACCGGAGACCGAGATGAACTCCTCGATCTCGCCCCTGCGGCCGACGCGATTCTGACGTGCTGGAAGACCGTCGACGCCGCAGTGCTCGACGTCGCGGCCAGGTGCGTCACCGTCGGCCGCTACGGCGTCGGCCTGGACAACATCGACGTCGCGCACGCCACCTCGCTCGGCATCGTGGTGTCCAACGTCCCCGACTTCTGCGCGGACGAGGTCGCCGACACCACCCTGCTGCTGATCCTCGCCTTGGCCCGCCGCCTCGCCCCGCTGTCCGCCGACGTCGAAGCCGGGGGATGGGACAACCGCGCGGGCGGCATGCCGGTGCGGCTCCGCGGAAAGACGATCCTGCTCGTCGGACTGGGCGGCATCGCCCGCCGCGTCGTCCCCCGGGCGCAGGCGCTGGGCATGGAGGTACTCGCCTACCGCAGCGGCAAGGGGCCGGGCGACCTGCCGGCGGGCGTTCGCACGGTCGGCGACCTCGCCGAGGGGCTCGCCCGGGCAGACGTCGTGTCGCTGCACTGTCCGCTGACGCCGCAGACGCGAGGGCTGATCGGCGCGGACGAGTTCGCGGCGATGAAGGACACCGCCTACCTGGTCAACACCTCGCGCGGCGGACTCGTCGACACCGAGGCGCTGGTGAACGCCCTGGACTCGGGGACCATCGGCGGTGCCGGGCTCGACGTGACCGACCCCGAGCCGCTGCCCGCCGGGCACCGCCTGCGCGGCCATCCCCTCGCGGTCATCACCCCGCACGTCGGGTTCTACTCCGACGGATCGGTCGCCGAACTCGCCCGGAAGGCGGCTCGCAACGTCGCCGACGCGCTGCGCGGCGTGCGCCCCGCCTCGATCGTCAATCCCGAGGTGCTCACCGCCTCGGCACTGCGCATGAAGGAAACGCGATGACCTCCCAGCCGCCGAGCGAGGCCACGGACCTGATCGGGCATCTCGCGGCCCGCGGCCTGGTCACGGCCCCGGACCGGACCAAGGCGCTCCCGCTCACCGGCGGCGTCTCCAACGACGTGTTCGCCGTCTCCGGCCCCGGGATCGACGTCGTGGTCAAGCGCGCGCTGCCCGTGCTGCGCGTGGCGCGGCAGTGGGAGGCCGACGTCGCGCGCATCGGCATCGAGGCGCGGGCCCTGCGCGCCGCGCACGCCCGCACGCCGGAAGCGGTTCCCGCGGTCCTGGACTTCGACAGCGGCTATCTGGTGATCGAGCGGGCGCCCAGGAGCTGGACGAACTGGCGCGACGACCTGCTCGCGGGGGTCGTGGACACCGAGGTCGCCCGCGCCCTGGGCCGGGCTCTGGGCACCTGGCAGAGGCACACCGCGGGGGACGGCGCCCTCCTCGCGGACTTCGGCGACCGGACGGTCTTCTCGCAGTTGCGCGCCGACCCCTTCCACCGGGAGGTCGCGCTCGCGCACCCGGATCTCGCACCGGCCGTCGAGGAGACCCTCGCCGCGATGTTCGGCGCCCGCGACTGCCTGGTGCACGGCGACCTGAGCCCGAAGAACATCCTGGCCTCCGCCGGGCAGATGTGGGTGCTGGACTGGGAGGTCGCCCACATCGGCGACGCCACCTTCGATCCGGCGTTCCTGCTGAGCCACCTGCTGCTGAAGAGCGTCCACGCACCCCACCGGGCGGCCCTGCACCGCGGACTCGCGGAGACCTTCCTGAGCACCTTCACGCGGGAGGTGAAGGACGCCGTCGCCCACGACCCGCGCCAGCTGGTCCGGCAGATCGGCGTCCTGCTGGTCGCCCGCGTCGACGGCAAGAGCCCGGCGCCCTACCTGACCGAACCCGAGCGGCTGCGCACCAGGGCCCTGGGCCGCGCCCTGCTCACCGACCCCCGCCCCCACGACCGGATCGACGGCGCGCTGCGCGCCTGGGAGATGATGAAATGACGACCACCACCGCCATCACGGCCCTGCACGCATGGGAGGCCCTCGACTCGCGGGGCAAGCCCACCGTGGGGTGCGAGGTCACCCTGGCCGACGGCGGCCGCGGCAGCGCCGTCGTGCCCTCCGGTGCCTCGACGGGCACGCACGAGGCGCGCGAGCTGCGTGACGGCGATCCCGGCCGGTACGCGGGCAACGGGGTCCTGAAGGCCGTCGGCCATGTGGCGGGGGAGATCGCCGAGGCGGTGCGCGGACAGGACGCGGCCGACCAGAGCGCCCTCGACCAGCTGCTCCGCGACCTCGACGGGACGCCCGAGCTGGGCCGCCTCGGTGCCAACGCCGTCCTGTCGGTGTCGATCGCCGCCGCCGTCGCCGCGGCCGCCGGCACCGGGCGGGACCTGTGGGAGCACGCCGCCGCCATGGCCGGACACGACGGCGAGGCGCCCCTGCTGCCCGTGCCGATGGTCAACATCATCTCCGGCGGCGCCCACGCGGGCCGCTCCATCGACGTCCAGGACTTCCTCGTCGTGCCGCTGGGTGCGCGCTCCTTCGCCGAGGCGATCGACTGGGCCTCCCGGGTCCGCGCCGGCACCGCCGAGATCCTTGCCGGGCGCGGCCTGCCCGTCGCGCTCGTGGCCGACGAAGGCGGCCTGGGGCCCGTCCTGCCGACCAACCGCGAGGCCCTGGAGCTGCTCTGCCGGGGCATCGAACGGGCCGGACTGCCCCTGGACACGGGAGACGGCACCGGCGTCGGCATCGCGATCGACATCGCCGCGACCCAGTTCTTCGACGCCGACGGCCGCTACACGCTCGCCGCCGAGGAGCGGCGCCTCACCTCCGCCGAACTCGTCGCCGAACTGGCCCAGTGGTGCGCCGACTACCCCATCGTCTCCCTGGAGGACGCGCTCGCCGAAGACGACTGGGAGGGCTGGACCGCGGCCACCCGCGCGCTGGGCACCGCCCGGGGCGGGCAGCATGTCCAGCTTCTCGGCGACGACCTCTTCGTCACCCACCTGGAGCGCCTGGAGAACGGCATCACCGCCCGCGCCGCCAACGCGGTGCTCGTCAAGCCCAACCAGGCGGGCACCCTCTCCGACGCCCTCACCGTGGTCCGCCGCGCCCACGCCGCCCGGTACACCACGGTCCTGTCGGCCCGCTCCGGCGAGACCGAGGACACCTGGCTGGCCGATCTCGCCGTGGGCTGGCACACCGGCCAGATCAAGGTCGGCTCCACGATGCGCTCGGAGCGCACGGCCAAGTGGAACCGCCTCCTCCAACTGGAATCCGCGCTCGGCGCCAAGGCCGTCTACGCGGGCGGAAGGGAGCTCTCCCGCTTCGCCTGACCTCCCCTGCGCCAAGGGCCGCGGGGCGGAAGGACTCCTTCCGCCCCGCGGCCCTTCGCGCGGGGTCCTCGCTCAGCCGTCGGAGGACTCGGCGTCCAGGGAGATCACCAGATCCGACAGCGCCTCGGGAGTGAAGCAGGTCAGCGCGTCCAGCACGACGGGGTCGAGCAGGACGCGGCGCCCGCGCCGTGGCGATTCCAGCAGCAGCCGCTCGCCGTTGCCGGTGACGACCGGGGTGAACCTCACCAGGGCGAACTCGTTGGACAGGCTCTGGGTCGGCCCCTGAGCCGCGGCTTCGTCGCCGTGCACCGTTTCCTCCATGGCGATCAGAACAGGAACGACAGCGCCGCACCCGGAAGGACGACGTGGTCGAGGTACACCGTACGGCCGGCCAGGCGGTACTCGCCGTCGTCTCCCCGGCGCAGCACGTCGCGCCGCTCGCCGGCCCACAGCTCGGGGGTGAAGCGGGAGCGCTCGCGGTGGAGGTGGAAGGCGCTGCGGACGTCGACGTGCGCGTCGTCCTGGCCGGGGGTGACGACGACGCCGCTGACGACGCGGCGCAGCCGGGAGGGCGGGTCCTCGGCCCAGGCGTGGTCGCCGTGCAGCCGGTCGATGCGCATCTTCAGGGTGAACCAGTTGTCGTGCATGTGAAAGGAGCCGTCCGGGTAGTCCGGCAGGTTGCTGGTCAGCTCCCGGGGGACCAGGACCGGGACCCGGTAGGTGACGTCCTGGGTGAGCAGGGCGTGCCATTCCGGCAGGCGGCGCATGTCGTCGAGCAGCATGCTCTCGTAGTCGATCCAGGACCGCACCGCGGCCTCGGTCTCCGGGGCCACGCGCGGCCGCGGCCGGGTCGAGGGCTGGTTCACGGGGTCTCCTCCTTCGGCTCGCCGCAGGCCGCCGGGGCTGTGCTCTGTGGGGCTGTGCTCGGTGAAGCGGTGCTCGGTGAAGCGGTGCCGGGCGGGGCGGTGTCGGGCGGGGCGGTGTCGGGTGCGCTGATGCGGGCGAGCCACTCGCGCTGGAAGCCGCGGATGTTGCCTTCGCTCATCGCCGTGTCGTAGGACTCCCCGGGGCCGGGGTGGTCGGGGATCGGGCCGCCCGAGCTCATCCCGGGCGTGCCGACCTGGTAGTTGAAGCCCATGGCGCGGTCGCGCACGAACCGGCCGGCGCCGATGCGGGCCGGGCCGTTCCACAGGGTGAAGTCGTCCTGCTCGATGATGCCTGACGCGTTGAGGACGAACAGGCCGTCCCGGTAGGACTTCGTCCGGTAGTCCTCGGGCTCGGCGACGTAGGACACGAGCCAGGAGACGACTTCGGTCTTCGTCGCGCCGCGCGGCTGGTAGAGCCGCAACTGGGTGTGGATCAGGGTCTGCCGGGTGACCGGGTCGAAGGAGAAGCCGCGGTAGAACCCGAAGTTGGGGAAGATGACGCCGCCGAGCGGCATGCGCTCGTCGTTGAACCGCTGCTGGTCCTCGGTGAGACCGCTCTGGTCGAACAGGTCCCACACCTGCCTCGGGTAGGCCCAGGGCGCTTCGATGGGCATTCCGGTGCTGCGCAGATCCCAGGAGAACAGCGCGTGGCCCTGCCCGGGGTTGAACATCGCGTAGGAGTCCTGGGCGCGGATCAGGCCGCTGGCCATGCCGAGGTCTTCCAGGCTCTTGTGCACGTGCGCGACGTGCAGGGGGTCGCCGCAGTAGTTCTCGGTCCCCGTCTTCCAGTTGCCCTCCAGCATCGCGCGCTCGGGCTCGCCCATCACGACGGTGCCGCGGGAGTCGAGGTCGAACATCGACTGCAGGTACCAGCCCATGTCGCCGAGGTAGTCGTCGAAGGACGGGGCGTCGGGGTCGGGGCTGGCGAAGACCAGGCCGTACTTGACCGCGACGTGCGGGGCGGCGAGCAGGCCCCAGGACGCCGCGTCGAGCTTCTTGTAGGCCAGGGTGCGGCGCGGTGCGGACGCCCAGGTGCCGTCGTTGCGGTAGGTCCAGCCGTGGTAGGGGCAGCGGAAGTGGGAGCTGTTGCCCTTCGCGCCCCGGCACACGGGCGCGCCGCGGTGGCGGCAGGCGTTGTACAGGACGTGGATCCGGCCGTGCTCGTCGCGGGTGACGATGACCTCGTCCGCACCGAGATGGCGCAGGACGTAATCGCCGGGCTCGGCGATCTCGCTCTCGTGGGCGACGAACAGCCAGGACCTGGCGAAGATCCGCTGGAGTTCCGCCTGGTAGACCGCTTCGTCGGCGAACGCCGCGACGGGGAACGTGCCTTCGTTCAGGCCTGAGGCGGCTTGGTCCAGGATCACCTGGAGGTCGTCGGTCGGTGTCATCTGCTCTCCACTGGGCTGGGGCGGGGTGGGGTGGTGCGGGAGGGGGCGCCGGTCAGGGTCGCCAGGGCCGTCTCGGGGGCGGCGCGGGCCGCGACGTGCCGGGCGAGCCGCGGAGACCAGGCCGGCGCGCCGATCGTGAGGGCTCCGGTGAGGATTCCGTCGCACGAGTACAGGGCGGCCAGTCGGTCGCCGTCGCGGTGCAGGTGGTGCAGCAGGTCGCCGGGCCGCAGGTGGCCGTGGAACTGGATCTTCGTCCCGGCCTGGTCGGACCAGAAGTAGGGCGCGAACGCCGCTGCGGCGGTCGCGTCTCCCGTGATCGCCGCGGCGACCGTGTCCGCGTGCCTGAGGGCGACCTGCCGGTGCTCGACGCGCATGGCGCGGCCGAACAGCGGGTTGTCCCAGCGGCAGACGTCCCCGGCGGCGAAGATCCGCGGGTCGCTGACCGACCGGCAGGCGCTGTCACAGACCACTCCGTCGTCGACCGCGACCCCGCTGCCCTTCAGCCAGGAGGTCGCCGGGGCCGCTCCGGTGCCGACGATGAGCAGGTCGGTCTCCACCACGGCGCCGTCGGCCAGGACGACGCGCTCCACGCGCTCGCGGCCTTCCACGGCGACGACGGCGCAGCCGGTGCGCAGGTCGACGCCCTGGCGCCGATGCGCCTCAAGGACCGCGCGGCCGATCTCCGCGCCGAAGCGGGACAGCGGCAGCGGGGCCTGCTCCAGCACGACGGGCGCCAGCCCGAGGGCGCGTGCGGCCGTTGCGATCTCCAGGCCGATGAAGCCGCCTCCCAGCAGCACCGGACGCCGCGCCCTGCGCAGTTCGGTGTGCAGGGCCGCTGCGTCGTCCAGGGTGCGCAGGCAGAAGACGCCGTCGAGGTCCGGCAGGTCCTGCGGCATCCGCGCCGCCGACCCCGTGGCCACGACCAGGCGGTCGAAGGGCACCTCGGTGCCGTCATCGAGCGCGATCCCGCCCTCCGCGAGATCGAGCCGCTCCGCCCGCACGCCCCACCGTCGCTCCACCCGCAGCGAGGCGAGTTCGGCCTCGTCGGTCAGCGCGGGCGGGCCGGCCACGGGCGCGGCCTCCGACAGCAGGGCCTCCTTGGACAGGCGGGCGATCGTAGGGCAGGTGGCGCTCGTCGCCCACGGAGACCAGGTCTCCTTCGTATCCGGCCAGCCTCAGCGCGCGCAGCACGCTGAGGCCCGCCAGGGAGGCTCCCACCACGACGACGCGGGAGACCTCGCCATCCGTCATGGGCACGGGGTCACTCAACGGTGATCGCACGTTCCGGGCAGCCGCGGGCGGCCCTGCGCACCGCGTCGGCCCCGTCGTCCCCGGGATCGGCCTCCAGCAGGACGGCGAGCCCGGTCTCGTCCTCGACGTCGAACACCGCGGGCGCCTCGAGCGCGCAGATGCCGTGCCCGGCGCATTTTTGCCGATCGAACATCACTTTCATGAGAAGACTTCCCTCGATGAAGAAATGCCGCGAGCGCCATCGCACATCGCGTTGACGGCATCCGGCGGCAAGGGATGGGCGGTATTTCGGCAAGTGCTTCGATGAGCGGGCATCGGCTGCCCGCTATCCGCATGCCGATGCTAGGAGTGATCCAGCTCACTGTGAAATCAATGTGGCGGATAACAGCTATCGGCGCCGTCGTGCGGCTCCGGCCGCGCCGTCAGTCGCGGTCGTGGTGGTCGAACTCCAGGCGGGCGGTCGCCATGAGCTCCTGCCGCAGCCAGACATGGCCCGAGTCGCGGTCGCGGCGCGGATGCCAGAAGGCCGAGTGGCTCAAAGACCGCAGCGGGAAGTCGGGTTCCAGGACCGTGACCTGCGCCGCGGGCGCGACGCGGGTGGCCAGCCGCTCGGGAACGAAGGTGATCATCATGGTGTCGGGGAGCATGAAGGCCAGCGAGGTGAAGTTGGAGCCGGTGGCCTCGGCCGAGCGGTCGACGCCGAGTTCGTCGAGCGAGTCCTCCACCAGGCTGGTGCCGCGGGGAGGGGCATAGGCCAGGTAGGGCCACTGGCCGAGGTCGTGCGCCGACAGGCGCTCCCGGCCGGCCAGGGGATGGCCCTCCCAGACGACCGCGACGAACCGGTCCTCGATCACCTTCGCGCTGGACAGCGCCTCCCGGTCGTCCTTACCGACGAGCCGGTCCGGCATGATCGCCAGATCGACCTCGTCCCGCTTGACCTGCTCGAACCAGTCGACCGGGACCGCGCGCAGGTTCATCCGGACGCGGGAGGCCTGTCCGCCGAGCCGCGCCAGCAGGGGCCGCAGCAGCGCGATCCCGACGTAGTCGCTGGCCAGGACCGAGAAGGTGCGGGCGTCGTGCTCGGGGTCGAAGACCGGCGGTTGCAGGATGCTCTGCTCGATCGTGGCGAGCGCCTCCCGGACGGGCTCGACCAGCGCCTCGGCCCGCGGCGTCAGCGCCAGGTGCCGGCCCTGGCGCACCAGGAGCGGATCGTCGAGCATCTTGCGCAACCGCGACAGGGCGGTGCTGACCGCGGGCTGGGACAGGTGCACCCGCCGGGCGGCCAAGGTCACGTTCTTCTCTTGCAGCAGTGCGTCCAGCACGACCAGCAGGTTGAGGTCGAATCTGCCCAGTTCCATCGCGCGCGGCTCCTCGAAGACCTCCGGGCAGGGGGTGGCCGCCCGGCCGTTTCGACACTATCGGCGCATGTGACCTGCGATACAACGGCTCGGCGCGTCCGGTGGCGCTCGGCCCACCTCATAGCTGGTATCCGTTGCGCGCATGATCCACCACCGGGACGCGGGCCGGCGCGTCGCTACCGTCCGGACATGGCCTTCGTCCCACCACCGGCCGCCGGCCGGTCCCCGCACGGCCGACCCACCGCCTCCCGTCCCGTGATCGCCGCGGGCGGACCGCTGGTCGTCTCGGCCAAGACCCTTGTCTCGGCGTCGCTCGTCGCGGTCGACCTGTGCGACCCGCGCGGGCTGCCGCTGCCGCGCTGGTCGGCGGGCTCGCACGTGAACCTCGTGCTCGCCTCGGGCCTGGTGCGGCCCTACTCGCTCTGCGGGCGTACGGACGACCGGAGAGTCTGGCGGATCCTCGTCCGCAGGCACGCCGGCTCCCGGGGCGCCTCCGCCCACATTCACGACAGCCTCAAGGCCGGCGACCGGCTGCGGCACCTCGGAGTGGTTCCCGGACTCGTCCTCGGCAGAGCCGACCGGTACCGGTTCCTGGCGGGCGGGGCGGGCATCGCGCCGCTGATCCCGCTGGCCCGCCTGGCCGCCTCGGCCCGTGCGGCCTGGTCTCTGACGGTGTTCGGAAGAGACGCCCTCGCGGTGGCGGGCTGGGACGAGATCGGCGATCTCCGGCCCGCGATCACCACCGCGCCCGAGGCCAGGCGCGCCCTGACCGGCACGATCGAGGGCCTGGAGCCCGGGTCCGCGGTGTACGCGTGCGGCCCCGGCCCGTTCGTGGACGCGGTCGAGAACGCGATCGCCGGGCGGCCTGACCTCGCCCTGTTCCGGGAGCCGTTCGACGCGCCCGCGGCCGACCCGGGCGCGGCCATGGAGATCGTCCTCGCCCGTTCGGGGCTGTCCTTCTCGGTCCCCGCGGGCACGTCGCTGAACGAGGGGTTGCGCGCTGTGGGAGTGTCCGTGCCCGTGGCGTGCGGGGCGGGGTTCTGCGGGGCGTGCGCCGTCGGGGTCGTCGAAGGCGTTCCCGACCATCGGGACCGGCTCCTGTCACCGAGCAGGAGGGCCCGGGGAGACGTGATCCTGACGTGCGTGTCGCGTTCGCGGACTCCGCGACTCGTCCTGGACCTCTGAGCGAAAAAGCCGGGCGGGACGTCATAGCAGCTATTGCCGACATTGATTTCCGGAGCCGCGTCACCGGTGTCTACCTTTCACGGGAACCCGTGATGAAGGAGTTGTCATGTCGGAGATCGCAAAACTCGGATATGTGGGAGTCGAATCCCCCGACCATGCTGAATGGCGCACCTGGGCGCCGGAGACTTTCGCGTGCATGCTCGGCCCCGACGGCGACGACGGGGCCGTGCGCGTCAAGATCGATGACGCCGACTACCGACTCTCGGTCCATCCGGGCGAGGAACACCGGCTCGCCTACGTCGGGTGGGAGGTCCTCGACCACCGCGACCTCGACGCGCTGTTCGCCCGGCTGGAGAAGGCCGGCGCGAACCCGCGGCGTGCGGACCGGGCCCTGTGCGAGGCGCGCGGCGTCCAAGAGCTGGTGACGTTCACCGACCTCTACGGGCAGCCGCACGAGGCGTTCTCCTACCAGTCCAGCGGCTACCGCGACTGGGACCCGCCCCGCCCCCACCAGGGCTTCGTCACCGGGGACCAGGGCCTCGGGCACGTGGTGTTCGTCGTGCCCGACGCCAAGGCGGCGTCGGAGTGGTTCACCGACGTGCTGGGCTTCCAGACCACCGACATCGTCCGGCTGCGCCCGCCGCTGGGCGACATGTGGTTCCTGCGCGCGAACCCGCGCCACCACAGCATCGCCTTCCTCCAGATGGACGGCATGCTCGGCCTCCACCACCTCTACCTGGAGTGCAACTCCCTCGACGACGTCGGCTACGCCTACTACGACGTCCTGGGCGGCGACCGGAACCCCGACCTGCTGATGAACCTCGGCCGCCACATCGGAGACCAGACCGTCTCCTTCTACATCCACAACCCAGCCGGGTTCTTCATCGAGTACGGCTGGGACGGCCTGCCCATCCCCGAGACCGAGGCCCGCTCCCCGCGGTACATCGACGTCGGCAAGGGCAAGCGCGCCGAGATGTGGGGCCACCACTTCACGATGCAGCCCAACGAGACCGTCCGCCCCTACCAGGGCTGAAGGAGGACCGGGTGAGCAACGTCCCCGCCGACGCTCCGCGTTTCGCGCTCGGCACCTTCGCCGACGGCTCCGGCACCGAGTTCGCCGGCCTCGTGACGGGAGACCGGGTGCGGCGCCTGGGCCCACCGGACGCCCCCGCGACGGTCCGCGGCCTCCTGGCGGACTGGCAGGCGGCCCTGCCGAAGCTGGTCGAACTCGCCGCGGCCCCCCACGGCCCGGACACCCTGGCGCCGGCGGACCTGCGCGTCCTGCCGCCGGTCACGCCGCACCACATCATCCAGGCGGGCGCGAACTACCGCGCGCACCTGCTGGAGATGGCGACGGCGCAGGCCAAGGCCGCGGGCGAGGACGACGCCGGGGCGCGGGCCGCCGCCGACGCGCAGCTCAAGGCGTTCAGCGAGGGGAGGCCCTTCCTGTTCATCGGCCTGCCCTCGGCCATGACCGGCGCCTACGACGACATCGTCCTGCCCGAAGGCGCCACCCAGCCCGACTGGGAGGCCGAACTCGCCGTCGTCATCGGCCGCCCCGCCCGGCACGTGCCGCCCGAGCGGGCACTGGAGCACGTCGCCGGCTACACGGTGTGCAACGACATCAGCGCGCGGGACTGGCAGTTCCCGCCCGAGCACCGCGCCCTGGGCGGCGACTGGCTGCGCGCCAAGAACCAGCCGACGTTCCTGCCCACCGGACCGTTCATCGTGCCGTCGCTCTTCGTTCCCGACCCGTCCCGCCTGCGCCTCACCCTGCGGCTCAACGGGCAGGTCATGCAGGACGAGACCGCCGACGACATGATCTTCGACGTCGCGCGGCTGGTCTCCGAGGCCTCGGCCTCCGTGCGCCTGCTCCCGGGCGATCTCGTCCTGACCGGCAGCCCCAAGGGCAACGGCGGCCACTGGAGGCGGTTCCTGCGCGCCGGCGACGTCGTCGAAGCCGCCGTCGAGGGCATCGGAGCCCAGCACAACCGCTGCGTCCCCGCCTGACGCCGCGCCCCCACTCGAAACCACCCCACATCGAGGCATCATGAGAGTTCTCATCGTCGGCGGAGGCATCGCCGGCACCGGTCTGGCGATCCTGCTGGCCCGCGCGGGCGTGCGGGTCGACCTCGCCGAACGCAACCCCACCTGGACCGCCCTCGGCTCCGGCATCACCCTCCAGGGCAACGCGCTGCGCGTGCTGCGCGAACTCGGTGTCTGGGACCGGGTGCGCGCCGAAGGCTTCGCCTTCGACTCCATCGGCATCCGCACGCCCGGCGGCGACCTGCTGTTCGAAAGCCGGGACATCAGGTCAGGCGGCCCCGACCTGCCCGCCTCCCTCGGCATGTACCGGCCCGCCCTGTGCGCCATCCTGGTCGACGCCGCCCAGCGGGCCGGCGCCAGGCTCATGCTCGGCCGCACCGTCACGTCCGTCGACCCCGTGACGTTCGACGACGGCACGGGCGGCGCGTACGACCTCGTCGTCGGCGCCGACGGCATCCGCTCCACCGTCCGCGGCATGATCGGCATCGACGCCGAGCCGCGGCCCGTGGGCATGGGCGCCTGGCGGGCCCACGTGCCGCGCCCCGCGCAGATCGAGCGGACCGAACTCATGTACGGCGGCCCCTGCTACATCGCCGGATACTGCCCCACCGGCGAGAACTCCATCTACGCCTACCTCGTCGACAAGGCCTCCGACAACCTCGGCGTCCCGCGCGCACGCCTGGCGGAGATGATGCGGGAGCTGGCCCAGCCCTATGGCGGCGCCTGGAAGGAGATCACCCCGACCATCACCGGCAGCGCGCCGATCAACTACACCCACTTCGAGTCGCTCCTGGTCGACCGGCCCTGGCACCGCGGCAACGTGGTCCTGATCGGCGACGCGATCCACGCCTGCCCGCCCACCCTCGCCCAGGGCGCCGCCCAGGGCCTGGAGGACGCCCAGGTCCTCGCCGAACTCCTCCTGGCCCGCGGAGGCGTCGACGACGCCCTGTTCGAGGAGCTCTTCGACCGCCGCATCGACCGCGTCCGCACCGTCGTCGACACCTCCCTGCAGATCGCGACGTGGCAGATGGCCCCGGCCCCCGACGCCGACATCCCGGGCGCCATGGCCCGCATCGCCACCACCATGACCACCACCCCCTGACCTCCTTCGCCCACCCTGGCGCCCGAACCGAGGCGGGTGGACCCTCCCTCTCGACGCCCCGTCTTCGTTCAGGCCTCGGGGATGGGGCGGCCGTAGGCCTCCAGGCTGACTTCCTCGGGTTCGGGGCCGTGGCGGACGCCGGTGTCGAGGGACTCGAGTTCGTCGTCGGTGAGGGTGAAGTCGAAGACGGCGAAGTTCTCCGCGATCCGTTCCGGACGGACGGATGTGGGGATGGCCGAGCGGCCTTCCTGGAGGTGCCAGCGGAGCATCACCTGGGCGGCGGTGAGCCGTCCGCCGGATCCGATGTCCTGAAGAGCTGTGTCGCGCCCGGTGGGCTCGCGTCCGTGCCGATGCTCGCGCTCCTGCGCCTCGGCTCGCGGGCGCGAACTCGCCTGAGGGCCCGGAATGTGATTGAGTATGGCCGCCATGCGCTTCTTCGCTCTTCTCCTTCTTCGCCGCTGCGGGGCCTGACGACGACCGGCCCCTCGCAGCGGGGAGTCGGCATGCGCCGGTCGGTCCGGCCTGAGGTCGGATAACCCGAAGCGAAGAAGAAGAGAGCGTTTCCCATGACCGACCACTCGGCCGTGTTCCCGACCGTCCGCACCCCCTCCGGCGCCGTCCCCGCCGACGCGCCGGCCTGGAACCCGCAGCGGCACAGCGCGATGCCGTCCCACCGTTACCGGCCCGCCCACGACCGGGTCCGGGTGCCGCTGGCCGACGCCGACCGCGCCTGGCCGTCGAAGCTGATCACCCGGGCTCCGCTGTGGGTGCCGGTGGACCTGCGGGACGGCAACCAGGCGCTGCCCGAGCCGATGGACACCCCGCGCAAGCGCCGGATGTTCGACCTGCTGTGCGCGATGGGCTTCAAGGAGATCGAGGTCGCCTACCCGTCGGCCAGCCAGACCGACTTCGACTTCGTGCGCCACCTGGCGACCGACGGCGCGGTGCCCGACGACGTCACCGTCGTCGTCTTCACGCCCGCCCGCAAGGAGCTCATCGACCGCACCGTCGAGTCGGTGGCCGGGCTGCCCAGGGTCCTGCTGCACATGTACACCGCGACCGCGCCGGTCTGGCGCGACGTCGTGCTGGGCCGCGAGCGGACCGAGCTGAAGGAGATGATCCTCGACGCCGCCGCGCACCTGAAGCGGCGCGCCGACGAGCGGCTGGCCGGCGCGGACGTCAGGTTCCAGTTCTCGCCGGAGGTCTTCAACCTGACCGAGCCCGACTTCGTGCTGGACGTCTGCGACGCCGTCACCGAACTGTGGGAGGCGACCCCGGCGCGTCCGGTGGTGCTGAACCTGCCCGCGACGGTCGAGATCTCGACGCCGAACGTGTACGCCGACCAGATCGAGCACATGCACCGGAACCTGGCCAGGCGCGACGGCGTGATCCTCTCGGTGCACCCGCACAACGACCGCGGCACCGGCGTGGCCTGCGCGGAGCTGGCGGTGCTGGCCGGGGCGCAGCGCGTCGAGGGCTGCCTGTTCGGCAACGGCGAGCGCACCGGCAACGTCGACCTGGTGCCGCTCGCGCTGAACCTGCACACCCAGGGCGTCGACCCGATGATCGACTTCTCCGACATCGACGCGGTCCGCGAGGTCGTCGAGGAGTGCATCCGCATCCCGGTCCACCCGCGCCACCCCTACGCCGGGGCGCTCGTGCACACCGCGTTCTCCGGGACGCACCAGGACGCCATCGCCAAGGGGCTCACCCGGCACGCGAAGGACGCCGAAGCGCACGGCCTGCCGTTCGCCGACGCGCCCTGGGCGGTGCCCTACCTGCCGATCGACCCCGCCGACCTCGGCCGCACCTATGAGGAGGTCATCCGCGTCAACTCCCAGTCGGGCAAGGGCGGCATGGCCCATCTGCTGCAGACCGGGCACGGCATGGACCTGCCGCTGGGGATGCGCCCCGACTTCTACCGGATCGTCCAGGCGGTCACCGACGAGACCGGCGCGGAGCAGACCACCGAGGACCTGTGGAAGCTGTTCCACGCCACCTACCTGGCGCCGGCGTTCGACGGCGGCCACGTCCTGACGGACTGGACGGCCCGCCAGCGCGGCGCCGACCACGAACTCACCGCGACGGTCGTCGCGGACGGCGTCCGCACGCCCGTCCACGGCACCGGCAACGGCCCGATCGCCGCGCTCGTCGCCGCGCTGGCCGGCATCGGCGTCTCCGTCGACGTGCTGTCCTACGCCGAGCACGCGACGCAGGCGGGCACGGACGCCGACGCCGCAGCCTATGTCCTGTGCCGGGTGGACGGCCGAGAGGTCTGGGGCGCGGGCCGTGACACGTCGATCCTCACCGCGGGCGTCCAGGCCGTCATGGCCGCCGTGAACCGCGCCGGAGCCTGACGGCGCCCGGGACGGGGCCACGCGGCCCCGTCCCGCTCAGGTCCGCCGGGCCTCGGAGTTGCGGTGTGGGCCGGTGGGGAGAGCGAAGGGGATCGGGCAGCGGTCGGCCTCGGCGCACAGTGCGGCGAACTCGCCCAGCCGCGCCCGCACTCCCGCGGCCGGCAGCGCGCACACGATCGGCGCCTGCACCGGCCCGCCCGTCTGACCTGCCGGGCCGCACCCGCGCCCAGGTCCGCACATGACCGACCCCCGTCTCCTCCGGAACCGCTCGCTCGGCGGCCTCCCTCCCGAAGGTAGGCCCGTACCCGGGTACAGGATGCGACCCGGGGGAGCGGCAGTCGCCGCTCGCTCGATCACCATGGGGAATGTAACGGCTGCTACATTCTCCGGTGTGTCGAATCCTGAAACGGCAGGGCAGTGGGTCGTCCTCGTCCTCAAGATCCCCGCTGAACCGTCCCGTCACCGGGTCGCCGTCTGGCGTGAGCTGCGCAGGATCGGCGCGCTCTCGCTCGGGCAGGGCGTCTGGGCCGTCCCCGACGTCCCCGTCTTCGCCGACGGCATCGCCCGCGCGCTCACCCTCACCGGGAACGCCGGCGGACAGGCCCTCACCCTCAGCGCCTCGGGCCGCGCCCCCGAGGACGCCGCCCGTTTCCGGGCGCTGTTCACCGCCGCCCGCTCCGCCGACTGGACCGAGTTCCTCGCCGACTGCGGCAAGTTCGAAGCGGAGATCGCCAAGGAGATCGGCAAGGCCAAGTTCACCCTCGCCGAACTCGAAGAGGAGGAGCAGTCGCTGGAGCGGCTGCGCCGCTGGCACCGGGACCTGACCGCCCGCGACGTCTTCGGCGCCCCCGAGGCCGGAGAGGCCGCCGCCCGGCTCAAGACCTGCGCCGCAGTCTGCGAGGACTACGCCGAGCGTGTCTTCGCCCTCCTGCACGAGACCCCGGAGGACCAGTGACCGCCCCCGCCCCGCCCGCATCCGCGCACAGGATGTGGCCCCTGTACGCGGCAGGGTTCACCACCGCGTTCGGCGCCCACGGCATCGCCGCCAACCTCGGCGGATTCTCCGACGACGCGGTCACCTCGCTGCTCGTCCTCGGCGGGCTGCTCGCCCTCTACGACGGCGCCGAAGTGATCCTCAAGCCCGTGTTCGGCACGCTGGCCGACCGGGTCGGCGCCAAGCCCGTCCTCGTCGGCGGGCTCGTCGCGTTCGCCGCCGCCTCCGCCCTCTACGTCGTCGCCGACAGCCCCGGCTGGCTGTGGGCCGCCCGGCTGGGCCAAGGCGCCGCCGCCTCAGCCTTCTCGCCGTCCGCCTCCGCGCTGGTCGCCCGCCTCAACCCGTCGGCCAAGCGCGGGCGCGCCTTCGGCGGCTACGGGTTCTACAAGTCGATCGGCTACACGCTGGGTCCCCTCCTCGGCGGGCTCTTGGTCTGGGCCGGCGGTCTGCGCCTGCTGTTCACCGTGCTCGCACTGCTCGGCGCCGCCGTCGCGCTCTGGGCCGCGATCGCCGTACCCGCCGTGCCGCCGCTGCCCAAGCTGCGCCAGACCGTCCTCGACCTGGCCCGCCGGCTGGCCGACCCCGTCTTCCTCGGCCCCACCGCGGCCCTCGCCGCCGCGACCGCCGCGCTCTCCGTCGGCGTCGGATTCCTGCCCGTCTCCGGCGCCGCCGCCGGACTGGGCACCATCGCCACCGGCGCCGCGGTCTCCGTGCTCGCGGCCACCGCCGCGTTCGTCCAGCCCTACGCCGGACGCGCCCTCGACGACGGGCGGCTCGCCACCCGCGACGGCCTCGCCGCGGGCCTCACCCTCACCGCAGCGGGTCTCGCCTGCGCCATGCTGCCCGGCCTCACCGGCGTCCTGCCGTCCGCAGCCCTCATCGGCGCCGGCACCGGCCTGATCACCCCGCTCGGCTTCGCCGCCCTCGCCACCAGCACTCCGGAGGAGCGCATGGGCCAGACGATGGGCGCGGCCGAACTCGGCCGCGAGCTCGGCGACGCCGGAGGCCCCCTCCTCGTCGCCGGCGTCGCCACCGTCGCGACCCTCACCTACGGCTACGCCGCCCTCGCCCTCCTCGTCGCCGCCGGAGCCGCCCTCGCCTTCGCACTACGCACCGCCACCGAGCGCGCCGCCGAAGCATGACGCCCCAGGGGAGTTCAAGCCCGGCGGATGCGTTCGACGAGCTGCGTCGCGTCCGCTCGTGATCTTTCGGTTCCGGGTTCCGGGGGGCGATGTTCTTCGCGTCGTGTCGATCTGAGGCGAGTCCGTTCGACCTAGGGGTGAGGGACCGGCAAGGGCCGGTCGACGTCCGCCGGAGGGGCATGATGACCGTTACCACCAGTGTTTCCGCGAAGCCGCTGATCGTCCGTGGAGTGCTCGCCGCGGTGGTCGCCGCGGCGGCGACCGCGTCCGTCGCCGCGGTGGGGGAGTTCGCCGGGATCAGCCGCGACGTCGGCGGCGAGCCGATCCCGGTGGCCGGGTTCGCCACGCTGACCGTCTTCTTCTCCCTCGTGGGCCTCGCACTCGCGCTGGGTCTGGCCCGCTGGGCCCGCCGCCCGCGCACGGCGTTCCTCAGGACCACGATCGTCCTCACCGCGCTGTCCCTGGTGCCGGACCTGCTCGCGGACGCGTCCCCGAGCACGAAGGCACTGCTCATGCTGACCCACCTGGTCGCCGCCGCGATCGTCATCCCGTCCCTCTCCCGCCGCCTCCACGACTGACCACCGCTCCGGGGCGCGCGCCTCGGGATCACCTGGGGCAAATCGCACCTTACTGCGTAAAGGTCGCGGGTCGGGTGGGCCCCCGGGCGGCCCTTGTGCGGGCGCCCGGGGGAGTGGTCAGCGGGGGGGAGCCTCCTTCTACGAGAGTGAGGTCGGGGTCGGCGGTCCACTCGCTGAGGGAGTTGCAGTAGACGGAGACGTTCTTGCGGCCGAGGGTGGTGAGGGCGAAGGCTTCGGTGGAGGCGGAGAAACCGCTGCCGCAGTAGGTGGGGGTGTCGGCGGACTCGAAGAGGCCGTCTTCACCGCGGTACGAGGCCGCGTCGAGGGAGGAGATGAGCGCCCTGCCCGCGGAGCCCCTGCGGCGCCGGCCACCCGGCTCGCGTCCGGTCAGGCTCCGGCGATCGCTCGGAGGACGTCGAAGGTGTCCTGTTCGTCTTGTTCCGTGCCGTGGTCGCTGAGCTTGACGATGACGGTGCCGGTGGAGGGGCTGAGGTAGGTGTACTGGCCGTAGATGCCGAGGGCGGAGTAGTCGGTGCCGTCGCCGCCGGAGGGGTGCCACCACTGGGCGGAGTAGCCCCAGTCGCCGATCTTGTGGGCGGAGGGGGTGGCGATGCGGGTGATCCACGCTTTCGGGATGATCTGCTCTCCGGCGGGGGATTGGCCGTCGTCGAGGACGAGCCGGCCGAGGCGGGCGAAGTCGCGGGCCGTGGCGTTGAGGCAGCAGTAGGCCTTCTCGGTGCCGTCGGGGTGGTCGAGGTTCCATGTCGCGGAGCTCTCGGCGCCGATCGGCGACCAGATCCGCTCGGCGAGGAGGTCGGCGACGGGCTCGCCGGTGACGCGGGTGAGGAGGAGGCCGAGGATCTGGGTGTCGGCGCTGCGGTAGTCGGATCTGCTGCCGGGGGCGAAGGCGAGGTCGCGGTGGTCGGCGACGAAGCCGGGCAGGTCGCGGGCGAGGTACATGCGGGCGGTGCCGGTGAAGGGCCAGTACCTGTGGTAGTTCTCCGAGATGCCGATGCCGGAGGCCATGTCGAGCAGGTGCGCGACGGTGATCGTGTCGTAGGCGCCGCCGGTCCTCAGTTCGGGGAGCAGGTCGGTGAGCCTGTCGTCCTCGGCGAGTTCGCCGCGTTCGATGGCCTGGCCGACGAGCAGGGAGACCACCGACTTGGCCATCGACCATGACGACATGCGGGTGTCGGCGCTGACGCCGTCGCGGTACCACTCGTGGGCGATCTTCCCGTCGCGCAGGACCACGAAGGCGTTCGTGTGGGTGGCGGCGAGGAACTCCTCGACGGTGACCTGCCCGCCCTTCCACGGGACCGTGCCGGGCAGCGGTGCGGGGGCCGACGCGAGCGGGACGGGCTGTGCGGCGGCCGAGATCGTCCGGGCGGGGAAGAGGTCGCCCCAGCGGGACGGCACCGCACTGTTGATCTTGTAGAGGGTGTGCGGCGGAGGCACGTCCATGATCGCGGTGGCGGCGAAGGCGCCGCCCGCCAGCAGGGCGAGCGTCACGGGCACGGCGATCAGGGCACGGCGGGCGGCCCGTCGGCCCCTCCCGGGTCGGCGGCGGTCGGCGGGGTCGGGCTGTGGGTCGGCGGCGGGGCGGGAATCCATGCGGGGGCTCCATGGGAACGGGGAAGGTCCGGCTGCCGTCGGCGGCGCGGGCCTCACAGCGGAGGCCCGCGCCGCCTGGGCCATACCAGGTATATCGATCATCGATTTCCCCTGCCCGGAGGAGGCGGCCTAGCCTCGGCGGCCATGGGAAGGCTTGACGCACGCACGATCGTGATCACCGGCGCGGCGCGCGGGCAGGGCGCGGCGGAGGCCGCCCTCGCCGCCGCGGAAGGCGCCGAGGTCGTCATCACCGATGTCCTGGACGACGAGGGCGCGGCGCTCGCCGCGGAACTCGACTGCGCCTACCGGCACCTGGACGTGACGGACTCGGCGGGATGGGCGGATCTCGCCGACTCCCTGCGCGCCGAGGGCAGGCCCGTGCACGGGCTCGTCAACAACGCGGGCGTCCCGATGCGCCCGCGCCTCGACGAGATCGGGCTGGACGACTGGAACCGCGCCTACGCGGTGAACACCACGGGCCCGATGCTCGGCATGCGGACCCTCGCGCCGCTCATGCCCGCCGGGGCGTCGATCGTCAACATCGGTTCGATCGCGGGGCTCAGCGCCCACCACGCCGTCGCCTACACGAGCAGCAAGTGGGCGCTGCGCGGGCTCACCAAGGTCGCCGCGCTGGAGTACGGGGAGCGCGGGATCCGCGTCAACATCGTGCATCCGGGCATCGTCGAGACGCCGCTGATGGCGAACGCCGATCCGCGCTTCGTCGCCTCCTCCACCGCCCAGACGCTCCTCGGCAGGCGCGGAGCGCCCGAGGAGATCGCCCCGCTCGTCGTCTTCCTCCTGACCGACGACGCCTCCTACATCACCGGGGCGGAGTTCACCGTGGACGGCGGCCACACCGCCCACAACGGCACCAAACCGATCTTCACCGCCATCTCCTGACCCTCGCCCCCGACCGAGGTCCGGCAGGCTCGGCTGCCCGCCCGTCCCGGCGGGGAAGGCTTCGGAGCCCGGCCGGGTGCCGGGCTCCGAAGCACGCGGTCAGGAGGCCGTCGTGCCGGTGCTCGCTCGGCGCTTCCTGAGCGCGCCGACTGCGGCGTCGATGAGGAGGAAGGCGCAGAGGGTGGAGCCGAAGAGCGGGATCAGCCAGGCCGCGAAGAGCGCGACCGCGG
The DNA here is from genome assembly GCF_054783995.1 of Actinocorallia aurea. Lineage (NCBI taxonomy): Bacteria > Bacillati > Actinomycetota > Actinomycetes > Streptosporangiales > Thermomonosporaceae > Actinocorallia > Actinocorallia aurea. The sequence goes on from NZ_BAAGPQ010000029.1 coordinate 55,125, forward strand.
CCAGGGCCGCGAGCAGCCATCCGGGGGCGCTTCGCCAGGCGCCGCGCGGGATCGGGCGGCCGAAGCCGTGCCGTCCGCGCTTCCACCACAGGAGGTAGCCCCAGACGATGAGGACGATCAGGGCGAGTGCCAGGATCGCCAGCAGAATCTGGTTGACGAGCCCGAACAGCGACCCCATGTGGGCGGAGATGCCGATCGAGGTGAGTTTGGCCAGCGGCGGGTAGTCGGCGAACCGCAGGGTGTCGAGGACTTCGCCGGTGGCGGGGTCGAGGGCCTTGGAGTCCTGCTTCATCCGCCAGGAGTTGTCGATCTGCTTGACCACGACCGCCTCGTCGGCCGCCTTGGGGTAGACGACCTCGATCCGTCCGTCGAGGCCGGCCGAGGCGATGAGTTCGTCGAGGTCGGCGGTGCCGTGGTCGTGCGCGTGGGCATCCCCGTCGGTGGAGCCGTGGTGGCCCGCGGCGGTGCCGGAGAGGGTGGGGGTGACGCCGTTGAGCGTGGTCTGGAGGACGTCGACGCGCTTGCCGGCGTGCGCCGACCAGGTCAGGCCGGTGGCGGACAGGAACAGGAACCCGATGGCGGCCCAGAGGCCGACCGTCCCGTGCAGCGACAGAGTCCGCTTGCGGCCCTTGGCCTTCAGGTCGGGCAAAGCGAGGTCGCGGCGGCGTCCCCGCCTGCGGGAGATCCACAGGACCAGCCCGGCGAGGACGACGACCCACAGCCAGGACGCGGCCATCTCGCTGTAGTAGCGGCCCGGCTCGCCCAGGTGCAGGTGCCGGTGCAGCCGGGAGACCCACGCCCGCAGCGGCGTGGCCTCGGATCCGCCGTAGACGATGAGGTCGCCCTTGACCTCCCCCCGGTAGGGGTCGACGTACACGGCGAGCCGTTCGGACTCGCCGAGCCCCGCGGCGTCCATGAGGACACGGGTGGTGGCTCCGTCCTGGACCGAGGGCCGGACGGCGAGGACCTTCGCGTCGGGCTCGGCGGCCTGGGCGGCGTCGACCTGCTTCTGCACGGGCAGCCGCTCGGACGAGGCGGGGACGGAAACGGTGAGCTCGTCGGCGTAGACGATCTTCTCGGCCTGCCACGTCCCGGCGTACAGCAGTCCGGAGACCGCGGCGACGAGCAGGAAGGGCGCGACGAGCACGCCCGCGTAGAAGTGCAGGCGCAGTGCGAGCGCCCGGAGCCCGCCGACGACGGCGGAGCCGGCTGCCCGTTCAGCCTTGGGCTGGACGGGCGTGGGGGATTGCACGGACAAGAGACGTCTCCATGGCGTTCTCTTCATGGCGCGCGGGCACCGGGCCACACGGCCATGGACCTCCGGCATGGACGCCGAAGGCCTGACGAAAGGGGGAAGGTCAGAAGGAGAACGCCGCGGGCGGCCCGCGCCGGGAGACCTCGGTGACGACCGCCACCGGCACCAAAATCCGAACCGGCTCCGCCGACGGAACGGCCCGGAACGGCGTGACCGGCACCCACGGCCGCGCCACGCGCAGCACCCGTGCGGCGAGCCGCCGCACCAGCGAGCAGAAGAGTTCCTCACCCCGCCGCAGCCACGCCGCGGACAGCAGCGCCACGATCACGTGCGTGAGGAGCATCGAGGAATGGGTGTGGTCCATGACGACCAGGCCCGACCCGTCGAGCGCCTCCACCCGATGGACGGGCGCCATCTCACCGAACAGGGTGTGCAGCCCGTACTGCGCCGCGAACGTCACCGGCAGGATCACGCCGGCACCGCGCTCACGCCCGAGGAGCAGGAACGCCCCCGCCGTGAGCCCCAGAGCGGCGAGCGCGAACCCCACGGGTCCGATGAGACCCCCACCGCCGTACCAGTGCGCCCCCGCCGAGATCACCGTGCACACCGAACCGAACCCCGTCGCGCGCACCAGGCGCAGACTCCAGTCCGGCTTCACCCGCTCATTATGAGCCATTCCGACGGCCTGCGATCGTCCGTCCACAGGCGCAGCGCGACGGCCCGCGGCTCAGCGCGCCGCGCGCCCGGTGAGGAACTCCTCGACGATGCGGTGCGCCCTGGCGCGGTCGGGGAGGCGATCCAGGAGGAGGGCGTCGACCAGCAGGGGCGAGACGAGCGCGGTGACGACTTCTTCGGCCTCCGCCTCCGGCACGCCGGCCTCGGCGAGGGCGGCGTGGAAGGGGGCGAGGAGGTCGGTGACGTAGCGGCGGCGCAGGTCGGCGGCGGAGGCGTCCAGGGAGACGGCGCTGACGAGGGCTTGGAGCATGCCGCCGACGGGCTTGTCGCGCAGCCGGTCGCAGAGCCCCTCGACCTCGGCGTGCAGGTCGGTGCCGAGGTCTCCGGACGGCTCGCGCCGGTCGAGTGGGGCGACCGCGACGAGGGCTTCCAGCACCGAGTGCGGGGTGGGCCAGTGCCGGTAGACCGTCGAGCGGGACACGCCCGTCGCGGTGTGCAGCCGCTGCGGCGTCAGTGCGGCGGCGCCCTCGCTCAGCAGCAGGTCGAGTGCCGCGGTGAGGACGACGGCGGCGGTGTCGTGGGTGGGGCCCGTGGGGCGTCCGGGTCTTGTCACGCGTAAACGATACAACTTGTCCGGGAATCTGATTAGCGATACATTCCGTACCGAAAACCCCCGGACGTGAAGGAGGGCCCATGCGCCCGCACGTGGAACTCATCGACGAACGCGACCTGATCTGGCACATGGCCGAGTTCCAGCACGCCACCGGCACCGCCGAGCAGCGCAACCTCTCCTACGACGAGGAGGACGGCTCGGCCTCGTCGAAGGTCCGCTTCACCTCCGACTGGTCGAGGCCCGCGGGCGTCCACGCGGCCGACACCGAGTGGTACGTCCTGTCCGGCAGCGTCACGATCGGCGACACCGTGCTCGGCCCCGAGGGCTACTGGACCGCCCCGGCAGGCGTCCTCACCCCGCCCGTCTCCGCCACCGAGGGCACCGAGATCCTTCTCTTCCGCGAATACGGCGACTGGCACTTCGACGCCGCGACCGAGAACCGGCCCACGGTCCGCGAAGACCAGGTCCTCGTCGTCCGCGACACCGCCGCGATGCCGTGGATCGACGTCAAAGACGGCAGCCCCATGCGCTTCGACCTCGGCGGCACCCCCGTGCCCGGCCTCTACATCAAACTCCTGCACCGCGACGAGAAGACCGGTTTCTACACCCGCCTCATCAAGGCCAAGCCCGGCTGGCGCGAGGAGCCCCTGGCCCACCACCCGTGCAGCGAGGAGGCCTACTGCCTCGACGGCGGCTTCGACTACAACTACGGGAAGATGTGGCCCGGCACCTACTTCTGGCGGCCCGCCCTCATCCGCCACGGCGATTTCACCGCCGACGCCGAACTCGGCTGCACCTGGATCGTCCGCTCCGACGCCGACCTCGTCGACTGGTACACCGACAACGCCCGCGTCACCATGACCGGAGACCCCCAGAACTGGGGCGACGGCCACCCCCAGAGCGTCGGCCCCCGCTACATCGAACCCGTCCGCTCCCGCAGCATCGGCCCCTGGCAGGACCCCTCCTACCAGTGACGCCGAGCCCCGTGCCGGTCAGCGGCTGGCGGACGTTTCCGAGCAGGCGTCGCGAACAGGCTTGTTTCAGGTGGTTGTGTCCGCGATTCCCGTTACGCTGCTTGATTACTGCGCCTTGTTCGGCGCCAGCACCGAAGAAGTATGAGGCTTTCTGTCAATGCCGCCGCGTCACCGGAGATCCGAGAACCAGAACGTCGCGCCGTCGGCCGCCCACGAGTCGGGAGGGTTGCCGGTCGCCTGGTTGGACGAGGTTCCCACCGGCATATGGTTCGTGGGATGCCACGGTGGAGCCGGGACCACCACGCTGTCCCGGTCCGCCCACGAAGTCAGGGACGGGGGCAGATGCTGGCCGGTTCCCCAGGCCGGCGCGACCAAGGTCGTGTTGGTCGCGCACCCTGACGTCCAGGGCCTCCGACGGGCGGAGGCCGCTGTCCGGCAGCATGCCGAGGACCCGCGCCTGCGCGCCCGCGTCCACCTGCTCGGTCTCGTCCTCGTCTCCTGGGCGCCCGGGCGCCTGCCCAAGCATCTGGTTCACCTGCGGCAGTCCCTTCGGCGGGCCTTCCCCCGGATCTGGGATGTCGAGTACATCCCGGAGCTGCGTCTGGGCGAGAGCCTCGCCGACATGCGCCCGCCCAAGTCCCTGCAGACACTCCAGGACGACTTGGAGCGCCTGGAGGACGACCACTGGGCCGACGCACTGCGACAGGTCAACCAGGCGGACGGCCATCCGCGCTGAGATGACCGATTCCCGTGCTCAGCCGGAGTGGTCCTGCAGCCGGGGGACGGGGTGCGGGCCCTCGGTCTGGAGGCGGTAGTCGGTGCCGAGCAGGTCGCGGTGCTGCTCGATGACGACCTCGCTGGGCGGCTCCCGGCCGTCCATCAACCGCTGCTGCATCTGCTCGAACCGCTCGTGCGCCTCCATGACGAAGCCCGTGCCGAGCGTGGTGTAGTCGATCTGGGTGGCGAGCACCTCGCGTACGTAGGCCTTGTTCGGCTCGAACGTGACGGGAGCGGGCAGCTCGGCCGCCAGGATGCTCTCGGGGTCGCGCCCGTCATGGGCGCGCATCAGCTCGCAGGCCTCCTGGAGGTGCGCGAGCTCCATCTCCAGGTGCAGCTCCCAGAGGGCCTTGACGCGCGGGTCGGACTCGGTCTCCATGAACGAGTGGTACAGGTAGCACTCGTTGTACTCGTGGTTGACGAGGCGCTCCCACCACGTCTCGCCGGGGTCCACCAGGGACTCGTAGTGGGTGACGTGCTCCTCCTCGACCATCCCGATCTCCTGGTAGAGCTGCCGGGCGATCGGTTCCATGTACTGCGGGCCGACGTTCATGTAGTAGTTCATCGTCTGCTGCTCGGCGGCCATGATGGTGAGGGCGTGCAGTTTGGACAGGGGCGCGGCGGTCAGCTTGTCGTAGGGCTCGCGCACGTTGTCCACCGGGTCGCGGTGGTGGCGGACCGTGGGCCGTCCGGGCAGACCCGGTTCAGGTGGTGGCTGAACATCAGCGCCTCGACCTCGATGCCGTTCATCGCGATGATCCGGCAGCGCGTGTACGGGTCGGCGTTGTCCGGGTCGATCGGCGCGACGTCGAGTTCGCGCCAGTTCCGGAGCTGCTTGTCCCACGGCATGCCGCGGTGTTCGAGCGGGTTGAAGGCCATCGGAGGAACCCTTTCGCGCGACGGCGTCGTCGCGGGTGCCCTACCCGGAGAAAGCGACAAAACGGCCTAATCAAATCTTTACTTACCGAACGGGAGTTCTGTTCAGGCCCGGAGGGGCTGGGGTAGGGCCACGCGTGTCTCGTTCAGCGATGGAGGAACCCATGGCGACCGACGCCCACGATGCCGACGTGATCGACTTCCTGCTCGACCAGCACGGACAGATCCATGAACTGTTCGGTCACGTGCTCATGTGCCCTCCGGGCGAGCGGCAGGAGGGCTTCGACCGGCTCGTCAGGCTCCTGGCCGTCCACGAGACCGCCGAGGAGGAGATCGTGCATCCGCTGGCCAGGCGCGTCCTGTCCGGCGGGGAGGGCATCGTCGACGACAGGCTGGAGGAGGAGCGGCAGGCCAAGGAGATCCTGGCGAGCCTGGAGGCCATGGGCGTCGACGATCCGGCCTTCCTCGACACCCTCGACGCGCTGCGCCTGTCCGTCCTCACCCATGCCCGCGCCGAGGAGCGCTACGAGTTCCCGCGCCTGCGCGACTCCTTCTCCAAGACCCAGCACGTCGCCCTCCTCGCCGCCGTCAAGGCCGCCGAGTCCACTGCCCCGACCCACCCGCACCCGGGCACCGAATCCGCCACCAAGAACCTCGCCCTCGGCCCCATGGCCGCCATCGCCGACCGAGTCCGCGACGCCATCAAATCCATGAAATAGCCCGCCCCTGGCCCGAACGCCTCGCCCTGCGTCCGGGCGGTAGCTCGACCCGGTGGATCAAGGGCCTTTCACACCCCGTGCGGGCTTCTCGGCGCCGACGAGGGTGATGCGGGGTTGGCCGGGGACGCCGAGGTGAGGGTGAGGACGATGCGCCTCCTCCGCCTGCCCGCACTCTTCGGTCTCACCGCCCTCACCGTGATCGCCCTCGGCGTTCACGCACCCGCCGCGGGCGCGTCCTTCGGCGAGCCGGTCCGCTTCTCGCTCGAAGCGGCGAGCCGGCCGCGGGCGCAGCACCCCGAGCTGGAGCAGGTCAAGCAGCGTGCCAAGGCCAACGGGGTCTCCCTCGGCGCCCAGCTCCGGGCGGAGTTCGGCAGGCTCCCCATCGAGAAGGACGGCGTCTACAGCCCCATGACGGCCGGGCACTGCGTCCCGGTGGGGCAGGTCGGCAGCTGGTACATGATCTACCAGCTGCACGGTGGCGACGGCTCCTCGACGACGAACGTCTACTCCAAGCTCCGCCACGTCGGCGCCTACGGGGACTTCTCCCGCTTCGGTCCGGGCACCATGAGCGCGACACCTTCTACGAGGACTGGAGCACCAAGCGGTACGTGACGAGCGTGATGCCGCTCTCCGAGCTCTATACGGGTCGCGCCCTTTGCAAGTTCGGCACGGTGACGGGCCGCGGCTGCACGGCGATCCGCAAGCACCGAGTGCCCTCAACGGGTGGACCGTCCGCGTCCACTGAACCGAGCCCTCACCCGCAGGCCTCACCGGGTCCTGACGAAACGGGAGCGGTCGGCCGGGTTCAGCCGCTCCGTCGCGTGGCGGACGGTGACGCGCGGCAGGCCGGCGGCGTGCCGGTCGAGGAAGTCCACGAGCGTGTCGGGGGCGCGGCGGCCGATGTCGCGCAGCATCCAGCCGAGCGCCTTGTGGACGAGCGGCTCGGGGTCGCGCCGCAGGGCGAGGACCAGGCGGAACGTCGGCTCGAAGCGGCCGGCGCGGATCAGGGCGAGGGTGGCCACCACGGCGATCCTTCGGTCCCAGACCGAGGCCGAGGCGGCGAGCCGGTCGAGGACGGCGGCGCCCGACGCCTCGGCCCCGGACTCCAGCAGCCACGGGCCCAGGATGACCGGCGCGGACCCGTCCACCAGGTCCCAGTCGTTCACCCCGGCGGTGCGCGCCAGGTAGAAGTCCACCAGCGCCGCGCGCGCCTCGCCGCGGGCCGTGCGGACCCGCTCGGCAAGGACCAGCAGCCCGGCGAAGCGCTCCTCGTGGACGGGGCTGCGCAGCAGCGCGTCGACGTCGTCGAGGCTCAGGTCGCGGTAGCCGCGGGCGAGCCTGCGCAGCACCGGGACGCGGACACCGAGCAGCACGTCGCCGTTCGCCCCGGTGAGCACCCTCACCTGCTGCTCGCGCACCCTGGGCTCGGCCTGGGCGCGCAGCTCCGCGCGCAGGCGCGGAACGGCAGAGTCCGTCATAACGGACGACGTTAGCGCACCCGCGCGCCGAGCCGACAGGACGTGCCGGGGCCGCGGTCGGTCAGTCGCCGCCTCTGAGCCAGGCCCGGGGGAGGCCGTCGGCGTCGAGGTCGGCGGACTTCAGTGCGTCGGCGACGTCGGGGTCGCCGGGCGGGCCCGCGGCGATGACGCCCTGCGGCGCGTAGCCGTTGCGCTTGGAGCGCACCGAGCGGTGGCCGCCGTCGTTGGGGTGCACGAGGTCGGCGAGGGTGAGCGTCGGCTCGACCAGGAGGACATGGTCGCCGCGGGCGGTGCGCTGGTCGATCATCGGGCTGATCACCGCGTTGTAGGCGCTGATGCGCGCCTGGATCGCGGGGTCGGCCGACGGGGCGATCACGCGCCGACGACCGACGGCGTGCGTCACCGGGCCGTCCCCGGCATGCACACCACTGCGTGGCTGAGGGCTCCAACTGGCGGCGAGGACCGTTCCGGGGCGTTCGTCGAGGGGGCCGTCGAGTTCCAGCACGGGCAGGTTCGTCCAGGCGTCGAAGGGGTCAGCGCTGAGCAGTTCCAGCAGCGCCTCGTTCATCCGGGAGCGGAGTCCGGGCATCTCCGGTGGCGGCAGGATCCGTTCGGTTTCGGGGGTGAGCACCGTGACGACGAGCACGTCGGCCTGCGGCGACGCCAGGCTCCGTACCGAAAACTCCAGCAGGGCCCGGTGATCCTCCAAGGAGGGCGGGAACCCGAACCGTGCGGCCCCCGGGGCGAGAGGTGTGCTCTTTCGGCGGGGGCTCCGGCTGGTCGGTGGGGAATCAGTGGGTCGGCTGGGTGCAGAGCGCGGTGGTGACGCCGAAGTCGGCTATCCAGGTGCGGACCTCGTGGGAGGAGCCGGACATGTCGTCGCGGCCTGCCCGGACTACGCGTTCTTCGCACTCGGGCGCGCTGTTCGGGGGTGGGCGGGTGGCCTTCGATGAGGGCGTCGGCGACGCGTGGGGGAGCGCCTTCGAGGACGGGGACGTGCGGGTCGTGGGAGAGGCCGCCGGAGGCTGGGAAGAGGACGCGGCGGTCGAGTTCGGCGGCGGCCTCACCGAGGGCGGTGCGTAGGTGTGATGCCCACGAGCGTTGTTGACACGGGTTCGGGGTGGTTGATCCATGGCGAAGACCTCCGGTGTGGTGGAGGTGTCTAGGCTCTTCACCGCACGCGGAGGTCTTCGTGCCTCACCGTCATGCCCGGCTGACCGGGCGGCTGGGGTGTCTGGAGAGCGCCGGGGTCGAGCACGACGGTAGGGGAGGTCGCGTTCGGGGACGGACCCGTAGGTGATGTGTAGGTTTCTCTAATCAGACGGGCATGTTGCCGTGTTTGCGGGGGAGGGTGTGCACGCGCTTGTTCTGGAGGGCGACGAAGGCTTCGGCGACCGCCCTGCGGGTCTCGTGGGGGAGGATCACCTCGTCGACGTAGCCGCGTTCGGCGGAGACGTAGGGGTTGCACAGGTCGCGGGTGTACTCGGCCATGAGGCGGCTGCGCTCGGCCGCCGGGTCCTCGGCGGCCTTGACCCTCCGGTGGTGCAGGACGGTGACGGCGCTCTCGGCGCCCATGACGGCGATCTCGGCCGTCGGCCAGGCGAAGTTGATGTCGGTGCCGATGTGCTTGGAGCCCATGACGCCGTAGCCGCCGCCGTAGGCCTTGCGGGTGACGACGGTGACCATCGGGACGGTCGCCTCGCAGTAGGCGTAGATCAGCTTGGCGCCGCGGCGGATGATGCCGCCGCGTTCCTGTTCGAGGCTCGGGAGGAAGCCCGGCACGTCCACGAGGTTGAGGATCGGGATGTTGAACGCGTCGCAGGTGCGGATGAAGCGGGCGGCCTTCTCGCTGGCGTCGATGTCGAGGGCGCCGGCAAGGTGCATGGGCTGGTTGGCCACCACGCCCACGCTGCGGCCGTCGATCCGGCCGAAGCCGCAGATGATGTTCGGCGCGTAGAGGGGCTGGACCTCGAGCAGCTCGCCCTCGTCCAGGACGGTGTGGACGACCTTGAGCATGTCGTAGGGCTGGTTGCGGCTGTCGGGGATCAGCGTGTCGAGGGCCAGGTCCTTCTCGCTGATCTCGGCCGGCTCGGTGGCCGCGTAGACGGGCGGGTCGTCCATGTTGTTCGACGGCAGGTGGCCCAGGAGCAGGCGCACGTACTCGAAGGCGGACTTCTCGTCTGGAGCCGCGTGGTGGGCGACGCCGGAGACCGTGCTGTGGTTGTGCGCGCCGCCGAGCTCCTCGCGGTCGACGTCGTGGCCGGTGACCGTCTTGAGCACCTCGGGACCGGTGACGAACATGTGCGAGGTGCCGTCGACCATCACGATGAAGTCGGTGACCGCCGGGGCGTACACGGCGCCGCCCGCGCACGGGCCGGCCATGAGGGAGATCTGCGGGATCACCCCGGACGCCCGGACGTGCCGCTTGACGAGTTCCGCGTAGTAGGCGAGGGAGACCACGCCCTCCTGGATGCGTGCGCCGCCGGAGTCGTTGATGCTGATGATCGGGCATCCCGTGCGCAGCGCCAGGTCCATGACCTTGACGACCTTCTCGCCGTACACCTCGCCGAGGGCACCGCCGAAGACGGTGAAGTCCTGGGCGAACACGCAGACCCGCCGGCCGTCGATGGTGCCGTACCCGGTGATCACGCCGTCGCCCAGCGGGCGGTCCTCGGTCAGGCCGAGGGCGGGGCTGCGGTGGCGGGCCAGCGCGTCGAGCTCGTGGAAGGACCCGGGATCGAGCAGGCCGTCGATCCGCTCGCGCGCGGTCAGCTTCCCCTTCTGGTGCTGGCGCTCGACCGCGCGAGGGTCCTGCGGCTCCGCGAGAAGGGCTCTACGCCGCCGCAACTCCTCAAGCTTCTCCGCCGTAGCTCCTGCGAAGTCCCCAGACATTCCGTCTCCCGCCGTCAGCCGACCCGCTGGATCTTAGTCCCGATAGGTACGCACATGTCCATACTCCGACGATTCCCTCCTGGCGCGCAGGCCGCGACTCCCCCGCGGAGCGGGCGGTTTCCGCGCTGAGGCGGCTGTGCCTGACCCAGCCCCTGCCCGAACACCTCAACTCGGCCGACGCAGGGCATGGTTCCTTCCACGCAGCGTGCCGGGACGACGTCAGCGGGTGTCGTCTGGTTTGGGCTTGGTGTGGGGGTGTTGGACGCGGTAGTGGAGGTGGGTGGTGTGGGGGGTGGTGCGGGCACTGAGGCACACGAAGGCGTGCCGGTCGGCTTCGGTGAACAGGCGGGTGCCGGAGCCGAGGGTGAAGGGGGCCAGTTGGAGGTGAAGTTCGTCGATGAGGTCGGCCTGGAGGGCCTGCCGGGTGATGTCGGCGCCCATGATGATGACGTGTTTGTCGCCTGCGGCCGTGTGTGCGCGCCGGACGGCGTCGGCGAGGTCGTCGGTGAAGGAGAAGGAGGCGCTTTTCATCGCGAGGTCGTCGCGGGTGCGGTGGGTGACGACGAAGGACGGCACCGGGTAGGGCGTGTCGTTCCACTGGCCGAGGCCGACGTCGAAGGTGCGGCGGCCGAGGACCACCGCGCCGACCGTCGCGAACGTTTCGGCGATGATCGCGCGATCGGCGGGCGAAGGGTCGAAGATCCAGTCGTGCAGGCGTTCACCGCCCGCCCCCATCGGCAGGTCCGGGCCGACGTCCGGCCCGGCCACGAAGCCGTCGAGCGAGAGTGTCACGTGTGCGTGCAGCATCGGGTTCCCCGTTCAGGGTGAGTGCGGTGAGGATGAGCGCCGCGGTGAGCGCGTAGGCGGCGGGGTAGCCGGTCAGGCCCGCCGCGACGCCGAGGGCCGCCGCCCCGAGGCCCATCCCGGCGTCGAAGGCGAGGTTCCACAGGGCGCTGACGGTGCCGTAGCCGGAGGCGTCGACCCGGGAGAGCATCAGGGCGTAGGTGGCCGTCTGGGCGAGGCCGAAGCCGGTGCCCAGAAGGGCCGCGGCGGCCAGGGGCGCGGGTCCGAGCAGGGCGGCTCCGGCGGCGGAGACGACGAGTGCGGGCGCGACCAGCCGGGACGGTCCGTGCCGGTCCGCCAGCCGCCCGCCCCACCAGCGGCTCGCCGTCGTCGCCACTGCCTGGATCAGCAGCGCGGCCGGCGCGATCCGGCCCGCCGTGAGCGGCAGGAACGTGATCGCCGCTCCGGCCGCCATGGCCGTCACGCCGAACATCACCGACGGCCTGACCAGGCCGGGGCTGCGCAGCCCGGCCAGCATCCCGGCCTGGTCCGCGGGGCCGCGGTCGGGCAGCGCGGGCAGGCAGCACAGCCCGGCCGTCGCGGCCAGGCCGCCGAGCACGAAGACCGGGGTGAAACCGACCGTGCGGGCCAGCCAGACGCCGAGCGGCAGGGCCAGCACCGCCGGGACCGCCGAGACGACTCCGGCCACCCCGAGGCCCTCGCCGCGACGCCCCTCGGGCACGAGCAGCGGGACCAGCGCCCCGCCGACCACGACCACGAGGCCGGTGCCGAGGCCGCGCGCGACCGACACCCCGCCGACCAGGGCGGCGGAGGCGCCGAGCGGGAGGAGCAGCGCGGGCAGGCCGAGCAGGAGCAGCCCGGCGCCGAGTACTTTGCGGTGGCCGAAGCGTGCCGTCAGCGCGGGGGTGAGGAGTTCGGCGGCGACCGTCGCGGCGAGCAGCAGCGCGTTGGCCGCGCCCGCCTCCGCCCGGCTCGCGCCGCCGCTCGCGACGTAGAGCGGCACGACCGACAGGAGCAGGTAGAAGCCGGTGAGCGCGCCGAAGGTCGTGGTGAACAGCAGGGCGAGCCGTCTGCTCACCAGACGCGATCGGGTCATGCGGGAACCGTAGAGGCGGGGACCGGCCTCCGCTAAGGTCCAATTCCATGGCCATCGAGTGGGCCGGTCGGTCGCCGGAGCTGCTGGTGCGGCTGGACCGCGCGGGGCCGCTGCGCGTCCAGCTGGAGTCCGCGCTGCGGGAGGCGATCCGGTCGGGGCGGCTGTCGCCCGGCGAGCGCCTGCCGTCGTCGCGGGCGATGGCGGCGCGGCTCGGCGTCTCCCGGGGGCTCGTGCAGGAGGCGTTCGACCAGCTCAGGGCCGAGGGGTATCTGACGACCCGGACGGGCTCCGCGACCCGGGTGGCGGAGCTGACGGTCCCGCCCACGGCACCCGCCGCCCGGTGCGAGCCCCCGGATCCGCCGATGCTCGCCGATTTCCGGACCGGCGTTCCCGATCTGGCCTCGTTCCCGCGCGCCGACTGGGCGTGGGCGCAGCGCGAGGCGGCCCGGACGGCCCGCACCGCCGATCTCGGGTACGGCGATCCGCGCGGCGCGCGCGAGCTCCGCGAGGTGCTGGCGGGCTACCTGCGCAGGGTGCGCGGCGCCGCCGCCGACCCCGGCGACCTCGTGATCTGCGGCGGCTTCGCACAGGGACTGATCCTCGCGCTGAGGGCCGCCGGGGTCCGCAGGATGGCCGTCGAGGACCCCGGGCACAGCGCCGAACTGCTGGCGGCCGCCGCCTGGATCGGCGTGGAGACGGTGCCCGTCCCGGTCGACGAGGAGGGCGTCGACGTCGCGGCGCTGCTCGCCTCGGGCGCGGGCACGGCGGTCCTCACCCCGGCCCACCAGTGGCCGACCGGGGTGGTGCTGTCCCCGGCGCGGCGCCGGGCGCTCGCCGCGGCGGACCTCCTGCTCATCGAGGACGACTACGACGCCGAGTTCCGCTACGACCGCGACCCCGTCGGCGTGCTCCAAGGGCTGTCGGTCGACCGCGTCCTGCTGATCGGCACGGTCTCCAAGTCGCTCGGCCCTGCGGTGCGGCTCGGCTGGGTCCTCTGCCCGCCCGCCCTGACCGGCGCCGTCGCCCGGCAGAAGGAGATCCTCGACCGGGGCTCGCCGCACCTGGACCAGCTGGCGCTGGCCGCGCTGCTCGCCTCCGGCCGCTACGACCGTCATCTGCGGCGGATGCGCACCCTGTACGCGGCCCGTCGAGAGGCCCTGGTCACCGCACTCGCCCGGCACGCCCCGCAGGTCCGCCTGTCGGGGCTGGCGGCGGGCTTCCACGCCGTCGCGCACCTGCCCGCGCACCTGTCCGAGGGCGAGGTCATCGCCGCCGCCCGCGAGCGGGGCGTGGCCCTCTACGGTATGAGCCCCCACCGCTCGGACGGCGCCCCCATCCCGCCCCGCCTCGTCCTGGGCTTCGGCAACCTCTCGGCCCGAACGATCCACGAGGCCGTCCCGCTCATAGCCCCTCTCCTGCGCTGACCCGAGGATCTCGGCCCGTACCGCGGAGACGGCGGCCGGTGGCCCACGCCCTGGGTCAGTGCTTGCGGGCGGTGATGAGGTGGCAGGCGGCGGTGAAGCGGACGTCGGGGCCGTGGACGTAGGGGGCGAAGGCGGGGCGGACGGTTTCGATGACGCGGGCGCGGGTGGTGTCGTCCAGGCCGCGCAGGAGGGTGCCGACGGGGCCGAAGGTCGTGAAGTAGGTGACGAGTTCGGCTTCGGGGAAGGCGCAGACCACGTCGACGGGCTGGAGGCCGATGTCGGCCCAGCCGGCGGTGGTCAGGACGCGGCGGACCAGGTCGGGGTTCGCGAAGCCGAACTGGCCGGGCTCGTCGGGCCGCCGGACGGGCAGGTCCGGGAGCAGCGGGGCGGCGGCCCGCTCGGCGGTGGTCATGAACGGGTTGTCCTCGACGGCGCGCCAGACGATCAGGCGCAGGCGGGCGCCGTCGGCCGCCGCGCGGCGCAGGTTCGCGAACGCGCGCGCGGGGTCCGCGAAGAACATGACGCCGAAGCGGGAGACGACGGCGTCGAAGGCGCCGGGAGCGAACTCGTGCTCTTGGGCGTCGGCGAGGACGAACGACGCCCGCGAGTCCTCCAGCGCCGCGCGTTCCCTGGCCATCTCGAGCATGGGGGCCGAGATGTCGACGCCGACGCACACGCCGTCAGGTCCGGCCCGCCGTGCCGCCGCGACCGTCGTGGCCCCGGTGCCGCACCCCACGTCGAGGACCCTGGCCCCCGCCTCGACGCCCTCCGCCAGCAGTTCTTCGAGCGGCCGGAACATCCCTTCCATCAGATCCCGGGACTCGACCCAGGCGCTGCCCGAGGGCCCGTTCCACCGCGCCCCCTGCCCGCTGCCGCGGGCGCTGTCCTCATCCACGGCCGGCTCCTCGGCCTCGGCGTCAATGCCGGGCGACGGCCCCGGCAACGTGCCCGACCAGCATATAAGCGCCGGACCCGCCGCGCCGTGGTGACCACGAGCTGCCTGGCGATCACCAGTCCTTTGGGGAGAGCGGTTCCGGCCAGTAGTACGGGACGCGCTCGCGGAGGCGGTGGTGGAGCCGGCGAAGGAACGCGTCGCGGTTCCCCTCGTCGGGCGGGGCGTCGGCGTCGGTGACCGCGGTCCAGTCGGAGTCGGCCAGCCGGTCGACGATCGCGTCGAGCGCGGCGTGCAGCTCTCGGACCAGGAACGCCTCGCGCAGAACGGCGCGCGACGGGGAAGGGGCGGAGGCCAGGGCACGGAGGGAGTCGCGGGCGGCGACGTCGCCGAAGATCGCGCGGGCGGACAGGACGCGGAGCCGGGCCTCCTCGGCCTGCGTGCCCGCGTGCCCGCGCAGGGCGGCCTCCGCGGCTTCGGCGGAGCCGAGGCCGAGGCGGACCAGGAGGACGAGGAGGCCTGCGGCGGCCGCGACGACCTCGGGCGCTTCCTCGTCCGTCAGCAGGGCACGGGTCTTCGCGAACAGTGCCTCCCCATGCCGGTGGCCCCATCTGCTGCGATAGAACTCGAACCGGCTCATCGGCGACGAATGGACCCGTACGCCGGCGAGACCGGTAAGGACGCCGAGGGCGTGCGCGCGGACGGCCGGGTCCGGGTCGTCGAGCGCCGTGACCATCCGGTGCGGGGCGTCGGGGGCGTCCCAGTGCTGCAAAGCCTCCTGCGCGGCCTGCCGGACCGTGGGTTCGGGGTCAGCGAGAGCGGCCCGGACCAGGGAGTCGAAGGACGTGTCGCCGAAGTCCTCGTCGATCGGCCGCAGGCCGCCGACCGCGGCGGCCCGCAGGGGCGCGTCGGGATGACCGGCCAGCGTCCGCAGCAGCGGCGGGTACAGGCCGGCAGGCCCTTCGCGGCCCAGGATCCGCAAGGTCTCCAGCAGGACCCGCGGATCCTGGTCGGGGACGCACAAGGTCGCCACGACCCTGGCCGGGGTCCTGGCGAGCCGCTCCCCGTCGAGCGCGCCTCGGCCGTGCTCGGCCCGCTCCATCAGGTGGAGGCCGCGCAGGACGTCGTCGGCGGAGGCGGCGCCGCACAGGGTGAGCGCGGCGCGCAGCATCACGCTCTCGAACCTCCAGGGGCTCCGCTTCCGGTCGAAGAGCCCGGCGAGATCGGGGAAGTCGGCCACCGGGATCGTCCGGGCGAGGCCGACCATCACCGTGACGTCCTGCCAGTGCCGGTCCCCTGCGCTGAACCGTTCATCGGTGGACACTGCGGGATCTCCTTTCGCGCGGTTCAGCCGTCCCAAGGCCGGGACACGTAGACGGAAGGGGGGCGGGGGTCGAAGTCGCGGTCCTGCGCGTAGTGCTCCGCGCGGAGCTCTTCGAGATGCTCGAGCCTGCGGGACGGGCTCCACCCGTCCCGGTCAGGCAGCCCGGACCACGTCGAGAGGTGCTGGGGGGGAAGGTCGGGGTCGAGGCAGCGTAGGACGGCGCGGATCGCCTCGGTCTCCAGCACCGCCTGGTAGATCGCGTACGACAGGTAGGCGCGGTCCACGGCCTCTTCGGCGAGTTCGGCGCGGAGCAGGCTCGCGGCCTCCTCGTCGCCCAGTTCGACGGCCTGCACCAGGACGCAGGCGCGCAGCTCGACGTCGTCCGTCGTGTGGAGCGGGCGCAGCAGCTCCCGGACCTCGGCCTTGGTGCCGCAGACCAGCGCCACACGGGTGAGGAGCACGACGGCGGAGGTCGCCGCGGCTGAAGGGTCGCGGGTGATGAGCCGGGTGAGCAGGTCGTGGACGGCCCGTTGTTCCCGGTCCAGCCAGCTGCTCCGGTAGACGGTGTTCCCGGACTGCACGAAGCACTCCTCCGCGAAGAACCTCAGTGCCGCGTTCCGGATGGCGGCGGCGGGATCGTCCAGCAAGGAGACGATCTTCTCCAAGGAAAGGCGCAGGCGACTGAAGCGGGCCTGATCGTGCAGGACGGCCAGCCGCACGCTCTCGGCGTCGTCGTCGAGGGCGGCCTGAAGGACCTCCGCGACGGCCGGGTCACGGAGGTCTCCGAGCCGCAGCAGCACGCCGACCGCGTGCGCGCGGACCCGCGGATCGGGGTGCCGCGCCACGGCCAGCGCCTCCGGCAGGCGCGCGCGCCCCTCCGCGCCGCGCAGCGAGTCGAGGGCGAGGGCGATCACCTCGGGGTTCCGGTCGGCCGCGCACAGCCCGGCGGGCGCGACGCCCTCCTTCCAGAGTGCGCGCAGCACCCGCAGGCCCAGCGCCACGTCATCGTCCGACGCCGACGCGCACAGCCGCCGCACCGCCTCCCGGGCGGACGGCCCCGCGTCCAGCACGCCGGCGTACCGGTCCGCCTCCTCGCGCGGGAGCGCGCGCATCAGCGCGATCGCCGCCCGCACCCGCCGTTCCTCGTCCCCCATCGCGCCCCCAACCGTCACGACCGTCGCCCAGGCTAGGTCCGCTCCGGCGGCGCCCCCAGTGACCGGCGTCCCAAGCCCGCCGGGACACCATCGGCCGGGCCGGGCCGGCTCGCCGGCGGGGGGCGAGAAGGATCACGGGGGCGGCGACGAGGAGTTCGCCGAGGGCGGCCCCGCGGATCCACTTCGCGGATCGGCGGCGGCTCCGACCGGGCCCGCGGCTTGTGCGGCGGCACACCGATCGTGTGCTGAGCACCGACGACGCGGCTGCGCGGAGCGCGAAAGCGCAGCTCGGAGGCCAGGTCGATGAGGATCGCCTTCCGCCGACGGTGTGACGGGCCCTTGCCGCCCCCTGGGCCGGGTTCTACGCTCCTGCAGTATCAATCATTACAATGATTGCAAAGATGATTCCCGCGGTTGAGCACTGTGCGTCTGCGGATGGGTGCCTTCTCGGCCCACCCGATCCATCCATCGGATGACCAGGAGTCGAAACAATGTCCACAGTCACCCCTGTCCCGGCCGTCGGCCGCAGGACCGTGCTGGGCGCCGCCGTCGGCGGGCTCGGCCTCGCCGTCGCGGCCCCGTCGCGGGCCCGCGCGGTGCCCGTGACCGAGTCGCGTGAGCGCGCCGTCGTCGTCGGCACCGGCTTCGGCGGCGGCGTGACCGCGCTGCGGCTGGCGCGCGCCGGAGTCCGCACCCTGGTGCTGGAGCGCGGCCTGCGCTGGCCGACCGGCCCGAACGCCACCACCTTCCCGCGCATCGCGAACGTCGACCGGCGCGCGGCCTGGCTGAGCGACCACAGCGGCATCCCCGGCGTGCCCGGCACGTGGAAGCCCTACACCGGCCTCATCGAGAGCCTCAAGGAGCAGGGCATGACGGTGCACTGCGGCGCCGCCGTCGGCGGCGGCTCGCTGATGTACCACGGCATGACGCTCCAGCCCACCGAGGAGTACTTCGCCGCCTCGATGCCCTTCGCCGCCGACGACTACGCCGCCCTCGACCTGTGGGCGTACCCGCTCGTCGCACAGATGCTGAAGATCGGGACGATCCCCGACGACGTCCTCGCGACCGACCCCTACAAGTCGTCCCGCCTGTTCCTCGACGTCGCGCCCAAGACGGGCCTCGACACCTTCAAGGTCCCGCTGCCCATCGACTGGTCGTACGTGCGCGGCGAACTCGACGGCCGCTACACCCCGACCTACACGACCAGCGACCTCGCGTTCGGCGTGAACAACGGAGGCAAGCACTCCATCGACGTCACCTACCTGAAGGCCGCCGAGGCGACCGGACGGGTCCGCGTCGAGACCCTGCACGTCGTCAGGGACCTCGCCCTCGACGCCCGCAAGCGCTGGGTCCTGCACGTCGACCGCATCGACACCGACGGCGTCCTGCTGGAGACCAAGCGGATCACCGCCGACGCGGTGTTCCTGAACGCCGGATCGGCCGGCACCACCCGGCTCCTGGTCAAGGCCCGCGGCAAGGGCCTCGTCCCCGACCTGCCCGACGCCGTCGGCACCGCCTGGGGCAACAACGGCGACCGCATCTACTCCTGGCTCCAGATGGACGGCGACCCCGGCGCCCGCCAGGGCGGGCCCGCCTGCGTCGGCGGCCGCGATCCCGACGCGAAGATCCCGTTCACCATCATCCACGCGGGCTCCCCGATCGCCCCGCCGAACGGCGCGAAGATGATGACCGTCGTCGGCTTCGGCATCGTCGACCCCGTCGGCACCTGGGCCTACGACGCCACCGCCGACGACGCCCGCCTCACCTGGTCCGACTCCGGCGACGCCGCCCTCCAGGCCCTGCTCAAGGAACGCATGACCGCCTTCACCACCGCGGGCGGCGGCATGATGCTCGACACCAACGCCGCCGAACGCTCCACCTGGCACGCCCTCGGCGGCGTCCCGATGGGCCCCGCCGTCGACCGGGCCGGCCGCGTCCGAGGCCACCGCGGCCTCTACGTCCTGGACGGCTCCCGCATCCCCGGCTCCACCGGCGCCTGCAACCCGTCCATGACCATCGCCGCCCTCGCCGAACACAGCCTGGCCACGATCCTCCTCCAGGACCTAGGCCGAGTCTTCTGACGACCCCTTCGGGGGCGCCGAACATGGCCGGCGTCCCCGAAGGCCCCGAACCGAACGAACGAGGCGGACGCGGTCGTGACGTCCTGAACGGCTCGCCCGTGGCAGGCTTCCCGAAGAGCTCCTGCCGTCGGCGGACGCAACACCCGGGAAGCCCGCCGAAGCGGCGGGCGATCGCGGAGCGGGGCGCAACCCCGCTACCGCGCGGCACAGTGTGGAAGGTCAGGCGATGGCGGTGATGTCACCGTTGACGAAGTAGATGGCCTGGTGAATGCGCACCGTCCCGGGCCGTAGTTCCTTATTTCGGGGGCTCGATGCGGGACTGGGCGGCGAGGGAGGCGGCGAGGGTTTCGGCGGTGTCCTCGATGAGGGTCATCGCGAGGCCGGCGCCGAGTTCGTGGGCGGTGAGGTGGTAGCGGTCGCGGCGGGTGGCGATGAAGAGGGACGTGGGGGTGGGGCGGATCATCCAGTGGGGGTAGCGCCGCTGGAGGTCGGTCAGATCGGTCGTCATGCCTGGTCCTTGGGTTTGTCGGTGGATTCGGTGACGAGATTGGCATGACGGAGTTACTGTCGGCTACGCAACAAGCACCCACCGGCCCGCACCCGGAGCATCCTGGATATGCACCTCGCATCGGGTGCACCGCTACCGCCCTGCACCTTGTAGGCCACCTGCGGCACCCGGGTGCGCTCGACTGCGACCGGTATCGAACCGTGCAGAGAGGTGAAAAACGTGATGTCGTACGCGAGGCGTATCGAAACGATCGTTCAGCGACTTTTCACTGAGGAGCTCAAGGCGCGGCGTGAAGCCGGAGGGCTTTCCCGGGTCAGGCTCGCCGAGTCGCTGGGGTGCACCCGGCAGTGGTTGGACAAGGTCGAGACCTTGGAAAGGACGCCGTCCGGAGGGCTCGCGGATGACCTGGACACGTACTTCAAGACCGGTGGGACGTACAGGCGCCTATGGGAGGCGCTCAGGGAGGTGCGGAAGCTCGTCCTGGTCCCGACCGGTTTCCTTCCGATCATCGACATCGAGAAGGAGTCGAATCGGATCAGGGTCTATGAGCCGATGCTGATTCCCGGCCTGTTCCAGACGGAGGAGTACGCGAGGACGGCCTTCGCCGTCGCGCACGAGCCTCCGCAGGTGGAGGAACAGGTCGCCATTCGCATGGCGCGACAGGAGATCATGGACAAATCCAGCCCGCCGTGGATCTTCCTGCTGCTCCGCGAGAGCGCGCTCCGCGATGTGCCCGCCCACTTGCTCCCCGAGCAGTGCAAGCGTCTGCTGGACGTTTCGGAGCGCCTCCGCGTGTCGGTCCAACTCTTGCCGATGGGCGCCCCGGTCTTCGTGGGCGGAGCCTTCCAGATCACCAGCACGGAAGCCGCCGATGTCGTGTTCGCCGATGCGGCCAACGGCTGCGGGCAGACGATCCAGGACCCGGAAAAGGTGGCGACCTTCGCCCTAAACTTCGAGCAGATCAGATCGTCTGCGCTGTCGGCGGAGGAGACCAGGAGTCTCATTCGGCGGATCATGGAGGATGCGTGAACGCGGCAAGGGGCTCTGTGGACTGGCGTAAGAGCAGCTACAGCGATTCGGTCGGGTCGAACTGCGTTGAGTTGGCCCCGTTGGGGGTGTTTGTTGGGGTGCGGGATTCGAAGGATCCGGAGGGGAGTGTGCTCGTGGTCGGGCGGGGGGTGCTGCGGGAGTTGTCGGTGGCGGTCAGGGGGTCTGCGGGTGTTGGGTGAGGGTCGTGGTGAACAGCAGGGCCGCCCATGCGATGGCGAAGGCGAAGCGGACGAAGTAGAGCCGGCGCAGTGCCGCGCCGAGCGAGGGGGCGGAAACGGTCTCTGTCGTGGTCATGGATCGATGTTCTTCGCGAGGGTCGCCCGGGTCGGGTGCGAGGGGAGGGCCGTGGTGAGCGAGGCGCCGGTGGATCGGCAGGACGTCAGGACGCCGGGGAGGGGCGCCGCGCAGACGCGTGCGCGCATCCTGGAGGCGGCCGGTGAGCTGTTCTACGCCGAAGGGATTCGCGCCACCAGCGCGGATCGCATCATCGAGCAGGTCGGGATCACCAAGGTCACCTTCTATCGGCACTTCCGCACCAAGAGCGATCTCGGATGTCGCCGAAGTGCTCGCGGCCGCCTTCGACGCCGTCCTGGCGGCAGCCTGAGGTCCGGGATCGCGCTGCGTCGTGGTCGTCAAAGCGCTGGCGGCGCGGGGCAAGGACCGGGCGGAAGGTGCGCTGGCCGGGGTAAAGGTCTTGGGGCGGGAGGTCTGGGACGGATCGGGGCAGCCGAACATAGAGCTATGGAGCATGATCGGTATCCGCTGGGGGCGCCCTGCTGGGTGGAGTTGAGCGCCCAGGACATCGATGGGGCCGAGTGGTTCTACGGTTCGCTCTTCGGCTGGGAGGTGCACCGGCTTCCGGCCGGATTCCCGGTCTTCACCCTCGACGGGGCGCCCGTCGGCGGGCTCTGGCCTGAGCCGATCTCGGCAGGGGCGGCCTCCTGGGCCGTCTACTTCAGCGTCGAGGACATCGGCTCGACCAGCGCGCTCGTCGAGGACGCCGGAGGCCGCGTCGTCATCGAGCCCTGGCCGTTGGAGGACTACGGAGTCCTCGCCGGCTACCTCGACCGCGAGCACGTCCACTTCATGGCCTGGGAGCCGCGGACCCGTCACGGCGCGCGCGTCTCCGGCGAGAGCTTCACCTGGGCGTGGCCGGAACTCGTCACGCGTGACATGGACGCCGCGACCTCCTTCTACCCGCGCGTCTTCGGCTGGGGACGGACCCGCGAAGGCGAGCAGACCCGCTGGACCGTCGAAGGACAGCCCGTCGCCGGCCTCTACCCCGTCCCGCCGGAGGCCCCCGACGAGGTCGTGTCGAGCTGGGTCGTCCACTTCGCCGTCCCCGACCTGGCGCGGTGGTCCCGCCGCGCCGAGGACCTGGGCGCCCAGCGCCTCGTCGACGTCGACGACCCGGTCTTCGGGCCCAGCACGGCCTTCGCCGACCCGCAGGACGCCGTCTTCGTCCTCGTCCCCGCCTCCACCGTCCCCGCCCGAGTCCGCCGCCTCACTCCGGGGTCGCCGGCGCCTTACGGCCACCGGATCGTCACCCCGCCGTGACGCCGGTTCCTTCTCCGCGACCGAAGAGGCCGATCCCCAGGTCGACGACGGGGACCGGGGGAGCGGCCAGCCGGCGCAGCGCCTCGGCCGTGCGCGGCTCGCCCGGCGCGGGCGTGTAGCCGTAGAGCACCAGGCCGGGGGCGCCGGGCACGTCGAGCGCCGCGTACTGCAGGATCATCGGTCCGACCGCCGGGTGGATCACGCGCTTGAGCCCGGTGCGGTGGAACCGGACATCGTGCTTGTCCCAGCGGGCGCGGAACTCGGGGCTCGCGGTGCCCAGCTCGTCGATGAGGTCGGCGAGGTCGCCGTTGCGGGGCGTCCTTCCCGTCTCGGCGCGCAGGAGCGCCGCCGCGACGTCGGCCATCGCGTCCCAGTCCAGGTAGAAGCCGCGCGACCGGTCGTCGAGGAACACATAGCGGGCGAGGTTGGGCGGCTCGCCCGCTTCGTAGGCCTCGCTGTAGAACGCCCGGCCCAGGGGACCGGTCGCCACCACGTCGAGCCTGCCGTTCTGCACGACCGCGATCGCGCCGGTGAACGCGTCGAGCAGCGCGTGCACCGGGGCGGGCAGCTCCCGCGTCGGGAGTGCCGCGGGGTCGCGGTCGGCGCGGGCGAGGGCGAAGAGGTGGGAGGCCTCCGCCTCGTCCAGGAGCAGGGCGTGGGCGATGGCGCGCAGCACCTCGTCGGAGACCCCGGACAGGTGGCCGCGCTCGATCTGGATGTAGTACTCGGCGCTCACCCCGGCGAGGGCGGCGACCTCCTCGCGGCGCAGGCCGCTCACCTTGCGGCGGGCTCCCCGAGGTAGCCCTACCTGCTCGGGCTGCACCTTGGCGCGCCGGGTCATCAGAAACTCGCGGAACTGTCCAGCGACGGTCACGGTCAGCGATTCTACCGGTGAGAGGTGTCGCCAGACAGGGGATCGCAGTCCCCCCGTGACCAGCCTCTGGCTCGGCCGCGCCGACTACGGCAGGCTCGTCACCGACTACCGCCGAACGGCCCGTCACCCTCGGAGGGGCGGCGCACCTACGCCGACCGGGAAAGGCAGCTGAAGCCGCGGATGGAATCGGTGTTCCACACCCGGATCAGCAACGACATCGCCGAGCGCGGATGGGCGCTGATCTGCAAGCCCTCGATCCCGCTGGACACCTATGTGTCGTACTCGGTGGGCCTGCCGCAGACCCTGCGCCTTCCCGACCTCGTGCTGCTGGGCGTCGGCCCGTCGGCGTCCCTGACGATCCTCGGCGCGCTCGTCGACGCCTCCTGCTCCGGCGTCGACGTGCTGGACCGCGCCGCGGTGTTCGACGCGCTCGGCGGCCGCCTCGGGATGGCGCGTCCGGCGGTCCAGCTCATGCCGGTCGACGCGTCGTGGCTGCGCGACGCGTCGCTGTTCGCCGAGGCCCGCGACTACGGCGGCGGCCTGCCCGCGGCGATGCACCAGGTCGTCATCGCCGACCCTGAGGGGCGCTTTCCCTGGCAGCCGGGCTGCGCCCAGGTCGACGTGGCCCGGCTGTGGCAGCCGCGCTGAGCCTCACCGCTCGCACGAGTTGAACAGATCTTCAATCCCGCGGACGCGATCCGCGCGCGATCTCGGGCAGGAACCTCGATGACGCGCCCTTGAGAACCGGGGCGCTCGCCCGGACGCGGAGCCGTGCGGCGTTCGGGGCCGAGTACCGGGGGAGGGCGGGCAGGTGCGGTCCTGGTCCATCCGCGCGCGGTTGACTCTGCTGGCCACGCTCGCCATGGCGCTGGTGTGCGCGGTGTCCTGCGCGGCCATCACCATGGTCAACCACCGGCAGGCCGTCATCTTCCAGACCAGCCAGATCGAGGGCCAGGCCCTGCAGGTGGTGCGCCTGATCCGCACCGGCGACCTTCCGAAGAACCTGCCGACCTCCGGTCTGGGGAGCACCTCGGTCCAGGTCGTCGACGGGCGCGGAGCGGTGGTGTCGGGCACGGGGGACCTGTCCGATCGGGACCGATTGTCGGGCGTCGTGCCGCCGAGCGACCGCGTCACTTCCAAAGGGACCTGGTGCGACCTTCCCGACGCGCCCGGCTGCGTGCGCATGGTGATAGTCCGGGTGCACCGGCCGGATGGCGACTGGTTCGTCTACGCCTTCGACCGGGCGTTGCCCTGGTATGTCGGCCCGCGGTTCATCGGCTGGCTGGTGGCCGGAACACTGCCGGTGCTCCTGCTGACCGCGCTGGGCACGTCCGTGGTCGTCCGGCGGGCGCTGTCGCCGGTCGGGCGGATCCGCCGGGAGGCCTCGGAGATCGGCAGGTCGGTCGCCGCGGGGCGGAGCCTCGGCCGCCGGGTGCCGCTGCCCGAGCACCAGGACGAACTGCAGGAGCTGGCCGTCACCATCAACACGATGCTGGAGCGCCTGGAGGCCTCGATGCTGCGCCAGCGTCAGTTCGCCTCCGACACCTCCCACGACCTGCGCACCCCCGTCACCGGCATGCGCGCCGAACTCGAAGAGGCGATGCTGCACCCCGACGACGTCGACTGCCCCGCGCTCATCGCCCGCCTGCACATCAGCGTCGAACGCCTGCACCGGCTCGTGGAAGACCTCCTGGCGCTCAGCCGCCTGGAATACGGCGGCCCCGCCGAACTGCAGAGCCTCGACCTCGCCGACCTCGTCCTCACCGAGGTAGCGCGACGCGAACCCGACGCACGCCTGCGCCTGAACACCGAGCCGGTGACCGTGCGCGGCTCGGCCCTCCAGCTCACCCGCCTGCTCGGCAACCTCCTCGACAACGCCGAACGCCACGCCGCCCGCCGCATCGACGTCCGCGTCCGCCAGGAAGGCGACGAGGCGGTCCTCGAGGTGGAGAACGACGGCGACACCATCCCCGCCGAAGCCTGCGAGACCGTCTTCGAACGCTTCACCCGCCTCGACGCCTCCCGCACCAAGGACACCGGCGGCAGCGGCCTGGGCCTCGCCATCGTCCGCGAAATCGCCCACGCCCACCACGGCGCCGCCACCGCCGCCCCCACCCCCGAAGGCACCCTCCTCCAAGTCCGCCTCCCGGCGGCCCGCTGAAGCCCCGCGCGCCGGCGGCCGGTGCGGGCTTCGTTCAGGGGGTGCGGGGCAGCAGCGGTAGGCGGGCGGACCTGGCCGTAGGACTTCCCACTCGTTAGAACGTGATTTCTGTTTGGGCATGACCAGGGTCGTGGCGTAGAGGGTTTGGTCTTGACATGGATAGAACGAAGTTTCAGGATCTGATTCCACGCACGAGAGGAGCCCGTGATGGCCTTCCCCGAGGGCACCCCCGTCATCGACACGATGATCGCCTTCCCGGAGGCGGGCTCGGCCCGCTACGACTTCATCCGCGCGCAGACCAAGGACGTCTCCTCCAAGGAGGAGATGGAGTTCCCGGCGGAGTACATGTTCAAGGAGGTCCCCAAGGACCTGCCGACCGACGACCCGATCGCCGTGACGCTGCGCGAGATGGACCGCTTCGGCATCACCCACGGCCTCATCGGCGTCGAGGACGAGGTGTCGCGGGCCGCGCTGAAGCTGTTCCCCGACCGCTTCGTCGCCTCGGGGAACATCGACCCGAACACCGGCATGGACGGCATCCGCAAGATGGTCCGCGAGCACGAGGGGTTCGGCACCCGGGCCGTCGGCGTCTTCCCGGCCGGCACGTTCCCGCAGGTGGCGATCAACGACAAGAAGATGTACCCGTTCTACGCCAAGTGCGTGGAGCTGGACATTCCGATCTTCGTGTGCGCGGGCGTCCCGGGCCCGCGGCTGCGGATGGACCCGCAGCGCGTCGAGTTGATCGACGAGGTCATGTACGACTTCCCGGAGCTGGTGATGGTGACCCGGCACGGCTGCGAGCCGTGGACGGACCTCGCGGTGAAGCTGATGCTGAAGTGGCCGGGCCTGCACTACTCGACCAGCGCGTTCTCCCCGAAGTACTACCCGAAGGACATCATCGACTTCGCGAACACCCGCGGCGCCGACAAGGTCCTGTACGGCGGCTACTTCCCCATGGGCCTGTCGCTGGAGCGGATCTTCGAGGCGATGCCGCACGTGCCGTTCCGCGATCACGTCTGGCCGAAGTTCCTGCACGAGAACGCCCGCCGCGTCCTCAAACTCGACAGGTAGGACCGGCCGATGACCCTCGGACTCGATCAAGAACACCACGCCCTCGCCGAGGCGGTCGCCGGGTTCGCCGAGCGGCACGCGTCCCGCGCGGCCACCCGGCGGGCCCTCGACGCGCTGAGCGCGGGCGAACTCCCCGAGAGCTGGGAGCGGCTCGGCGAGCAGGGCTTCCTCGCCGTGCACCTGCCCGAGTCCTGCGACGGCGGCGGAGGCACGGGGGTGGACCTCGCCGTCGTCGTCGCGGAGATGGCCCGCAGCCTGTACCCGGGGCAGTTCCTCGCGACGGCGCTCACCAGCGCCGTCCTGACCTGGGCCGTCGACGGGCCGCCGCCGGAGACCGCGCTCAAGCGCTTCGCGGCGGGCGCTCCGGGCACCCTCTCGCTGGACGCAGGAGCGCTCATCGCGCGCGAGACCGCCGACGGCTACGAGGTCACGGGCACGACCGGGCATCTGCTGTCGCCCGCGCACGCCGATCTGATCCTGCTCGGCGCCGAGGCCGAGAGCGGGACCGTCTGGTTCCTCGTCGACGGCCAGGGCCTCGCGCCGAACGACCTCGCGGCGGTGCCGGGCGTCGACCCCACGCGCGACACGGGCCGGCTCACCCTGAAGGGGTACCCCGTCTCCCGGGACTCGGTCGTGGCCGTGGACGCCGCCCGCGCCGCCCACGTCGTCGCGACACTGTGCGCGGCCGACGCGGTGGGCCACGTCAGGTGGGGCCTGGAGACCGGTCTCGCGTACGTGAAGACGCGCGAGCAGTTCGGCCGCCCCGTCGGCTCCTTCCAGGCGATCAAGCACAAATGCGCCCGGATGTTCATCGAGCAGGAGACCATGGCGGCCGCCGCCTGGGACGCCGCCCGCGCGTTGGGCGGCCCCGCCGACCAGCTCGCGCTGGCCGCGGCGGGAGCCGCCGTCACCTGCGTGGCCCCGGCCCGCCGCCTCGCCCTGGAGATCATCACGCTGCTCGGCGGCATCGGCTACACCTGGGAGCACGACGCCCACCTCGCCTGGCGCCGCTCGATCGCCCTCGGCGCGCTCGCCGGCTCCGCCGCCTCCTGGGAGCGCAGGCTCGGCCTCGCCGCCCTGGACGGCGAACGCCGCTTCGACCTCGAACTCAGCGACGACGATCCGGCCTTCCGGGCGGAGGTCGCCGGGGTGATCGCGCGGGCGGCGGACGGTGAGGGGCGGGCGCTGCTCGCCGCCGAGGGCCTCGTCGCGCCGCACTTCCCCGCCCCGTACGGCCGGGCGGCGACGCCCGCGCAGCAGATCGTCATCGCCCAGGAGTACGAGCGGGCGGGGGTGCCGCAGCCCGCCATGGTGATCGGCGAGTGGGCGCTGCCGACGGTCATCGCGCACGGCACGCCCGAGCAGGTCGAGCGGTTCGTGCCGCCGACGTTGCGCGGCGAGCTCGTGTGGTGCCAGCTGTTCAGCGAGCCCGGTGCGGGCTCCGACCTCGCGTCCCTGACGACGAGGGCCGTCAAGGTCGAAGGCGGCTGGCGGCTGACCGGGCAGAAGGTGTGGACGTCCAGCGCGCACGAGGCCGACTGGGGCATCTGCCTGGCCCGCACCGACCCTGACGCGCCCAAGCACAGGGGCCTGTCGTACTTCCTGGTCGACATGCGCGCCGCGGGCGTCGACATCCGGCCGCTGCGCGAGGCCAACGGCGGCCACCTGTTCAACGAGGTCTTCCTGGGCGACGTGTTCGTGCCCGACGACCGTCTCGTCGGCGCCCCGGGCCAGGGCTGGACGCTCGCCCGCACGACCCTCGGCAACGAGCGCGTCAGCATGGGCGGGATGAGCGGAACCGCGCTGGACCTGCGCGGCCTCGCCCGCGCCGCAGGGGCCCCCGCCGATGACGCGGTGCTGCGCGACCTCGGCAGGCTGACCGCCGCATCCCAGGCGATCTCGGCGATGGGCCTGCGGGCCACCCTGCGCAGCGTGTCCGGTCTCAAGCCGGGGGCTGAGGCGAGCCTGATCAAGGTCGCCGCCGGGTGGCAGACGGCCCGGATCGGCGACACCGTCCTGGAGTGGGCGGGCGACGCCGCCCTGCGCGACGGCGACGCCGACGAGGCGGTCCACGCCTACCTGTCGGTCCCGCCGCAGCTCATCGGCGGCGGCACCGTCGAGATCCAGCTGAACGTCATCGCCGAACGCATCCTCGGCCTTCCCCGCGGTTGACCCGCCCCGGGCCTCGGGCGCCGTCCCGAGGCCCGCCGCCGTCCAGCCCGTGAGCGGTACACCCCGTCGGATGCCGGTCCCCTATCCCAGAGGATCGCGAGACCACGCACGACCTCGTCGTCGGCCCGAGCCGCGACCCGGGCGGGACCTTCACGGGTGGGAGCCCTCGGCGAGGAAGGTGACGCGTTCGGTCGTCGCGAGCAGGTGCGCGGCGAGGGCGGCGGATCCCAGCGCGGGCCGGCCGAGGACCGCGGCCACGCGATGAGCGAGCTCCGCGAGGGGGACGGTGCGCTCAGGACCCAGGCTCAAGGGCGTGAGGGGCTCCGCGCCGGAAGCGCGTGGGGTGATCGTGAAGAATCCCCCGGCCCGCGTCTCGACGGCGAAGTGCATCGCCTCGGGAGGTTGCGCCAGGTCGAGGCGGTCGACGCCGCCGACGAACAGGCAGAGCAGCACGTCGGGCGCGAGCCGTTCCGTGCGGACCGGGTGCAGCGCGGGTCCGGTCCTGCCGTGGGCGGTGACGGTGAGGTCGGGGTGGTCCGCGACCAGGCCGGAGCGCAGGAGGACGCCGGTGAGGGGAGGGACGGCGACGGGGAACGGGTGGGCGGCGTCGTCGGCGGCGTCGGCCGAGGTGAGGCGGCCGATGCTCGCGGCGCCGTCGACCAGGTGGGCGACCCAGGTGCGGTCGAGGTGGAAGAAGCGCAGGGACTCCGGTGGGAGCAGGCGCTCGTCGGGGACGAGGTAGCGCAGGGGCACGCCGCGCAGGACGGTGAGGCCGCGCAGGAACTCCAGGACGCCCGCGGGCGGCGCGGTGTCGATGCCGGCCACGGCCAGCGGGTGGTCCTCGGGCTCGGGCCTGCGCAGCCGCTGCGCGCGGCGGCGCTTCCAGCCGTAGAGCGCGGTGGCGGTGGCGGTGTGCTGGAGGGCGAGGAGGCGGCCGAGCTGCCAGGCCGCGGCCCGGCTGCCGTCGAGCATCCCGGACCCGGGGTGGTAGCGCAGCAGCTGGTCGGCGGCCCGCACGGGCAGCCGCGGCTCCGGCGGAACGGGGCCGACGGCGAGCGGGCCGCGGTACCAGGAGAGGGTGCGGCCGCCCTGGCGCAGCCGGTGGCGGACCGGCACGTAGCCTTCGCGCAGGAACGGGTCGGCCCGCGGGTCGCCGCTGTCGGGCAGGTGGAACAGCCCGCGCTGCCGGGTCAGGGCGCGGGCCAGGTGCGGGAACGTGCGGGCGGCGTCCAGGCAGGAGAAGCGCCAGCTCGCGAGGGTGACGAGCCGGACGAGCGCGCCGGGCCGGGCTGGTCCGAGGTCGAACCCGCCGGGCCCGTACCGGTCTTCGACCGACACCAGGTGGACGGTGCTCTCCGCACCCGCGGCGGGCAGCCGGCCGCCGACGACGACCGAGGTCCGAGTGCCGTCGGCGGCGTGCCGGACGTGCGCGAGGTACGCCAGGTCAGCGGGCGACGGCATGATCCGGGCCAGAAGGTCGCGCGGCACGTCGATCACGGTGACGGGGTCCTCGGGACGCTGGTGCCGTTCCGGCTCGGGCACCCGGACGTGGACGGCGTCGGCGGTGAGCGTGCCGAGCGTGACCGTCTTGGGGGAGGGTCGCTCGTCGGCGTCGAACAGCAGCAGCACGAGCCAGGGGCGGGTACCCGGAACACCGGGATCGCGCTCCCAGGGCAGGGTCGCCCGGTCGAGCATCAGGTGAGGCAGCACCGCCGCGTGGTCGCCGGTGCTGCCGTCGGGCGGGAAGACGGCGCGCACCGCGGCGGGCGGCAGGGCGAACCGCTCGCCGCCGACGGTGAAGTCGCGTGCCGCGGTGAACGGTTCGGGCTCGGTGGAGACCGACTGCCGCACGGTGATGCGG
Organism: Actinocorallia aurea; assembly: GCF_054783995.1. Classification (NCBI taxonomy): domain Bacteria; kingdom Bacillati; phylum Actinomycetota; class Actinomycetes; order Streptosporangiales; family Thermomonosporaceae; genus Actinocorallia; species Actinocorallia aurea. The sequence continues at coordinate 85,413 of NZ_BAAGPQ010000029.1, forward strand.
TAGTCGCCGGACGGAACGCCCGGCACGAGGTGGTCGATGAGCCTCAGTTCCTCAGGCATGGGCCACCTCCGGGGCGGCGAGCAGGTCGTCCGCGGTGAATCCGGCGAGGTCGAGGGCGGCGCCGGGCAGCAGCCTCGCGGCGATGGCGGCGCGGGCCTGCGCCCCTGCCGCGAGGTCGGCGGTCGCGCCGGGGGCGGGGCGGAAGGGCGACCGGGGAATCCAGGCGAAGGCGTCCCGTTCGGTGAACAGCGCGGCGGGCGCGGTCAGCTCGGTGGCCGGCACCGCGACCGACGGTCCCGGCTCGGGGTCGGCGGGCCGGATCGTGTAGCCGGTGAGCGCGTTCTCCACCAGCGCGGGCGCGTCCACCGCAGGGGTCAGGCGCGAGCCCCACAGGGCGGCGGGCAGGCTCTTGCCGACGGGCTCGAACCGGAACAGGTGCTCCACCGAGGAGCCCCGGCGGCTGATGCTGATGTGGTGGACCGAAGCGAACCCGCCCGGGGCGAGCCCGACGGGCGCGACGCCGAGCGCGGTCCCGGTCACGGGCAGGTCGACGATCTCGGGAGTGGGGAAGCCGCCGGGCCCGGAGATGATGTCGGACCCGGGCGGCGGGACGGATCGGGGCTCGGCGGGCCCGGCCCGTCCCGCCGTGCTGGGGATCGCCGCGTCGGTGCCGAGGACGAGCCCCGTCGGGTCGAAGGCGCCGAGGTCGGTGCCGGACCCGGGGACCAGGGCGCCGCCGCGCGCCGAGATCGTCACGATCTTCCCGGCTTCGGGGAGCTGGGCCGCGCGGAACCCGCTCCACGGCACGGGGTCGGGTGACGCGCCGGACGCCGAGCCGAAGGAGATCGCGAAGGACACCACACCGAGGTCGATCGTCGCGGTGCCGCCGAACTCCGGCCCCCAGAGGTCGACGTCGGTGCTCACGTACATGGTGAGGGTGTGCGTGCCGAACAGCGAGAACGTGTAGGAGGCGCCGACGCTCAGATGGAAGGACGCCTCGTAGTGGTAGGGCTGCCAGGCGATGAGGAAGTCGATCGAGGCGTCGAACCAGGCGCGCAGCGAGCCGTCCTCCCACGTGGCGCTGAGCGCGGCGCCCGCCATGAGCGCGGCAGGGGTCAGCGCGTAGTAGGCGGAGCCCTTGAGCGATAGCTGCTCGCTCACCTGCCAGGTGAAGCTCGGCCGGGGCACGACGGGGTAGTGCGCGGGCGGCGTGAAGTGCGGGTGGTAGCCGCCGACGCTCAGCACGAAGTCGCCGTGGTGCTCCGCGCCGAACCAGGTGGCGAACGCGAACCCGCCGGTGAGGCGGCAGGCGCGGGAGAAGAGGTAGGAGTCCGGCGCGAGCTGGGCCTGGAGCAGGAAGTACCCGTCGTCGGGCGCGAAGACGGCGCGCAGCGCGAGCCTGATCTCCGCGACCGGCGTGACCTGGCGTCCGGCCTCCGGGGCGGGCAGCACGAGCGTGGACACGCCGAGCACGTCGAGTTCGCACTTGTGGCCGAGGCCCGCGACCGCGAGCAGGAACGAGTCGACCATCTCGAACGAGGTGAAGTGGACGCCGAAGGCGAGGAAGAAGTCGCCCGGCGAGGGCGGAAGGTAGGGCTCCAGCCGTTGCAGCTCGGCGGTGGGGTTGTCCGGGATCCGGGCTCCGATCGCCTCGGCCACCAGGGGGAAGTCGGCGATCTCGTCGATCGGCGGGGCGGTGAACGCGCGGTTGTAGCCGAACCCGGCGGCAAGGCCCCGCACGAAGAAGAAGGCGGGGCCGCCGATCGGATGGTCGAGGAACGCGTGGACGAAGAGCGACGGTCCTTCATCGAGCTGGACATAGGAGCCGAGCGCGCCGACCGAGAACGTCTCGGTGGACAGCGACGCGGCGCCGGTGTAAGCGGTGACGTCCAGGCCGCGGTAGGAGACGGTGCCCTTGCGGAACGCCCCGCTGAGCGCGAACGGGCCCTGCGCGTAGGACAGGCCGAGCCCGTCGAGGTCGAAGTCGTGCGAGGCGCCCGGGTCCGCGAGGGAGATCCCCGCGGAGAGCCCGGAGCAGGACAGGGTGAGGCCGCCGAGCGACACGGCCGCGTCCAGCAGCACCCTGAGCCGCGCGTCGTCCCCGGGATCGTGTCGGTAGGCCATGCCGACCCGCTCCACGTGGACGGGGCCGAAGCTCCGCCGCACGTCCAGCCACGCGACGTCGGTGGCGGGCCGCTCAGGCGTTCGCGCGGGCGCGGCCGGCCCGGCGACGGGCAGGGTCATCGGCTTGCTCAGCGGCCCGAGCCGGAGCACCCCGTCGAGGGTGAACCCGGCCGGAAGATCGCCTTCGGGGAGCGGCTTGACACCGTCGGGCAGCAGCGGGTTGAGCGCCGCGAGGTCCGCCCCGGCGAACCCCGCCCCGGCGGCGATGAGGCGCAGCGGATCGAAGCCGACGATCGAGTCGCCGGTCAGGGCGGGCCCGACGACCGGAAGCCCGGCCAGGTCGAGGGTCGCGGTGAGATCCACCATGACGAGATGGCCGGTGCCGTCCGAGGCCAGGACCGCGTCCAGGACGTCGATGACGATCCCTGCCGGGACGTACGGCGCGGCGGACGGCACCAGCGCCCCGACGAGCGCACGCACGCTCGGCGACGGATCGGACGGGTCGCGCAGAGAGGACGCCGCGTACAGCGTCTTCTCGCGCTCCTCGGTGAAGTGCACGGCGAAGACCAGCGCGGGCTCGCTGAGCGTGATCCGCCCGCCATAGGACGGCGGCGCGTCGTCCCCGCCGGTGTCGATGTCGACGGTGAGGTCGACCTCGGCCGTCCCGAGCGGCAGCAGCATGCCCGCGGTGAAGGTGAGCCGCCCGTCGCCGGTGGCGAACGACGCGGCCAGGTCATGGACCTCCACCCCCCGGATCGGCGCCGGCGGCGTCAGCCCGGTGAACCGCTCGGGCAGCGTTCCGATGATCTCCCCGACCTTCGCCCGCTGTCCGGGCAGGCTCGCCCCCTCGAATCTCCAGCCCGCGTCGTCGTCATAGGACGCGTGCAGCCGAAGGCTCATCGCGAGCGCCGTCAGCACGGCGTCCGTGGTGAACACGGCGGTCTCCCCGTCGACGGCGAGCGAGAACCCGACCTGGTCGAGCGTGACCCCTTCCAGGACCTCCCAGGCGCCGGTGAGCTCCAGGTATCCGTCGCCGTGCACGCCGCCGTCGGGCGGCACGTCGAGGCGGACGCGGAACTCGGACACGTCAAGTGGTGGCAGATGGCCGACGTCGTCCCGGTCGGTGAAGGCCTGGTACACCTCGTGCAGGCTGAGCGGCTCGGCGCCCGCGCGCAGCGTGCCGCCCAGGGAGATCCCGTCGTCGAACGAGGCGCCGATGTCCAGCACACCGTGCTCGCCGATGGCCACGAGCCCGCCGAAGACGACATCGACCTCGGGGGCGTCGGACAGCGGGCGCGTGATCTGGAACGTCACGTCCACCGCTTGGAGTTCCAGGACGCCCGCGTCCCAGGTGTCGTCGGTCTCCAGCGTGAGGCTCGCCATGCGCAGGGGCTCGGCTCCCGCCGGGTCGAGGAGGAGCGTCAGCCGCGCGGGGACGACGGGCGCCTCGATCTCGAAGCCGCCGGGGACGTCCAGGCTCTCCCGCCGCAGGAAGGCGGTGACGTCCGCGAATCCGGACCGTCCCGCCGCCCGGAGATCGGCGGTGAGCAGGACGGGATCGCTCCAGCTCCGGATCCGGGTGGTGATCGGGATCTCGAACGTGCTGCGGTAGGAGGTGAAGGCGACGGTTCCGGTGAGGACGACCTGCCCGGCGACGGTCATGTCCCGGCCGAAGAGGTCGAACTCGGGGTCGCCGAAGATCTCGTACCGGACGTTCGAGACCGTGAGCAGCCCGAGATCGAGCGCGGCGCCCTCCGGGCCGAGGAGGGTGACCTGGGGAACGGGCGTGACGCCCGGGATCTCGTCGAGGATCACGATCCACCCGGAGACCCGGTGGCCCACCCCGGGTACGAGCAGGTCGAGCGGCGCCGTCTCCGTGGTGATGACGAGATCGCCGGTGAACGTGAAGCCGCCTTCGGCGCTCCGCTCCAGCGCGGGCTCGCGGAACCGGAGGGCGCCGAGAAGGCAGTGCCGCACCGCGGGGAAGCCGTCGGACAGCGACCAGTCCTCGGTTCTACGCTCCTCGGGCAGGACGCCGGTCGCCGTGACGCCGAGCGAGGTGAACGAGGCGGTCATGAAGAGTCCCTTGAACGGCCCGTCGAGAGCGGTTCCGGAGACCTGGACGCCGTCGCCGTTCGGGAGTTCGGTGCGGACCGCGCCGCGCAGCACGAGGGAGGGCCCGAGGTCGCGCAGCAGCGCGGCGTCGCCGAGGCCGGTGAGGTCCACCCCGTCGGTGGTGAGGACGACCGCGGCGCCGATCTCCCCGGGCGTCATTTCCCGGCCTTGTTCGGCGCGTCCGTGGCGTGGTGGTGGACCGTGGTCCCGGTGGACCAGATCGGCTGGTTGGTCGGGTAGCTCCTGTTCGACCCGGCGCTCCAGCAGGGGACCGGGTGGTCGTCGACGACCCTGTTGCGGAGCCTCCTCATGGAGATCTCCCAGTTCATCACCACGTCCATGCTCGGCAGGTGGTTCTTCCCGCTGGTCGCGGCCGCGCAGATCACCGCGGTGTTCGGGTTGGTCAGGGCGATGTACCTCTCCTGCGACGAGGTGACCTCGCTGCCGTGGTGGCCGACCTGGATCAGCTCGAGGTCCTGGATCTTCGCCCGATGGTGGTTCATCAGGTAGTCCTCGGTGCTGAAGGTCGCGTCCCCGACGATCAGGATCCGCTCGGAGAAGGCCGTGATGAGGGTGACGATGGACCCGATGTTGTCCGGATCGGCACCGTCGTCGTCGCGGGACCGGGTGACCCCGGCGGCGAGGATGTCGACCTTGCAGTGCTCCTCGTCGAGGATGCGGATCACGTCGCCGACCATGAAGGCGGGCTCGCCGAGGTTGCCCTTGCGGTCGTCCTGGGGGATGGGCCGGCCGCGCAAGGTGCGCACGGGATCGCCGTTGCGGTCCAGGCAGTGCTGCACGCGCCTGGCGGAGGCACCCCGCTCGCGGAGGTGCTTCATCATGTTGACGCCGTGGTCGCAGGCGTAGGAGCTGAGTTCCTGCGAGTGGTAGACGGATTCGTAGACCGCCGCGGTCTCCTCGAAGATCGCGGGAATCCAGCAGTAGTGGTCCTTGTCCGGGTGCGTCATGATCAGCGCGTGCACACGCTGGTGGTTCAGCATGAAGCGCGGTTGCCCGAGGATCTCCCGGCACTCCTCCAAGGATTTCGTGCCGGTCCCGTCGGTGGCCGTGGTCCCGCAGTCGATCATGATGAACCTGCCCTGCGGGCTCATCATGATCGTGCAGTCGCCCTGGCCCACGGGCAGGATGCTCAGGTAGAAGTTGCCGTCCCCGCGCGTGCCGCCCATCTCGTCCACTACGAGAGGGGGGTCGGTGGTGATCTTCGTCTTGACCTTCTCGGTGGTCTTCTTGAGGGTCTCCTCGCGTGATCTCCGCAAGTCGGTGCGCGAGGTGCCGCCGGAGCCGTCCTTCGTCCTCTGGTCGCGGGGCAGATCGCGGTCGCTGGTTCTGCGTTTCACTCTCGGTCACCTCATCCCGGGAAGCGGAGTTGCCAGCGGCCCTGGTCGACGCGGTCCTTGCGGCGCCAGGTGAAGACGTGCCTGCGGTCGGCGTCGAAGGGGTTCAGGTCGGCGGCGTAGGCGTACTCGCCCTGTTCGACGTTGAAGAGGTCGAACTCCAGTTGACCGGCCGCGAGCTTGCGCAGGACGCGGAGTTCGGCCTCGCCGATGGTGGTGGCGCCGATGCGCAGGCCGGCGACGATCGCGGTCTGGGCGTGGACGTCGATGAGGGCGTCGCCGCCGAGGTGGCCCTGTTTGAACTGGATGCCCTCGGGGCGGGCCTCGATCCGGTGCCAGAACTTCTCGCCGTGGTGGAAGCGGATGCTGGGGAACGTCACCGCGGGGCCCTGGGTGGTGTCCTGGAACAGTTCGAGGAACAGGATCTTTCCGCCGCCGCCGAGGGCTGCGTCGCGGCGGAGCTGGAGGTGGTTCTCGGCGCCGCTCACCGCGAGGCGGAACGGCTCGGGGCGCTGGGTGCCGAGGCCGGCGTTCGCGCCGCTGAACAGCAGCGGGGTGCGCTCGACGGGGACGGTGCGGGTGCCGTCGACGTAGCCGGGGACGTTTCGGTGGTCCACCTGGAGCGGGGCGTGCCCGACCGACGGCAGCGCGACGATCCCGGTGAGCTGGAGTTCCACGAAGGAGCCCGGTGCGAGGACCAGATCCTCCTTTGGGCTGATCGTCCACCGTGCCCGCTGGCCGGGCGGGGCAGCGGTGATCCGCCAGCGGTCGTCCGGCGTGGTGAGCGACGCCTTGGGCGCGTCGGCGGCGGAGACGAGCGCCCAGGGCCGGTCCTGGCCCTGCTGCTGGACGTCGAAGGACAGCGCGAACACCGAGTCCTTGCGCAGGGTCGTTCCCGGGCCGTCGGCGAGGACGTCGGCGAGGTGGACGCGCAGCGCGCTCACCGCCTTGCCGTCGGACAGGACCTTGTTCCCGCCGACCAGCCGCACGTCGAGCGGGAGGTCGCGGCGGCTCCGGGGCCGGACCAGGTCGAGGAACTGCAGGCGGGTCCCGGTGATCTCGTCGGGTTCGCCGGGGTGCCGCCAGGCCCGGTAGCCGAGTTCGACGCGGGTGCTGCGGGTGCCGCCCGCGCCGTCGGCGCCGAGGCCCTCGATCCGGACGGCGGTCGATGAGCCGGGCGCCAGAGTCGCGGGGCGCTTCCACGTCAGGTAGAGCGCCGTCCCGTCGGGCTCGGCGGCCAGCGCCCAGTCGGCGCTCGCGGCACGCGGCGCGAGCCCGGCCGCCAGGGTGCCGGGGCGCAGCCGCAGCACGCAGTGGTGGGCGCTCGGGCCGGGCGCGGCCGACAGCGCGCTCGCCTCGATCGGGTAGCGGGAGCCGTTCGTCAGACGCAGGGTCAGCGCCTGCCCGGTCCCGGCCTCGTCGATGAACAGGACGGGATGGGCGTCGTCGTTCAGGAGCGCGAAGTCGAGCGGGTGGGTGCGGACGAAGGCCTCCAGGATCGCCTCGTCGGCGGCCATGTCCCGCTTGATCTCCACGGGCGTGAGCGCGTCGTCGTACAGGCGCAGGTGGGCGAGCGATCCCGCGAGGAACCTGCCGGGCCCGGCGCCCGCGACGGTCAGGCCCGAGCCGTCGACGCCGCGGGTGCCGGTGAAGGCGAGTTCGGCGGCCTGCACGCCGTCGAGGTGGATCCGCGCGCCGCTCCCGTCGTTGGTGACCGCGACATGGGTCCACCGTCCCGCGGGCACGGCGCCGGGCGGCGTCGCGAGGCGCAGTTCGGCGACCCCGCCCAGCGGGCCGAGGACCTGGAAGCGGTGGGAGAGCGAGCCGTCGGCCTCCAGCAGCACCTGGAGGCCGCCGGCCTGCCGGGCGCAGACGACCATCGGCGCGGGTCGCGCGCCGGGCGCGGGGTTGATCCATGTCTCGAAGGTGTAGGTGCGCTGGCCGTCCGGGGGGAGGGCGCGCAGGAACAGGTGGTCGTCCGCGCCGTCGAACCGCAGGCAGGTGCCGAAGCGCACGTCGTGGTCGGTGGTCGGGGCGCCCTTGACGTCGGCGGGGAGCAGGCCGTCGGCGTCGTCGGCCACCCGGCCGTCGGCCACCGCGTCCAGCGGCCAGTGCAGGAGGAGGCGGGCGGTCACGCGGTCTCCCCGGCGACGGGGGCGAGACCGATCTGGCCGTGCGCCTGCCCGCGCACCTTCTCGACGAGCTCGTACACGTGCGCGTACGGGAGCTGGCCGAGCGCGTCGAGGACGAGGTTCGTCTCCGGGATCGTCAGGGTCAGGGTGATCTGCTGCTGCATCGCGGTCCTCACTCGGGGACGGGGTCGAGGGTCAGCCAGCCCTCGCGCAGGGTGGGCTCGGTCGGGAAGGCCGAGGCGGGCGGACCCCCGGCCACGGCGTGGGCGCTCCAGCCGGACGGTTCGCGCTCCCGCCACGTCCAGGCCCGGCCCGGCTCGGAGGGCACCGGGAGCGCGGCGGTGCCGGGGCCGTCGTCCAGGATCGGGGCGACGAAGTGGAGGGGCCGCAGGGCTGCCAGCGCGTCGCGGTAGTGCGCGGCGGGGATGCGCAGCGCCTTCACGGGCAGGATGCCGCTGGTGAGATGGACCGGAGCGCGCGGGTCGACCAGCATCGTGAGCCGCAGGGGTGGAAGGTCGAAGGCGGTCTCCAGCACCGCCGTCCCCACCGAGGCTGTCTCCGGCATCGCGGTGTCGTCGACGAGGCGGACGTCGCCGAGGCCGCCGTCGGGGTCCTCGGCCCAGTAGGCGACCAGGCCGTCGTCCAGACGGCTCGCCGAGCCGACGCGCACGGGGAAGCGGACGCGCGTGAAGCCCGCGGTCTCCCGTTCGGCGCGGCCGAGGTCCTCGCGGAAGACGTTCCAGTCCTGGTGGACCGCGGGAAGGCCGCGGAGCTGGAGGTCGATCTCGGCGCGGACGACCGCGAGGGCCGTCGCGGTCAGCGGGCCCTGGAGGTGGTCGGCGGGCTCGACCCCGGCGAGGAGGACGTCGAGGTCGGCGAGCAGCATGCCGAGGCGTTCGCGGCCCGCGTCGCGCAGCGCGACGGCCACGGCGCGCAGATGCGGCTGGGCGATGGCCTCCGCGGCGGGCGCCCCGCCGCCGGGCACCGGCCGCCAGAGGGCGGGCCCGGTTCCCGGGACGGCGACGAGGGCGCCGAGCGGCCTGCCGTCCGCGGCGTGGAAGGTGAGCGCGCCGTCGAGGTCGTCGGGCACGACCCAGCCGCAGACGGGCGAGGTCGCCGGGACGTCGTTCATCTCGCGCTGGTCGTGGTCGGCGTCGAGCCACCGGAAGGACAGCCGGGCGGGCTGGGCGAGGCGCGGCGGGAGCGCGGCCCAGCCCGCTCGGTCGGGCACGCGCAGCCGGGTGGACGTGACGACGCGGCCCGTGTCGACCTCGTGGGGCACGCCGAAGTTGTCGATGATGCGCAGCCGCCGGACGCGGAGCGAGCCCGCCCGGATCGGGTTGAAGTCCGCGAAGGGCTGTGGGCTGTGCCGGGCGTCCCGGCCGACCGCCGCCGCCACCGTCGCGGCGAAGCGCCGGGACGAGGGGAAGCCGAGCGGGTCGGCCACGGGAAGCTGACGGGTGAGGCGGCGCATGAGCAGCGCGTCGTTGAAGCCGCCCAGCACCTGGGCCAGGTTGGCGCGCTCGTGCTCGCTCAGGTGGGCGTGGATCGCGACGAGAGTGCGCAGCCGGGCGTCCTCGCCGTACGCGGCGTACCAGGCGAGGGCCGCTCCTGGCGACTTCACGAAGTCCTCGGGGGACAGGGCGGCGCCGGTGGCCTCGGCGTACTCCGCGGGAACGTGCCCCGCGAGGTAGCGCAGCACCCGCGCAGCGAGGACCGGTTGCGCGGCCGGCGCGAGCACCGTGGAGCCGCGGTAGACGTTGGCCCCCTTGGCCGGGGCCTGGTGCCGGGGCTCCAGATCGACGTCGCCGAGGACGTGGCTCGCGGTGACGTACGACGGGTCGTAGTCGCGCACGTCGCCGTCCCTGCCGACGGGGAAGAACTCCGCCTCCCACTCCAGCAGGACCGGATGCCACGGCGCGTGCGTCCAGACGGTGTCGCCCGGACCGCCGACCACCGCAGCCCCGCGCAGCGCCTTGAGGTCGGCGAGGTTCGGCAGCGCGGTGATCCGGCACCGCAGCAGCCCGTCCGGATGGCCGGCGCCGTCCCTGCCGTGCCGGTCGCTCGGCGTCGCGGCGTCGCCGGTGAGCAGGACCACCGGTTCGGCGGGGACGTGGTGGCCGGGGGCCGCCACCCGGTCGAGGACGAAGTCGGCGGCGACGGGATGGGCCCGCTCGGCGTTGAACACCCTCAGGGCGTCGAGCAGGGCGGTGCGGGCCGCGTCGAGGGCTCCGGAGTCCGTCCGCGCGGCGCGATCGGCGAGCGCGGCGACCTCCCGCTCCAGGAAGAAGCGGACCTCGTCGGGGTCGGGGTAGGGCTCGCGGGCGGTGTCGGGCGGATAGGCGCAGGTCAGGTACCTGTGCCAGTCCAGGAAGAGTCGCTCGCGGCCCGACTCCGCCTCGTGCCCGGCCCGGTCGCGCGCCTCCTGGGCGGCGTTGAGCGCGTCGAGCAGGTCGCCGATCTCGTGCGGCAGGCGCAGGGCCTCGCGCCGCTGGCGGAGGGCGGGTGGCGCCGGGCGGTCCGCGCGCCGGACGGTCCACAGGGTTCCCGAGGGGACCGCGCGGAAGCCCGCGCCGTGCCGCGCGGCGGCCAGCGCCGGCCCGGCGTCCAGCGGGCGCGACTCCAACTCCCCGGCGAACGCGAGGGCCTCCAGCAGGTTCTCGACCTCGTCCGCGGTGACGCCGGGCAGCACGGAGCCCGCGAGGGAGTCGCCCAGGTGGGCGGCCAGCGCCTCGGTCGGGCTGAGGCCGACGCAGACTCCCGACTCACCTCTGAGCTGGGGCCTGGTCGGGTCCGCCGCAGGCCGGAAGACGAGCCGCGCCGAGCAGACGGTGCGCGTGGGCCGGGATGCGCCCGCGGGGACGGTCCAGCCCAGGTCCTCGGCGATCGCGTCCCGCCACCCGGGGCCGGTGCGGGCCGCCATCGGATCCTGCCCCGGATCGGCGTACCACCCGACGACGTCATAGGAGAGGTCGTGGGACGGCACCGCCTTGACGGCGGGGTCGTGCAGTCCGAACACGCTGCGGCAGTCGGGGTAGTAGGCGGCGAACGCGGGCTCCCCGTAGCCGACCGCGGTCAGTTCCGCGAGCCTGTCTCCGCCTCCTTCCCGCCACTGGGACAGCGGCATCTTGCGCCCCAGCCTTCGGAAGGGGACTCCGCCGGCGTCCGGCGCGGCGACCGGATAGGCGATGCCGTCGCCGTCGTGGAGCAGGTCGCTGTCGACCACCCACTGGGCGTCGATCCGTCCCCGCCGGGTCCGGGTGACCAGCCATCGGTTCGGCACCACCGGGACCGAGGTGCTCCCGTTCCGCTGGACGAGCCGGGTCAGTCCGTCGGGGAGGGTCCAGTGCAGGTGCGTGCCCGCGGCCAGCCGGCCCCCGTGTTGAAACGGTGGAACGACTACTTCTTCGCTCAAATAGGGAGAATTCGGACTGGCGTCCGGTCTGCCGTCCGGAGCGTGGGGGAGTCGACCGAAGTCCGTCCGAGGCCCCGCGACCGTCGTTTCGGAGGCCAGCACCAGAGCGTCCAGCCGAACCGGCACCACAAGCACCTCGACCACGTCCGCTTCCCTCCGGCTCGCTTAGACGCGAAATCTATACCTTCTGTAATGGAACGTGAGGTAAGAGTTATATGCCGGATAAAGCAGGAAACCATCGCGAAGTCGTCACTGATCGGGGTGATGGGAACGCGGGGCGTCACCCCCCCCTGTGCGGGAGGGCTCCAGGGGTCAGAAGGGGTGAAATGGGGTTCTCTAAAGCGGGCCGAGTGAGGACTGCGGCGGTCTCCGATCGTGGATCGGACCTCATGAACTGCGGGATCGCCGAGGCGCGTGACCAGGGCGTCAGCGTCTCTGGTGAGGTGAAACCGGGTTGCTCTAGACTGGGCCCGTGAGCCACGACTTCTTCCGCTCGCCGGTCACCACGATGACCCCGAACCAGCTGGCCCGGCGAGCCAGGCTCACCGAGACCGTCATCGAGATCGTCTCGGAGACCGGGCCGGAGAACCTCCAGATGCGGGAGGTCGCCGAGCGATCCGGCGTCGCCCTCGGCACCGCCTACCGCTACTTCTCCTCCAAGGACCACCTGCTGGCCGCGGCGTGGGCCGACTGGCACGGCCGCCTCACCGACCGCGTCATCGCCGAGATGAGCGGCCGCGGCCCGAAGCGGGCCGAGACCACCGCCTGCGAACGGGTCCTCGCCTTCGTCGAACGCGAGATGCGCGCCTTCCAGCGCAACCCGAACTTCGCGCGCCTGGCCGTCCACCTGGAGACGTCGAGCGACCCCTACGTCAGCGAGACCCTTCAGGAGATCGGCGAAGCGAACGCCCACGTGATGCGCGCCCTCATGGAAGGCGTCCCCGAAGAGGTCGCCCGCCCCGCCCACATCGCCATCGGCTCCACCCTCGGCATGGGCCTGATCTCCTGGACGACCGGCCGCGCCACCCTGGCGGAGACCCTCCGCAACCTCGCCGACGTCACCCGCCACACCCTCCAAGGCCACTGACCACGATCAGGCGGGAGTCGTCCTCCTCGATCGCCAGGCCACCGGCCCGCCCGCGACGCGGGCAGCGTGCCGGGAAGTGCTCGACCCGGTGTTCCCGCGAGGGAACACCGGGCCGGGGCTAGCGGGAGGCGGCGGTGCGCTGCGGGCGGCCGTGGCCGCTGCGGCGGGGCTTGCCGACGCCGGATCCAGAGCCGGAACCGGCGCGGCGGCGGTTGCCGCCGCCCTGGGCGGCGCGGCGCGGGGCGGGCTCGGCCGGGGGAGCGATGACCACCGGGATGCCGGAGGGGGCCTGGGCGCCGGTGATGCGGGTGAGGAGGGCCTCGCCCGCGGCCACACGGGCTTCGGCGGGGGTGATGCCGGCGGTGCGCATCATCTGGTCCATCTCGCGGCGCTGGCCGGCCAGGACCAGCGTGACGACCGTGCCGGACTCGCCGGCCCGGGCGGTGCGGCCGCCGCGGTGCAGGTAGTCCTTGTGGTCGGTCGGCGGGTCGACGTTGACGACCAGGTCGAGGCCGTCGATGTGGATGCCGCGGGCGGCCACGTTGGTGGCGACCAGCACGGTCACCTCGCCCGTGCGGAACTGCTCAAGGGTCCGGTTGCGCTGCGGCTGGGACTTGCCGCCGTGCAGGGCCGCGGCCCGGACGCCGCTGGACAGCAGCTTCTTGGTGAGACGGTCGGCGGCGTGCTTCATGCCGACGAACATGATGGTGCGGCCGTCACGGGCCGCGATGTGGACGGCGGCGTCCAGCTTGCCCGCGTCCGAGACGTGCAGCAGGTGGTGCTCCATCGTCGTGACCGCGCCGGCCGACGGGTCGACCGAGTGGGTGACCGGGTCGTCGAGGAACCGCCGGACCAGCCGGTCGACGTTGCGGTCGAGGGTGGCCGAGAACAGCATCCGCTGCCCGCCGGGCTCGACCTGGTCGAGCAGCCGGGTGACCTGCGGCAGGAAGCCCATGTCGGCCATCTGGTCGGCCTCGTCCAGCACGGTGATGCCGACCTCGTCGAGCGCCACGGCACCGCGGTCGATCAGGTCGGCGAGCCGGCCCGGGGTCGCGATGACGACCTCGCAGCCGCGCTGGATCGAGGAGGCCTGCCTGCCGATGGACATGCCGCCGACGACCGTGGTGAGGCGGATCCGCACCGCGTCGGCGTACGGGGTGAGCGCGTCGGTGACCTGCTGGGCGAGCTCGCGGGTCGGCACCAGCACCAGGGCCAGCGGATGCCCGGAGCGGGCCCGCTTCCCGGAGATGCGGGAGAGCATGGCGAGCCCGAAGGCGAGGGTCTTACCGGAGCCGGTGCGGCCCCGGCCGAGCACGTCGCGGCCGGCGAGCGCGTTGGGCAGTGTCGCGGCCTGGATGGGGAACGGCGCGGTCAGGCCCTGCGCCGCGAGGGTGGCCAGCAGAGGGGCCGCCATGTCCATCGCGGCGAACTCCTCGACCGGCGGCAGCGCCGGCACGATGTTGGCCGGCATCGCGAACTCGCTGTGCCGAGTCGCGGGCTGGGTCTTGCGGGGGGCGCTGGAGCGATTGGACCTGCGCTGGGCTGAACGGGTCAAGGGAACGACCTTCCTCGGATCGGCACGTATCGAGGAAGCGAACCCAAGTACGAACCAGGTATGGAGCAGAAAAGCCCACGAGGGCTCGAATCACTGGGAATACGAGCCCTCGCGGGAGGTGAAGCGGTCAGGCGGGAACGATGTTCGCGGCCTGCGGGCCCTTCTGGCCCTGCGTGATGTCGAAGGAGACCTTCTGGCCTTCCTGCAGCTCACGGTAGCCCTGGGCGGCGATGTTCGAGTAGTGGGCGAAGACGTCGGCGCCGCCGCCGTCCTGCTCGATGAAACCGAAGCCCTTTTCCGCGTTGAACCACTTCACGGTGCCAGTAGCCATAGGTGAAATACCCTCCGAAGGCGTGCGTGGAGCCCGCACTTTACGAGCTCCTCAGCTGCCGAAGATGGCTCCGCCAGGAATGAACCTGTCCAACAAAAAATGCGCCGCCGCCAGCCAGATTGCCTGCGGAGCGCATAAAAAGTCTATGGAAACCACAACTAAAGTACAGCTGACGACAACTGTACCACCCCTCGCCCCGGAAGGCGAACGGGACGGGCCGGCGCGCGGCCAGGCCCTGGTCGGACCTGCCGAAGCCGCTGCGCAGGCGCCGGTGGCGGCGGGCCCCGGTCGGGAGTACACCCGGACCGGCTCCGGGCAGCCTCCACTCCTTCTGAGAGTAAAACTGTCTTCGCCGGAGTAGACATCGGCGCTCGGCCTGGGTAGAGTTCCTGTTGTAAGAACGAACGAGATCAGAGATACCCGGGAGATGACGAACTGCCGGGAGCATGGATCGCAGTACGGCAGTACGTCGCGGGGCCAGGCCTGTGCAGTAGGGGCTCTGCGACGACGTGACGCCCCTGCCGTGGCCGGAAGTGCGAGGGCCACCGGCAGGGGGCGTCGCCGATAGGGAAAAGGCAAGTGCAGTAACGGCTAGCGCAGTAAAAGCAAGTGCATGAACAGCAAGTGAAGGATCAGAGGAGAAGGGAAGGGTTTTACGCCGTCGGATCGCCCGACTCAGGTAGCTGTTCACCTGGCGGGTACCGCAGTCCCATCGGATTGGAAGGTGGTTCTCGGTCACGCATTCGCGATCCCCGCACACCGGTCCTTTCCGGCCGGCGCACGCGGAACAAGTAAGCCGGTGTTCACACCGGTGGATGGTGTAGTACCCGTAAACCCTGGGCCCCGGCGGACATCGCCGGGGCCCTCGACGCGTGGAAAAGGTGCAATGGATTCATCGGAACAGATCGACGGCAAGTTCGATGACGACGATTACCCCGCCTACACGATGGGCCGGGCCGCGGAGATGCTGGGCGTCAAGCCGGCTTTCCTGCGGGGCCTGGGCGAGGCGAAGCTGATCGAGCCGCAGCGCTCCAGCGGCGGTCACCGCCGCTACTCCCGCTACCAGTTGCGCCTGGCGGCGCGCGCCCGTGAACTCGTCGACCAGGGCACCCCCATCGAGGCCGCCTGCCGCATCATCATCCTGGAGGACCAGCTCCAAGAGGCCCTCGCCATGAACGAGCGCTACCGCCGCGGACAGTGACCCCCTTGGCGCAGGCGGACGCGGCATATGCCCCGACGTACCCCGTTTCGGTAGTGCCCGGGACCTCGCCGGATGCGTGGCGGTCGATCTCGTCGTGGTCGCCGTCGAGGTGTCCCGCCATCGCGAGCCGGTGACGCTCGCGTTGGCGGCGGGAAAGACCGTCCCGTGCCGTCCGTCGGCCGAACGGAGGAGGGCCCGGGGGACGCCGGAGGCTATTCGCTCGCGGGGCGCTGTTCGGGGACAGGGGAGTGGCCGAGGGGGTGGCGGCGGATGAGGAGCCAGGTGAGCCAGCCGATGCCGATGATGAAGGCGAAGCTGATGAGGCGGTAGAGGACGATGGTGGCGATGGCGGTGGGCGTGGTGATCCCGGCGGTGATGAGGCCGAGGATGAGGGCGCTGTCGATGATGCCGAGGCCGCCGGGCACGATGGTGATGCTGCCCGCGGCCATGCCCGCGCAGAAGGCGATGAGGATCTGGACGGTGTCGAGGGGCGTGTCGCTGACGGCGTGGAAGCACAGGCCGAGGCAGACGGCGTCCAGGAGCCAGTTCAGCAGGGCGTAGGCGGCGGCGGCGAGGGCGTGCCGGGGGCCGAGGTGGACGGCGCGGAGCTGGTCGATGAAGGAGCGGGTGGAGGCGAGGCCGCGGGTGGCCGGCCGGCGGCGGAGCCGGTTGAGGCGGGCCAGGACGGCGCGGATCGCCGACTCCACGGCTTCGCTGTGCCGGGTGAGGTGCCGCACGCCGAGGGTGATGACGAGGGCCGCGACGGCGAGGCCGGCCAGGCTGGTCCAGGGCGGGGCGCCCTGGGCGGCGAGCGCGCTGACCGTGGTGAGGACGGCGAGCGCCGAGGCCGACAGGATCCCCGACAGGGCGATGCACCAGGAGGCGATGGCGGGGGTCGCGCCGAAGCGGCGCATCTGCTGGAAGTTGAAGTGGGTGGAGAAGGCGGGGCCACCGGGCAGCGTGGCGCTGAGAGAATGCGCCGCGTAGGCGAGCGCGACATGTTCGCGGAGCGGAGCCCGCACTCCGGCCGAGCGCAGCAGGCGGCGCTGCATGCGGGCGTACATGCCCATGGCGGCGACCTCGGCGGCGACGGCGGCGGCCAGCCATCCGGGGTGGGGCGCGCGCAGCTGCGAGAGCGCCTCGGTCAGCGAGGCCCAGCCCAGCGCCAGCTCGACGCCGAACACGACGAGGACGGCCGCCACGGCGACGCGCCGCCCCCACCTGCGGACGGGCGGCGGCTCCGGAGGGGCGGTGCGGTCGGGGGCGGGCTGGGTGGACTCGTCGGCCATGGGTCTCCCGCTCGTGCGGCCGGGGCTCGCGGCGTCGTCTGGGTGAGGGGCCCGGTTCGGGCGGTTCGCGGCGTCCGAACCGGGGCCGTGGCGGGTCAGAGGAGGGCTGTGGACTTGTCGGGCTGGGCGCTTGCGCTTCGCGCCTGGTAGAGGACCGCGGTCAGGAGGGCGCCTGCGGCGAAGATGCCCGCCGACCACCAGAAGGCCGTGGTGAAACTCTGGAGCTGTGCCTGCGCGATCGTCTGCGGGCCCGGCGCGTGGCTTTCCAGGTAGGCGGTCGCCGCGCCGGTGGCGAGCGTGTTGAGAAGGGCGGTGCCGATGGAGCCGCCGACCTGCTGCATGGTGTTCACGGTAGCGGAGGCCGCGCCCGCGTCGGCGGCGAGGACGCCCGCGGTGGCGGTCCCGATCGCCGGCGGCATGACGTGCCCGAGGCCCAGGCCGATGACGACGAGCTGCGGCAGGACGTGGCCGCTGTAGGAGGTGCCGACGCCGATGCCGGTGAGCCAGACCAGTCCGCCCGCCGCGATCAGCATGCCGACGGGGACCGCCGCGCGCGGCCCGAGGCGCGGGACCGTGACGTTCGTGGCGATCTGCGCGGACACCACGAGCCCGGCGATCATCGGCAGGAACGCGACGCCGGTGCGGACCGGGCTGTAGCCGAGCGAGACCTGGAGGTAGTACGTGAGGAACAGGAAGATGCCGAACATGCCGCAGGAGACGATGAGGATCGCCAGTAGGAGGCGGCGCGGTCGCGGTGGCGTAGGACGCGCAGGGGCAGCAGCGGGTTGGCGGCGCGGGTCTGCCAGAAGGCGAACACGGCGATGAGGAGCACGCCGCCGGTCAGGAAGCCCCAGGTCAGGACGTCGTCCCAGCCGTGGGAGTCGGCGTTGGAGAAGCCGTAGACGAGGCAGAACAGTCCGGCCGAGACCAGGAGTGTGCCCTGGAGGTCGAGCGTCGGCTTGGCCGCCCGTCCGGCGCGCTGGAGCAGGAGCAGGCCGCCGGCGAGCGCGAGGGCGGCGAAGATCAGGTTGACGTACAGGGTCCAGCGCCAGCTCAGATGCTCGGTGAGCAGGCCGCCGACCACGTTCTGCGCAGCATCGAGTGCACCGACAACCGGCTGAAGATCACCGGCCTGGTCCGCGCGACCACGTCAGAGGAGGCCGCGGCCCGCATCCTGCGCGAACGCATCTCCGGCGCCCTGCTCGTCCCCCTCGCCGAGAACCTCGACGTCCCGCAGGCCCAGCTGCGCGCCGCCCTGGCCGGCTCCCAGATGATCGGCCTCATCATGGCCCGCCACATCATCGGCATCCCCGCCCTGGCCGAAACCCCCGCCGAAACCCTCACCCAAGCCGTAGCCCCCGTCCTCCAGCACTACCTCACCACTCCCACCCTCACCGACCCCCCACCCTGACCCCGAGTCGATGACGTTCGCGCAGGCTTGAGCAAGGAGCCTGAACGATTGATGGCGCGCGTGTCGAGCGAGCCCGAAAAAAGAGGACCGCGGCGCGATGGATTCACCGCACCGCCGATCCGGCACCCGTCGGAAAACGTCAATCAAGGCCATCAGGACCAAAGGGGGGAAATGGTTCCGCGTGCTGAAGCGCGTTATCGGATCGGGCACAATAAGAATCCCGTTCATCTGTACGTTCCGAATGACGGTGACGCCCTGATCGACGATCTTCTGGCGGGTCCTGCGCATGAAAATCTTGCGCGGATCCACTCTCTTGAGAGAGAGGATCTGGCGTCCGGGTCTCCAGATCATGAACTCATGGTCGGGGTCGACAGGGAGCTCGGGGTCGGCCTCCTTTCCTTTATGGATGCCGACGGAAATTTCGTCTCCGCAGGTTCGGTGAGTTCGACCTACTGCATTCAAGGTCATCTGACAGAGTTTCCCGAGTCCTCTGGTATTCCGCTCGACGTGGTGCGGCGTGGGCTGAGGGAGTTCATATCCACGGGTGGTATGCGGCCGGAAGTCGTTCCATGGGTGAAATGGTGAGAGAAATCGCTTGAGTGCTTCTTTGGGTGGGGCGCTTCAAGGGGTGATCGGGGCGGGGCGGTTTGGGGCGGCTCTCGCTCTTGGGATGAATCGTCGAACTCGGGAACTGGCGGGGGTGGGTGCGTAGGGTTGTGGGGTGATGACGGGTGGGGATCGCGGGGGGTCCTTGGATCTGCTTCGGGCGCGGATGGTCGCGCGGTTGCAGGACGAGGGTTACATCGAGCGGGCCGAGGTCGCTGCGGCGTTCGGGGCGGTGCCGAGGGAGAGGTTCTGTCCTGAGGTGGGGCCGGAGGTCGCGTATTCGGTGTGGGATGCGGTGCGTACCCGGTTCGATGTGGACGGGCGGTGCACCAGTTCGCTCAGCGCGCCCTGGCTTCAGGCCGCGATGATCGAAGCGGCCGGTGTCGCGGCGGGGATGCGCGTGCTGGAGGTGGGGAGCGGCGGGTACAACGCGGCTCTGCTCGCCGAGATCGTCGGCCCGCGCGGGTCGGTGGTGACCGTCGACATCGATCCGTGGGTCACCGAGCGCGCGAGCAGGTTCCTCGCCGAGACCGGGTATTTCGACGTCCGGGTGCTGCTCGGGGACGCCGAGCACGCCGCCGACGGTCTCGGGCCGTTCGACGCCGTCCTCGTCACCGTCGGCGCATGGGACGTGCCCTGGCTCCGGCTGCTGGCGCCCGGAGGTCGGCTGGTCGTCCCGCTGCTGTTCAAGGCGGTGACGCGGTCGATCACCTTCGTCCGCGACGGCGACCGCCACATCGGCCTCGATCCCACCGTGTGCGGGTTCGTCTCCATGCAGGGCGTCGGCGCGCACCCGCCGCGCGAGGCGGCCCTCGCCGACGGCGCGGTGACCCTCACGATCGAAGACGGGCCCGATCTCGACCCCGCGACGCTCGACACCGCGGTGAAGGGGCCGCGCACCGAGGTGTGGACCGGCGTGACCGTCGCGGGGGACGAGCCCTTCGACACGCTCAACCTGTGGATCCTCACCGAGGACGACCGCTTCGGGCTCATCCACAACGACCCCGCCCGCGGCTGCGACCTGGTGCGGACCGCCGCCCGCTGGTACTGCCCGGCCCTGATCACCCCGACGTCCTTCGCCTACCTCACCTCCCGCCGCACCGAGGCGGCCGACACGAGTCCGGGCCGCTGGGAGTTCGGCGTCCACGGCCACGGCGACGACGCCGCCGCCCTCGCCCGAGCCCTCCACGACCACATCCTCATCTGGGACCGCGACCACCGAGCCGGCCCCGGACCGGCCTTCACCCTCCACCCGCCCGACGCTCCCGTGGCACCCCCGTCCACGGGCCGCCTGTTCCCGAAGACCCACACCCAGCTCGCCATGACCTGGCCCTGAGCAGCGCAAGGACGACGCGGCCTCGGATCACCCCGCACAGGCCGCGGGACGGGAGCCGGGGCGGTTCGAGTTCTCGTCCAGCGGGCACATGGGGTGAGTCGAAAGGGGACCTGTGGCCGCGAACGACACCGAGACCGACACCGACACCCGGGTGTGGGATCCGTTCGGCACGCTCGGCAAGGCCCTGTGGATCGGCGGCGGGCAGTGGGCCGGCAAGTCCACGGTCGCGCGGCTCCTGGCCGTCCGGTACGGGCTGACCGCTTACCACTACGACTTCCACGACGCCCGCGCCCACAATGACCGGCGCATCGCCCGTCGCATCGCCCTGGGCGAACCGCCTGACGGTCCGGACGCCGACCTGACCTGGGTGAACTCCACGCCGGAGGCCATGGCCGCCGAAACGCTGGCCGGCTTCCCGGTCCGGTTCGCCTGGGCCCTCGACGACCTGCGCGCGCTGACCTCCGGGCGGCCCGTCCTCGCCGAAGGGTGGGGGCTGCGCCCCGAGCTGGTCGCGTCGATCGCGGACGCGCCGCGGCGCATGGTCGTCATGGTGCCCACCCAGGTCTTCCGCGACCGGCAGCTGCGCGACCTCGCCCGCGCGGCCGCCGTCGGCCACGCCGTCAGCGATCCCGTCCTGGCCCAGCGCAACAGACTCGAACGGGACCGTCTCGTCGCCGACGACGCGGTCCGCTCCGCACGCGGCCTCGGCATCCGCGTGATCGAGGTCGACGGAACCCGCGACGCCGAGGCCGTGACGGACCTCGTCGCCGCCCACTTCCACCCCTACCTGCCCCCACCGGAAGCCGCCCGGTGACCCGCTCTCCGCCGCCGCATACGTCCGGCACGACGTTCGGGCAGCGCGGACGCGCGAAGGGCGGCGCCGTCGAAGAGCCGAACCGGTGTCTCAGACCTGCGCGGGGAGCGTCCGGACGAGGTAGGCCCAGGCCGCGTCGAGTTGCCGGGGGGAGTAGCAGCGCGAGCGTTTGGCGAGGGCCTCGGCTTCGTCCGAGGATTCGAAGGGGGCTCCGCGGGCTTCCAGTTGCAGTTGCATGCGGCACGCCTTCTCCAGGAAGACGGCGGTCAGGACCGCGGTGGCCACGTCCGGGCCGACGGTGACGAGGCCGTGCCGGTGCAGGAGGAGGGCGTTGCGGTCGCCGAGGGCGGCGGCCACGGAAACGCCGAGCGCGCGGTCGCGGATGAGGTCGCCCGTCTCGGTGAAGCGGGCGACGTCCGGCGGCCAGAAGAGGGTGCCCTCGTGGCCGACGGGGCGCAGTTCCGCTCCGGTGGCGGCGAAGACGATGGCGGATTCGGCGTGGCTGTGCACGACCGCGCCGACGTCGGGCCGGGCCGCCATGATCTCGGTGTGGATCGGGTACTCCAGGTGCACCCGGTCGCCGCCCGCCAGCAGCGCCCCGTCCCGGTCGATCAGGACGACCCGATCCGGCGTGATCTCCTCCATGCCGTATCCGGCGGACTTCAGCCAGACACCCCTGCCGTCGGGGTCGCGCCGGGAGAGGTGCCCCCAGATGAGGTCGGCGTTCCCGTGCGCGGCCAGGACCCGGCATCCCAGGGCGACCTCCTCCGCCGGCGTCACCCGCCGTCCTTGACGAGGAAGTCGCCGACGATCCGGTTGAACTGCTCGGGCTGCTCGAACATCGGCCAGTGGCCCGCGCCGGTGACCATGTCGAAGGACGCGTTCGGCAGGATCTCCGCGGCCCGCCGCCCGACCTCGGCGGGGGTCGTCGGGTTGTGGTCGCTCCACAGCACGAGCGTCTCGTGCGGGATCCCCGCGAGGTCGGCCTCGCGCAGGAGGTGGGCGCGGTTGCCCTCGCTGGGCTGCTCGGCGACGAGCTTGGCCAGCGCCTCCTCGGCGCCCGGCAGGGTGTAGTAGCGGTAGCGGCACTCGACGAGTTCGTCCGTGACGGTCGCGGGGTCGACCATCAGCCATTCGAGCCGCTCGCGGACGCTCTCCCGGGTGGGCGCGGCGGCGGCCTTCGCCGTGACGGCCTTGACGCGGGCGTGCACCTGCTCGCTCTCGGCGGCGCGGGCCGCGTCGTCCAGGAGGATGCCCGCCCCGGTGACGGAGACGATCTTGCCGACCCGGTCGGGGTGCTTGAGCGCGGTGTACAGGGCGGTCCAGCCGCCGAGGGACTGGCCGACGAGGTGGGCCCGCTCCGCGCCGATGGCGTCGAGGAAGCCGATGAGGTGCTCGGTGAAGACCGGCGCGTGGTAGGTGACGTCGGTGGGCCGGGCGGTGAGGCCGTGGCCGAGGGCGTCGATGGCGTACACGCGCAGCCCGCGTTCGGCGAGCGGCACGACGTTGCGCAGGAAGCCTTCGGCGTGGCCGGTGAGCCCGCCCATGAGGACGACGGCGTCGCCTTCGCCCGCCTCGATGGAGCGGGTGCGCCAGCCGGCGGCGTCGCGGTAGCGGGTCTCGGCGCCGAGGGAGTCGGTCCACAAAGTCATCAGGGGTTCTCCTTGGTGAGGAAGTCGTGGGTGAGGAAGTCGACGAGAGCGGAGTTGACGAGGTCGGGCCGTTCGTACTGCGGCCACTGCTTGGCGCCGGGCACGGTCAGCAGCCGCGCGCGGGGCACCGCGGAGACGGCGGCCGAGACGACGGACGCGGGGGTGTGCCCGTGCTCGCCCCGGATGAACAGCACGGGCCGTGCCAGGCCGGACAGCCGCTCCGGCGTCAGGAGGGACGCCCCGTTGTCGGCCGCCCGCACCAGCCGGTGCACCCGCCGCGCGTCCTCGGGCCGGTAGAGCGCGGTCCGCACTTCGACGAGTTCGGCGTCGACCGTCGAGGGGTCGGCGAGCAGCCCGGCCAGCCGGGTCCGGACGGCCTCGGGCGTCGGTTCGGCGTAGGCCTTGCCGCCCCGCTCGTAGGCCGCCCGCACCGTCGGGTCGGCGAGCCGTTCGGCCTCGGCCTGGAGTCCGGCGGGTTCGATGAGGGCCAGCCGCCGCACCCGTTCCGGCGCACGCAGCGCGGCCAGCGCGGCGGCCCACCCGCCCAGGGACTGCCCGACCAGGTCGGCGGAGTCCAGTCCGAGCGCGTCGAGCACCGCCAGGACGTGGCGGGTCAGCTCCGCCACCGGGTAGGAGCCGGACGGGGACCTGCCGGTGAGCCCGTGCCCGAGCAGGTCGATCGCGATCGCCCGGCGTCCCGCGGCGGCGAGCGCGGGCAGCGTCCGTGCGAAGGTCTCCAGGTGGCCGCCCCGCCCGTGCAGCAGGACGACGGCCTCGCCCGAGCCCAGGGACGCGACCCGCGTCGCCGTCCCGGCGGCGTCGACGTGCCGGATCTCCGCGCCGAGCAGGTCGGTCCAGAGGCTCACAGGTGCTTCCTCAGGAAGGCGAGGGTGCGCTCCCAGGTGAGGCGCGCGGCGGCGGCGTCGTGGTTGGGGTGGGTGTCGTCGTGGTAGGCATGCCCGGCGCCGTCGTAGACGTGCACTTCGGTCTCCTGCCCGGACAGCTTCAGCGCGTCGCCGAGCCGGGCGACCTGGTCGAGCGGGATGACCTCGTCGGCCCCGCCGAAGTGCGCCTGGACGGGGCAGCGGACGGCGTCGGCGATGGTGATCCGGGAGCGGACCTGCCCGGTGGGGCTGTAGGAAGGCGGCAGTTCCGGCAGTCCGTAGAGCGGAACGGCGCAGGCCAGCCGGTCGGTCCGGGTCGCCCAGGCGAGGGCGAGCCCGCCGCCGAGGCAGAACCCGACGATCGCGGCCCGCGAGGCGTCCACGTCGGCGCGGCCCGCCAGGTGGTCCAGGCCCGCCTCAAGGTCGGGGATGGCCTGCTCGTCGCGGGCGGCCAGGAACGCCTTGGCGCGGCGCTCGTCCGGGGTCGTGAAGTCCTGCGGGGGGCGTCCGCCGATCCTGCTGTACAGGTCGACGGTCAGGCACGCGAAGCCCTCGTCGGCGACGAGTTCGGTGACCCGCCGCCGGTGCTCGGTGACGCCGAGGTTCTCGTGCGCCATGACGACGACGGGCGGCGGGGCGTCGCCGGGGCGGTGGACGGGGACGGCGAGGTAGCCGCGGATCTCGTCGGCTCCGCTGGGGAAGGTCACCCAGCCCGCTTCGTGTGCTGTCTGCATGGTGGTCTCTCCAGGGGTCAGCCCGCGCGCGGCGGGGAGGGCGGGTGCGCGGCCGCGGTCCGGCCGAGCAGGTGCTTGATGTGGGTGCCGAGCGCTTCGAGCCGCCGCCGCGGCATGCGGGCGATCTGGCCGCAGACCGCGATCGCGCCGGCGGGCCTGCCGCCGACCAGCACCGGGACGGCGACCCCGGCGATGCCGGGGATGAACTCGCCGATCTCGATGGCGTAGCCGTAGCGGCGGCAGGTCTCCAGTTCGCGGCGGAGCGCCTCGGGGTCGGTGATGCTGGCGGGGGTGCGCTGCGCCAGCGGCAGCCTCGCGACGATCTCCTCGCTCTCCTCCCGCGGCAGGCCGCTGAGGATGGCGCGGCTGATGCAGCCGTTGGCCAGCATCGAGCGCCTGCCGAGCGGCGACAGCGACTCCGGGGAGTGCGGCGCCTCCCGCTTGCCCGTGATGAGCAGCGACCGGTCCCGCCAGTCGACCTCGGCGACCAGCACGGTCTCGCCGGTGGAGCGGATGAGCTCCTCGGCGACGCCCTGCGTCAGGTGGGACAGGGCGGTCGTGGCCGAGACGAGGCTGCCGAGCTCCAGCAGGCGGTTGCCGAGGACGTACGCGCCGTCGGCCTCCTGGCGCAGGAAGCCGCGCTCGACCAGGGTCACCGCGATGCGGTGGGTGCTGGTCTTCGGCACGCCCGCCACCTCGGCCAGCTCGGTGAGCTGGAGGCGCGGGTGCGCGGCGCTGAACGCGCCGAGCACGTCCAGGGCGCGGTCGACGGAGCGTACGCCGCGGCGGCGTCCGCCGTCGTCGTCGGGAAGGGAGCGAGGAGAGTCGTTCATCGGTGCCTCATGCGCAGTAGGAAGGAGCTTCGCTCGCATTCTCGCTGGTCACGAGCGCGTCGGGGACCGTGGCGATCTTCTCCACGCCCTGCTTCCCGCGCAGGAGGCCGACGACGTTGTCGACGGCCATCTCGCCGACGCTCTTGGGGGTGTTGCTCACGGTGATCGCGAACTCCCCGTCCTTGACGGCCTTGACGCCCGCCTCGCTGCCTCCGTTGGTGAGGATCTTGATGTCGTCGCGGCCTGCGGCCTTGAACGCGGCGAGCGCGCCGAACGCCATGTCCTCGTTGTGCACGAAGACGTAGGAGACCTCGGGCCGCGCCTGCAGGAGGTTGTCGGCGACGTCCTGGGCCTTGGCGCGCTGCCACATCGCGGGCTGGTCGAAGACGACCTTCGCCGAGCCGCCGACGGCGCCCTTGAACGCGTCGTTCATCAGGTCGGCCGCCGCGCCGGGCGCGCCGCCGATGACGCCGACCTCGACGGCCTTGCCGCCGCTGTCCTTCGCGAGCCACTCGCCGAGTTCGCGGCCGACCTTCTGCACGTCGGTGACGACCGCGCCGAGGATCTTGGTCTGGTCGACCGACGCGACGGAGGTCAGGAAGATCGGGATGCCCGCGCGGTTGGCGCGGCCGATGCCGCCTTCGAGCGAGTCGATGTTGACCGTCTGGACGACGATGGCGTCGACCTTCTTGACGATCATGTCGTCGATGTTGGACAGCTCCTTGGCCGGGTCCATCGCGGAGTTCGAGGTCAGCAGCTTGACGCCGGAGGCGTCGGCGCGGGCCTGCATGGCGCGCTGGAGGCAGGTGTGGAACTCGATGGAGTTGCCGTTGACGAAGCCGAGGGTGAGCGCCTTGTCGGAGGGGACCGGCGCGGCGGCCGTCTTGCCCTCGTCGACGGAGCAGCCGGCCAGCGCGAGGCCCGTGAGGGCGAGCGCGGCTGCGGTTCTGAAGGCGGGGATGCGGCCTCTGCCGGGGGTGGCGGACATGGCTTTCCTTCCGAACTGATTCTTGGGGTGGGTGGTTGGAGCGGTCCTGCGTCAGCGGGGTGTGCCGCGCAGGTGGTTGGTGACGGCCGCGACGAGCAGCACGGCGCCGAGCGCCACGTCCTGGAAGTGGGAGTTGATCTGGAGCAGGTTGATGGCGTTGGCGACGACGCCGAGCAGCACCACGCCCAGGGCGGTGCCGGCCATGGTCCCGCTGCCGCCGTGCAGCGCGGTGCCGCCGATGACGACCGCGGCGACCACGGTGAGCTCCAGGTGGAGGCCGCCGGTGCCGGGGCTGGCGGCGCCGAGCCGGGCGACGAGCATGACCCCGCCGAGCCCGGCGAGCAGCCCACCGAGCGTGTAGAGCAGTAGCTTGGTCCGCGCCACGGGGATGCCCGCGAGGCGTGCCGCCTGCTCGTTGCCGCCGATGGCGAAGGCGTTGCGGCCGAACGCCGTCCACCGCAGGATCAGGCCCGCCGCGACGCAGACCGCGATCGCGACGACGACCAGCGCGGGGACGCCGCCGAGGACCTCGCCGAACCCGAGCGACATGAGCGCGTTCCCGATGGAGATGCTCTTGCCGTCGATGATGAGCAGCGCAGCGCCGCCGAGGATCGTCGAGGTGGCGAGGGTGGCGACGAACGGGGTGACCCGCAGGTACGTCACGACGAGCCCGTTGACCAGGCCGATCGCCGCGCCCAGCGCGAGGGCCAGGCCCGCCGCGGTCCACTCGTTCACGCCCGCGACGATGAGCTGGGCGGTGACGCCGTGGGTGACGGCGGCGATCGCGCCGAGGGAGAAGTCGATGCCTCCGGCGGTCATGAGCAGGGTGAGCCCGGCCGCCAGGACGGCGACCACGGCGATCTGCTGGGAGACGTTGAGCAGGTTCGGCCCGGTGAGGAAGGCCTCGCTGCGCAGCGCGGTGAAGGCCCCGATGAGCAGCAGCACGGCGAGCAGGCCGGTGTGGCGGGACACGCCCGGCGGCAGGCCGAGCCGGGGCAGCCCCTTCGAGGTGGTGAGTGCGGTCAAGGGTGTTCTCCTCCTGCGGTGAGCGTGACGAGGTCGTCCCGGCTCACCTGGTCCATGGGCAGGTCGGCGACGGTGCGGCCGCCTCGGACGACGACGACGCGATCGGCGAGCCGGATCACCTCGTCGATGTCGGAGGAGCCGAGCAGGACCGCGGTGCCGCGTTCGGCGAGGCCGTCGACGATGCGGTGGATGTCGGCCTTGGCGGCGACGTCGACGCCGTTGGTCGGCTCCTCAAGGAGGCAGGCGGCAGGGTCGCCGTCGAGCCACGCCGACAGCAGCACCTTCTGCTGGTTGCCTCCGGACAGCGCGGCCACCGGCGGGTCCTGCTGGATCGCGGTGACGCCGTAGCGGTCGCGGGACTCCCGTCCCCGGGAGTGCAGGTCGCGCCAGCGCACCAGCCAGGGCCGCAGCCTGCCGCGCCGCACGAGGTCGAGGTTCTCGTTGACGCCGAGCCCGGCGACGAGCCCGTAGGAGAGCCGGTCGCCGGTGACGCAGCGCAGCCCCGCGCGCAGGGCCGCGGCGGCGCTGCCGGACCGGACCGCCGCGCCGTGCACGGCGACCGTGCCGCTCTCGGCCCGGCGCAGCCCGCTGAGCAGCGCGAACAGCTCGGACTGGCCGTCGCCTGCCGGGCCGAGGACGGCGACGACCTCACCGGCCCGGACGTCGAGGTCGAACGGCGCGAGCCGTCCGCCGCTCAGTCCGGACAGCGTCAGCACCGAGGCGCCGGGCGTGCGCGCCTTGTCGGGTCTGCCCTGCATCGGCCGGTCGCCGACCATCGCCCGCACGAGGGCGGGCAGGTCGAGCGCGGTCCCGTCCTCGACGGCGGCGACGCGCCCGTCGCGCATGACCGTCACCCGGTCGGCGAGGGAGAGCACCTCGTCGAGGTGGTGCGAGATGTAGATGATGGCCGTGCCCCGGGCGCGCAGGGTCCGGACGAGGCCGTGGACCCGTTCGGCGTCCGCGCCGCCGAGCGAGGCCGTCGGCTCGTCGAGGACGAGGACCCGGCCGCCGTGGTGGACCTCGCGGGCGATCTCGACGAGCGTCTGCTCGCCGGGCCCGAGGTCGCCCGCGAGCGCGGTGGGCGCGACGTCGAGGCCGAGGTCCGCCAGGGCGGCGGACGCCTCCTCCCGGACCTTCCGCCACAGCACCCGTCCCGCGCGGGTGGGGAGCCTGCCGAGCAGCAGGTTCTCCGCCACGCTGAGCCCCCCGACGAGCGTGCGCCGCTGGTGGACGATGCTCACCCCTGCCGCGTGGGCGCGGCGCGGCGTGAGCGGCCCCTGGCGGCGGCCGTCGATGCGGATCTCGCCGTCGTCCTGCGGGAACGACCCGCAGATCAGCTCGACCAGCGTCGACTTGCCCGCGCCGTTCATGCCGACGACCGCGTGCACCTCGCCGGGCAGCAGCGTGAAGTCCACGCCCGCGAGCGCCTGCGCGCCGCCGAACGCCTTGCGGACGCCCCGCAGCTCCAGCACCGGTGTCCCGTTCGAGACCGCCATGTCAGCCCCCGTCCTTCGCGGCCGGGTACATGTCCTGGTGGGCGACCCCGAGCACGACCATCAGATTGCGCAGCGCGACCGGGTTCATCCCCGCGTCGAGCAGCCAGGCGGCGTCCTTGCCGGTGACGGCGCGGCGCTCGGGCCCCGTCAGCCGGTAGCCGTCGAGGACGGTGTCGGGGGACTCCAGGTAGCGGGTGAGCAGGCCGGGGGTGTGCTCCAGTTCCCGGGCGAGCCGGTTCAGGCCGACGACGCTCATGACGCCACCTCGAAGGAGGCGATGCCGATCCCGACGGTCCAGGCCGGCATCGGCCGGTAGGCGTGGATCCGCGCCGGGCCGCCGGCCGCGCCCGCGGCGACGAGCCACGTGCGGATCTCCAGCGCGCCGTTGCCCGCCTCGTCCAGGATCGAGGCGTCGTCCCAGGCGAGGACCTCCTCGGCGTCGCCCCGCTCCAGCAGGCCGAGGAGGCGGCCGTCGAACTCCGGGTTGATGTCGCCGAAGCGCGGCAGCCCGACCCAGTGCGACAGGCCGCCGGTGCCGAGCACGCCGACCCGGACGCCGTCGGGCAGCGCCCGCACCGTCTCGCGCAGCGCGATCCCGAGGTCGAGGCAGCGGCGCAGCGTCGGCAGCGGAGCCGTGTTGCAGTTGACGAACAGGGGCACCACCCCGGCGGCCGCGGCCGCCGGGAGCTTGGCGAGCGGGACCATGAAGCTGTGGTCCAGCGCCATCGTGTGCGAGCGGGCCAGGTCGAAGCCTCGGGAGGTGAGGCCCTCCAGCAGCGCCCCGGCGATCTCCGGCCGCCCGGCGACGGCGCCGCCCGGGTTGCCGAACTCCGCCCAGCCCTCGTGCTCGTCGGCGACGCCGAGGCAGAAGGCCGGGTAGTTCTCCAGCCCGAACGTCTCGTAGTGGTCGGTGGCCGCGACGACGACGGCGTCGAGGCGGGCTGCGGCGATCTCGGCGTCGAGCGCGCGCCAGGCGTCGTGCAGGACGCCGGAGACCTCGGGGTCGGCGCCGGCGTTCTTGACGATCGCGCCGACGTGCGAGGTCGCCGCGGCGAGCGCGAGGCGGCCCATCACTCCTCCTTTCCGGCGAGCAGGCGGATGTCGTCGGGGTGGGCCGCGCCGATCCGGACCACGTCGGTGGCCTGGAGGCGGCCGCACGACGGGCAGGAGTAGGCGCGCAGCTCCAGGCCCTCGTCCAGGCGGGTGGCGTGGCCGAACGCGTGGACGTCGCGGCTGGTCGCCAGCGCGGCGTGTGCGCGCCACGGCTCGTCCGCGCCGGACAGGACGCACCCGCAGGCGCAGGCGATCCAGCGGCCTCCGCCCGCTTCGACGACCTCAAGGCCGTCGCCCATCGGGTGGACCCGGGTGCGCGGGCCCTGCGGCTGCGCGGGAAGGGGGAGCTCGGCGGGAAGGGCGAGGCGCGCCGCGCGCAGGCTCGCGCGCCGGGCGGCGGTGGCGTCGCCGTCGACCCTGCCGTCCGCGCCGAGGACCGCGCCGTAGAGGCGGACCGCCGCGTCGGCGGTGACGGCCCCGAAGTCGAGGTCGGCCTGGACCGCCTCGGCGGGTCGGTCGAGCGGGTCGCCCCAGCCGCCTCCGGCCTGCGGCACGGTGGCCAGGACGTCGTCGTCGCCCAGGTGGTAGAGGCCCTGGCGGCCCCGCATGACCGGGCGCTCGCCGGACAGGTCGCCGACCGAGGGGATGGTCCCGGCCGCGAGGCGGGCCTTGACGTCGCTGCCGTGCACGACCGTCCGGGTGTTCTGCGCGCCCGGGTAGCCGCCGAAGATGCCGGTGGAGTTGGGCACCTCCCAGCCGTGCGCGGAGTTCAGCGCGGTGACGTCCCGGCCGCCGTGCACGGTGTAGACCGCGCCCATGCTCATCCCGCCGCGGTTGCGGCCGGCGCCGCCGGAGTCGGCGACCAGCCCGCGCCACAGGTACATCAGAGGCGAGTCCATCTCGACGGCCTCGACGTTGGAGATCCGCTGCCGCTCGATGTTGTGCTGGCCCTGCGTCCAGGCGCCGTCGCGGTGCGAGTACGCCGCGCCGCCCGTCGCGAGACAGTCCATGATCACGTAGGTCTGGCGCGCGCCGTTCTCGCCCGCGCCGGTGAGCACGAACTTGTCCGGGCCGCCCGCCGGGCCGGCCTGGGCCTCGCGCAGCAGCTCGTCGGAGCAGGCCGCGAGCTTCGACAGGCACTCCAGCGCCGTCATCTCGACGAGCCAGCCCGCCTCCAGCGCCCCGCCGCTCACCGCCGCCGGGCGGGCCGCGTTGCAGATCAGGCCCTCGGGGCACTCGACCTCGACCGGCTGGAACAGGCCCTCGTTCCAGGGCGCGTCGAAGGCCAGCGTCGGCAGCAGCGCCGCCGCGATCCCGGCCATCATCCCGGAGTAGGCGCAGTTGATGTAGCCCTTGGCCTGCGGGGAGGAGCCGGAGAAGTCGAAGTGCAGGGTGTCGCCGCGCTTGGTGAGGACCAGATCGACCTCGTACGTGGCGTTCTGCGCCGACTGGGCCAGGCCGCCGTCGTTGTCGAGGAACGCCCGCGAGTGCAGGCGCGCGTCGGGCAGCAGCGCGAGCCGGTTGCGCAGCCGCCGCTCCGACAGGCCGATGAGGTTGGCCATGACCGTCCGGACGGTCTCCGCGCCGTACTTCTCGGCCAGCGCCGTCATCGCCCGGATCGCGGTGTTGTTCGCGCCGATGAGCGCCCGCAGGTCGAGGTTGACGGTCGGGGCCATACGGGTGTGGCCGAGGATCAGGTTCCACACGTCGGTGCGGACCTCGCCGCCGTCGACGAGCTTCGTCGGCGGCATCTGCAGGCCCTCCTGGTAGGAGTCCGTCGCGTCGATGCAGAAGCTGCCCGGGGTCATGCCGCCGACGTCGACCATGTGGCACATCGCGCCGGTCCAGGCCAGCAGCTCGCCCTCGAAGAAGATCGGCGCGATCAGGCCGACGTCCTGGGCATGGACGGTGCCCTTCCAGGGGTCGTTCACGATGAACATGTCGCCCGGGTTGATGCCGGGGGAGTCGGTGCAGTCCTCGATGACCGAGCGGGTGATGGCGGCCATGGACGAGGCGTGCGACAGGATCGTGCGGCCCATCGCGGCGACCGAGCCGTCCGGCAGGTAGAGGCCGACGTTGTAGTCGCTGGCCTCGACCACGTGGGTGGAGCCGGAGATGGCCGCGAGGGTCGCGCCCTGCTCGTCGGTGATGGCCAGGAGCCGGTGCCTGATGACCTCGAAGGTGATCGGGTCGATGGCGGATTCGGCGGCCGTGCCGGTGTCGGTGGCCGTGCTGGTGGCGGGAATGGTCACGCCTCCCCCTTGCAGTCGATGACGAGGTTGCTGTGGTGGTCGACGGCGAGCGTCTGGTTCGGGCCGAGCACGACCGTGGTGCCGGCGAACTCCAAGATCGCGGGGCCGCGCAGCGACGCACCGCTGCCCAGGCCCTCACCGCGGTAGACGCGGGTGGCGATCCGGCCCGTCTCGGGGAAGTGCACGTCGCGCTCGCCGATGAGCGCGGCGTCCGGGTCGGCCGCGCCCGGGTACTGGCCCTCGCGCACATCGGTGATCTTCACGCGGCCCTCGACGCGCAGCGTGTGGATCTCCACGCCCGCGCCGAGCAGGGCGGTGCCCGCGCCGTAGATGCGCTCGTAGGCGGCGCGGAAGTCCTCGATCAGAGCGCGCAGCACGCCGGTGGTGACGGGGCCTTCGGGGACGGTGAGGGGCAGCTCGTGCGACTGGCGGCGGAACTTCAGGTACGCGACGCGCGAGAGGCGGACGCGCGGGTCGTCGTCCAGGTCGGCGCGGCACTGGGCCGCCAGGGCGTCGAACGTGGCGGAGATGCGCGCGGCGTCCAGGTGCGCGGCGGGGTCCTGCGCGCCCGGGGGAGTGCGGTGCACCTCCGTCGTCTGGACGGCCCGGTACCGGTCGGAGGTGACGGTGCCGTAGGCGGAGTGCACCGTCGACGTCGGCGGGACGATGAGCGTCGCGATCCCGGCGGCCTCGGTGTAGGCGTAGGCGTGGGTGGGGCCCGCCCCGCCGTAGGCGTAGACGACGAAGTCGCGCGGGTCGTGGCCCTGCTCGACCGTCACCTTGCGCAGGAGGTCGGCCATCTGGTTGTCGGCGACCTTGCGGATGCCCGCCGCGGCGTCCTCGACGCTCAGGCCGAGCGGGTCGGCGACGTGCACCCGGATCGCCTTCTCGGCGAGCGCGCGGTCCAGCGGCATCCGGCCGCCGAGGAAGCGGGCCGGGTCGATGATGCCGAGCACCACGTCGGCGTCGGTGACGGTCGGGCGGTCGCCGCCGCGGCCGTAGCAGGCGGGGCCGGGCACCGAGCCGGCGCTCTCCGGGCCGACGGTCAGCACGCCCGACTCGTCCACGCCCGCGAGGGAGCCGCCGCCCGCGCCGATCGCCGTCACCTTGATCCGCGGCAGCGCCAGGTGCAGGTCGCCTACCTCGCTGACCCGCTCGACCAGCGGCTCGCCGTCGATGATGAGGCCGACGTCGAAGCTGGTGCCGCCCATGTCGGAGGTGATGACGTTGCGGTGCCCGAGGCGCTCGGCCAGCGCCGTCGAGGCCAGCACGCCGCCCGCGGGGCCGGAGGTCAGCATCGACGCCGAACGCCGTGCCGCGTCCTCGGCGCGCATGACGCCGCCGCCCGAGTCCATGATCGAGAAGTCGCCGGTGAACCCGGTGGCGCGCAGGCGGCCCTCCAGGTTGGCGACGT
Source organism: Actinocorallia aurea (assembly GCF_054783995.1). Taxonomy (NCBI): domain Bacteria; kingdom Bacillati; phylum Actinomycetota; class Actinomycetes; order Streptosporangiales; family Thermomonosporaceae; genus Actinocorallia; species Actinocorallia aurea. The sequence goes on from NZ_BAAGPQ010000029.1 coordinate 118,516, forward strand.
AGTCGCGGATGACCGGGCCGAGGTAGCTGTTGACGACCGTCGTCGCCGACCGCTCGTACTCGCCGATGACCGGGGCGACCTCGTGCGACAGCGTCGTGTAGGCCTCGGGCCACTCCTCCTCGATGATCCGGGCGGCCCGGTCCTCGTGCGCGCCGTTCACGAACGACCACAGGAACGACACCGCGAGGGCCCGCACGCCCTCGTCGCGGAGCCGCCGGAGCGTGGCGCGCACCTCGGCCTCGTCCAGCGCGACGATCTCGGCCCCCGCCGCGTCGGTCCGCTCGGTGATCTCCACGATCCGCGAGCGCGGCACGATCGGGTCGGGGTTGCGGCGGCGGCTGTAGTGCCCGGTCGCCGCGCCCATCCCGACCCACGAGGTCATCGACCGCTGGATGAGCATGGTGTCGCTGAACCCGCGCGTCGTCAGCAGCGCGGTCGGCGCGCCCTTGCGCTCGATCAGCGCGTTCGTCGCCGCGGTGGTGCCGTGCGCGAAGTAGACGACGCCCGCGCAGAACTCCCCGAGTTCCATCCCGTAGGACTCCGCCGCCAGCCGCAGCGCGTTGACCACGCCCTCGGACCTGTCCTCGGGCGTCGTCGGCGACTTGAACAGCCGCGGCGGCCGCCCGTCCCGCAGCACCACGAGATCGGTGAACGTCCCGCCCACGTCCGTGCCCACGAAGAACCGCAGACCGGAATCCGATGAATTTTCCACGCTTTCCCCACCAGAGTCGACACAAGAACGTCCAACACAGGCGCGATATGTCGCCGATATGACGCCCGCACTGCGTTGTGGGTCACACTCTGCGCGGTGGCCCACCTCACAGACAACGCCCCAGTCCGCCCTGCGGACCGGAACCGCTTCCGGGCGGAGATCGGTGGCCGACGGCCCCGGGTTCGAGCCTGAACCAGAAGGCCTTCCAGCCCCCGGGCAGCAGTTCCCATCCGTGGTCGTGCGCCAGGACCTCGACGATCGCCAGCCCGCGCCCGTCCTCGGCGTCCTCCCCGGGCATGGCCGGCGTCCGGGGCACGTCACGGGCACGGTCCGCGCAGTCGAAGTACAAGCCGCCGCCGAGCGTGGGCCGCACGGTCGCACGAAGAAGCGTGCCCCGCGCACTCGCCCGCACCGCGTTCGTCACGACCTCCGAGATCGCCAACTCCGCCGCGTCGATCAGCTCCCCCGGCACACTCCACGCCCGGCACATCATCGAAACGGCCTTACGGACGACGCCCACACTGGCGTTCTCAGCGGGGAACTCCTGCCGGTACTCGATACGCCCGCACTCAGAAAGCGGGGCGTGAGGCGATTCCTCCATTGCGGTGGCCACTTCGTCTGCCACGTCTCACCTCCGAGGGATTTCGCAAATCGGACTTATTCCGCCAGGAGTTCGATATGCGGGCAATGTGGTTGCCTGAGTTGGTTCAGGAGAAATTCCAGGAACTGTCCTCAAGAGTGGTCGTGGCCAAGTAGCCTGTCCATTGGTTTCATGCTGGTAAATGCAACTTCGGCAACCCCCGCCAACTTTGCGAGGTCGAAGATGAGTGAGGTTCTTTATCCCGATCCCGCCGGGTCGCTCTGGTACACGCTCGCGCAGGAGCTGCGGGAATTCCGCGCGGTCCTCGGGCTCACCGGAGGTGAACTCGGCCAGATCCTGCGGGTCGACAAGTCCTCGGTTTCCAAGCTCGAACACGGAAAGCTGCGCCTCAAGCCCGACCAGGCCAGGCTTCTCGACGCCTGGCAGCGGTCCCTCCTGCTGTCGAAGCTGGCCGAGGAGGGCCGAACCCGGCTCGCCAGGGCGTCCCAGCCGCTGACGCCCGGCCGGTGGGAACTGCTCGTCCTGCACGCGAGCAGAGAGCACTCCGACGACTGGAAGAAAGCCCATCAGACGCACGAAGAACGGGCATCGAACCTGCGGGTCTGGGAGCCGGCGTGGGTGCCGGGCCTGATGCAGACGCCCGAATACGCGCGGGCGAACATCCAAGGCGGCTCCCCCGAGGAGGACGTCGAGCGGCTGATCGACGATCGCCTGGAACGCCAGGAGCGGTTCTTCACCGGCCGCCGCCAGTACCTGTGGGCGCTCATCGACGAGAGCGTCCTGGACAGGTTCACCGCGCACCGGGACATCATGCGCGCCCAGCTCAAGCGGCTTCTCGAACTGTCGGAACTGGACACCATCGGCCTACGGGTCCTCCCGCGCGGACGATTCCACGCGGGCCTGGACGGCTCCTTCGAACTGATGCAGTTCGGCGACGGCTCCCACCCGATGGCCTACACCGAGGCCGCGTTCGGCTGGCGACTGGTGTCGGACGTCGCGGAAGTAGAATCGTTCGCGCTCCGCTACGACCGGCTGGGGAATTTCGCCCTCCCGGAAGACCAGACGCGAGACCTGATCCACAAGCTCATGGAGACGATCTGATGTCAGCCCCCGTCTGGCGGAAGGCCAGCTACAGCAACTCACAAGGCCAGAGCTGCGTCGAGGTCGCCGACCTCGGTCCCATGGCCGTCGGGCTCCGCGACTCCAAGCACCCCGGCCACGGCCACCTGACCGTGCCCACCCCCCAGTTCCACACCTTCCTGAACTCCCTCAAGGCGAGCGACCACTAGAACGACCAAGACAAGGCCCCAACCTCCGGGGCCTTGTCTGACTCGCGCCCGAACACCGCTCCACCTCGCGACTTCCGCGCTCCGCTCGCGCATGCCCCGCCGAGGGCGATCTGTTGGACTCGGGCCGTCCGCGTCCGCGTCTCGCTCCGGACGGGCGGGTCTCTCTCCGTTCACGGAGAGTGATCATTAGGGTGGGGGGATGGGGTCCGAGCTGCGGGGGAGCACGGTCGGGATGGTGTTGCATCCGGTGCGGGCCGTGGACCGGTCGGTGGGGGAGATCGTCGGGTTCGCCCGGGAGCACGGGCTTCGGGTGGTGGTGCGAGAGGGGGATCGGGGGCGGGTTCCGGAGTCGGTGGAGGTGGTGCCGGAAGCGGTGTTCCCCGCGGAGGTGGGGGTGGTGGTGGCGCTCGGGGGTGACGGGACGATGCTCGGGGCGATGCGGGAGCTGGTGGGGAGGTCGGTTCCGGTGCTGGGCGTCAACCACGGGCATCTGGGGTTCCTCGTCGAGGTGGAGCCGGAGGAGTTGGGGGCGGCGCTGGTGCGGTTGCGGGCCGGTGACTTCACGATCGAGCGGCACGGCTGCTTGGAGGTGGACGCGGGAGAGGCCGCGTTGGCGACGCGGTTCGGGTTCAACGACGTGGTGCTGGCCAGGGCGGGGCGGACGGGGGTCGTCTCGGTCGATCTCGCGGTGAACGACGTGCGTTACGGCTACTACCGTTGCGACGCGCTGGTGCTGTCCACGCCGGTCGGGTCGACCGCCTACAACTACGCGGCGGGCGGCCCCGTCGTCTCCCCGTCCGCCGCGGTCGTGGTGGTGACGCCCGTCGCGCCGATGGCGGGCATCGGCCGGCCGGTCGTCCTGGCCGCGCAGGACCGCATCCGCCTCACGGTGGCGGCCGACAGCGCCCCGGTGCTGGTCGACGTGGACGGCACGGCCTCGGGCGAACTGGGACACGGCGCCCTGGTCACGGCGGCGACGCGGCTGGCCGCAGGCCAGGTCGTCCGGCTCTCGGCGGGCGAGCACGCGAGCCGCAGCAGGGTGAAACTCAGCCTCCTCGACCTGCCCCTCCGCCCCGACCAGCTCCTCGAGCTCGTCCCCCCGGAGCTCCGCCGCGCCCACGAAAGCCTCCGCGGCGAACCGGGCGGCCCGCCCGCCCGCGAAGCCGGTCTCTAGCCGAGCGCGCAGACCCTAGGTCGAGGGCCCTGGTGAGCCGTGCCCGCGAGCGCGGCGGGGGTTCAGGTGGCGCTGCGGCCGAGGGCGGTGCGGAAGGCGTGCTCGGTGGCGTCGATCTCGGCGATCTGCTTGACGATCTCACCGGGTGAGGATTCTCCGACGGCCTTCTGCAGGAGGGGGGTGTGGTCGAGGATCAGGTCGCGGACCAGCTGGAGCGGCCGTGGCGCGTGGTGGAAGACCTTGCCGAGGACGAAGGCCTGCTGGACCTGGCGGGCGGTGTGCGGTTTGCGGGGGTCCTCGTAGGCCTGGAGCGCGGCGCGGACGGCCCGGTGGTCGCGCAGGTCGACGCCGGCGAGGCGGCGGCCGATGAAGTAGCCGTCTTCGGTGGCCATGCCCGCGCCGTAGGCGGCATACGGGCTGGTCGGGTGGGCGGCGTCGCCGGCGAGGGTGGCGCGGCCTCGGGACCACTGCTTCAGCGGCTTGCGGTCGCGCAGCAGCCACCGCTGGACGACGGCGGGGTCGGTGGCGGCGACGAGTCGCGCGAGCGGTGCGGGGAAGTCGCGGGCGAGCGCTGTCGCGGCGGTGTGCAGGTCCGCGGTGAACTCCTCGGCGGCGTCGTGGGCGGTGAGGATCCACCACTGGTAGCCGTCGCGGCCCTGGTGGCGGATCGAGGTCCAGGCGCCCTGGACGGTGCGGGAATGGGTGAGGACGCACATGTTGCGGGGTGCGTCGATGCCGTCGGCGAGGGTGAATCCGCCGAAGATGTGCAGATTGTGCTCACGCTTGGGCGCCTCGCCCCACAGGGTGCGGCGCACCAGGGAGTCGATGCCGTCGGCGCCCACGACGACGTCGCACTCGTGGACCGTGCCGTCGGCCATGTGCAGCGCCGCCCCGCCCTCGTCCTGTTCCAGGCGCTCCACGGACCGGTCGACCTGGAGGACACCGGGCGGCAGGGCGTCCAGGAGTCGTGCGTACAGGGCGGGGCGGAGCAGGCCGATGAACCCGCCGCCGTAGTCGCGCACGACGTCGTCGGGCAGCTTGACCTCGACGCGGCGGTGCCCGGCGAGGTTGCGGAACTCGGTGCGGCAGGGGGAGCCGAGGTCGTCGGTGTCGACGCCCATGAGGCCGAGCGCCTTGATGGGCGGCGGCCACAGGTTGAGGATGTTGCCGGCCGCTCGGGCCTGCGGGTAGCGCTCCAGGAGCGCGACCTCGTGGCCGGCCTGGTGGACCGACAGCGCGGTGGCCATGCCTGCGGGGCCGGCGCCGATGACGGCGACGCGTCCGCGCGGGGTGGATGCCATGGGGATGTCCCTCCGGGGGTGGAGTTCAGGCCGCGGGGACGGCCTGGTAAAAACTTTAGTGCATGCTAATGTTTGAGGATGATGCGGCACGGCTCACACGCCTGTCAAGGGACGGACACCGCGGGAGGATCGGTGCGCGACAATGACGGTCATGAGCGACGACAGGGCCCCGGCCGACGCCGAGCTGCTGATCCGCCCGCCGCTGCAGGAACGCAGCCGCCGGGTGTGGTCGCGGATCCTGGACGCCGGAGTGGAGATCCTGGAGGAGGGCGGGTACGAGGCGTTCACGATCGCCGCGGTGTGCGAGCGCGCCAAGGTCGCGCCCCCGACCGTCTACGCCCGCGTCGACACCAAGGACGCCCTGTTCCTCGCCGTCTACGAGCACGGCATCGCCCGCGCCCGCGCCGATGAGGCGGTCTTCGCCGACCCCGCCCGATGGACCGGGCTCACCCCCCGCGAGTTGATCGCGGGAGCCGTCGCCGAACTCACCCGCATGTTCCAGCGCCACGCCCGCTTCCTGGGCGCCGTCGTGCTGATCTCCGGCGCGCACCCGGAGATCAAACGCCGCGGCTCCGACCACGCCCACCGCATCGGCGAGGCCTTCGCCGACGTCGTACAGCGCGCCGAAGACCACATCGCCCACCCCGACCCCCGCGCCGCCGCCCTGGCCTGCTACGACACCCTCTTCTCCGCCCTGGTCCTGCGCACCGCCTACGGCCCCGGCTTCGCCGTCCCCACCACCCCCGACGAGGCCTTCACCACCCACCTCACCCGCATCACCACCGCCTACCTGCTCACCCCCGCGTAGCCCCGGACCAGCATCCCGACCCCGCCGGGATGAGGTACCCGCCGGTGACCTGGGCTACGTCGGTCGTTCCCCTCGCGACATCGACGCGGTAGGCCCCGGGACTCCTCATCGCGGTCAGGCGGTGACGGATTACGATGCCGTCCATGGCCACCCCTGATGTGATCCGCATCGTCTCCCGCGCCAGCCCGATGGCGCTCGCCCAGGTCGAGCGCACCCGCCGCGAACTCGCCGCCCTGCACCCCGACATCCGGACCGAGGTCGTGCCCGTCACGACCTCCGGCGACCGCTGGCAAGGCCCGCTGTCCGAGCTCGGCCTCGGCGGGAAGGGCGCGTTCACCAAGGAGGTGGACGCCGCGCTCCTCGCCGGCGAAGCCGACCTCGCCGTCCACTGCCTCAAGGACGTCCCCGCCGACCGGCCGCTCCCCGCCGGGACCGTCTTCGCCGGGTACCTCCAGCGCGACGACATCCGAGATGCCCTCGTCCACCCGGGCGGCCTTACCCTCGACGAGCTGCCCGAGGGGAGCCGCGTCGGGACCTCTTCGGTCCGCCGCATCGCCCAACTCGCCGCCACCCACCCGCACCTGGAGTGCGTGCCGATCCGCGGGAACGCCAACAAGCGCCTGGCGAAGCTCGACGCCGGCGAAGTCGACGCGCTCCTCCTCGCCGTCTCCGGCCTGGAGCGCATCGGCCACGCCGAGCGCATCACCGAGATCCTCACGGTCGAGCGGCTGTGCCCACCGATCGGCGCCGGAGTCCTCGCGCTCCAGTGCCGCGAGGCCGACACCGACCTCATCGAGACGATCTCAGGTCTCAGTCACGCCGACACCTGGCGGGAGGTCACCGCGGAGCGGATGCTCCTGCACGTCCTGCAGGGCCACTGCAACAGCCCCATCGCCGGATACGCCCACGCCGAGCGCGACGGCCGCCTGTCCCTGCGGGCCCGCGTCTTCTCGCCGGACGGCAAGACCATCCTGGACGCGCACGAGTGGGCAGGCCCGCTCGACCCCGCCACGCTCGGCATGTCCGTCGGCGTCGCCCTGCTCCGCCAGGGCGCCCGCGACGTGATCGACGCCATCCCACACTGAGCGGACCGTCGGACGGCCTGCTGCGCGGGCTTCTCGGCTCAGCGGGCCGCCCAGCCACCCGGCATCGACCTCAACGACTCGTCGTCCGCCCCGCCACCGAGCGCTGATCCCACCTACCGGGGGTGGGGAGCGGGTGTGCGTGTCCGTGGCCAAGACCCATGGGACGACCGTGATGATGCCCTACCCGGAGCAGGACGGGGACCGGTTCTACGACAGCATCGCCGTCGCCGACGCGGGCGGTGCGCTGATCGCGAACTACCGCAAGACCCACCTGTACGGGGCGGCCGAGCGCCGCAACTATTCCTTCGGCCAGGAACTGCCTCCGGTCGTGGAGGTCAACGGCGTCAAGACCGGCGTGCTGAACTGCTACGAGTGCGACTTCCCGCCGCTGTACCAGTACCTGGCCGAGCAGGGGGCGCAGCTCGTGGTGGGGCCGACCGCCGCGGCTGGGAGCACACCCCGGCCGGTTCCTGGCAGTACCGCGGCAACTCCGGCATCTGGGGCCCGGACGGCGAACCTTTCCTCGCCGCCGGGCCCGACGACCGCGCCGACGACACCCTCCTCATCGCCGACTGCCGGCTCGACGCCGTCCCCCCGTTCAGCCCCGAAGGCGACCACCGCCGCGACAACCGCCTGGCCCCCATCCCGACCCTGCGACCGGCGAAGTGAGAGGAGACCGCCGGAACCCGGTACACGCTGCCGGGCGGCGCCGTCACCGTCCTGCGACAGCACGCACCCGACAGCTCGGACCCGGGCCGGCACCTCATAGATCTAGATCTCGGACAGGGCCCAGGCTGGGTGGGTACTGCGTGTGAACGAAGGACGTGTATGGCTCGCCCTTATGACCCGGGACCGAAAGAGTTCGTCTTTGTTGCCGGTGACGGTGACGACCGGCGGGTTTCCGTGGGTGATCCTCAGGAAGCGTACATGGCGTTCTCCGCTTTCTTTCGGGAGCGGGATTCCGGGATCTACACCATCGAAGACATGGGCCAGAAACTCGTGCTCATGCCCGGTCAAGGGGTGATCGCCCGGATCGAAGTGGCGGACCGGCGCCGGTTCGCACGCCTCAAGGTCGATAGGGCCAATCGCTACATGCCTGCCGCGATGCTGTTCTTCGAGAACGGATATGCCGGGCTCGACCACTTCGGCCAATGGTTCCCGGACCTCGCCGATCTCGACGCGTCACCGGAGGCTCGCGGTGCCCTCCGCGCCGAGCTTCCGGCTCTGCTCGGAGGCTGCAGCCCGCTTCAGGAACGCCCCTATGGACGACGACGAGCAGGTACCCGGCGAGAGGTCATCACCGCCGACCCCCTCGAACGCCTCCTGGAGTCCCTGATCACCGCACCGTCCTGACCAGCGGCCCATGCACCCGCCTTTGACGAGACCGGCCCCGATGCGCATCGGGGCCGGTCTCGGTGTGTCAGGTGGTGACGGTGGTCAGGTTGCCGGGCACGTAGGAGCCGCCCTGGTTGTTGAGGATCACGCCGAGGCGGTTGGTCGCGTTGATCATGGCGATGAGGGAGACGAGGGCGACGGCCTGCTCCTCGTCGTAGTGCGCGCGCACCCGGGCCCAGGTCTCGTCGGTGACCCCTCCGTTTCCGTCGGTGATGCGGGTGCCCTCCTCGGTGAGGGCCAGTGCGGCCCGCTCGGCGTCGGTGAACACCGTGGAGTGCCGCCAGGTGGCGACGAGGCTGAGCCGGGCCGCGTCCTCGCCGGCCGCGGCGGCGTCCTTGCTGTGGATGTCGACGCAGAAGCCGCAGCCGTTGATCTGGCTGGCTCGCAGCTGCACCAGCTCCTGGGTGGATCCGGGCAGCGGCGACTCCTGGATGACCTGGCTGACGGCGTACATCCGCTTGCCGACCTTCGTGCCGAGCGCGGTGTCGAACAGGTTCATACGGGTTTCCATCGGGCTTCCTCACTCGTCGTGTGGCTGATGGCCATAAGGCGCCGATGGCCGCACTCCCGTGACAAGGGATCGATGTGACGTGGATCATAGGGCTGTGCTGTCACGGAACCGGGGTGGGCGGCGTCCCGTGTACGACCACACGCAGCGCGCCAGAAGTCGGGAGCAACGATGACGAACAGGGATGCCGGTACCGCAGCGGGGGCGGCCACGGCCACGGCCACCGAGAGCTTCGTCGCGCACCGCAATCTGCTCTTCACGGTGGCCTACGAGATGCTGGGCTCGGCGGCCGACGCCGAGGACGTGCTCCAGGAGACGTGGCTGCGCTGGTCGGGCGTCGAGCACACCGCGGTCCGCGACCCGCGCGCCTTCCTGGTCCGCATCACCACCCGCCAGTCGCTGACCCGCCTGCGCACGCTCCGCCGCCGCAAGGAGTCCTACGTCGGCCCGTGGCTGCCCGAGCCGCTGCTCATCGCGCCCGACGTGGCCGAAGACGTCGAGCTCGCGGACAGCGTCTCCATGGCGATGCTTCTCGTCCTGGAGACCCTGACGCCGACCGAGCGTGCCGTCTTCGTGCTGCGGGACGTCTTCAACCTCGACTACGACGAGATCGCGCAGGCCGTCGACAAGACCCCGCCCACGGTCCGCCAGATCGCGCACCGCGCGCGCACCCACGTCGCCGCGCGCCGCCCTCGCGAGACGGTCTCCCCGGCTCAGACCCGCGACGTGCTCGCCGCCTTCAGACAAGCGGTGGAAACGGGTGACCTGACCGGGCTCCTCACCATGATCGCCCCGGACGTCGTCCTCCTGACGGACGGCGGCGGAGTCGTCCGGGCCGCCGTGGAACCGGTGGTGGGTGCGGAAGAGGTGATCGAGGTCCTGGCCAGGCTCAGCGGCGCCCTGCTGCAAGCGACCCTGGTCAACGGCCATCCGGCTCTGATCATCCGCCGCGACGGCCGGATCGACACGATCGTGGCCCTCCGCCTGGACGCGGGCCTCATCACCGGCCTCTACGCGGTCCGCAATCCCGAGAAACTGTCCCGCCTGAACCGCGAGACGACGATGGTCCGCTGACGCCACGACCGTCACCCGGGCCCCACATCGGCAGCAGCCGGACGTCGGGGGCGCGGAAGGCCGCGTTCACGCCGTCGCGGAACGCCTCGGGCAGGTTCGTGAACGGCGGCTCCTGGCGCAGGTTCACGGCGGTCTTCTTCGGATATCCGGGGTCGACCGCCGCGTACTCGGGCCCGGTGTAGCGGACGTACCGGTCACCGGAGAACAGGTAGGTGTAGGTGTCCTGCCAGACGAACGCGGCGTCCACCGTGCCGCCGGGGGCGACGAACGGGTTCTGCGACACGCCCCAGTGGTCGCGGATGGGGGACCGCTCACCGAACGCGCGGTCGGCGTAGCGCTCCCGGTAGCAGCGCACGATGACGGCGATCTCACTCTCGGCGACGCCGATCCGCCCGGCCAGCCGGAACCTGTAGTCCTGGTTGCGGTCGGCGAGGATGTCGCCCGAACAGCCCTGGACGTCGTCGTCCTCGATCGGCACGGCGAGCCGGCAGACGTCGGTGACGTCCATGCCGTGGTCGCGGTGGAGCCGGAGCGCGGCGGCAATCGCCCGGAGGTCGACGTCCCCGCCGCCGTAGGCGTCGAGGAGCCTGCCGAATGTCGGGGAGGTCGAGACCGGTGAGCCGGGCGAGCTTCACGAAGCGGTGCGCGCGGTCCAGCCAGGCCGCCTTGTCGGCGCCGTTCCAGGCGAGTTTCGCGCCGCCCGGCGTGAGCGCGGGCCAGGAGGTCGTGGTCCAGCTCCACGGCGAACAGCCGGTACAGCTCCTCCGGCGTGACCTGGAGGACGTCGAGGTGCTGCTGGAGGCGGGCGTCGTCCAGCGCGAACGGAAGGGCCGTCGGGTGCCGTCGGGTGCGCAGGCCGTCGTAGGGCCGCTCGCCGAGCAGCCCTTCGAGCACCTCGTTGACGATGTCGAGATACGGCCCGCCGCCCCGCGAAACCGGAGAGCCGACCGAGACCTCCCTGCCACGCAGATCGGACAGCCGTAACTCCGCACAGCTCTTCTTAGGCCCGACCCCACCGCCACCGACCGCAGCCCGAAACCCCACGACACCGCCCCTGTAGTGCCGACCGCCGGTCCAGGACCGGCCACCCCATGGCCGGATCAGGCCAGTGATCATCATTTCGGGGAGAGGGACCGCCTTCTTGTGCACCGGCCCGCGCCGGTGGCGGTTCGCCGTCGAACGCGGGCCGGGCGCGCCCTCACCGAGGGGGCTCGGTGCCGGCCTGCTCGCTCACCATGTAGGCGGCGTACCAGTCGGGCCAGTCCGGGTCCTCGGCGCCGGTGCGGGACTCGTGTTCTCCGTGGGCGGCGGCCGCGCGGCGGAGGGCGCTCGCGAGGTCGTCCTTCGAGGAGAAGGCGGTGACGGAGGGGTCGAGGCGGCCCGGGAGCCGCTTCGTCACCTGCTGGAGGACCCAGCCGTTGCCGTCGGGATCGCTGAAGGACAGGAACGAGCCGTAGCTGCCGCGTTCCGTGGATGGTCCGGGGACGCGGGCGGCGGTGCCCGCGTGGTGGAACACCCCTCCGGCGTCGTGGAAGATCTCGCTCGGGTCGGCGCCCTTCGCGCACAGCTCCTCGCGGGCCGCCGCGAGGTCGCTGACGACCAGGTGCAGCCCCCGCGCCGACCCCGGCGCCTGCTCGGTGACCGACGTGCCGAAGATGACCGACGCGGCCGACCCCGGCGGCGTCACCTGCACCACCCGGAAGTCCGGCCCGGTCGCGACGTCGGCGTCGAGGCGCCACCCCAGCCCCGTGTAGAAGTCCTTGGCCCGTCCCACATCCGCCACCGGCACCACGACGACTTCCAGTTTCATGTCCATGCCCCGCGCCTCCCGCGCTCGCCCCGGTCCCGGCGCCCCACCGGGACCAATCAGAGCCTTGCCCCCGGCCCTTCCCCACACACCCCGGTACCCACATGAATGACCCACGACCGCGCCGCCCATCCGTCTGGTGAGGGCGGGGTGGGAGGGGGTAGGGGGACGGTGGGGGCGGCGACGTTGGGAGGGGAGTGGGATGGGCGGGGTTCGGCGGTGGCTTGATGATGAGGGCGGGAGGTGCCGGGTGGTGGTCGAGGCGGAGGTGGCCGGGACGGCGGAGCAGGTGTGGGAGGCGGTGGCGACGGGGGCGGGCATCGAGGCGTGGTTCGTGCAGGCCGAGGTGGTGCCCCGGGTCGGCGGGAGGATCGTCACCTACCACGGGATGTTCGGGGAGTCCGAGGGGGTGGTGACGGCGTGGGAGCCGCCCGTGCGGTTCGCCTACGACGAGCCCGACTGGAGCGGGCCGGACACGCCCGTGCCGGTGTGGCGCACCGAGGTCACCGTCGAGGAGGGGCCGGGCGGGGGCAGGGTGGTGCGCCTGGCGTCGGGCTTCCTGGAAGGCGGCGACGCCTGGCGCGAGGACATCGAGGGCACCTTCGACGGTTGGGAAGGCGCGCTGCGCAACCTCCGCCTCTACCTGGAGCACTTCGCCGGGCTTCCCACGACGACGCTGCTGGTGCAGCGCGAGTCGCCCGAGGGCGCCGCGGTGCCGGACGCGGTCGCCGAGGCCGGGCTGCGCGACGTCCAGGTCGGCGCCGAGGCCGCGACGGTCCCGCCCGCCCCGCACGCGCGCGGGATCGTCGAGCACGTCGGCGAAGACTCCGTCGTGCTCCGCATCGCCGAGCCGTCGCCCGGACTCCTGGAGGTCGCGACGTTCCGCTACGGCGGCTCCGCCGGCATCGCCGTCTCCGCGCACCTGTACGGTGCGGGATCCCGCGAGATCCGCGACCGTGCGCAGCAGGCCTGGCAGGCCTGGGCGAACTCCCTCGCGGGCTCGTGACGGCCGCCGTCCCGTCGGTCACGGGGGAAACGCGACGGTGGTGCGGAAGGTCGTGGCCGTCTGGGTGACGGTCAGGGTGGCGCCCTGCGCGGCGAGCCTGTCGCGGAGTGCGGCGAGGCCGCTGAGACGGGGCGGCGCGGCCGAGCGGAGGCCGTCGTTGGTGACGGACAGGCCCGAGGCGGTCAGCGCGATGTGCACCTCGGTGGCGTCGGAGTGGCGCAGGATGTTGGTGGTGGTCTCGCGCAGGACCTGGCCGAGGGCGTCGCTCACGCGGGGGTCGACCTCGCCCGCGCGCTCGACGCGGACGCGGATGCCGGCCGCCTCGAAGAGGTTCTTGGCGTTCTCCAGTTCGGCGGTGAGGTTGAGGCGGCGCTGGGCGTAGGCGAGGTCCTTGGTCTGGGCGATGGTGGCGCCGAGGAGGTCGCGGACCTCGTGGAGTTCGCGTTCGGCGTGCCCGAGGTCGGTGTGCAGGAGGCGCTCGGCCAGGGCGACCTTGAGCTTCACCACGTGGAGGGTGTGGCCCTGGATGTCGTGCAGGTCGCCGGCGAAGCGGACCCGTTCGCGCATCACGGCCACCTCCGCCTCGCGCTCCCGGGCCCGCTCCAGCTCCCCGACGAGATCGTGGACCGCGTAGGCGAGGATCATGAGGACGGCCCCGGCCGCGCCGACGCACAGGCTGACCAGGACATACCGGATGAGGACGTCGATCGTGCCCGTGCGCGCCAGCTTCAGCGCGAACACCGCGGCGGCGAACACGGCGACCCCCGCGACGACCGCGGTCCTGCGGCGCGGCAGCTCGAAGAAGACGATGGTCGCGGTGATGGCGAAGCCGTAGGCGGCCTGCGTGGAGTCCGCGGCGAGCACCCCGGCGGCCCAGATGCCCCCGGTGCAGACGAGACCGGCCAGCGCCACGCGGGCGAAGCAGCCGGAGTCCCACCGGTTGATGACGACGAGCGTGACGACGAGGCCCGCGCCCAGAAGGAGGGCCTCGCCCCAGGAGTCCGCGTCGGTCGCGACGAGCAAGGCGCCGACGGCCGCGATCGAGCCTGCCACGATGCCGCGGTTGAGGACCCGCAGCCGGCTCTGCGCCTCCTCGGTGCCCTCGGATGCCATCTCCGCCCCCTCTCCGAGCTCGTGTCCATTCTCGGCGTGCGTAATCCTCCCCGTCCGGCCGGTGCGCGGACGGGTCAGCGGCGCGGCTCCCAGCGGAAGAGCCGGACGGCCAGCGTGACGGAGACGGCGATCCACCCCGCCGTCGCCGCCAGCCGGAGCAGCACCTCGCCCGCGGACGCCCCGCCGCTCCAGGCGCGGGCCGCCAGATCGGCCGCGGCCCCGCCGGGCAGCAGCAGCTTGACCGCGGTGAGGTCGGCGGTGCCGGTGGTCCCGACCCAGATCGCGACGGCGATCACGCCGAGGATGACGGGCAGGGTGGTGACCTGCGCGTGCTCGGGGGATCGGGTCAGCCCGGCCGTGGCCAGGGCGAGGCCGACCATCATGGCCGTCACCGCGAGGACCGCCGCCGCGAGCGGCACGGGGTCGGCCGGCGCGCCGCCGACGAACGCGAGGACGGCGAGCAGGGCGGCGATCTGGACACCGGCGACGGCGGTGATCGGCAGGAGCATCCCGGCGAGGAGGGCGGCGTCGCCCGTCGCGGTGGAGCGCAGCCGCTTGAGGAAGAGGTTCTGGCGGCGGGACGCCAGGGTCGTCACGGCCGAGGAGTAGAGCCCGAGCGCCCCGACGGTGAACACGAGGACCGCGGCGATGTAGCCGAGGCCGCCCGCTTCGGCGAAGAGCTCGCGCTGACGGATGAGGAAGACCGCCGAGACCGTCGGCAGGAGGAATCCGGTGATCAGGATCAGCCGGTTCCGGAGGATCTGGCGCAGCTCGCTGCGGGCGAGGGAGAGCATCGCGAAGGCCTTTCGGGGGCTAGCGGGAGGCGAGGGAGCGGAAGACGTCGTCGAGCCGGGTCGGTCCGGCCTCCAGGTCGCGTGGCTCGATTCCGGCGTCGCGGGCCCACTGGAGCAGGGCGTACAGGTCTTTCGGCAGGTCGAAGGTCTCGATGAGGAAGCCGCCGTCGCCGTCGCGGCGGGCGGGCGGAGGCGGAGTGGGAGCCTGGTCGGGGAGCCGGAAGCGGATCTCGGCCGGGAGCGCCCGCGTCAGCTCGGCGACGGTGCCCTCCCGGTGCAGCGAGCCCCGGTGCATGAGGCCGATCCGGTCGGCGCGCTCCTGGGCCTCCTCCAGGTAGTGCGTGGTGAGGACGACGGTGGCGCCGTCCTCGCGCAGCCGGTCCACGGTGGCCCACAGATCGTCGCGGGCCCCGACGTCGAGGCCGGTGGTCGGCTCGTCGAGGATCAGCAGGTCGGGCGTCCCGTACGCCGCGGTGGCGAAGTCCAGGCGCCGCTTCTCGCCGCCGGACAGCTGCGACACCCTGGTCCCGGCCTTGCGGGTGAGGCCGACGACGCCGAGGACGCGGCTCGCGGTGTCGGCGCGCCCGGAGAGCCGCCCGAGGAGCCGGACGGTCTCCTCCACCGTCATCTCGGGGGAGAATCCGCTCTCCTGGAGCATGATCCCCGTCCGGGTCCGGACGGCGCGCCGGTCACGCGGGTCGCGGCCGAAGATCCGGACGCTGCCGGAGGAGGCCGCGCGGTGCCCCTCGACGACCTCCAGGGCCGAGGTCTTGCCCGCGCCGTTCGTGCCGAGCAGCGCGTAGAGCTCGCCGCGCCGCACCTGGAAGGACAGGTCCCGCACGGCGTGGAAGCCGCCGTAGGTGACGCCGAGCCGGTCGACGTCGATCACTGGTGTGGTGGACATGGGTTCGATTCCACCCGCCGCGGCGTCCGCCGGTCAGTGCCGCCGTGTCATCACCCGGGCATGACATTCCCGTGGGCCGGACCATGACACGGTGTCACTGGTGGCCCGCCGGGGAGCTGGGAATACTGGGGACGCCGGTACCGCCGCGCCGTCCTCGCCGCGCCGCCCGCCGGGCAGGAAGGGACGACCGATGACCACCGTGGTGCTCGCCGACGACGAGGCGCTCCTGCGCAAGGCCCTCGTGGCGCTCCTGCCGCTCGAAGGCGACATCACCGTCCTCGCCGAGGCCGAAGACGGCGACGCCGCCGTCCGGGCGACGCTGGCGCACCGCCCCGACGTGCTCGTCATCGACCTGGAGATGCCCGGCGTCGACGGACTCGACGCGGTCGCCAGGATCCGCAGGGAGCTGCCCGACCAGGCGATCCTCATGCTGACCCGGCACGCCCGCCCCGGCGTGCTGCGCAGGGCGCTCCGCCTCGGCGTGCAGGGTTTCGTCAGCAAGTCCGCCGAGCCCGCCCACATCACCACGGTGATCCAGTCCCTGAGCGAGGGCCGCCGCTGGATCGACCCTGACGTCTCCGCCCGCGCCGTCATCGACGACTGCCCCCTCACCGACCGCGAGATCGACGTCCTGCGCGCCACCCGCGACGGCTACTCCGTCGCCGAGATCGCCGCCCGCCTCCACCTCGCCGAAGGCACCGTCCGCAACTACCTCTCCAACACCCTCCAGAAGACCCAGACCCGCACCCGCCACCAAGCAGCCCGCTACGCCTGGCAACACGACTGGCTCTGACCCCGCGGGGAACCGCGGGCCGGCTACGGCCGGTAGGGCGCGACCAAGGTGATCGGGGTGCGGGCGAGCGTGAGGGCGTCTTCGGGGAACCGCGGGCCGGCCGTGTAGTACCGGGCTCGGGTGCGGCCGACGGGGGTGAGGAGTCCGGCGGCGACGAGGTCGCGGAGATCACGTTGGGCCTGCTGCGTGGTGAGGGCCTCGGCGTGTTCGTAGCGAAGGCGGCGGACGCGCTCGACCATGGCGACGTCGTGGAGCGCGGAGACGACGCGTTCGTCGAAGGAGGCCGCGAAGTCGGCGAGGGCGGCCCACACCTCGGCCGAGCGGTCGAGGCGTGCCTGCACCGTCTGGGCCTGCTGATGGTAGGCGGTGAGGTTGAAGCGGATCCAGCCGTGGACATCCTGGTCGGGGAGGTAGGTGGTGCCGCGGGCGGCGAGTTCGCGGTAGTACTCCCAAGTGTTGCCGGGTCGGCCGAGCCAGGCCTCGATGGAGGTGAACTCGGGTGCGAGGACGCCTTCGCGGGCGATCATGAGGGTCTGGAGCGACCGGGACATGCGGCCGTTGCCGTCGCTCCACGGGTGGATCGACACCAGGTGCAGGTGGGCCATCGCGGCGCGGACCAGCGGGTGGCTGCCGTCGTCTTCGTTGAGCCAGTCGACGAGTTCGGCCATCAGGGCGGGGACGTCGCCCTCGTCGGGGGCGGTGTAGGCGGCGATGCGGGGGTCCCGCGCGTCGGTGACGTAGACGGGGCCGCGTCGCCACTGCCCGGCCGGCCTGCGGGCGGAGTGGCGGTGGCCTTGCAGCATCCAGTGCAGCCCGTTGAGGAACCCCTTGCTGTAGCAGAAGTCGCCCGCGTCGTTGAGGCTCTGGATGTAGGTCATCATGTGCTGGTAGGCCAGCGTCTCGGCGCGATCCTCTTCGGACACCTCGACGTCGCGCTCGCCTTCGATCAGGTCGGCGACGTCGATGGTGGACACCCGGAAGCCCTCGATCGAGTTCGACGCGGCGACCGCATCCGCGGTGAGGAACTTCCGCAGCCCGTCAGTCCATTTCGTCGGGACGCGTACTTGGTTGCGGAGTACTTGGCGCATCCGCTCGATCTCCTCGACAACGCGCCGGTCGTCCGTGTCGAGCGCCGGTGTAGGGAACAGCATGTATCAATGATGCATTGACACAATCATTGCGTCAATGCGCCGGGGTCATGTCGGGCGTTCGCTGCTGCGGTGATCTGTTGGGCCTGGGTGACTATCTCGGTCAGGTGGGCGTGGTGGGCGCCTTGCCAGTAGACCTTGGCGCAGGTGGTGCACTGGGCGAAGGTGTCGTGGGCGTGGTCGGTGTTGTTCTTGAGGGTGGGGCGGACTGCTTCTTTGGCGGCCTTGGCGAGGGGGCCGTTGCAGGAGACGCAGCGGGTCCAGGGGGTGAGGGGTGGGGCGAAGCGTTCGAGGATCTCGCGGAGTTGTTCCTCGGGGCGGGTGCTGTGGACGTAGGCGCCGGCCCAGGGTTCGCGGCGGCGGAGGAGGCCGCGGTCCCGGGAGAGCAGGACGCGGCGTTCGGCGGCTGAACGGGCGGCCAGGGCGGGGTCGCCGATGTCGGTGCTCTCGTAGGCGGTGTCGATGCCGAGCAGGCGCATCCGGCGGGCGAGGGTGCCGAGGTGGACGTCGAGGAGGAAGCGGAGCGGGGCGCCTTCGATCCGTTGCGGGCGGGAGACCGGGCGGACCTCCACGTGCTCGCCGTCGGCCGGGATGTGGGCGGTCGGCACCGTCCGGCCGTCGACCACGAGCTCGCCCACCTCGGTGAGGGGAACACCGAGGGATTCGACGACATGGCCGAGTGTGGAGGCGCCGTCGGTGACCACGGAGGTCGGTCCGGTCCGGCGTCGGGCGGGCACGAAGAGGTGCAGGCCGGGCGCGAAACTGAGCTGAATCTCCGGTCGGGTCACCGCCTCAGGATGCCATTCGTTCACTTCCGCGACCAACGCTTATCTCGGGCGCGCGCACCACGGCACGGCGCGGCCGGTCAGAGGAAGGGAAGCAGGGCGGGGACGTCGGAGAGGGTGCGGAGGGCGTCGTTGAGGTGGGTGCAGCCGTCGACGCCGGGGAGGGTGCGCGGGACGGTGGAGGAGAGGTCCGCCAGGGGCAGGCCGAGGAGGCGGGGAAGGGTGCGGACGGCCAGGGGGCATTCGGCGTAGGGGAGGATGCGGGGTTCGGCGGAGAGGGCGCGCACCTCCAGGGTGTCCGGATCGGCGACCGCGCGGAGGCGGTACTCGTGGACGGCGATGCGGCCTCCCTCCGGCACCGTGGTGCTGTCCTGGAACATCACGTCGATCTCGACGCCGTCGGGGGCGCGGATGACGTCGAGGCGGCGGGCCCGGCGGGCGGCGGGGCCGTCGTGGTGGGGCAGGTCGTGCCAGGCCCAGGGGTCGGGGCTTTCGGTGAGGGCGGGGACCGGGCGCTGGTTGGCGAGCTGGAGGCCGGGGGCCGCGGGGGTGAGGGCGCTCGATCCGGGCTGGAAGCCGGTGCAGACGCCCGTCATCGGCAGCGGGTCGGTGACGAGTCCGGAGGACGGGTCGGGCAGCCAGCGCGATCTGGCCATCGGCGCGACGAGGGAGGCGCCGCCCAGGTCGTCCAGGAGCAGGTGCAGTGGGGTCCGCGCCGCCTTCTCCTGCGGGAGAGTGCGGCCGATGAGCGCGCGCAGGCCGCCGCCCGCCCTGCCGCCGACGAGCGCGCCGAGTTCCGGACGCGCGGGGGCGGCCGAGATCGCGGTGATCGTCCGGGTCCCGGGCGCGAACCGCACGGTCAGCGCGTCCTCCCCGACGACCTCCGGCGCCTCCCCGACCGCCGCTGTCAGAAGATCCCGCGCCCTGCCGCGGGTGAGCATCGGCCCGTCGAACCCCTCGGGCCATGTCGTGTCCAGCGTCGAGGTCCGCCGGATAGACGCGGCCGCGCGGGCGGGCGCCGGGCCGAGCGGCCCGAGGACCTCGAACGCGCTCACAGGTCCAGCACCAGCTTCGCCGACAGGGCCCGCGAGACGCACGGGAAGATGACGTCCCCGGCGGCCCTTTCGTCCTCGGTGAGCAGGGAGTCGCGGTGGTCGGGCGTCCCGCCGAGGACGTTCGTCTCGCAGGACCCGCAGGTCCCTTCCCGGCAGGAGAAGGACGGCGCCACGCCTTCCCGCTCCAGCGCGCCGAGCAGGGTCTCGTCCGCGCCGACGGCGATGGTCCGCCCGGTCCGCGCGAGGTCGACCTCGAAGGCGCCGTCCGGCCCTGCGGCGGCCGTCTCGCGGGGCGCGAACCGCTCAAGGTGCAACCCGAGCAGCGGGTGCCGCGCGCACGCCGCCTCCAGCGCGCCGAGCAGCGGCTCGGGCCCGCACGCGTAGACGGCGGTCCCCTCCGGAGCCTCGGACAGGGCCGCGTCGAGGTCGAGCAGCCCGTGCTCGTCCTGCGGCCGGAGCGCGACCCGGTCGCCGCCGAGCGCCGCGAGCTCCTCCGCGAACGCCATCGACGCGCCCGTCCGGCCGCCGTAGAGCAGCCGCCAAGGCAGGCCGCGTCCTTCGACCTCGCGGATCATCGGCAGCAGCGGCGTGATCCCGATGCCGCCGGCGACGAACAGGTAGGCGGGCGCGTCGACGAGCGGGAAGGTGTTGCGCGGCCCTTCGATCTCCAGGGCCTCGCCGACGGCGAGCTTCCGGTGGACGTGCAGGGAGCCCCCGCGCCCGTCGGGCTGCGCCAGCACGGCGACCCGCAGCCTCTCCCGGTCGGCGGGGTCGCCGCACAGCGAGTACTGGCGGACGAGACCGGGCCCGAGCAGCAGGTCGAGGTGCGCGCCCGGCGCCCACTCCGGCGCGCCGCCGCGGGGCCGCAGCGTCAGCAGGCAGACCCCTTCGGCGATCTCCACCTTGCCGGTGATCTCGGCCTTCATCGGCCCGCCGCCGTCTCCACGAGCCGCGCGCACAGCTCCGCGCGCGGCCAGCCGCCGAGGACGAGCGTGGTGAGGCAGGTGCCGAGCCAGCGCGACTCGAGGTCGTCGCAGATCTTGTCGGCGGGGCCGACCAGCGCGACGTCCTCCACCATCGCGGTGGGCACCGCCGCGGCGGCCTCCTGCTTGCGCCCGGCGAGGTAGAGGTCCTGGACGCGGGCGCACTCCTCGCCCCAGCCCATCCGCTCGAACACGTCGAGATGGAAGTTCGCGCCCTTGGCGCCCATTCCGCCGACGTACAGGGCGATCGTGGGCTTCAGCTTGTCGGCCGCCGCCTCCACGTCCGCGCCTTCGACGGCCCAGACGACGCCCGCGACCTCGAAGTCGTCCGTGGTCCGCCGGGCTCCGGGCCGGGCGAACCCCTCGGCGAGCGCGGCCCGGTAGAAGTCATCGCTCTTGGGCGAGAACCACAGCGGGATCCAGCCGTCGGCGATCTCCGCCGCCAGCGCCACGTTCTTCGGCCCCTCGGCGCCCAGATAGACGGGGATGTCGGTCCGCACGGGGTGGACGGTCGAGCGCAGCGGCTTCCCGAGCCTTGTCCCGCCGTCGTAAGGCAGGCTGTAGTGCTTGCCCTCGAACCGCACCGGCTCCTCCCGCGCCCACACCCGCCGCATGATCTCGACGTACTCGCGGGTCCGCTCCAGCGGCCGGGGATACGGCTGCCCGTACCACCCTTCGACGACCTGGGGCCCGGACGCGCCGATGCCGAGCACCATCCGGCCGCCGCTCAGGTGGTCGACGGTCTGCGCGGCCATCGCGAGCGCGGTCGGGGTCCGGGCCGACATCTGGCAGACCGCGGTGCCCAGGCGCATCCGCCCGGTGCGCGCGCCCCACCACGACAGCGGGCTGATCGCGTCGGACCCGTAGGTCTCGGCCGTCCAGAAGCTCTCCACGCCGGCCTCCTCGGCGGCGGCGAGCCTGCCGTCGACGTCGCGGGGCGGGCGGGAGGTCCAGTAGCCGGCGGCGATTCCGATCTTCACGGGGATGCCTTTCAGTGGTTGCGGTAGACCGGCGGGCGCTTCTCCAGGAAGGCGGTGACGGCCTCCCTGTGGTCCCTGGTCAGCGCGCTGAGGATCTGGGTGCGGTTCTCCAGCGCGATCGCCGAAGGCAGCGAGGGCGTCTCCAGGTTCGCCCAGAGGACGTCCTTGGTCATCCAGACGCCGAACGGGGAGTGCTCGGCGATCTGCGCGGCCTTGGCGAGGGCGGCGGGCAGCAGCTCCTCGGGCGGGTGGACGGACGAGGCGAGCCCGATCTCCAGGGCTTCGGCGGCGTCGACGCGGCGGCCGGTGAGCATGATGTCGGCGGCCCGGGAGAACCCGACGATCCGCGGGAGCAGCCAGCTCAGGCCGACGTCGCAGGCCGACTGCCCGCGCTTGATGAAGGAGGCCTCGAAGGAGGCGCCTTCGGCCATGAGCCGCAGGTCGGCGGCCAGAGCGAGGGACATGCCTCCGCCGTAGGCGGGGCCGTTGACGGCGGCGATGACCGGCGCCCGGGTCTCCCGGAGCGCGGCGGTCAGGGAGGCGATGTGCTCCTGGACCCGCATCCCGGCCTGGACCCTGCCCTCGCCGTCGGCCGCGCCGGGCGGGACGCCGTAGCCCTTGAGGTCGATGCCCGCGCAGAATGCCCGGCCCTCGCCGGTGAGCACGATCGCGCGGACCTCCGCGTCCTCCCGGACCGACGCGAAAAGCCCGTGCAGCTCCTCGACGAGTTCGGCGCTGAGCGTGTTGAGCGACGCCGCCTTGTCGAGGCGGACCAGCAGGACCCCGGGGGAGGGCGTCTCCGTGCTGATGAACTGGGTCATGATCAGGCCTTTCTCGGACGGCCGGGCACTGCTCGAAGCCGCTCAATTATCCTAAAGGCGTTAGATTTAAAACTCAAGGCAGTAGGTAACCGGGGAGTCCATGGCCCCTGGTGCGGGCCGGGTGATCGGCTAGGATTCACCCCATGCCCCGTCCCCGTCAGCCGCTCATCAGCCGGACCGGCGCGGTGGCCGCGGCGATCGAGATCATCGACACCGAGGGCCTCGACGCGCTCAGTCTGCCGAGGCTCGCCCGGCACCTGAACGTCCGCGCGCCCTCGCTCTACCACCACTTCGCCGACAAGTCAGCGATCCTCGCGGCGGTCTCCGCCGCCGTCGTCGCCGAGACCGTCGTGCCCCGCAAGCCGGAGCCCGAGCGGTGGGTCGAGTGGTTCGTGCAGCTCAGCCTCAACCTGCGCCGGGCCGTCCTGCGGCACCGCAACGTCGCGCCGTTGCTGCTCGCCTACCCGCCGCGCGACATGCTCACCGACCTCTACGAGGACGCCGCCCGGTACCTGGCGGCCTGCGGCGTCCCGGCCGAGGTGCACGTCCAGATCCTCGACAGCATGGACACCCTGACGCTCGGCGCGTGCATCTCCGAGGCGGTCAAGCCCGCCGCCGCGCGGCGGGCCATCTTCCCCGTCGACGCCGAGCGCCAGCCCGTCCTGGCCGAGGCGATGGCCGCGAACACCTTCACCCAGGCCCGGCTGTACGAGGAGATGATCCGCAGCTTCCTGCACGGGGTGATCCACTTCGCGGCCGAGCGGAGGGCGCAGGCCGAGGCGGCCTCCTAGGACGTCATGGTCGCGACGTCCTCGGCCAGCACCTTGTGGAACATCTGGCCGGGCAGCTCGTTGCGGCCGTAGACGAGTTCGCCGACGCCCGCCCCGATGTTCCCGGTGATCGTTCCGGCCACGTGCCAGTCCTCGTCCAGGAGCGTCTTCATCAGCAGCTCCCAGTTCTTGTCGAAGAACCTGACCTGCCTTTCGGTCTCCGGCTTCGACGGGGACAGCAGCCGGATCGTCGTGCGGCTCTTGTTCGGGTCGTCGGGGTGCGGGGTGATCGTCCAGATCTCGAAGTGGTTCGGCTCGGTGACCAGCATCGTGCCGGGGTACAGCGTGTAGTTCGCGAGGGTGTAGTCGCGGACGTCCACCTCGTCGGGGTCCTTGCCGCGGATCTGCTCCAGCGTCTTGCGCGCGACGACCAGGCGCCAGGACTTGCCGTGCGGGTCGAGCGCGTAGATGTTGCCGTGCAGCAGGGGGCAGACGGTCGTGGTGTGCAGCTGGCACAGGTGGTAGCTGTCCTGGACGCCGTCGACGACGACCTTCCAGTTCATGTCCAGGTCGAACGTCTCGAAGCGGTGCTGGTGGGAGCCGCCGATCCCGGTCTGCTCCAGCTCGCGGTCGTGCTTGTCGCCGAGGATCGCCCTGATGTCGAGATCCTCGCCCGCGGTCGGGATCACCCAGACCAGCCCGTGCCGGACCTCGCACGGGAACTCGACGAGCCCGAACTCGGACTTGTCGAGGCCGGGGAAGTCCTCGGCGTGCGGCATGGCGCGCAGGTCGCCCTCCCGGCCGTAGGCCCAGTTGTGGTACGGGCAGTTGAAGATCCGCTTGCAGCCCTTCTCGGCGAACTCCACCCGGGCGCCCCGGTGCCGGCAGACGTTCGAGAACGCCTTGACCGAGCCGTCGTTCTGCCGGACGACCAGGAGCGGGGTGCCGATCAGGTCGGTGGTGATGAAGTCGCCGGGATTCGGCAGTTCGTCGGTGTGCGCGACGATGTGCGGATGCCGGCGGACGACCTCCACCTCGCGCCGGGCGAGGTCGGGGTCGTTGAAGGCGCTGAACGGGACCCGCATGAGGCCTTCGGCGTAGTCGGTGGTCCCGTTGTCGACGTGGGCCAGCAGCCGGCCGGTCAGCGAGAGCTTCTCGGTGCGATCCATGGCCGCAACTTATAGACAAAGTTCGTCATCTGTCTATAAGTCTCTTCGGGGTTGCGGGGAAGATCGGTATCGTGGCCGTATGACCAGGTCCACCCGCACCCGGCTGCGCGGCGCAGAACTGGAGGAGGCGATCCTTCGGGCCGCCGAGTCGTGCTTCGCGCGCTTCGGCATCGCCAAGACCACGATGGACGACGTCGCGCGGGCCGCCGAGGTCGCGCGGGCGACCGTCTACCGGTACTTCCCGGACAGGGAGGCCCTGGTCCTGGCGTCGGTCCGGCGGCGGGCGCGGCTGAACATCGAGCCCGCGCGGGCTCATATCGCCAAGTTCGATACGTTCGCGGAGAAACTGGTCGAAGGCATCTGCCACAACGTCCGGCGCGGGCGGCGCGACCCGATGGTCGACCGCCTCGTCTCGCCCGAGGAGATGGCGCTGGCGTCGTCGCTGCTCGGCGACACCGGGATCGCGGTCGAGCTGACGCACGCGCTGTGGGAGCCGATCCTTGAGGCCGCCCGGGAGTCGGGGGAGCTGCGGGCGGGCGTCGAGCCGCTGGAGCTGTCGGAGTGGATCTCCCATCTGGAGATCATGTTCATCGGCCAGTACGGCCGCGACGAGGCCTCGTTCGCCCGGTTCCGGATGATGATCGAGAAGTTCCTCGTGCCTGCGGTCGTCGCGTCTCCTTGAGCATTCCCGCAGTTCGAAGCCCGTTTCCGCATTGAGCCTTGCCTTAGAAAACCTAACGACATTAGTCTGATCGCACCCCCGAGGAAGGAGCGCCAGCCATGGCGGAGAGCGACAACGAGGCAGCGGAGTTCCGGGCCCGGTACGAGCGGCACACCCAGTTCGTCGTCGACGGGGACCTCAAGGCGTCCCTCGCGGACATGGTCCAGGAGAACATCCCCGCGGTCTTCGAAGGGGTCCGCACCCCGGGCAAGGACGTCAGCGCGCGGCGCATCGTGGACGTCCGCAAGGAGGGCGACACCTGGATCGGCGACACCGTCTACACCACCCCCGGCGGGCCCGTCGGGCTCCGCTCGATCTGGGAACTGCGCGACGGCGTGTGGCTCGCGGCCGCGCTGGAGAACTTCCCCGTCCCGGAGGAGGCGTGAGCGCGCCGACCGCCGAGATCCCGTGCGGGCCGGCCGACGACGGGCTCGACACCGCCTACTGGGAAGGGCTCAGGGCCGGTGAGCTGCGGGTCCAGCGGTGCGCGGACTGCCGCGCCTGGCTGTGGGGGCCGCGCCATATCTGCCCGCAATGCCATGGTTTCTCGCTGGGTTTCGAGCCCGTGGAGATGAGCGGGACCGTCTACTCCTGGTGTCGCACGCATCATCCCTACATGGCGGAGTACGCGCATCTCGTGCCCTATGTCTCGGTGGTCGTGGAGCTGCCGCAGGCCGGGGGAGTGCGGCTGCTCGGGCTGCTCGACGGAGACGCCGCAGCGATCGGAGACCGGGTGACGGGCTTCGTCGAGCACGTCGACAACGCCGCGTGGCCGCTGCTGCGCTGGCGGAGCGGAGCGGGTTCATGAGCATCTCCCCGATGCGGGGCGCGGCGGCCGTCGTCGGCGTCGCCGACCTGCACTACAAGCGAGGGCAGGCACCCGCGGGCGAGCACCGGATGGCCCTTGAGGCGATCCTCGCGGCCTGCCGCGACGCGGGCGTCGCGCCGCGCGACGTCGACGGGTTCGTCTCCTATGCCGGGGGCGACCTTTCCGGCCCCGTCCTCGGCGCGGACCTCGGCATCCACGAGCTGCGCTGGTCGTCGATGGTGTGGGGCGGCGGCGGGGGAGGGGCCGCCGCGGCGATCACCACCGCCGCCGCGGCCATCGCGACCGGCCAGGCCGAGTGCGTCGTCGCCTACCGGACGATGGCACAGGTCGACACCGGCCGCCTCGGCTACGCCCGCTACTTCTACGACAACCACTACCTCGCCCACGGCGTCGGCGCCCCCGCCCAGGTCTGCGCGCTGCGCACCCAGCGGATGCTGGAACACGACGGCGTGCCGGCCGAGACCCAGCGCGCGCTCGTCCTCGCCGCCTACCACCACGCACAGAACAACCCGACGGCCGCCGGGTACGGCAGACCCCTGGACGCCGACGCCTACGCCGCGTCCCGCCCGATCGTCGACCCGTTCCGGCTGTACGACTGCTCGCGCGAGAGCGACGGCGCCGTCGCCCTGATCCTCGTCTCCGCCGAGCGGGCCCGGACGCTGCGCGCCGACCCCGCCTACGTCCTGGCCGGAGCCCAGGGCGCGCCCGGCGGCTACTCCTCCCTCACCGAGAACGACGACGCCTACGCCACCGCGGGCTTCGGCGCCCGCCCCGACTGCCGGGGCGTCGCGGGCCGTCTCTTCGACGGGGCGGGCCTGCGCCCCGCGGACGTCGACGTCGTCCAGGTCTACGAGAACTTCAGCGGCTCCGCCATCGCCTCCCTCATCGACCACGGCCTCGCCCCGTCCGGCCCGGAGGCAGGCAAGGTCCTCACCTTCGAGAACCTCATCGCGCAGGGCGGCGACCTGCCCGTCAACACTTCAGGCGGCAACATCGCCGACGCCTTCGTGAACGGCATGGGCCTGGCCGTCGAGGCGGTCCGCCAGATCCGCGGCACCTCCCCGAACCAGGTCCCCGGAGCCCGCACCTCCCTGTTCGCGGGCGGGCCCATGGCCCCGCTCGTCAGCTCGGTCCTGTTCGCCCACGAGGACGTCCTGTGAGGAGCATGATGAACCGCGACACCCTGTACATAGGTGGCAAGTGGACCGCCCCGCGCGGCGGTTCCGTGGACGTCGTCGAGGCGTCCACGGGCGAGGTGTTCGGCCATGCGGCGCTGGCCGGCCCCGCCGACATCGACGACGCCGTGGCCGCCGCCCGCGCCGCGCTGACCGGCGGATGGGGCGCCCTGGACGCCCCGGCCCGCGCCGACCTCATCGACGCGTTCGCCAGGGAACTGAAGGCGCGCGGCCGAGAGACCTCCGCCCTGGTGTCCCGTGAGAACGGTATGCCGATCACCCTGTCCGCAGGCGCGAACGGCTTCGCCGCCGCCGGGATCATCGGCTACTACGCCCGACTCCTGCGCACCCTCGAATCCGAGGACGTCCGCCAGAGCGTCTTCGGCGGCCGGACGATCGTGACGCAGGGCCCGGTCGGTGTGGTCGCGGCGATCACCCCGTGGAACTATCCGCAGGCGTTGGCCGCGATGAAGCTCGGCCCGGCCCTGGCCGCGGGCTGCACCGTGGTGTTGAAGCCCCCGCCGGAGACGGCGCTGGACGCCTACGCCTTCGCCGAGGCCGCCGAGGCGGCGGGCCTGCCCGCGGGCGTGCTGAACGTCGTCCCCGCCGACCGCGAGGCGGGCGCGCATCTGGTGGCGCACCCGGGCGTGGACAAGGTCGCGTTCACGGGTTCCACTCCGGCGGGCCGGGCGATCGGCGAGGTCGGCGGACGCCTGCTGCGCCCGGTCACCCTGGAGCTGGGCGGCAAGTCGGCGTCCCTGGTCGCCGAGGACGCCGACCTCGACCTCTTCGCCGCGAAGCTCGCCGAGGTGTCCCTGCCGAACAACGGCCAGACCTGCCACGCCTGCACCCGCATCCTCGCCCCCCGCTCCCGCTACGCCGAGGTCGTCGAAGCCGTGACGGAGACGGTGCGCTCCCTCGTCATCGGCGACCCCCTCGACAAGGCCACCGAGATCGGCCCTCTGGTCAGCAAGGCCCAGCAGACCCGCGTCCTGGGCCACATCGAGGAGGGCAGGCGCAGCGGTGCCCGCCTCACCACCGGCGGCAGTGCCCCGGCCCGCCCCGGCTGGTACGTGGAGCCCACGGTTTTCGCCGACGTGGCCAACACCGACCCCATCGCCCGGGAGGAGATCTTCGGCCCCGTCCTGGCCGTCATCCCCTACGAGAGCGAAGACCAGGCCGTGGCCCTGGCGAACGACTCCGACTACGGCCTGGGCGGCACCGTCTGGACCGCCGACGAGGCCCACGGCATAGACCTGGCCCGCCGCATCGAAACGGGTTCGGTCGGCGTCAACCACTACGCCCTCGACTTCTCCTCCCCCTTCGGCGGCGTCAAGTCCAGCGGCCTGGGCCGCGAACTGGGCCCCGAAGGCCTCACCCCCTACCTCCAGACCAAGTCCATCTACCTCCCCACCCGCTGACCCGTCCCGGTCGTGACCACCCCACGGCGGTCACGACCGGCACTCACAGGGCCTCGGCACCCTTCTCGGGGTCGTTCGGCGGCGGCTTCTGCGGCGGAACGGCGGGCGGCGTCCTGCGCTCGGTCGCGATGAGCAGGAACGCCGGCAGCGTCGCGCCGACGGCGATGCCGACGACCCACCAGAAGGCGGCGCCGAACGCGTCGGCCTGCGCGGCAGGGGTCGCGGCGTTCTGGAGGTGGTGCTGCAGGATGACGGCGAAGGCCGCGACGGCGGCGGACCCGCCGAGCCGCTGGCCGACGTTCAGCTGGACCGTGGCGTCGGCGATCTTCAGCGGGGAGATGGTGCGGTAGGCGGCGGTGACCGCGGGGATCGCGCAGAGCCCGACACCGAAGCCGCGGACCACCATCATGACGCTGATGAGCCGGTACGAGGTGTCGTCGCCGAGGAAGGTGAAGGGCACCGAGCCCGCGATGCTGAGGAGGCCGCCGATCAGGGCCGCCCTGCCGCTGCCGAGGCGGTCGGTGAGCTTGGCGCCCGCGACCATCGCGGCGGCCACGCCCACGCCCTGCGGGATGAGCAGCAGGCCGGTGGTGACGGCGTCCTCCTGCCGGACGATCTGGAAGTAGAGCGGCATGAGGATGATCGCGCCGAAGACGGCAGCGCCGAGGCAGAAGTTGGTGAGGGACGCCGCCGAGTACATCGGGTTCCTGAACAGCCTGATGTCCATGAGCGGGGTGGCCGCCCGCAGTTGGTGGACGACGAACCCGGCGATCAGGGCGACGCCGATCGAGACGGCCCAGACCGTGGTGCCGGTGAGCTCGCCCTTGCCGCCGATCTCGGCGAGCCCGTAGGCCACCGCGACGCTGCCGCCGGTGATGAGGAGCACACCGGGGAAGTCGAACCGGCCGGCCTGCCCGCGGGCGTCCCAGCCGAGCAGCCTGACCGCGAGCAGGAGGGTGAGCAGGGCGAACGGCACGTTGAGGAAGAACACCCACTGCCAGCCGATGTGCTCCAGGATGAGGCCGCCGACGGTCGGGCCGATCACCGGCGCCATGATGGTGGGAACGCCGGTCACGCCCATGACCCTGGCCATCTGCTCGGGCTTGGCCGCCCGCATCGTGATCATCGTGCCGATGGGGACGAGCAGGCCGCCGGACAGTCCCTGCAGGGCGCGCGCGGCGATGAGCGACTCGGTGGATCCGGCCAGCCCGCACAGGAGCGAGGCCAGCGCGAAGACCGCGAGGCCCGCGACGTAGGTCTGGACGGCGCCGAAGCGGTTCGCCGCCCAGCCGGAGATCGGGATGGCGGCGGCCATCGACAGCAGGTAGGCGGTGACGACCCACTGGGTCGTGGCGAGGTCGGTGCGCAGTTCGCGGGTGAGCGTGTCCAGCGCGACGTTGACGATCGTCGATTCCAGGAACGCCATGAACGCGCCGAGTGTGGTGACGATGATCGCGTTGGTGAGGGCGGGGGGGAATCCCGGTCCTGTGGAGGGGGGTGGTGCCTCGTTCTCGACAGCTGACACGGTGGGTCTCTTTCCGTGTGGCGAGTAGGCTTACGTGGAATCCGGAGCGGTGCTCCAAAAGCATATGGAGCAGTGCTCCGCTTAGCAAGGTGGTGTGACATGACCGGGCCCCCGGAGGAGTCGACCCTGCGCGCCGACGCGCGCCGCAACCGCGACTCCCTGCTCGCGGTGGCGCGCCAGGTGATCGCGGAGGAGGGGACGGACGCCTCGCTGCGCAGCGTGGCGCGCCGCGCGGGCGTCGGCATCGGCACCCTCTACCGGCACTTCCCGACCCGCGAGGCGCTGCTGGAGGCGGTGGTCGGCGACGGCTTCGACGCGCTGCGCGCCCTCGCCGACCGCCTGCTGGCCGAGGAACCCTCGCCCCGTGCGGCGCTGGCCACGTGGCTGCGCCGGTTCTCGGCGAACTCCGGGGCCTGCCGTGGCCTGTCGGGGTCGGTCCTGTCCGGCCTGAACGATCCGGCCTCCGAACTCCACGTCTCCGCCGAGGCGATGCACCTGGCCGCGACCCGGCTGCTGACCCGCGCCCAGGAGGCCGGCGAGGTCCGCGCCGGCATCACGGCAGCCGACGTCATCACGATGTCGGCGGCCGCGGGCTGGGTCGCGCAGATCAGCGGGGAGGAGCAGTCCCGCCGCATGCTGGACGTCATCACGGACGGCCTCGCGCCCGCCCCTGAGGCTTGATGATCTTCGACTGGGTCTTTGCTCGCTGTGGACCGGCGAACGGGAACGCCCGCACGAAGCTCGTGAAGGCGCGAAGAAGCCGCGCAAGGGCCGAAGGGCCGGCCGACTCTGGCAGGGCGCCTTCGGCCAGACCGGCGCCGCCCGGGCCGAAGTCACCGCAGTGTCCGTCCGCGTGCCGACCTCACCTCCGCACGACCCATGAAGAAGCAGGTCAGGGGCGGGACAGCAGGTCTCGCTGGATGATCTCCTTCATGATCTCGTTGGTGCCGCCGTAGATGCGTTGGATGCGGGCGTCGATGAAGGCCTTGGCCACGGGGTATTCGAGCATGTAGCCGTAGCCGCCGTGGAGTTGGACCGCGGTGTCGATGACGTTGTGCTGGAGGTCGGTGGTCCAGAGTTTGGCCTTGGCGGCGTCTACGGCCGTCAGGGTGCCGGTGTTGTGGGCCTGGACGCAGCGGTCGGTGTAGGCGCGGGAGACGTCGAGGGCCGTGGCGAGTTCGGCGAGTTGGAAGGCGGGGGCCTGGAAGTCGGCGATGCGCTGGTTGAAGGCGCGCCGCTGCTTCACGTAGTCGACGGTCCAGGACAGGACGGTCTCGGCGGAGAACTGGGCGGACAGGGCGATGCCGAGGCGTTCCAGGGGGAGGCTCTGCATCAGGGCGGGGAGGCCTTCGCCGACGGAGCCGAGGAGGGCGTGGGCGGGGAGGCGGGCGTCGGTGAAGAAGAGTTCGGCGGTGTCCTGGGCGTGCAGGCCGACCTTGTCGAGTTTGCGGCCGCGGGTGAAGCCCGGGGTGCCGGTCTCGACGACGAAGAGGGAGAAGCCGCGCGAACCGGCCTCCTCGTCGGTCTTGGCGAAGACGATCACCAGGTCGGCGAGGATGCCGTTGGTGATGAAGGTCTTGGAGCCGTTGAGGAGCCAGCCGTCGCCGTCGCGGACGGCGGTGGTGCGGATGCCGCGCAGGTCGCTGCCCGCGGCGGGCTCGCTCATCGCGATGGCGCCGATGGTCTCGCCGGTCGTGAAGCCGGGCAGCCAGCGCGTGCGCTGGTCGGCGTTCGCGTGGCGCAGCAGGTAGTTCAGAGCGATGTCGTCGTTGGTGGTGAAGCCGGACTGGAGCGAGGCGGCCCCGGCCCGGGCGATCTCCTGCTGGACGACCGCGCGGAAGCGGTAGTCGGTGACGCCCGCGCCGCCGTACGACTCGGGCACCGAGAGGCCGAGGAGGCCTTGTGCGCCGGCCTCCTTCCAGGTCTCGCGGTCGATGATCCGCTCCTCGTCCCACCGCGCCATGTTCGGCTCGACCTGCCGCTTGACGAACTCTGCGACCGTCTGCCGGTAGGCCTCGTGGTCGGCTTCGAACAGTTCGCTCTCCATGGGCGCTCCTTCTCGAATCAGGTTCGGGTCTTCCCCCATTAATCTAATGAGAGTAGGTTTACCGGCACAAGAGCCGAGCTGAAGTAAGGGGCTGACATGGCACGCGACGAGCGGGGCGGCCGGATCGAGCGGCTGCTCGACCTCCTGCGCGAGGACGACACCGACAAGTTCGAGGACGTGGAGCCCTTCGGCGCGCGGGAGTTCACGGACCCCGAGATCGCCAGGCGGGAGCGGGAGATGATCTTCGGCCGGGTGCCGTCGATCGTCGCGCACTCGGCTGAGATCGCGAAGCCCGGGGCGTTCGTCACCGTGCAGCTGCCGCGCAACAAGGTGATCGTGGTGCGGCAGCGCGACGGGGGAGTGAAGGCGTTCGTCAACGCCTGCCGCCACCGGGGCGCGCTGCTGGAGGAGCAGCCTTCAGGGCAGTGCCGGATCTTCTCCTGCGGCTACCACCGCTGGTCCTACGACACCGACGGCAGTCTCCGCACGGTCACGTACGATCACACGTTCGGCGAGGTAGACAAGGCGAAGGCGGGCCTGATCGAACTGCCGGCCGAGGAGCGCCACGGGTTCGTCTGGATGGTCGACAAGGCGGGCGCGCCGATCGACGTCGCCGCCTGGCTCGGCCCGGAGATGGACGCGATCCTCGCCTCCTACGACCTCGGCAGCCTCCTGACGTACCAGGCGGAAGGCTTCGACGAGCCCGTCAACTGGAAGGTCATGCAGGACGCCTTCCTCGACGGCTACCACATCAAGTACGCCCACCCGAACACCGCCGGGAAGATCATCCACACGAACGTGCTGGCCGTCGAGGACTACGGCGCGCACGCCCGCTTCCTGTCGCCGCGCAAGAGCATCGACCGGTACCTGGAGGAGGACCCCGGCGACGCCGACCTCGGCCGGCACGTCACCGAGTCGCACTTCCTCGGCCCGAACAGCACCCTGCTGCGCCAGCCCGACCACTACCAGCTGCTGACGTTCCGCCCGCATCCGAGCGATCCGGGCCGCAGCCGGATGGAGATGCGCGTGATGGTCCCCGGCGTCGAGGCGTCCGGGCTGCCGCCCGAGGTCTGGGAGAAGCGCTGGGCGAAGAACTGGCAGATCCTCCTCGACGTCCTGCACGCCGAGGACTTCCCGCTGCTGCGCGCCAGCCAGGAGGCGCTGGGCAGCGCGGACGCGGGTGGCATGCTGCTCGGCCGCAACGAGGTGATCAACCAGATCTTCCACCGCCAGGTCCGCGCGCTCACGGCCGACCTGTGATCCGCGCGGAGTGGCGCGCACGGCTCGACGGCGAGGACCTCGCCGAGGCGCGTGAGCTGGCGGGCCGCTGCGCGGACTTCGACGCGGAGGCGGGCTTCACCGGTGTCGAGGCGCATCGCGTCGCCGGTCCCGGCCCGCATCTGCTGGTCCGCAGGGAGGCCGACGCATCCCTCGTCGCCTACGCCTGCTTTCCACCGGACGACGGGGACGGGCGGTTCGTCGTCCGTCCCGATTTCCGCTCCACCGGGGTGGCGACCGCGCTGCTGGAACTCCTCGGCACGGACGCCTCGGCCTGGCCGGTGCCCGGTCCGGTCGGGGGCTGGGCGGACGGCCACCATCCGGCCGCCGAACGCCTGGCCCGCCGCTTCGGCCTCGCCGAGACCGGCCGGATCTGGCGGACCCTGCGCCCACTGACCGGCCCTTATGCCCGCCCGCTGCCGGAGCCCGTCGGCGCGCTGACGCTCACCGAAGCGGCCCCGCCCAAGGAGGCCCTGCGCCTGTGGGAGGAGTCCGGCCTGCCCGCGCGCTACCGGCCCCCCGTGGAAGGGGCGGTCCTCGACGGCTCGGCCCGGCTCGTCTTCGCGGCGGGCCCGGGCGGCGGGCTCGTCGGCTACGCCTGGCTCGACCGCAGGCTCCGCCGGGTCGAGGGGCTGCACACGGGGACGCTCCGCGCCGTCGTGCCCGCCGCGCGCGGGCGCGGCACGGGGCTCGCCCTGGCCTCCGGCGCGCTGGCGCTGTTGCGCGCCGAGGGGGCCCGGGCCGCGGAGGCCAGGGTGGACCCCGCGCTGCCGCGCGTGGTGCGGATGAGTCGTCTGCTCGGCTTCGAACGGACCCAGGATGACGTCCGCTACGGCCTCAAAACGTCCATCTAGCAGGTAATTCGCAGTTCAAACCGATCTGAGTCTTGCGCCCTGAGGCTAACGGCTTTAGATTAATCGACATGTGAGGCAGGGCACACCGGCCCGCCGCGGGAGGAGCCGCGGCGGCGCGCGAGCCCGCCCATCGACAGCACAATCGGAAGGTCGCCCCATGAGCGGAACCGTCAACGACGCGCTCGTCTTCTGGTCGAGGATCAACCCGGACAAGGTAGCCATCGACTTCGACGGCGACGCCGTCACCTACCGCGAACTGTCCTCCTGGGCGGACGGCAGCGCCGCGAAGCTCGCCGCCGAGGGCGTCCGCGCCGGAGACAGGGTCGCGCTGCTGGGCGGCAACAGCCTGGAGTGGACCGCGGCGGCCCTGGGCGCGTGGCGGCTCGGCGCGATCGTAGCCCCCTTCAACCAGCGGATGCTCGCCCGCGAGCTGACGGCCCTGGTCGAGGACTGCGAGCCCGCCGTCGTCTACGGCGACGCGGCTTTCACCGATCGCCTCCGGGAGGTCCACGAGGCGTCCCCGACCTTCGGGATCGGCGTCCTGCAGGACCTCACCGCGTTGCGCCGCGCCGACAACGCGCCGGTCACCGCCCCGATCGCCGACCGCGACGACGTCACCGCGATCATCTTCACCAGCGGCACGACCGGACGGCCCAAGGGCGTCATCTTCAGCCACGCCACCATCGGCGGGATGACCCACGAGTGGTCGCTCATCGAGCCCGTGCCGCCGAACGAGCTCAAGCAGCTCCTGGTGCTCCCGCTGTTCACCGCGGCGGGTGTCATCTGGGCGCTGGCCCGGGTGCTCATCAACGGCGGCACGCTGTTCCTCCAGCCGGCCTTCGACCCGCCCCGCGCGGTCGAGGTCGCCGCGGCGAACCGCGTCACCACGATCATGGGCCCGCCGATCATCTTCCAGGGCATCGCCGCCGCGCCCGGCTTCGCCGAGGCCGACCTGTCGAGCGTCGTCACCGCGCACGTCGGCGGGGCCCGGGTGCCGGTGGAGCTGCTGCGCGCCTGGCAGGCCAAGGGCGTGCTGCTGCGCCAGATCTACGGGCAGACCGAGATCGGCGGCTCGGCCACCGTCATGCCGCGCGACCTGGCCGCCGACCACCCCGAGAAGTGCGGCCGCGGCGGCATCTTCACCAAGGTCCGCGTCGTCGACCCCGAAGGCAAGGACTGCCCTGCGGGCACCCCCGGCGAGATCATCCTGCGCGGCCCGGCCATGATGCCCGGTTACTGGCGCAACGAGGAGGCCTCCAAGGCCGCCCTCCGAGACGGCTGGCTGCACACGGGAGACATGGGGGTCCTCGACGAGGACGGCTACCTCACCTTCGTCGACCGCATCAAGGACATGATCATCTCCGGCGGCCTCAACATCGCGCCGCTGGAGATCGAGAACGTGCTGAACGAGCTGCCCGGCGTCCAGGAGGTGTCCGTCATCGGCGTGCACGACGCGAAGTTCGGCGAGACGCCCGCGGCCCTCATCAAGACGACGGCGCGGCTCACCGAGGCCGAGGTCATCGCGCATTGCAACGCCCGCCTCGCCGACTACAAGGTGCCCCGCTACGTAGTCTTCGTAGAGGGCGAGTTCCCGCGCATGGCCAGCGGCAAGATCGCCAAGCGGGAGCTGCGCGACACCTACCGCGACGTGCCCGAGACGCACGAGAAGGTCCGCTGATGCCCGTCGCCGTGGTGACCGGGGGAGGCCGCGGCATCGGCGCGGCGATCAGCCGTCGTCTGGCCGGCGACGGATACGCCGTCGCCGTCAACTACGCGCGCGGCAGGGACGCCGCCGAAGCCGTCGTCGCGGAGATCGAGGCGGCGGGCGGCAAGGCCGTCGCGATCGGCGCCGACGTCGCGGTCCCCGAGGAGGCCGCGGCGCTCATCGCCGAGGCGACGGAGCTGCTCGGCACCCCGACGGTCCTGGTGAACAACGCGGGCGTCAACCACAGCGGGAGCGCGCGCAGGCAGCCTCCCGAAGAGTGGGACCGCGTCCTGGCCGTCAACCTCCACGGCGCCTACTACTGCACGCACGCGGCGCTTCCCGGCATGTACGGGGAGGGCCGGGGGCGCGTCGTGTTCCTCGGCAGCCCCAGCGGCGGCCGGGACATCGTCCCCACGATGAGCGCGTACGCCGCCGCCAAGGCGGGCCTCGTGGCGATGGCCAAGGTCATCGCCAAGGAGACCGCCCGCAGGGGCATCACCGTGAACACGGTCGTGCCCGGCTTCGTGGAGACGGAGATGACGCGCTCCGCCGGGGACAAGGCCCTCGGCAACCTCAAGGCGACGTGGCCGCCGATCCCCGCGGAGGCCGTCGCCAAGACCGTGTCGTTCCTGGTGTCGGACGAGGCCGCGCACGTCTCCGGTGAGGAGATCGGCGTGTGGCTCGGCGGTCCGGTCTCGGCCTGACCGCCCGCGGAAGATCCGGCACCCCTGACCACTGCTTGGGAGATCAGTATGAGCGGTTATCCGATGCTCGCCGGGCTGCGGATCCTCGAGGTCGCGCAGCTCGCGCCCTCGTCCGTCGGCGGCCACCTCGCCGACCTCGGCGCGGAGGTCCTCAAGGTGGAGTCGGGGCCGCTCGGCGACCCCGTCCGGGTCGGCGGCGCGCTGGCCGTCGGCGGCCCGGACGGGCCGGCGTTCATGCACCTGCGCTGGAACCGCGGCAAGAAGAGCGTCCGCCTCGACCTGCGCTCGGCCGAGGGCAAGGAGGCGTTCCTGAAGCTCGCCGAAGCCAGCGACGCCGTCATCGAGGGCACCCGCGCGGGCTACCTCGACTGGCTCGGCCTCGGCCACGCCGTCCTCGCCGAGCGCAACCCGGCGATCGTGCTGTGCTGCGTGTCCGGCCTCGGCTCCGACGGCCCGTACCGGCGGCTCGGCTCCGGCGGCCCCGTCTTCGACGCCTACGCCGGGCTCCGCGACGTCGCCACCCCCGAGGAGCCGCCGACCCGCGGTATGGCGGGCGCGACCACCCCGTCCATCGCGATGTACGCGCTCGGCGCCTACGGGGCCATGGGCCTGCTCGCCGCGGTGCACGAGGCGCGGACCACCGGGCGCGGGCGGCAGATCGAGATCGCCGGGATCGACGTCGCCGCCACCTGGATCCCCGACGAGATCGACGCCGCCCTCAACACCGGCCGCACCGTTCCGCGCGACGGCTGGCTCCCCGACGGACGCCTCCCCGACTGGCCCCGCCTTGAGGCCTACCGCACCAAGGACGGCGCCGCCATTCTCATGGGCGCGCACGTGGAGAAGTTCTGGCGCAACTTCTGCCACGCCGTCGAGCGCCCCGACCTGCTGGACATCGACCTGTCGTCCGCCGACGAGGGCGCGCCCGCCCGCGCCGAGAAGGTCTGGCGGGAGCTGCGCGGGATCTTCGCCGAGCGCACCCGCGCCGAGTGGACCGAGCTGTTCCTCGCCCACGACGTCGCGGGCGGCCCCGTCAACACCTTCGCCGAACTCGTCGAAGACCCCCACTACAACGCCCGCGCCACCACCTACACCGTCACCGACGCGACCCTCGGCGACCTCCGCCTGCCCGCCTCCGCCATCCACCTCCCCGGCGAGGACTTCGCCCCCGCCCTGGCCCCCGACCTCGGCGCGGACACCGAAGCCGTGCTCCGCGACATCGCGGGCTACCCCGCCGAGGAAGCCGCCCGGCTCGCCGGGAACTGACCCCCGTCCCGCCGACCCACCCGTCTGACCCACCCCAGGGCGTGCCGCGCACCGCCGCACGCAGGCGCGAGCACGCCCGAATCCGGACTCATTCCGTCATCCCCCGTCATCCGCGAGGAGCCGCCCGGTGAACATCAACGACCTCGTCCGCTACTGG
This sequence comes from Actinocorallia aurea, assembly GCF_054783995.1. Classification (NCBI taxonomy): domain Bacteria; kingdom Bacillati; phylum Actinomycetota; class Actinomycetes; order Streptosporangiales; family Thermomonosporaceae; genus Actinocorallia; species Actinocorallia aurea. The sequence goes on from NZ_BAAGPQ010000029.1 coordinate 156,273, forward strand.
GGCAGGACACGCCCCGAGCACGACGCCATCGCCTTCGAAGGCGCCGTCCGGTCCTGGGCCGAGGTGGACGCGGCGTCCGACGCGCTCGCCCGGGGCCTCGCCGCGCGCGGCGTCCGCAAGGGCGACCGGGTCGGCCTGCTCATGACGAACAAGCCGGTCCTCGCCGAACTGATGCTCGCCACCGTCAAGATCGGCGCGATCTGCGTCCCGCTGAACTTCCGGCTCATCGCCGCCGAACTGCTGCCGATGCTCCAGGACGCGGCGCCGTCCGTCGTCGTCGCCGACGGGAGCCTCGCGCACCTGCTGGAGCCGGGGCAGGCCGACGTGGGCTTCGAGGTCTACACGGTCGGAGGCTCCGACCTGCCTTCGATCGACCTCCTGTACGTGCACGACGGGGCCGCCCCCGAGGTCGAGGTGGCCGACGACGACCCCGCGTTCATCTGCTACACGTCCGGCACGACCGGCGTGCAGAAGGGCGCGCTGCTCACGCACCGGAGCATTCTGTCCGTCGGGCAGTCCGCCGCGGTCACGCACGGCCTGTCGTGGCGTGACCGGGTCCTCGCCTGCGCCCCGCTCGTCTACACCGGCTCGGGCATCTCGGTCTTCATGCAGTTCGTCGTCTACACCGGCGCGACCCTCGTCCTGCTCGCCGACTTCGACCCCGACACGGGCCTCGACGTCATGGAGCGCGAACGCGTCACCGCGACGACCATGGTCCCGGTCATCTGGGAGCGGATGGCCGCCGGCCTCGCCTCGCGCGAGCTCGCGCGGTTCACCTTCGCGGGCGCGGGCGGCGCGCCCGTCTCACTCGACCTGCTGGAGGCCTACCGGGCGCACGGCATCCCGCTCACCCAGGTCTACGGCCTCACCGAGGTCTCCGGCCTGGCCGCGACCATGCGCTACGAGGACGCGCGGACCCGTCCCGGCTTCGCCGGCCTGCCCCTCGTCGGCACCCGCATCCGCATCGGCGACGAGCAGGGCGCGACCGTCGCCGCCGACGAGGTCGGCGAGATCATGGTGCGGGGCCCGCACGTGATGTCCGGCTACTGGAACCGGCCCGAGGCGACCGCCGAGGTCATGGCCGGGAGCTGGATCCGCACCGGAGACCTCGGGCTCCAGGACGCGGGCGGCTTCCTCAAGCTCGTCGACCGCAGCAAGGACCTCGTGATCTCCGGCGGCATCAACGTCTACCCGGCCGAGCTGGAGAAGGCCCTCGCGGGCGTCCCCGGCGTGATCGACCTCGCCGTGATCGGCGTCCCCGACGAGCGCTGGGGCGAGACCCCGATCGTGGTGTTCCACAGCGAGAAGGACCCCGCCGAGATCGCGTCCCGGCTCGCCGAGCGCTCCAGCGCCAACCTCGCGCGCTTCAAGCAGCCCAGGCACGCCGTCGCCCTCGGCGAGCCGCTGCCGCGCACCTTCTCCGGGAAGCTCGCCAAGAACGTGCTGCGCGAGCGCATCCCGGCCACCCCGTCCGACGCCCTGCCCCTCGACCGCTGATCGGAAGCCAGATGACCCGCACACTCGCCAACTTCATCGACGGCCGGTTCACCGAGCACGCCGGCCCCGTCCTCGCCTTCGACGACCCCTCCACCGGCGACGTCCTCGGCACGATCCCCGACAGCGGCGCGGCCGAGATCGACCAGGCCGTCGCCGCCGCCCGCCGCGCCTTCGCCGAAGGGCCCTGGCCCCGGATGACGGCGGGGGAGCGGGCCGACGTCCTGCGCGCGATCGCCGGAGTGCTGGAAGCCCGGTTCCCCGAGCTCTCGGCCGCGCTCGTCGCCGACACCGGCAGCACCGTCCGGCTCGGCCCGATCCTCCAGGCCGGGAGCCCGATCGCGCACCTGCGGGACTTCGCCTCGATGGCGCCGCTGCTGGAGCGGCCGGTCGCGCACCCCGTCGACACCTTCCCCGGGTTCGGCCAGTGGGAGGTGCACCGTGAGCCCGTCGGCGTCGTCGGCGCGTTCACGCCCTACAACTTCCCGCTGTTCATGGCCGTGTGGAAGGCCGCGCCCGCGCTGCTCGCGGGCAACACCGTCGTGCTGAAGCCGTCGCCGCTCACCCCCGTGGGCCTGGACGAGCTGGCGTCGGCCGCGGTCGAGGCGGGACTGCCGGACGGCGTCCTGAACATCGTGCACGGTGACCGGGCCGCGGGCGAGGCGCTGGCCGCGCACCCGGGCGTCGACCTGCTCAGCTTCACCGGCAGCAGCGCGGTCGGCCGGCAGATCATGGCGGCCGCCGGGGCGAACCTCACCGACGTGATCATGGAGCTGGGCGGCAAGTCGCCCGCGCTCGTCCTCCCGGACGCCGACGCGGAACTCGCCGTGCGCGGCACGCTCTACAGCAGCATGATGCACTCCGGGCAGGCATGCGTCGCCACCACCCGCATGCTCGTGCCCGACTCCCGGTACGAGGAGTTCTGCGCGCTGCTGGCGGAGCGGGCGGAAGCGCTCGTGCTCGGTCCCGCGACCGACCCGGCGAGCGACGTCGGACCCGTCGTCAGCGCGGCGGCGCGGGTCAGGATCGAGAAGCACATCGCGGCGGCCGTCGAGCAGGGCGCGCGGGTGCTGGTCGGCGGCGAGCTGCCCGCGGGGCTGCCCGAGGGGGGCCATTACGTCGCGCCGACCGTCCTGGTCGACCTCGACAACACCAACATCGGCGCGCGCGAGGAGTTCTTCGGCCCCGTCCTGTCGGTGCTGCGCTACCGCGACATCGACGACGCAGTCGCCCAAGCCAACGACTCGCCGTACGGACTCGCCGCCGCGGTCTGGGGCACCGACCTGCGCCAGGCCCGCGACGTCGCCTCGCGCATCGAGAGCGGGCTCACCTGGATCAACGAGGCGGGCGCGGCCGACGTCGCCCGCACCCCGCTGGCCGGGCGCAAGAGCAGCGGCGTCGGCGCGGAGCTGGGCCCGGACGGGTTGCTGGCCTACACCCGCCCCAAGAGCCTCTACACCGGACTCGACACCGACCCCGCCACCCGCGCCTACCCCCTCGTGGGCTCCCGGTGGCCGTGACCCGCGTCGCCGTCGACGCCGCCGCCTGCGCAGGGCACGGCCGCTGCTACGACCTCGCCCCCTCGGTGTTCGAACCCGACGACGAAGGGTTCGCCACCGTCACCGGAACCGCCCTCGGCGCGGACGTCATGTCCGCGCTGGAGGCGGCCCGGCGCAACTGCCCTGAACGAGCCATCAGCGTGAGCCAAGGACGCCCATGAGCAGCACGAACCCCCCGCGTGACTCCTCCTGCCCCGCCTTCCAGACCGACTTCGACATCCACGACCCCGCCCTCGCCGACACCGTCTACGCCGAGTACGACAAGCTCCGCTCGGCCTGCCCCGTCGCCCACTCGTCCGCGTACGGCGGGCACTGGGTGGCCACCGGCTACGACGAGATCCACGAGATCTGCCGGGACGCCGAGACGTTCTCCAGCGAGAGCGTCAACATCCCGCCGTCGCTCGGCCAGGACGGGCGGATGATCCCGCTGGAGGCCGACCCGCCGGACCACACCGACTACCGCAAGATCCTCACCCCGGTCTTCTCGCCCCGCCGCATGGCGGCGCTGGAGGAGCGGATCGGCGAGATCGTCACCGAACTCCTCGACGCGATGGAGGGCCGCGAGAAGGTCGACTTCATCGCGGCGTTCGCCAAGGAACTGCCCACCCGCGTGTTCCTCGCCCTCATGGGCTGGCCCCTGGACGACGCGACCCGCTTCCACACCTGGGTCGACACCCTCGTCCTCGGCGTCCCAGGCGGCACCGAGGAGGAGTCGATGGCGGCGCGCGGCGAGGCCGCCATGTCCGTCTACGGCTACTTCAACGCGATGCTGGACGAGCGGGCCGCCGCCACCGAGGACCGCGACGACGTCACGGGCCTCCTCGTCAACGGCAGGTTCGGAGACCGGGAGCTGACCCGGCACGAACAGCTCAACATGCTGTTCGTGCTGCTCATCGGCGGCCTCCACACCGTCCAGGGGCAGCTCGCGCACAGCGCGATCTTCTTCGCGGAGAACCCGGACAAGCGGCGCGAACTCGTCGCCGATCCGGGGCTGGTGAACACCGCGGTCGAGGAGATGCTGCGCTGGGAGTCGGCCGTCGCGCCCGCCCGCGTCGTCACCCGCGACACGGTCCTCGGCGGGGTCGCGCTGAGCGCGGGCGACCGGGTGCTCATCCCGCTCGGCGCGGCGGGCCGGGACCCCGCGAAGTTCCCCGACGCGGACGAGGTGGACCTCGCCCGCGACCCCAATCCGCACCTGGCGTTCGGCGCCGGACGGCACCGCTGCCTCGGCTCCCACCTCGCCCGGGTGGAGCTGCGGGTCGCGTTCGCCGCACTGCACCGGCGCTTCCCCGACTACCGGCTCGACCCGGCAGACCCGCCGGAACGGCACCTCAGCCAGGTGAAGGGCGTCGTCCGCCTTCCCCTGCTGCTGGGCGTGTCGGCCTGAACCCCACCACGAAGGAGAAGACCATGAAGTCGAAAGCAGCGGTCCTGTTCGAGTCCCCCGGCGAGTGGGAGATCATCGAGGTCGACGTCGACGAGCCCAAGGCGCACGAGGTCATGGTGAAGTTCGCCGCCTCCGGCCTCTGCCACTCCGACGACCACCTCGCCAAGGGCGACGTCCCTTCCGCGCACATGCCTTACTGCGGCGGGCACGAGGGCGCGGGCGTCGTCGTCAAGGTCGGGCCCGGCGTGCGCGGCCTGGAGGTCGGCGACCACGTCGTCGCCGCCTTCATCCCCGGCTGCGGCCGGTGCCGCTGGTGCGCGAGCGGCCAGCAGAACCTGTGCGACAACGGCGCGTTCATGATGCTCGGCACCCAGCTCGACGGCACGTTCCGGCTGCACGCCAAAGGCCAGGACATCGCCCAGGCGTCGCTCGTCTCGACGTTCTCGGAGTACAGCATCCTGCCCGAATGGGGCGCCATCAAGATCGACAAGGACATCCCGCTGGAGGTCGCCGCGCTCGTCGGCTGCGGCGTCCCGACCGGATGGGGCTCGGCCGTCAACGCCGCCGAGGTCAGGCCCGGCCACACCGTCATCGTGATGGGCGTCGGCGGCATCGGCATCAACGCGGTCCAGGGCGCCAAGCACGCGGGCGCGACCCGCGTCATCGCCGTCGACCCCGTCGAGTTCAAGCGGACGACCGCGCTGGAGTTCGGCGCGACCGACGCCGTCGCCGACATGGACGCGGCCGCCGAACTGGCCCGCTCCCTCACCGGCGGGCAGGGCGCCGACTCGGCCATCGTCACCGTCGGTGTGGTCAAGGGCCAGGATGTCGCCGAGGCGTTCGCCGCGATCCGCAAGGCGGGAACCGTCGTCGTCACCGCGGTCGGCAACGTCCAGGAAGCGAACATCCCGGTCAGCCTCTTCGAGACCGCCATGTTCCAGAAGCGGATCCAGGGCGCCCTCTTCGGCATGATGTCCCCCAGCCGCGACATTCCCTACTTCCTCGACCTCTACCGCTCGGGCCACCTCAAACTCGACGAGCTCATCACCCGCCGCTACCCCCTCGAAGACATCAACAAGGCCTACGCTGACCTCCACGCCGGCCGCAACCTCCGCGGCGTCGTCCACTTCGCCTGACCGACCACGGTCCGGCCCGGTGCACGGGGCCCGGAACCCCACCCCGAAAGCCGCCCGCCTCCCCGGCGAGCGGCTTTCGGGTTCCTCTCCTCGGCCCGCGTCAGTCGATGATGACCGAGCCGGGCTGGGGATTGCGCGGGCGGGGGCCCTGGGTCTGGTCGCTGGTGACGATGTGGTCGTCCTCGTCGCTGCCGAAGAGGTCGGTGAGGGTGTCGCCCACGTCCTCGAACGCCTGGCCGATGGCCTCCACCGCGTCCTCGCCGACGCCGACGATGTCGCTGACCGTCTTCTCGGCGGTACGGAACGGGTCGCGGACGAGGTCGTTGACGGCGCCCGCGGCGAACGACGTCACCCCGGCCAGCGGGTTCGGCCCGCTGATCGTGATGATCGGCAGCTTGATGGTGCTCGTGGGGCCCCACTGCAGGCCCAGCTCCGCCTTGAGGCCGATCTCACCGCCGACGCCGTAGGACTTGCCTCCGATCGTGACGCCCACGTGCCCGCCGATCTCGCCCGCCGACACGCCGACCTCGGCGCCGCCGCCGTCCAGGCCGATCCCGACGGAGCCGCGGGCGGCGGGGCCCACGACGCGTCCTTCGGCGTTCGCCGCGGCGACCCCTCCGGCGTCGACCGAGGCCGACCCTTCGATCTTCGCCGTGACGAATTCCGCGGAACCCTGGGCGGTGAGCCGCTTACCGTCGATCGAGCCGCCGAGTCTCACGACGCCCACCTGCACGCGTCCCTGAGCCGTGGCCGTCACCTCGCCCGCGGTGACGCGCACCGATCCGGACGCATCGAGGAAGGTGTACTTGTAGGAGAAGCTCTCCCCGATGAAGTCCAGGGGCCCGACCGGCAACGGCTCGTCGCCCACCTCCACCTGCCCTTCGTAGGCGCGCAGCACCCCGGCCCCGTCGCAGACGACGCGCCGGTAGGAGATCATGCCGACCGACTTCTGCGGCACGCGCACGGGCGCGGGACCGACACCGGCATCGGCACCGGCTCGCGCGGCATCGCTGAAGACGGTGTCGTAGATGTTCCAGCCTCCGCTGATGTGGTTGCCGCCTGCTCCGGCTGTCCATCGTGCGGTGCCGTCGGTCCAGCCGTCGTGTCGGTACCACTGCAGGTCGCCTTGGGGTGTGATGCCGTAGATGACGCCGTCGCCGCCGCTGAAGACGGTGCTGTAGATGTTCCAGCCTCCGCTGATGTGGTTGCCGCCTGCTCCGGCTGTCCATCGTGCGGTGCCGT
>NZ_BAAGPQ010000030.1:0-134520 GCF_054783995.1 Actinocorallia aurea
GGGGACTCCTGTCACCTTCTGGACGGGCTTCCACGAAGGGCCGGGGCGGAAGGGTCCGACGCTCGCGGAGGCGTGGGTTCTCGGTGGGCACACGGCTGTCGTGTGGGTCGAGGGTGAGCGGTCATGTCTCGGGCTGTCGCACGTCCGGCCGACGGGCCCGTCGCCTCGCCAGGTCGAGTTGTTCTGTGGGCCCGAGGGGCTCCCGATCCTGGAGGGCGCGGCGCGCGCTTATGCGCGGCGGTCGCGCGCTCGTGAGTTGGCGCGGAACGTGGTGGAGGGGCCGGGTGGGGAGCGTTGGGAGGTACGTACGAGGTTCTGCGGCTATTCGGAGGTGTGGCCGCGGGGTGCTGACGAGGGGTTCCTGTACGAGTCGGCGGCGCGTGTAGAGGGGGAAAGGACGTGGAGCGGGCGAGTGTTCAGGCATCGGGATCGCTCGGCGGCGCGTGCTGGCCACGTCGACTTGATGGGCTACCTCTTGATGTACGGGGTGCTGCCGCGCGAAAGGTGACAACAATCTGTTGTCACCTGCGCTGACCGTGCGCTGACCTGCGGTTTCTCGACGCTGCCGCGCCATCTGGTTTGCGGCTTGCCGGTTCTGGCAGAACCGGGCCGGGGCTTGCCGGTTCTGCCAGAACCGATGTGAACCTGGACTGAAACAGTGCTGGGTCCCCCCCTGGTTCTGCCAGAACCGCTAGTGTCCCCTTCCAGTAGCAGGAGCATTGGGAGGAGAAGCGTGCCCCGAGGACAGGCCGGTGGCTCAACGAACACGGAGACGCGTACGCTCAAGGCGAAGCCGCTTTTGCCTGAGAGTGACGGTTTCGAAGTGCCGCTCGGAGAGCTCGCGCCCAACCCGCTGAACCTCCGCGGTGCCGACTTGGGGCCTGGCAGTAAGAGGGCCGAGCTGGTGGCGTCATTGCGGGAGCGCGGTGTCATCCAGGCCCTCGTCGTGGCGGACGTCAAGCCCTTCCTCGAGGAGTACCCGGAGTACAAGGGCGCCTTCGCGCCGGAGGTCAAGTACGTACTTCTTACTGGGCACCGTCGGCTCGACGCGGCGCCGGATGCGGGCCTGACCACTCTCAAGATCGACGTTCAGAACCGGCATATCCCCGACTTGACGGGTGTGTTCCTGGATGAGAACCAGGTGCGGAACGACCTGACGGTGTTCCAGGAGGCTGAGGGCTTCCGGCGGTTGCGGGAGCCGCGCGGGGACAAGCCCGGGCTCAGCTACGAGAAGATCGCGGAGAAGCGTGGGGTGTCCAAGTCCCACGTGATCAAGAGGGTGCAGTTGCTCGACCTCGATGACGAGGCACGCGCGCTCGTCCTGGATGGGCGGCTCGGGATCGACACGGCTGTGACCCTTCTGTCGGCCCTGGGGGGGCCGCAGTTGGTGGTCGAGGCTGCCCGTCTCCTGGAGGAGTCTGCCGCGTCCAAGCCACGGGGTCAGCGTCTGTCTCCTAGGGACGCGGCGCAGCAGGCCTTGCTGAACGCGGACGTGCCCGACGACCCGTCGTCGGACAGCCCTCCTGCAGAAGACGGCTCCGGCGCTTCCTCCTCGGTTCTGGCAGAACCGGCCGATGCGGGCACGGCCTCCCCCGGTGAGGGTGGCGGCCGCAGCGGCGGCGGGGGTGAGCCCGACGGTGTTGCTTCCAGTGGAAGCGAAGGGGCCAGCGCCGGGGCGGGTCCGGCCGAGGTGCCCCAGCCTCGCGCGTCAGCGACGAAGCCCGTGCGCAACGGTTCTCCTGCCCCGACTGAGGACGGCCCGTCTCCGGCTGAGGTGTCGAAGGCGGCCGCGGTGCGGGCAAACATCTGCCTGCGTCTGGTCCGCAACTTCTCCTGCGCCCCAGATCCAAGCATGGTCCGGATCGCGGTGTCGGCGATCTCGAACGCGGCGGACAACGCGGTGACCCGGGCGCACGCGTGGCTTGTCAAGGCCGAGGTGGCGGACGCGTCGGGGAAGACACCGGGCGAGTTCCGAGCGGCCGTCCTCGCGGCGGGCCATGCTGAGGAGCTGATGAGGTTCGCGTTCGCGCTGTCTCTCGCCGCCCCTGAGTTGCGGGCCGCCGACAAGCGCCGACGCGGGGACCGGACGACGATCGAGCACGTGAAGTTTCTTGCGGCCAACGGCTACGAGCCGATGGCTTGGGAACTCGGCGCGGCCACCCCTGCCGCTGCCCCCTGACCCTGGGAAGGATCATGAGAGCACTCACTACCCCCACCTACGGGAACTTGCCGCCAGTGGTGGCGTTCTTGAACCGCGCGGGTTCCGTCGGCAAGACGACCATCGCGTACAACACTGCGGTCGTGGTCGGCCAGTACGGCTATCGCGTCCTGGTGATCGACGCTGACCTCCAGTCGGATCTCTCCTACTGGGCGACGTATGACGGCGACGTCGTGCCGCCCGGGGACAAGACGATCCACGATGTGATGCTGGGGAAGGCTCCCCTGTCAGCGGCGATCGTGCAGGCCCGTACCCGTGTCGGAGCGGGCGATGACGACGATGCGTTCGAGGCGCTGCCCGGGGTGTTCGTCGCCCGCGGGCACCGTGACATGGAACAGGCTGACTCTGAGCTGGCGCAGGACGCCATGGCGGTGATGTGGCTTCAGGAAACCTTGGAGCGCGAGATCACCAAGGACGACTACGACCTTGTTTTCGTCGACTGTCCTGCGTCGCAGGGCCGGTTGACGACGTCGGTCTTGGTCGCGGCTTCGGAGGTGCTGTGCGCCATCAAGCCGACGTTCAAGGAGTTCCGCGGTGCAGTGCGGCTGACCGAGTTCGTCGAAGGAGTAGCGGGCCGGTACAGCCGGTACCACGCGACGCCGAAGGTGTTCGGGTACATGACGAACGAGGCGACGAAGACGGAGAGCCAGGGGAAGTTCTATCAGCGGATGCAGGAGCTTTCCCGTGAGACGTGGGGCGCCGATCTGATGCTGCCGCACATCCCGCGGGTGGTGACGGTGCCGGAAGCGTACGAAGCTCAGGAGCCGTTGCCGATCTGGGACCCGAAGTCGGCGGCGCTTCCGCCGATCCGCGAACTCGCGGAGATCCTCGGGTTCCCCGACAAGTCCGCGGCCTGACGCCGCCGGTTCTGGCAGAACCGTGGGTGACAGGTCGCGCCGTCCGGCTGGGGCTGGGCCGCGCCGCACGGTGCCGTCGGCGAAGGAAGCGCGAGATGCAGTGGTCCGCCTGCGGAGCCGGCATGTCGAGTGTGCCGGTGAAGGCGAGCTGCTGGACATCCCCGATGAGGCGGACCTCTTCGGGTGGATCCGGTTCGTTCGCGAGCGCAACCACGCCGGGCCCGGTCATGATCGCGACATCGTCGACCGGCTCGTCATCATCTCGTTCCTTGAGGACCTGCTAGCGCGGGAAAAGCTCCATGCGCTTCTCGCCGGTCAGCGCATCAAGGGCCTCGGGATCGAGATGAGCCGCGCTATGGGCATGACGTCTCGGCAGGCGTCCGGACAGGAGCGGGAGCGGCTTCGTGCTGCCCTCGCGGGAAGCGAGCAGACCGCCGAGGGCCGGGCGCGGCGAGGTAGCCGAAATGGCGCCGAGTTGCGAGCCGAGGAACGCAAAGTGCGGGGTCTGCGGGCATGGCTAAGTGAGTACCGCCCGGTCTTGGAGAAGACCGCGCGGGCGCTCGTCGACGCGACGCCGGCGTTTGCTGGGCATGCGGACCTGTTCTGGCTCGAAGACCTCGCGGACACCCTCGTCGACGCCGACAACATGACGGGCGATTGGGAGTCTGTCGCTGGCGCGGTGATTCGTGCCGTCCGGCACATCGGTGATCCGCCCGGACATCTCCGCCAAGAGGCGGCGGCCGCTCTCGAAGCAGCCGTCGAGGTCGCCCTGGCGATCGAGACCGCTGAAGCCTGAGCCGTGGTCTTGGTGCGAGGCGGTCCCACGGTGGGTCAGCTTTCCAGGGCGCAGAGGATCCAGCCTGGCTTCTCCTGGGTCGGGGTGATGCCGAGGGCGGCGATCGCCGCGGCGAGCTTGGCGTTCCAGTCTTCGGTGTCGGCGAGGTCGACGAGTGAGGAGCCTTCGTCGGCCCCGACGACGTGGGCGGCGAGCACGTGCCCGGACCAGCCTTCGTAGAGCGACCCATAGCACTCCAGCGTGACGCCGAGGCCGTCGGGCAGCCGCTCGTCGAGGAGGTCGGCCAGGTCGGCGTCAGCGTCGCACCACGGCACGTCGACTTCGTAGGTGTCGGCGTTGTACTCGGCGAGGTTCCATTTGTCGTCGACGCCGTCGAGGTCGTAGCCGTAGGCGAGTTTGGCTGTGGTTGAGGACATGGGGTGTGTTCTCCTGTCTGCCCGGATGTCTCAAACCCGAACAGGTAAATCATATCTAGCATGGTCAGCCCGTTCGGTCGGGTGGGCCGTCGGAGGGTGCGTGCTCGCGCTGGAGGCCTGGGAAGGCGTCCCAGCGGGCGCGTGCTGCGGCGGGCTCGTCCCTCATGAAGTCGTCGTATGTGCGTCCGGTGAGGCGCAGCGCGATGCCGTCCAGGCGGGCGGCGGCCTCTTGCGGGTTGAGCCGGCCGTCGCGGCGCAGTGCCCGCCACAGGTGCCAGGCGTCCAGGTAGGCGGCGGTGTCCGGGTAGGCGTAGCGGTGCGGAGGTTCGTTCCGGTCGGCGAGCTCGTCGAGGGTGTAGGGGCGTCGCCTGTCGGTGTGGGCTGGGTCGTATCCCCAGGGCACGCGGCAGTGCTGCCCGTGGAGACGGCATCCGGTCATGGTCGGAGTGTCGTTTCACGGCGGGGTTTCCGTCGCGTCGCGGGGCCCGGCTCATCCGGGGAGCTGTCCGGCCAGGGCGAGGCTCTGCCGGTTGCGTTCGTCGTTCATGCGGGCGGCGCGGCTCCCCCGGGCCTGCGCTGGGGTTCGGCTGTCGACGCCGTCGAGGACGTCCCACAGGGTGGGCGAGTCGGCGGGGCCGCTGTCGAGGAACGCGGCGATGCGGGCGAGCTGCTCGGGGGTCGGGTCGAGGACGGTGCAGCCCGGGCAGGCTTCTCCCCCGTCGGCGGGGTCGCAGCACGGCCCGTGCTGGTCTGCGGGCGGTTCGGGTTGGGTGCAGTGCAGGCAGGGGTGGCCGTCGCGGCGTGCGCCGCAGCCGCGGCACAGATCGCCCGCCATGAGGTCGCGGATGACCATGCGGCGGACCTGGCGGAGCGCGGCGAGGTGGTGGCGTTCCACGGGCGCGGACAGGTCCCGGGTGTGGTCGTGACCGGCGGCGACGATGGCGGCCGCGGGGAGGCCTTCGGTGAGCATCCGGTCGAGTAGTTCGGCGGCGCGGCCGCGCACCCAGCCCGGCGCGCCGTCGCGGAAGACGCGCGGCAGGGATGCGAGGAGCGCCCAGGCCTTGCGGGATGGGCCGGTGCGCTCCCCCGCCTTGTCGTTGATCTCAGGGCTGTCGGCGGAGGTTTCAGCGGCCGACCCCTCGGGCATCTCCCGAGAGTCGTGATCTTGTTCGCTCGCCGGAGGCGTTTCGCCCTCGCGCGCGTCACCTAGGTGAACGCTCCTAACGGAGCGAGCGCCAGGAAGGTTGTTCTCCTCAAAGCTATCCCGGCTGTCCTTCATGAGGTCTGGGAAGCCGTCACCGGTCCTGACCAGCAGAAACACGTCATCGTCCCAGCTCACACGGTGTCCCTGATAATCCGCCACGGGAAACCCGTCGACGGGCTGGTCCGCGGGCGCGTTGTCCACAGGGGTGTCGGCGTCGTCGGAGCCCCAGGAGCGGAACGTCATCGTGGCGCGCATGCCGAACGCTTTGCGGGTCTGCGAGCGCAGGCAGTAGCCGAGGAGTTCGAGCTCGGCCAGGGCGGTGCGGGTGGCGTCGCGGCCGTCGGGGCGCGCCAGGGCGAGGTCGGCGATGCCGCCGCGGAACGTCGCGACGGTCCGGCCGGCCGCCGTGTCGCCGTCAGCGAGGCGCTCGGCCAGGAGCCCGCGCGCCCGGTACGACAGGGCAGGGGAGCGGAGGAGTTCCCACGGGATGTAGACGAAGCCGCGGCCGTCGTCGGGCGCCACGTCGCGGTCGAGCGTGAACAGGATGACTAGGCCTTCGGGCGTCATGTACGGGACGGGCACGAAGTAGCCGAGGTCACGTGCTTCGGCGAACGCGGCGCAGATCGCATCGCGGCCCTCGATGGCCTTCGCTCGGCGGTCGTCGGCGGTCTCGTCGTCGTCGCGGGTCGCCCTCCAGATCCCGTCCGCGGTGAACGTCCAGCCGGGCTCGTGCGTCCACTGCTCGATGACGAGGGCCCGCGCGCGGCGGGACAAGCGGCGGTCCTTCGCGACGGCGCGAGGGAGGGGCGGTGTGAGGCGGAAACTCGCGCATCTGTTTTCGGGCGCGACTGGCCTAACCGTTGGCGGCAAGGTACTATCTCCATCGGTTCGAGCACGCAAAAGGCGTGCCTCTTCCAGCCACCTGGGTCAGTACTTTGGCGAGGACGACCAGGCGGATCAGGAAGCACTATTCGTGACGTGAGAAGCGCCCTCCTGGGGCGCTTTTCTCATTCCAGGGGCATCCCGGACACGCCGAAGGCACCGACCGGCAGAGCCGTGACGGCGTGAACGCGTGCAGTGTCGAAGGGCCGTCCGAGAGTGGTCATCGGCCGGAAGTTCGTGAAGAAATCGCGCGGGATGCGTGTCTGGACGCTCAACCACGCAGACAGAGCGGGTACGCTCATACCAATCTCCTTCGGCCTGTAGTGGGGCCGTCGTGAGGGACTGGCACAGGAGCAGGTCGCAGCGCTCCGTGCTGGGGGACGGCGGCGAGTCGCTCGATATCGGAGTTACCAGCTCCGGAGCGAACGAGTCGCCGTCTTTCCTTTTCAGCCCATGTGTAAGTGTGTGGGTGACCGGTCCCGTGGGACCGATCACTCCAAGACGCTACACCGTCCGGGAAGTGGAAATGGCCGGACGCGCCGGAACTTCCGCACAGGTTGTGGATAACGATCCGGTCGCCGCGAGCCCGCCGAAACTACGGCTTCGGCTTCGGCCCGCCCTTCCCGTGCCCGCTCCCCAACCGGCTCGCTTCCCACCGACGCCACTCCGCTTCCCTCTCCGGCAGCCAGCCCGGCGTCGAGCCCGTCATCGCGTCGGGTTCCGGGCACGGTCCCGGCCTGCCGGCCTCGACGCTGCTGCCGGCGTACCTGCTGCGCCATTGCGCGACCGCGGCCCGGGACACGCCGAACCATTCCGCGACGCCGGCCATGTCGACGTACACGATCGGCCGGTGTTCGGCGGGCGCGGCTTCGGGGTTCTGCTCGCTCATGGGTCCTCATTCTCCCCGCCGGGGACCCCGGGCCCGCCCACCGCGAGGATGGGGCGGGCCCGGCGCCGCCCAGGCGGGTCACCCCCACCGGACGGCGGCCCCCATAGCGTGCGCCTGCTCGGCGATGCTGCGGAGTTCGGAGAGCCGCCTGGCGAGGTAGCCGGGCTCCTGGCCGCCGTAGAAGAACCGGCCGTCGGTGACGTCCGGTCGCCCGACGTCGCCGACGACGTCGAGCATCCCCTGGGCGATGAGGACGCGGCCGAGGAAGTCCCCGGCGTCGGCCTCGCCTCCGATCAGGTCGTACGGGTCGGTGAACCCGAGGACCCGCAGGACCTGGGCGGCGTTGGAGCCGTTCAGGTTGATCTCCGGAGCACCGTCGAAAGCGGCACCGAAGGTGGTGGACATGGGACCTCCTTTGTAGGGAGCGGTGGCCCCGGCTCGACGCCGGTCCTGGAGGTCCCACGCCCGCCATGGGGGCGTTCCACTGTGGAGTTGTAGGGCCCGCCCCCGGGAAGGGGCGGGCAGTGCGGTCAGGAACCGGGAGCGGCGTCCTGGGGGGTGGGCAGGAGCGCCCTCAGGCGGGGCAGATTGCTGCGCAGGCACTCGCCCCACTCCGAACCGGCGATCGCGTCGCGTTTCAGCGCGCCCTCCCACTCGGCGACGAGCTCGCCGATTCCGGCGCGCATCCGCTCGACCTCTCCGGGCAGGTCGCCAGGCCACTGCGCGGTGACCTCATCGGGGGTGAGCCCGGCCTTGAGCGTGTGGTAGGACCGCGCGGCCAGGACTCCGGCGGCGTCGCGCGCCGCGTCAGAGGGGAACCGGCCGCCGCCGAGCAGCCACCGGAGCAGGAAGTTGAGGGTGTTCGACTCGGAGAGGTTCATCGGCCTGCCTCCGCGACGGCCAGGACGGGCCTGCCGAGCGCGTCGCAGTCGGGGCACTTGTAGGTGCCGACGGTCGCCTTGAAGTAGGTGGTGCCACCGCACGTGCACGGGCGGGGCGGGTCGAAGGCGTACTCGGAGGCGACGACCGAAGACCAGACGGCGGGATCAATGCCGTCCTGGAGTTCGCCCTCCACGGCCAGGTGGCCGACGGCCCACGGGTTGTCGGCGAGGGGGGCGGGGAGGACTTCGCAGGAGTTGGTGTCACGCATGATGACATCTTATGCCCGCGCCTGAAAAGATGTCAACATACGTGACACCAACTGTAGGTGTGCAGCCGTCTGCCCCTACATCTCGACTGCCAGGTCGGGATCCCACCCTGTCTCCATCAGCGCGTACAGCTCGGGGTCGTCGACGACGCCGTCCTGAATCGACCGGCCCACCTGCTCATACAGCTCCGCCAGAACCGTCCCGGCCACCCCGGGGTGCAGGAGCAGGGCCTGGAACGCGCCGAGCAGCTCGAACGCGTCGCGCCGGGACATCTCGATCCGCACAGGCTCGGACGTGTCGGCGGTGCCGAGGAAGTCGGGATGCATCCGCATCAGGGCGGCTTGCATCCCCGTCGAGGTAGGGCCGCCGTTCAGCATCAACTGGATCCCCGCCTCGATCGGCGCGACGATCTCGGCTTCCAACGTGAGGGCGGTTGGCGGCATGTCCGCCCACCGCTCGTAGGCCGCCAGCAGCAACTCGATCCCACGCTTCTCCTGCGCGCTCAGTTCCTCATCAGCCACGATGGGACCTCTCTGTAGGGGACTTCACTCTTCCACTGGCCACGGCCGCCCGCTGGCAGAACGGGCTCCTCAGCCGCCGCCGCGCAACGCCTGCCGTCCGGCCTCGCGCAGCCAGCCGCCACCGCCGTCCTCCCCCGACGGGAACTCCGACTCCGCGACCCGCACGAACTCCACCACCACCGCCCCGACAACGCGCGGCCCCGTCTGCACCACAGGGATGGGCCGAACCCCGGCCGCGACGCCGCGCGGCACGACCACGACCGTGCACCGGCACATGTCTCTCTGGTGCTGGGGCAGGGCAGGGTCCCGCGGCCTCCGCGCCAGGTCGAACCCCGCGACGACCCGCCACCCGCCGGCCGCACCCGACTGGTGGACCATCTTCGGCAACTGGAACCGCAGATTCGCCGGGATCGCCGCCCCCGCCGCCTCCCGGTGCGACGGCCGCACCCGGCCGTCTCCCGAATGCGCCCACACCTTGGCGTCCGGCGCGTTCTCCCGGGCCCGCACCGCGACCTCATCAACCACCTCCTGGACGCGCGGCGCGATGAGCGCCGCAATCCTCTCCTCCAGGTCCGCCGCCAACTCCACCCTCGTCATAGCCGCGCATCCTCACCACCGGTAGAGGCTTCTGTCTTCCGGCCTGAACCGGCATCTCCCCGAGCGACACGCCACCCCGGGGGTACAGTCAGCGGTATGCCACGAGGAGGAAACCCCACCCCTGCCGAGCGTGGGAAGCACGAAGCCGAGACGGTGACGTGCCCCGTATGCGGGGGCGGAGACGGCAAGGCCACCTGCACGGTGTGCCTCACGACGGGAAGGGTTCCAGCGTGAGCATCTACCCCAAGATCGGAGAAGCCCGCTACCGGGTCGGCGGCGAAGGCGACGACACCTGGTTCGAGAGCGAACGCGCCCTCATGGCCTGGTTCCTCACCCTCGAAGCCGCTGGGCGGTTCGACCGCCTGAACTCCCGAGACCTCCGCAGGTACCCGATCTACTGCGCACCGACTGCCGGCGGCGACGAACTGCAAATGGACTGGATGCACCCCCGCTTGGTCAGCACCCGCCTGCAAGTGGGATCGCGCAGCGCGAGCCCGCAAGCGAACTGACCTCGCCCGAAGATCAAGAAGGCCCCCGCACACACGCACCCTGCGGGAGCCTTCGGCGTCGCGCGGCTACCTGCGCCGACGGCGCTCTCCGCCGCCGGGATTGCGCCTGCGACGCTCCCGGGCTCCACGGTGCGTGAAGTCCTTGCGCGGCCCCTTGGCGGCAGGCCTGGATGCCGACCGCGCCTGGGCGACCACGATGCTGACGGCGAGGGCGAGGGCGAGCGTTGCGGCGTCATCGGCTCGGCTGGGCGCGGGCGGCGCGCCAAGCGGGTGCCTGGCGGCCTCGGCCAGCCACTCGGTCGAGCGAGCGACCACGCCTTCGCCCGTGCTCACGCTGTTCACCGCGTCAACCAGGAATGGCAGAAGCTCGTTGTGGCCGTTGACGTCCCCGTCGACCATCCCGGCAACCATGCGGAACATGACCCCTAGCGCCTCGCCGCCCCACCGCACCACGACCGCTTTCGCCTCGCTGTGCAAGTCGGAGCCGGCGGCCGTCGCCGCCTTGAGTTCGTTCCCGGCGTTCTCCGGCCAAACTCCATCGCTGAACTCGTCCCAGCGGCTGACGCCCCAGTCCTTCACCTCCTCCAGCAGCGCGAGCACATCGGCCCTGTGTAGCAGCCTGCTGGCTTCGCGGGCGGACAGACCGGCCTCCGCGCGCACCAGCTCGCTCGTCACCGCGAGGGTGGCGACGAGCGTTTCCCTGCCCGCAGGCTCGGGCCAGTCCCCTTGCGCGCCGCCCAGTTCAGCCTCCAGCCAGCCCAGCACCTGCTGGCCGCCGGTCCACTTCTGCGCGACCGAGACCGCCTCATGCAGCGTCCGGTCCCGGCGTTCCTCCTCCACCCGGTGCAGGCAGAGGGCGATGAGGCCTACGAACGCGGTGGCGCACAGCCGCGCCCCCCACCGGCTCACCGCAGCACCCAGGTGCCGCGCGCAATCGGAATCCCACCCGTAGGCGGAGGAGGCCCCGGCGCTTTCCAGGAGGTCGCGCAGCGGGCTCAGGTCCCTCATGAGGCCGCGCAACGGCGGCGCGGAAACATCGGATCCGGCAAGCCAGGCGCCGAGCCTGCCGGTGCGGGCGATCGACTCGACCAGGAACACCAGCCGCCCCAGGTCGAAGACGAAACTTTCCGCCGCCTCGCCCCTCAGCTCCAGCATCGCCTCCAGCGGCCGCCCGACCTCGATCCCCATGAACAACCACGACAGGCCGTCCGTGGGGGCCTGGCGCCGCTCGTAGGCCTCCTCCAGCCACGCCAACGCGACCGCGGGCAGCGTCTTCGTTCCTTCGTGGCAGACATTCGCGTAGTTCTGCAAATGGCCGAACAGGGCCCGCACCACGGCCGCGGTCCCCTCCGCGCTGATGGCCGCCCGGACGGCGTCGAGCGCCACCGCGTCCGACTCATCACCGTCACTCGACCCGCGGAAATCCACGTACTGGGCATCGAGGATCGCCGCTGCCCCTGGGGTGAGGCGAAACGGCACCTCCAACTCTGTCATGCGCTGCCTTTCTGATGGTGGGCTATCGGCCGTCGGCCAGGCTGGCGAGCAACGCGGCGTTCGCTTCGCCGTGCGCGCCGAGCGTCGCCCGCCACCGCCGCAGGCCCGCCAACGCCTCCCCTGCTGTGCGCGCATCGAAGGACGCCCGGGGGGACAGGCCGAGGACGTCCTGATAGCGAGGGTCGGTCTGTGCCGTGAGCTCCAGATCGTCCGGCAACGTCACCCCGAACGGCCGCGCGGTCGGCGTCTCCATCGGTGCGTACACGGGGTGGACGATGCAGTCGACGTGAGCCTCCGACGTCCCCAATCCGACGCCCAGCCAATCTGGTATCTGGTCGGGCCACAGCGCCACCACGGGGTCGTGGTGGCTCCACATCCCCGACATCCGCCGCTCCTGCAGGAACTGGACGCCGCTGCCTTCCTGCACCGGGTACGGGGCGATACCGTCGGTCAGCTTTCCGGTGACCTGCGCGCGGAGGCCGAGCGCCCTCAGCGCGCTGATGCCCACCGTGACGGGTCCAGGCCACGGCAGCAGCTCCACACGGTCCTCGCCGGCGTGCCGGGCGAAGACGCGCTCACTTGCCAGCAGTTTCCAGCCAGGCGCCGCCGCGAGCATGAGCGCCGCCGCCGACATGCTCCTTTGGCCTGCGCCGACGAACAGGACGGCGCCGCCGTCGTCGCCGACCGCGGCGGAAGCGCGGATGAGCGTCCACCCGGCGTCGACGAGCCGGGCCCGCGCGACCTCGCGCAGCACCCGGTAGGCCACTACCGCCACCCGGTCGGGATTCGCGCCGAACACCTGGACGGGATGCCCTTCCACCCGGAGCATCCCGACCGTGCGTGTGGTCGCCACGACAGCCTTGCCGTCCCACCGGAACCACACCGGCCGACCGCCGAACACGCCTTCCGTCGGCCGTTTGCCCTCGACCAGCGCCATGAACGCGGCCGGGAAGCTCTCGTCGACGGTGGCCTGGACGACGGGGACGCTAGGGATCGCGTCCGCCTGGGCGTCCGCGGCCGGCCACCACGGGTCGAACACCCGCCGCGCCCACCGGGTGACGCTCTCGGTGTCGCTCCGAAGGCCCGCGCCGTCGACGGCGCGGGCCTGGGCGAGGTACTCCATGACGACCTCCATCATCTGCTCGCCGCGCGGACCGGCGAGGTACGGAACAGGACCAGCCCCAGCCGCGCGGGGCTGACGAACTGGCGGAAGCGCACACCCGGGTGGAGTTCGGTGAACACGTTCGGACCGAGCGGGCCCGCAGCACCCCCGTCCGCGAAGACGGCCAGGTGCAGGGACCACGGCGGGGACGGGTTCACCCAGCAGGTTGCCCACCCGGTCCGCGGCTCCATTCCGACCACCAGCGGCACGAGCGTTTCGGCAGCCATGATCAGCGCGAACGCCCGCCAGGGGTGCCCGGCGTCCTTCGCGGTGTCCTCCAGCAGCTCCTGCACGCGCGGAACGGCCTGCGCGTTCAGCGGTATCGCCTCCGGGCCCGGCGTGCGCGGCGCGAACCTGTACGACGCGTCGTACACGGCGTTGGGGCGCATCATCCGAACCGCCGGATCCGGCCGCCCCGACGGCGCCGCTGCGCCATCCGCGGCCGCGCCACCAGCGGCCTGGGCCGCTCACGCTCCACCCGGTAGTCGGCCAAGGGCGCCAGGCCGGACCGCATCGACTCCAGCAGCACGCCGCGCATCGTCGCGGTGAAGCCGATGCCCCCGAAGTTTTGCAGCAGCCGATCGGCGACCTGCTGGACGAACACCGTCGCGGCCGCCGCGTCCAGTTCGGTAACCGGCTCCAGCAGGGGCCGCAACGCCGCCTCGTACTTCGCGGTGAGATCCTTCACCGTGCCCGGCAGGAGCCGCGCGCGCTGGGCGGCTCCACCCAGCGCAGCGACGGCGGTCAACATGACCACGCTGGACGGGACACGGATCCCGCTCTCACGCGGGTCGCTCTCAGACATGGGGGGAACCTCTTCACGATGAGGGGAACGGAGGCGCGGCGGCCGCAGGGGTCGGTCAAGCGGCCGCCGCACCGGTCAGGGCCGCTCAATCAGGTCCGTCAGGAACGCCCGGTTAGCGCGCACGTCATGGCCGAGGAGCACGCTCGCCTTCTCCAGCATGTTGAGCCGCTTCAACACCTCGTCGCACGACGCCAAGCTGTCCGGGCAGATGCCGAACACGTCGGGGTAGCGGTCGTCCTGCTCCGCCGTGAACATGTCCGAGGCGCCGACGTCGCGGACGCCGGAGAGCGTGCCCGGGTGGGAGTTCGGCCGGACCGTCGGGAACAGCACGTTTGTCGCAGTCCCCCGGGTGGCCAGTGGAAGACCGAGCCAGTCGCGGAGCTGGTCGGGCCAGAACTGCGGCTTGAGCTCGTGCCCGTTCGGCTTGCGCAGCGGCGTCCTGTCCCCGGCGATCAGCGCGTCGGTCACCGCCTGCTTCTGCGTCGGGTGCATCTGCTCCCCGCGCCGCACCCGCGAGGCGACGGACTCGTACCAGTTGCTTGCCTCCAGCAGCCCGAACCCGATCGCCGCCGCAGACGGCCACGGCAGGACCTCGACCCCGCCGTCGTTGTCGGGCCGCACGAACACCCGGTCGTTGGCGAGCAGCGACCAGCCCGGGCACTGGGCGAGCGAGAACGCCGTGGTGGTCTTGCCGGCCCCCTTGTCTCCGAGCGCCAGCACCGTCTGCCCGTCCGGGCCGACCGCCGCCGAGGCATGCAGGATCAGCCACCCGTCCCCCAGCAGCCGCCCGCGCAGCATCTCCCGCGCGAGCCGGGCCGCCGCAGCCGCTACCTCGGTCTCCTGCGCGCCGACGATCTGCAGCGACCTGCCGGGCGTGTACCGGTAGCTGGTGAGGCCCTGCGCTGCGCGCACGACGCCCTCTTCGTCGCGGACGTACTCCATCGGCTCACCCGCGTACTCCACACTGTCGGTCGCCAGCATGTGCACGAACTCGACCTGGCCCGGCGCGTCAAACGGGCTGACATTGGCCGACACGAGCAGCTCGACCGGCCGGTCGCTACTGGTCGCTGACCACCAGTCCCCGAAGTACCGGATCGACCAATCGGCCACGCCCGACGTCGCGCTAGACACCGTGACACTGCGACCGCCCGCCTCGATGTGTGCTGACTTCGTCATGCCATTCCTCCTTGTAGGTATGTGGACAACTCGCCCAGGGCACGCCGCTGCTTGGTCCGCGCCCTGGCAAGCTCGCGCACCTCCCCGGGCGACAGATCGGCCGCCTGGACGGACGCGGTCCCGCCCGTGAACCGCACCGGCACACCGACCCCTTCGGCCGGCACGGACAGTTCGACGACCCCGTCGGCGAGGCCGAGGGCAGCGCGCAGCGCCAGCACGACGGCACCGGCCGGGCCGATGCGGGTGCGGCCGATGCCCCTGCTGATGCGTGCCGGACGCTCACGCAGTTCCGCGCGGATATCCGCAAGCGGCACCTCGACGCGGTTGCCGCGGACCCGCGTGGACTGGACGCACACCACCGCGCAGTCGCCGTGCTCTCCGATAACGCGTCCGCTCACCTCCCCGACCGGTACGCGCAGCCGTCGGGCGAGCGCCCCACGGTAACGCGCTGTGTCCGTCGAGGACCCGATTCCGAAAACGCTCGGAGCGCCGGACACACGGGCGAACAGCGCCGCCATCACGTCGACGGGGTTCGTCACCACCATGACGGCGCCGGAGTAGCCGGCCAGCGCCCGGCCCAAGGCCGCGATCACCGGAGCGTTCGCCTGGGTGCCCGCCATCCGCACATCGACGCTCGCGTCGTTGGTGAATCGTGCCCGCGGGCGCAGGACGACGGCGTCGGCCTCCCGCATCGCCTCGACCTCGACCGCCTGGACCTCAGGCCCGGCTCCCATCTGGAAGAGCATGTCCTCCAGGTCGGCCACGAGTGCGTCGGCCGAGGCCGCCGAACCCGAGGCGATGCTGAGGCGATCGCACCACCCGCCGGAGGCGAGCAGCGCCGCGACCATCTGGCCCACCGCGCCCGCACCGACGATCCCGACGTGCAGGCCGCTCACAGCCGCGTTCCCCGGTCCAAAGCCGCGACGACCGCGCCGAACAGGTCCGCGGACCGACGCTTCGACACCAGCGCCTGTGAGGCCTCCTCAAGGAATGCGGCCACCGACTCGGCAGCCTTGCGGACCTCGAACGCGTGCTGCCCGATCGGCAGCCCTTCGGGGGCCGTGCAGTAGGTCGTGAGGATGTTGACCGCGTCCATCAGCCACAGCAGCACCAGATCCCGCAGTCCGCCGTCAACCTCGCCGGGGCCGAAGACGTGCAGGTGCTCGACGAGATCGTCCGTGACGGCGGCCCGCGCTTCGGCGGGCAGGCGCCCGGCCATCACCAGCAGGGCGACCCGCGAAGCCAACCGGGCGAGGTCGCTCGACGGGTGCGCCTCCGTCAGCCCGGGGTCGACGAGCACCAGGCGCTTGCTGGGCCCCTTCGGGAACAGCACATGCTCGGGCTTGAGGTCCCCGTACTGAAGCTTGCGCGGCACATCGTCCAGGACTCCGCGGAGCGCGCTGAGACGCTCCACCACCGGCGTCAGGCCTGGCCCGAACCCGGTCGCGTCGAGGTACTCCCGGCCGTGGCCTCGCTCGAACTTCCGCTCGAAGATCGTGGGAATGTCCCGCTCCGGGATCGCAGACCTCATCACCGGCGACCGGTACGACGGTTTCTCAATCCTTGGCAGCTCTTGCGCCAGCTTGGCCAACAGCTCCCCCGACCGGTTGGGCGCCTCCGCGAACAGCGTGGGCAGGGTGGGGCCGGCCACCGCGTGGGTGAACAGGACTCCGCGACGGAAACCGGCGACCGTGCACACCGGGACGTTCATGCTCCGCAGCATCAGCAACTGCGACGACTCCCTCGCCACCACGCCGTCGGCGGCTTCCAAATAGCCGGGCAGCAACTTGAGGACGTGAGACAGATCGCCGCAGCGGCCCCGCGCCACCGACACCAGCGACGCACCCAGCACCGACACCTTGGCGTACATCGGTTTCTGCCCCGCCCGCACCTTCCTGACGTAGCTGGTCACGCTCGGGACCTGTCGGCCGAACTCCAACGTCGTGCCGGGCCACAGCATGCCCGCAGCAGTCTCGATCGCCGCGTCAAGCGGCCCTTGCAAACCTTCAAGCGTTGGGTTCCCACTCAAAGCCGTGCTCCCTGATCGTTGGGGGGTGGTGGGCGCGGCGATCGCCGTCGTGGTCCAGGCGGTCGCCGCGCCCGGTCACGAAAGCGCGGAGGGCTGGCCCTGCCGCGCGAGGAAAGGTCCTCGGCCGTCACCGGGCCGCGCCGGTACGGTGACGGCCGAGGAGCCGTGGGGGAGGAGCGCCGCGTCGACCTCCCGCATGCGGGAGGCGAGTTCGCGCGGGTCCTTGCGGTGCTCGACCTGCGGACCGTTGACGCCAACGGGCGCAGAATGGCGGGGGAAAGCCGTGTAGGTCTGCCAGTGCCCGCTGTAGATGACTTCCCACCAGGGGAAGGCCGCGTCGAGCGCCCGGGCCGTCCGCCGCGCAACGGCGTCTGCCTGCATCGCTTCGGCGACTTTCGGCCGAAGCATCGCTCCGCGCTGGGCCATCACAGGTACCCCAGCATCCGCGCGTGCTCCTCGTGCGCCTCCTGCTCGGACAGGACGGCGGCCAACTGCTCGGGGGACTCGCCGTGGACCGTGGGGAAGACGCGGTACATGCCCACCCCGGGTGGCAGAGTCGAGCGCCGGGACCCGTAGAAGTGCGTCCGGTCCCTCGCGTCCGGGGAGGATTCGCTGACGTTCCAGGTTTCCCCGTACTTCGCACGCACTTGGGCGAGATCGAGGCTCTCACGGGGCATATTGGAAGGCTGGCCGGAACTCAGTTCATCAGGGCTAGGGGTCATCGCTACCTCGCTGTGCGACTGACAGATACGAGCGGTGACCGCACAGTGCCCGGGATTCTCACGTCCCGCAATGCCAAAGCGGTAGGACAAGGCCCGTTCTGTCACCCAAGGGCGTGACGGTGCACCCCTCGGTCACACCGGCGTAGTACCGAAATCGGTTTCCCCCTGCTCAACAGCCGAAAATGGCGGTTACCGTGGAGACAAGGCCCACGAGGGAGAGTCACCCCGATGAACCAGGACCAGATTGCAAGGCAGCTCCGGAAAGAAGCCACCGAACGAGGCTGGAGCCCCGAAACGCTCGTCGACACCATCGTCGATCGAACCGGCGTAGGCCGTCTGCGCGCGCGCCGCCTTGCCAAAGGCGTGACACTCCAACGAGCCGCCGACGACCTGACCAGGCTCCGAGGGGCCACGGTGACCAAACAGCAGTTGTCGGATTGGGAGCTCGCACGCAAGGAGCCCGGGCGCGAGACCGTCGACCTGCTGTGCCGCTACTACGAGACCCGGCCCGACCTCATCGGCTACGGCGGCGACTACTCCACCGTCGGCACCACCCGGATCACCGATGCACCCAGCGGGGCCTACGGGAACTTCCCCGATGGATTCGACCGAATCGACCCGGCCACCGCCCGCGAACTCGACGAAGTGCGAGACCGACTCGAAAAGGCACTCGCATCCGAATTGTCTGAGACTGCGATCGGCTACCTGGAGGAACGCGTCCGCAATTACGACGCCGCCCTCATCACCGGGACGAGCGGAGAGGTGGTCGCTGACGTCGCACAAGACATCCAGGCCGCGTTCGACCTGCTCAATCGGACCCGCACCCCGTCGGTCAGCACGCGCCTCCTCGCAGTCATTTCCCGGCTCTCGGGCACGCTCGGGATTCTGATGCTGCACCTCGGAAACCAGCGCGGTGCCGACAGATGGTTTCTGTCCGGCCAGCTCGCAGCCGAACAGACCGAAAGACGCGACCTACGAGCCTGGATCGCTGCACGCCGCGCGCTCACCCCGCTCTACTACGGAAACGTCGCGGACGCCGTCAAACACGCCAACCAGGCGCTTGCATTCGCCGGCCCGGCCCCATCAGCCGCGAGCGTGCGCGCCCTCACCGTGCGAGCCCGGGCAATGGCCTCCCACCCAGGCTCCCGCCCGCAAGTCCTCGCGGATCTCGCCAACGCCGAAGCCCTGCACCAGCGCCTCCCGCTGGAAGAGACCACCGACGGCATCCTTGGGATCACCCGGCTGCAAGTCGCCTCCTACCTCGGAGAGGTCTACACCACCCTGGGCGAGGTCGAGAAGGCGGAGACCTACAACTCGGCGGTGCTCAGCCGGTTCGCCGGCCACTCCGCCGACGGATGCCTCCAGCCCGACGGATGCCTCGACTACGCGCTTGCCTGGTTCTCCCAGGCACGCGGCCACGCCGTGAACGGTGACCACGGCGAAGCGGCGACCGTCATCAGCGGTGCGGTCCTCGAACTGCCGCTCAGGTGCCGCACCACGATGGTCCTCAGGCGCGCCAGCGACGCCGCCTCCCACATCCCTGCCAGCGCACGTACAACCGCCGAATTCACCCGCATGCGTGATGTACTCGCCTTCCACGCGTCACGATGAGGAGGACCACCATGGCACGGCTCACCGAAGACGAAATCTCCGCTCGTCTCGACGGGGTCCCGCACTGGACCCGCAACGGCGACACGATCACCCGCACCGTCACCGCCCCATCGTTCCTCAAGGGTGTCGAGATCGTCACCGCGGTCGCGCACGCCGCCGAAGAGGCCGGCCATCACCCCGACATCGACATCCGCTGGCGCGACGTCACGTTCACCCTCACCACCCACGACGCTGGCAACGCCCTGACCGCCTTGGACTTCGACCTGGCCGAGAAGATCGACCAAGCGGCGACCGATCACGGCGCCTAATCGGGAACGCGAGGCCCCCGCACCACATCGGCGCGGGGGCCTCACCTGTGCTACTCGCCCTCGGGGTTGTCGATCTCGACGGCGAAGTGGACGGCGCCGTCAACGAGAGCGTCATCCCAGGCCGGGCCCTCGGTGTTGTCGGGGCTGTCGGCCCATTCGCGCAGCGAGGAAAGCGCGCAGGCGATGATGTCGGTGTGCATGACGTCGCCCCCGGCGGAGATCCGGTCGGCCTCTTCCAGGAGGGCTTCCCACGACGAGCCGCTGCGGTAGGCGAGGTGGTTGAGGTCGCAGAGCAGGTCGGGCAGCACGGTGTCGGCGTCCGCCTCGTGCACGGTCATGTAGTGGCCGATCAGGGACGCGCCCGTCCCGGCCGCCTTGAAGGCGTCGACGGCGAGCGCCGCCCAGGCGGCCCGGTCGGTGTTGGTGATGACTCGGTTCGGCATTGGAAAAAAGGCCCTTCTAGCTGGTCTTTTACGGCCGCCGGGGAAAGTTCTGATATCAAAACCTCCCCACAGTGGCCCTGTTTCAGGGGTTAGAAGCCGGACGGCGGCTGGACGAGCAGGGGACCGAGCAGGAGGTTGGGGACCTTCCACGACAGGTCTTCGCGGTCGCACACGATCGTGGACTCGCCGAGGTCGTCGAGCAGCGCGCCGGGCGCGCCGGTGCGGGCCGAGAACTCCAGGGTGAGGCTGACCCGGAACGTCAGGCCGGTGTTGTCGCCGAGGCGGCCGCGCAGCATCGCGAGGACCTCGGAGGCGTCGGCGTGGTCGATCCGCTTGTACTCGCCGGTCAGGCACTCGGTGCAGCCGCAGCCGGGCGGGTCGAGCGCGATCAGGGCCATGGTGGGGAACCTTCCGGATAGGGGGCAGGAGAACGGGAGAGAAGGGGCGGGCCGCCCGGGTGGTCGGCCCGCCACCGGTTTCAGCGGTGCGCGCCGACCCGCAGGCCGAGCCGGGCACGAACCCAGGAGCGGAGCCTGACGGTCGTCGGCACCCCAACGCCCACGCAGGCGGCGGGCCCGCACCAGCCGTAGGCGGTCACCGAACCCTCCACCTCGGGCAGCCGCTGGAACAGCGAGGCGTCCGACAGCCCGCTCCGCAGCCACGACCGCAAGTCTGCTTCGGTGATCTCGACGCGCACCGGCCGCGCGCACGCGCCGCACCTGGACTTGATGGCGAAAACCATGATGATGTCTCCCGTCCGTCCGGGTGTCTCAAACCCGAACGACAGAATCATATCATGAATGGGCATCCTGTGGGTGGGATGCCGGGTACTCCGACCTGCGAGAACACGGCACCCGGCGCAACGGTCAGACCCGGTTCCACTCCCGCTCGATCAGCACGTTCGCCAGATCTCCGGGAGTCACCGTGTGCATCGGCCGGCCGTCGGCGAACAGGTCGACGCCGGCCTGTGCGTAGGTGAGCGCCACGAGCTGCGAGCAGATCAGCGTGCGGTTGCTGGCCAGGAAGCGATCGAGCCACCCCCACGACACCCCGCACCGCGCCAGCGCGAGCGCCACGTAGTCGCCGAACCCGTACGGGGTGCCCACCAGGTCGATCGCGGCCCGCGTGATCGCCTTGCGCTGCCCGTCGTCGAGCGGCACCGCCCACGAGTAGGCGACCGGCTGGCCGTCGAACCGGGACAGCGGCGCGAGCCGCGCGCCCGACGGCATCGCCTCGATCACCTTGCCGTCCCCCACGACGACGAAGGCGTGCGTGTAGCGGGAGGCGTCACCGATCAGGAGCTGCCCGAGCGAGACCAGGAAGCCGACGAAGCCGCCGATCCTCGCGAGGCCGAACGTGCCGATGGGAGGGGAGAAGTCAGGAATCGTGTCGTGAGTCGTCATGGGCGCGGACGGTACGCAGCGAGGCCCGATTGCGTCCCACGCAGAAGGGCCCCGGCCAGGCGCGGCCGGGGCCCCACAGGCGGGGGTCAGTCCTGGGGGAGGCTCCCGCAGCACGGGAAGAACCGCACGAAGGCGATCGCCTCGTCGCGGCTGATGCCGCCCTCGTCGATGATGTCGCTCATCAGGTCCTCGGCGATCGCGAACGCCGAGCCCTTGACCGGGATGTCGAAGTCCGCCTGGCGCACGTCCATCCTCCGCAGATCCGCACAGCCCTCGCGGTGCACGCGGAACTCGCCGTCCATGTCGAGGAACGCGACCAGCTTGACCGCGTCGGCGTCGTCCGAGGTCTCCGCGGCGGCCGCCGTGCTCGTGGTGTCCATGGGTGTGTTTCCTCCCTGTCGAGCCCGGGTGTCTCAAACCCGAACAACATAAACCTATCGCCTTTGGGCATCGGGGTCTAGGGGAGCGTCACGGCCTGGTCCCGCCGTCGAGGAGCACGTGCGCCTGAACCTTTACCCAGTCGAGTTCCGGCGCCGGTGCGCACGTGATGAGGTCGGCCGACATCACCAGCCACTCCACGCCCGTCGACGGCTCGACGACGAGGTCACCGCGGCGCAGCGGCCAACAGGCCGGATCGAGCGCCAGCGCCCACGACCGCGACCGCTCCGCATCGACCTGCCCGTCGACGTCCGGCAGCTCGTTCCCGCCGCCCGGCCACGGCCCGAGCATCGGCCCCGGATCACCCGCGATGACGTCGCCGTGCGGCCCGACCTGCCCGGGCCCCACCTTGCGCACGCCGAGCTCCCGATCGGCCAGCAGAACCCCCACCGCTTCGCCCCCGCCCTACAGCCGCCAGGCCGGACTGCCCGCCGGCGGCGGCCCGTACGGCCACGGCTGGTTCACGCCCGGCCTCTGGTAGACGGTCCCCGGCACCATCCGCCACCGGTCGCACGAAGCCAGCGTCGGCGGCGCCCCGGCCGCGCCGGAGCCGGCAGAACCCGCCGACACGGTGTCGGCGTACGACACTGACTGCCCCTCGGTCGACGCGGAGGTGACCTTCCGGCCGGAGCCCGGGGAGAGCTTGCGCACGAGACGCTGCACGACGTCGCCGAGCCGCGCGTGCTCGCGCACGAACCGCCGCAGCGGCTCCACGTCCTCATCCTCCAGATCGGAGGCGTCCAAACCCGCCCGGTACCTTACTGTGTACAGCCCGCTTCCTGCGCCTGAGGGAAGGTACTCCGCCTCGACCGCGGTCACTTCAAGGACCGGCGAGTGCGTGAGCGTCCACGTGCCGTCCCAGTTCTGGGACACGTTGTGGTCGACGCGGTCCTGAGGGGTGACGGGGCGGCCCAGGTAGGCGACGAGATCGGCCTGGGCGTCGCGGATCGCCATCGTCACCGCGGCTTCGTCGGCGGCGTCCAACGGCAGCGGAAGGCCGGCCAGGATGGCGATCTCCTCGACGGTCGCTATCAGCGTGGGCGGCACCTGTTCCTCCTCGCGTTGCGATGAAAAGGGGGGCGGGGTGGTTCGGACGTCACCCCCGTAACCGTCCGGCCCCACCACCCCGCCCCCCGGGCTCGACGCGGAAGGTGGAAGGACCGAAGTCCCTTCCGCGTCGAGGTCGTGCGCGGCCCGCCGGGTCGTGTGCGGAGCCCGGCCCCAGCCCCCCGACTTCAAGGGCGGGCGCCGCGTCCCTGCGCGGGCCGCACGTCTCTAGTGCGTCGCGGCCCCCTGGGCGGCGACGAGGGCCTTGACCTGCTCGGCGACGGACCGCGGCACGGTCGAGCGCGCCGTCGCGAAAAGCTGCGCCACGGGCGTCTTGGCGTTCTCCGGGACGGTCCGGACTCGCATGCGGTGCCGGACGGTCACGACGGTGGCGTGCGGCCCGATCTCGTCGAACAGGTCGTCCGGGTCGGTGAACAGCTCCCCGTCGACGTTCACCAACTCCGCGCCGACCAGGCGCGGGTCGATGACCGCCAGCGGCAGCACAACGAGGGAGGGCGTGGCCGGCGTCGCGGGCGGCGCGGGCTCCAGCGGTGCCGTCGCGGCGGGCGGCGGCGTGAAGGCCTCCGCCTCACTGTCGGCGTCGTCCTGGACGGGCTCGGCCGACTCGGCGGGCTGAACGGGCTTGGTGGCCGGCTCGGGCGAGCCGGTGAGGGTGACCTCGGCCAGGTCGACGGCCACCTCGGGCGCCGCGGCTTCCGTCCGGCGGACGCGGGGCTTTCGGGTGGTCGGCTCGGCCACGGGTTCCTCCGATGCTGTGCGCGGTCTGGCGTTCGCCGGACCGTGATGCAGACGCTAGGCGCTTTCGCAGGGTTGTGTCGGCCCACACCCCCACAAGGTGCCCAAACCTGATAGGGTTTTGTCGTTCGGGTTTGAGACGCCCGGGCACGACAGGAGGAAACACCCATGAGCACGCCCGCTCACAGCAGCGCCGACGTCGCCGACGCCTTCGAGGAGGCCACGGCCATCCTCGACAACGAACTCACGGAACTCTCCGAGCGGGACAGAGACTTCCTGAAGCTGTTCGGTCACGTCGTCCAGGCCCTTCTCCAGCGGCCGGACACCGGCCCCGACGAGGGCCCGCGCCAGGTCACCCTCGAAGAGGTGATCGGCCGCCACTACTTCGAGTCCGCCGACAAGGTGCGCACCTGGTGGTCCGACTGGGCCTGACCCCCAGTCGCGTACGCGCACGGGGGGTGGAGACGGCCGCCAGGCCACCGACCACCCCCGGTCGCGTACGCGTACGGGGGGCCGCCAGGCCGTAGAACGGAGCGAGGCCCCACCCCAACGCCCGGGGTGGGGCCTCGCCCGCTTGTGCGGATCAGGGGGCGTGGAAGGTGCCGTTGACCATGGCCTCGGGCCGCTCGACGAGCAGCGCGACCCGCTCGTCCGCCATGATCGACACCACCTTCTTCTCCCAGAGGTCCCGGTTCTCCGTCGACACCTGGAGGGACACCGATTCGCGGTCGAACACCTTCGCGGCCTGCCCCCAGGCGCCCATCACGTAGGTGCCCTGCTGGCAGGCGGGGGTGTCGACGACGGGCTGCCGCCACACCTTCTTCTCGCCACCCATCGCGATCGACACGGCGAGCACGTACACGCCGTTTTCGTCCGTTTCGAGTTCGAGCTCCTCCCAGTCCAGGGGGTGCATGATCACACCGGTGCTCTCGAATTCGGCGAGCAGGACGCGTGTCGCGGCCCGGCGGAGCTGCGCGGTGCGCGGCTCGGCGATGCCGCCGTACTCCTGAATGCCCTGCGTGTTGGTGAGGCCGAGGATGTTCTCGCCCTCGCCGTCGCCGTACAGGAGCTGCTCGTCCTCCTTGCGCTTGATGCCGTCGACCAGGTCCCGGTCGATGAGGGCACGGATGCGGCCCTCGTCGGCGAGGGTGTCGCGGTGGACGTACATCACGTGCCGGATCGACTTCACGTTCACGCTGAAGGGCGCGATCGTGATGTCGGAGCGGGGCGGGCTGGGCCACGTGTCGGTCGGGCCGCCGGTCGCCGGCGACACCCCGTCGGCCGCGACCCGCTCGGCCATCATCGCGGCCCGGTTGATGAAGCCGGTCTGCCGGATGCCCCACAGGGTGTGCGCGGTCGTGGTCTCCTTCGGGAACAGGTCCCGCACCCGCGCCGACCGGATCATGCGCGGCAGCAGGCCGACATCCTCAACGGTGCCCAAAGCGTTGCGGGTGATCGTCCCCGCCATGGCCGAGTAGACGTCGCCCTGCGCCTTGGTCTGGAGACCGAAGATCGAGGCGTCGATGTCGGTGACCTGGCCGAGCCGGTTGTAGCGCGACTCGACCATGTCGGCCCAGGCCGGCGACTTCAGCCACAGGTCCGCCAGGCTCTGGTTCTTCACCTGCATGCCCGCCGCCATCGCGGCGTCGACCGACGCGTACGGCACCCCCTCGGGCTTCTCCAGGAAGTCGAACAGGCCGGCGGCCTTCTGCTCGGTGACGATCGCGGCCTTGATCTCCTCGGCCTCGCCGATGGCCGTCTTGTAGGAGGTGTAGGACTCCCGCGACATGACGTACTGGCCGTTGCCGGTCTCGTCCCGCAGCGCGTTGGAGAACTGCGCGATCTCGGCGGACTTGGTCTTCAGAGCCGCGGTCAGTTCGCTGATGCGTTCCTGGTGCAGCTCGGCGGTCCTCGGCATGTTTCCCCCGGTGATGCTGGTGCGCCTTCGCTCCCGGCGGCCGCCCCGTCCCCCGACGGGTTTGCGCGCGGCCTGCCAGCGCGAGGCGCGGGCTGATCGGACACGTCCGCTCGCCCGGTCAGCACCGGGACGACACGATCACGGCGAAACGTAGAAAACCGGAAGCGTTAGTGTCCTGTCGGCTTCGGGAGGTCGATGGCGAGTTGCTCCGCACCATCTCGGGGAGCCGCATGCCAGGTCAGGTCGCACGGCAGAACCACGGCCACACGGTCGTTCGTGACCTCCCACAGGAAGCGGGCGACATGGTCGGTGCCGCGGTCCGTACGCGGGCGGCTCGGCCGATCCCACCCAGGCCGTGCCCGCCGACTTCCCGCTGGCAGCCAACCCGCGCCGCGAAGGCTCGCCCCGCTCTCCCCGTCCTGCGTGTAGGTGATCGCACGCCGGTACCCCGCCGCCTTCGCCGTTCGCCACGCGGCCCCGTACAGCAGCGAGCACGCGTTCGGCGTCCCGTCCGTCGCCACCCGCGTCACCTCGACCGTCGCCCCGTCGTCGAACTTCCGCGCCACCGGCCGCCCGACGATCGCCACCCCCACCAAGACGCCCCGGCCAGTAGCGGCGCCGAGAGAGAACCGGTGGCCTTGCGGTGCCGCATGATGCCGGTGGTGAGCGTCGACGAACGCACACGCCAGCGAGAACGGCACCGCGATCACCGACAGACGGTCCGCAGCCGCCACCGTCACAGCCCGGCAAGGAAGCCGGCCAGCGAGTCGGCGTAGGAGCGCGGGTCGGGAACGTCCTTCAGGACGGTCAATGCCTTCTCCTGAGGGCGGCGGGCCGACGGCGCCGTCGAGTCGAGTTCGCCGGCGAGGGCCGCGTCGATCTCGACGCCGGCACCGTCCAGCGGGATCTCCTCCCGCTCCTCATCGTCGTCCTTCTCCTCCTTGCCGTCGCCGAGAGGCAGGGTGACCCCGGCGGCCTGGAGGACGTCGACGAGATGCTGGAACGCCTCGCGCAGACGCCGCTGGTTCAGGCCCGACAGCACCCGGCCCGCCTTGACCTCGCGACCCGCGGAGAGGTGGCTCTTGACGACGGCCGCGGCCGCGTCGAGCATCCCCGGGAGCGGCGACGCCTCCCCGAGCGCGTCCTGGCCGTCGACCGGCACGGTGGCGACGGTGATCCGCACCCGCACGACCTCGCCGATCTCGACCTGCCCGTTCGAGCCGACGGCGTAATACACCTCGTAGGACTCCGGGGCGCGCATACCGGCCTGGAAGCGCGTCACCAGGACGTGGTCATCCCACGTCCCGTTGATCTCCAAGTACGTCCACACCGAGGCGCCGCCGCCGTCATCATCGCCCCCCGGGGAGGGGTCCAGGAAGAACTCCTCCAGAGCACCGCGCAGCACGTCGCGGCGCTCCTCCCACGAGCCCATCGGCGCGCCCTCGCCGCCACCGGACGGGGAGGAGGCGAGAGGGAAGGCCTTGCTCCCCGAGGTGGCCGCATCCCCCTCTCCCGTCTCGACGGGCTCGCCCGGGCCGTCGGGCAGGTCGCCGGTGAACGGCACATCGACCCGGTCGTCGCCGTGCACCGCGGCGACGAAGTCGAACTCGACCGGCTCAGGCGGCCGGTGCACGGTCAGCGCCGGGTCGAACTCCTCGGCCTCACCGAGATAGGTGAGGGTCATGTGCGGCGTGTACCCGTGGTTGCGCGGCCACTGCACTCCGGCGGCGTCCAGGGCGTCGACGACGCGGCGCCGCAACTCCTCCAGGTCGGGGGAGTCGACGAGCGCGACCGCCACGTCCTCCTCGCCCGTCTCGGAGTTGAAGCGGGCGATCCCGGAGATCTGGGCGCGGATCGGCCCGGCGGCCGCGAGCTCCTCGGCGAGTTGCTCGACGAGGTCGGCGTCGATCTCCGACGCCTTCCCCAGATAGGCGACCGTCACGTGCAGGTCTTCGGGATCGAGGCCGTCCGGGACGGCGAGCCGCTGCGCCACCTCCGACGGCGGATACAGCGCCAGCATCACCGACCCGGAGTAGTCCGGCGCCGCCGCCTTCACCGACAGAGTCCCCGACAGGCTGTTCGCGCCGAACAACACCGGAGACACCTCCACCAGCATGACCTCGGAAATCCGCTGGACTCCCGACCGGTCCTTGCGGGCCTTGCCGGGCGGCACCGCATACCCGATCGAGTACTCGGCCTCCGCCGTCGCCGAGTAGAACTTGACGTCCTGGTAGGCCCGGCGGCCCTCCGCAGTGGCGAGGTTGAACTGGATGAGGACGCGCAGCGCCCCGGCCTCGGCCGGCCACGGCAGACCGTCCTTGGTGTGCGTCGGCAACCGCGGGTCGCCCGGCATCAGCTCCTCGATCTCCAGGACCTTGCCGACCGGCTCCTTCAGGTTGTGGTGGGAGACGACCTTCGGCCGCATCTTCTTCAGCGTCTTGGTGAACGCGCCCGGCTCGATGATGTCGTTGTCGAGGTCGACGACTCCCGTCACCGACACGATCGCCTCGACGACGCCCTCTTCCGGCTGCCCGGCCGCCGGCATAGCGGGCGACGTCATGCTCTTGCGCTCCAGAACAGCGACCATCTCGGCCCCAGCCCCCTAAGTCCCCGTGAGGTCCGGGCCACCCGGACCGCCCGCCTCGAAACGTAGGAAAGGCGGCCGCCTAACGTCCCTGCCTGCGCCTCGGGCAGGAACGCGAGAGGCCTCCGCACATGAGTGCGGAGGCCTCAAACTGGGAGAGGAGCGGTCTTACTCGACGGCGCCGATGACCCCCGGCCCGCCGAGCCGCGGCGCGTCCCCGCTCACCTGGCGGACGTCGGTGAGTGCGACCAGCCCGGCGAGGATCGACGCCGGGTCTCCTGCCCTCACCTTGTGGAGACCGGTGCGGACCTGCACGTCGCTGCCTTCAGCGAGTTCGAGGAGGAGACGGACGCGGTCGCTTCCGGTCACGGTGCCGTCGTCGTCGACCTGCACCCGGTAGGCGATCTGGCTGTCGTCTTCGTCACCGGGCGAGTACCCGAACACCTGGAACACCTTCACTCGCCGCCTTCCGGGACGTCGTCGTGGTCAACCGCACCCTCAGGCAGCGGCGTGATCGAGCGGTAGCCGCGCAGCCACAGCATCCGCATCGTCTTCTGCTCGCTCCTACGGTAAGGGCACTTCTCGACGGGCACGCTCTGGCGGGCCGCGAGGACGCCCAGCGCCTTCGCCAGTCGCTGCCCTGATTCCGGATGCACGCTCACAGTCCGAACTCCCTACCGTTGCCACCGGCGCCGATGTTCTCGGCGGCCCGGATGTCAGCCTCCCGGCCCAGCATCATTGCCCTCCACTCCGTTGCCGTCATCCTCGGATGGACGTCCTGCCAGTACCGCTTCAGCTCCTCCGACGCGTACAGGCGGGCACGCGAGGCCGGACCGGAGAACAGGCTACGCGGGTCGATCCCGGCCGCCCGGCCCTCCGGCGACAGCAGGTTCCCGCGCGTCACCGCCTCGGCGTCGACGTACTGCTCGTCCACGAACTCGGCGTACAGGCGGCGCACCGCGGCGTCGGCGGACTCGCCCGTCATCTGCTGCGAGCGGACCGCGGCCCGGCGCTCCTCCCGCTCCATCTGCTCCGGGCTGATGTCGTTCACCTCGGCGTAGGCGTCGCGCCACTGCCAACCCTGGGCGACGAGGCCGTCGATCGCTCGGTCCTGGTCGGTCAGCTCGACCTCGTCGAACGACCACTGCTCGCGCTCCGGGCCGCCGTCCGGTTCGGCGCCCTGGCCGCCGTCGGGGTTCCAGCCGGCCAACGCCCCGTCGTTCTCGCGCTGCTCCATCTCGTTCAGCAGACGGTCGATCAGCCCGTCGTACTCCGGGTAGTTCTGAATCGCGGCGAACAGCTCGTCGTTCGACAGGCTCGACAGCTCCACACCGGCGAGCGGCTCCCCGTCCTGGTCCGGGATGTTGTCGGTCGCGACCTCGCGCGCCGACGACCGGTCGCCGTCGCGGCCCAGCAGCGCTAGCGTCCCCAGCACCCACGCCTCCAGCCGCTCATCGGTGTAGGGGCGGCCAGAAACGATGCCTTCCCACGCCGTGGTGAACGCCTCGTAGGCGACGCCCCCGTAGTCACGGCCGGTGTACGGGAACGGGAACTCGTCCGCCCGGACGGTTCCGGCGCCCTCGTAGTCGACGGGGTCCTCCAGGACCCGCGAGCCGATCGCGCCGGTGGATGTCCTCGACCACAGCATCGCCGATTCCGCCGAGACCAGACCGGGCACGGCGTATTCCATGGCGTGGCCGAGTTCGTGGACCGAGATGTGCTCGAACGGCGCGGACTGCGGGTAGGTGCCCGGCACCCTGCTGTGGGCCTGCCCAAGCGAGAACAGGTTGAATGCCCGCTGGAAATAGCTGTCGGGCGCATCGCTTTGGATCGCGATGTAAGGGCCAGCGGCGGCCGCCCACTCCAGCCACATGTCCGGGTACCAGTTCGTCGCGGCCTCCAGCCCCGCGACCACCTCGGGGTCCGACACCGGGTCGAAGTCGAGCGGGACACCGCCGAACCCGTCGGGGCGGACCTCGCGCAGCAGCTCCATGGTCAGTTCCCGCCGCGCGGCTGTGAAGGCAACGCTGGCTTCCAGGAACTCGACCATCCGCTGCTCCAGCTCCTCCTTGATCTCCGGGTCGTCGGCTCCGCCGTTCGCGGCCCGGTATTCGAGCGCCCGCTGACGCAGCGGCGCCACCCGCCGGAAGGCCTCCAGCATGGCCAGCCGCTGCTCGGCCCTGTCAACGGTGTCCAGCCGGTCTTCCAGCACGCGCTGAAGGTCACGACCGGCGGCCATGACGACTTCGTGATTGGCCATGGTGCGCGCACCTGGCCCGCCGTCCTCGGCGACGTCGTCGATCCACACCGTCCGGGTGGTCCAGCGCGGTGCGGCCCCGGAGTCCAGTTCCTCCATGGTCGGCGTCTCGAAGCTGGACCGGATGACTTGGCGGCGGCCGAAGTTCGCGCCGTCGTCCGGCAGCAACGCCCGGTACTCGCCTATCCGGTCCGGCAGCACCCACGTTGACGGCTCCTCGACCTGTCCCACCTGTCCCGGTGCCGGGTCGTCGATCGTGTAGGTGCCAGCGCGTGCCTGGGCGAGGAACCGGGCGGGCCCGGTCAGGTTCCGGCGCGCCGGGTTGTCCAGCGCCGCCCCCACCAGCCGGTACGCCGCGTCCTCTCGCGTCTCGCCTTCAAGAGGCTCGTTCTCCAGCATGGCGGTGTGGAGGTCGGTCAGGACCCGGGCCGCGAGGTTCGCCGCCATCTCGCGCAGCGGCTCCGAAAGCGCGGCGACGTCGCCCTGGTCGGGCGCCAGACCGGCGATGGAGTGGGTGACGCTGTCGACGAACTTCGCCTGGTAGCCGCCCAGGTCCTCGTCGAGGACGATGCGTTCGCTGTCTGCCAGCACCTCATCCAGCGTCATGCCCGCCGCGATCATCTCCAGGATTCGGATGCCGTAGTCCTCCTCCATCTCCGCCAGCGACTGGTCGAGGTAGCCGCGGTACTGGTCGACGTCGAAGTCCTCGATGCGCTGAGCCCGCACCCGGGCACGGGCGGACGGACTGCCCGCCACCATCCGGTCGGCCTGCGGGCCGGAGGCGTCGACGAGCACCGGCGTGGCCGTCCCGTCGTCCTGCCGCACGGTCACCACGTACTGGTCGTCAACGGGCTCGCCATCGACCAGCAGGGGCCGCACCCCGGTGACGGTGCCGCGCACCGTCTCCCCGTCCAGGGTCGGCACGGCGGCCTCGTCCATCGGCCGCAGCTCACCGGCTGGCACCGGCTCCCAGTCCGGTTCCGGCTCGGGCACGGGCTCGTCGGCGGGTGGGTCGGGCAGCAGGTAGGTGTCGGTGTCGCGGGTCATCAGCCGCGTCTCGCGGCGTCCGTCCTCCCGTTCGACCTCGACCTCCACCAGACGCCCGCCCATCACCGACCTGACCCCGTGCACGCGAAGAACGGCCGCGCCGCCCGATCCGTCCGGCACTGCGATGGTGTCGCCCGGCCCCAGGTTCGCCGGGCGGGTCTTCTCGGCCCGGTCCCGGCCCGGCGCCGCGGGCGGCTCCGGCAGGCCTTGGAGTTCCGCGCCGAGCGCACCGATCCGATCGGCCATCCGCGCCAGCGCCCGCTGACGGACCGGCTTGATCCCCTCCCCGGTCGAGGCGGTCCGCACCGCTTCGGCGAGCGCGGCCGCGTCCTGCCCAGACAGGGCCTGGCGATCCCGAAGCCGCCGCGCAGCACGCGCCACCACCGGGTCGGCCGAACCCTCCAGGCCGAGTTCCACCAGGGCGCGCCGCTGGTAGGTGTACAGGGCCGGACGGCCGGTGCGGGTACCGGTCGGGTAGTCGGTGTTGCGAGGCCGCGCAGCACGCCGTGCCCGCCGCCGCGGCGGTGCCGCGTCAGGGGCCGGCGAAGGCTCGGGTGCGGGCGGCGCCGCGTCGGGGTCGGCGGCGTCGACCGGCAGGACTCCGCCTGTCTCG
The DNA here is from genome assembly GCF_054783995.1 of Actinocorallia aurea. NCBI lineage: Bacteria > Bacillati > Actinomycetota > Actinomycetes > Streptosporangiales > Thermomonosporaceae > Actinocorallia > Actinocorallia aurea. The sequence goes on from NZ_BAAGPQ010000030.1 coordinate 31,851, forward strand.
TCGACGTCGACGAGCCGCGTCAACAGCTCGCCCCGGTCCATCACGACCGTCTCGACGCTCCCGTCGGGCCGCTGCACATCCAGCTCGATCGCATCGCCTCCACCAGGCTGGGGGTTGCTGGCGACCGTGACCGGTTCGGAGTCCCCGGGCAGCAGCACCCGGTCGCCCGCGCGCAGCTTCCGGGCGGTCGCCTCCCGCGCCTGCCACGGCTCCACCCGGGGCGGATCCGGAAGCCGCACGACATCGGCGTCGGCGTCGAACCCGACCGGTGTCCGCTGGTCGTCGTCGCCGCGGACCACCGCGGTGACCATCGGCCCGGAGGTGTCGACCTCCTCGACGGTCCCGTCGGTGAGGCCGCCGTTCCCATCGGGAACCATCACCTGGTCGCCGCCGCGCAGGTCCGCCGCGGGCACCGGGCCCGGCGGCCGCGCCTCGCGCTCGTATCCGGCGAGCATGTCGGCGACGTCCTGGTGCGAGCGTCCGCGCGCCTCGGGGGAGTCGTCCCCGTCGACCTCCCACCAGTCGCGGCCGCCGCTTTCGGCCTGCTCCCACCTGCGCACCACGGTGCGGCCCGCCACGGTGCGCGTCTCGTCCCGCCGCATCATCCGCAGGTCGATGCCGAACCGGCCCGCCCTCTCCTGCGGCGTCCCGGCGTCGTCGGGCACCCGCTCGGGCGCCGGGCGTTCCGGCCGCGGCCGCGCGTTCGCGATCCGCGAGTCGATCAGCCGCTGCGTGTCGGCCCGGTCCCGCTCCTCCCGGCTCGGCCGGTCCAACTGGGCGACCGCGTCGGGGTCGCCGGCCAGATAGTCGGCGACGAATCGCCGGCTGCGTGCCAGGTCCGGCGGGACGTCGACGCCGTCGATCTCCCACACGTCGTAGGACGCGACGGCGGCCGACCGCTGGCGGCGAGGCTGCATCGGCTGGCGCAGCCGCCTGCGGACCTGCCGGCCCGCGATCGTCGCGCTGGCGTTGCGCGGCATCGCCTCCAGGTCCCGCATGATCTGCCGCCGGTCGGCGCCGCCCGACTCGGGTTCGAACGGCGGCCCGGGCGGCTCCTCGCCGCCGCCCCCTCCGCCGTCGCTGCCGCCTGCCTGCTGGGTCGGCTCCTCGCCGCCCGAATCCTCGCCGTCCCCGCCGTTGCGGCGGTCGATGAGCGCCTGGACGACGTCGTCGAGCGTGGCCTCGGGCGGGAAGGTCTGCGACCGTTCCCCGTCGAACTCGTAGTACCAGCCGTGGCGCTCGCGCCGGATCGTGCCGAACGGACGCTCCCCCCACGCGGGGTTGTCGGGCTGGTACACCTCGGTGCCGCCGCGCCCGTCCGGCCTGAGGTCGAGCGGGGCGGGAATCTGGGCGGGGTCGCGGCCGTCCCACATCAGGCCGTCCTCGCGCAGCAGGTCCACCGCGGGCTCCGTGCCGATCTCCTCCTGCGTGGCGGCCCTGCCCCGCCGGTCGGAGTACACGACGTAGCCGGGCCCGTCGTCCGCCGGGCGGCCGTTCCATTCGCCGCGCCTGTCCACCCACATCCGGTCCATGCCGGATGCGCGCTGCCGGTCGGCGTTCGCCCGGTTCGCGGCCGCGGCCCGCCTCCGCGCCTCCCCGCGAGCCGCAGCGAACACCTCCCGCCGCTGGTACCCGGCAAGGCCCCGCTCGTCGGCCCACGCCTGCTGCGCTGCCTCGTGCCGCTCCGTCGCCGCCTGCCGGTCGGCCTCCTGGGCGCGCGCCCGATCCCGGGCGGCTGTGCGCGCGTCGGAGATCTCCGCCGACGGGCGCTGCCGGCCGCCCCGGGACCCGATCGCTGCCCGCCGCGGGCTTCCGTCCCCGCCGATGCGCCGACCGCCCTTGAGCGCCCTCATCTGCGCCTGGACTTCACGGATCCGATCCCCCAGCGCGGGGGCGTCCCAGTCGAACGGCTGCCCGTTTGTGCCCTTCACCTCGCCCAAACCGTTGGCGAACTCCAGCGCGTCCCGCTTCGACCGGTGCTGGCCACCGGAGTCCAGACGGCGGCCGCTCCCGGCGTGCCACACCATCCACCCTGACCGGAGCTTCCCGACCAGGAACCGGCCGTCCTCCGACAGGGTCAGCTCGCTCGCGCTGCGCTCACGCAGCCCCATGTCGGCCGCGCCCGCACCGGGCGCATCCGGCGTCGTCCGCAAGTGCTCCAGCGCCTCTTCCACAGAGGAGAACCGGCGGCCCGAGTCGGGAGTGTCCGGCAGCGCCCGCGCGACCTCGCGATCGGCTGCCGCCTCCTGTCCGCCTCCGCTGTCCGCCGCCTCCTGCCGCCTGTCTTCGCTGGCACGCCTGACCTGGACGTTCGCACTGCCGAGCACCTGCATGCCGACGACGGGACCTTCTCGGCCGTCATCGCTGCGCCACCGCCCGCCGTTCAGGTAGACGGGTGCCATGCCGCTCTCGCTGCGCAGCCCGTTCTCCTCCACGACGCCGGACACGGTCACCGTGCCGCCGGCGTGTTCGAGGTAGTGGCGCATCTCGACGATCTCGTCGCCCGGGCGGAGCAGCCACGCCGACGTCGATTCCGTCTCCGCCACGCCAGGGTCGGGAGAGTTCTGCGGCGCCGCGGCGGCATCCGGCCCGTCCGAAGGTTCGGGCTCGGGTGCAGCGGGAGGTTCACGCCCGTCGACGGCGCGCTGCATCGCCTCGCTGAACGTCTCCCCGTACTTCGACCGCCAGGTCTGCCGGAGTTCTTGCAGGTCCGGCGTGTTTAGCGGGAACGGGACGCCGTCGGCGTCCACGACCTCGGTCTCCACCCGATCCGCGATGGCCAGGGCGCGCTTGCGGCTGCTCAGATGCCTGGCGACCACGAAACCGCTCAGGTCGCACACGTCCCACGTCTTGGTGTTGCGGTTCTGGACGAGCGCGAGCCGCCCGCCCGGCGACAACTCGACCTTCGCGGCCCGGTTGACGTGCGACCGCAGCGCCTCGTGGTGCGACACCTGCATGCGGTCAGGGACCCCCGGCAACACTTCCGGCAGGTTGTAGCCCCAGTAGTCGATGAGGCTGGCATGATCACGGACGTCCTCGATGCCCAGCTCGGGAATCGGATCGGCCTCGGGAAGCGCAGACGTGCCCGGGATGCTCCCCGCGGCCCGGGCGGACTCGACCGCCAGACGGACGTTCCGGCGGGCGTTGCCCGCGCGGTAGGTCTCGCCGTCGCGGGGAACGTTGAGGCCGCCGACGTTGACCGACCACCGGTGCTCACCGGACGGGAACGCCCTGATCTCCGCCTCCCAGCCCTCCCCGCTGGCGCGCAGCACCCCGTCCTCGTCCTCGACCCACGCCACATCCTCGGTGGGCTCGCCAGCCTGACCGGCGTCGGGACCGTCCTCCTCGTCATCCAGGACGTCGAGGATGTCCATCGTCCCGACAGTGTCGGGCTCGATGAACAGGCCGCCTTGGGTGCCGTCGCCGCCGCGGCCGCGGCCCTGCTGGGCGCGCCCGGCGTTCGACGTCCGCGACACCGGCTGCTCGGCGTCCACTCTCACCACGGCCGTGCCGGTGTAGGCGCCGGACCTGCCGCCCGCCGACCATTCCATGCCGGGCCGGGCCGACACGTCGGCCTGCCCCATCATGTCGACCTCGGGCGCCCGGTCCAGGACGGCGCGGATGGTGACCGGCTCCTCCCCCTCGGGAGGGTTCGCGCCGACGCGCTCGCCGGCCGGGAGGCGAGATGCCGGGATGGTGAAGGTGACGCGGTCGCCCGCCCGGGCGTCACCGATCTCGATCTGCTCGCCGTCGGCAGAGGCCTCCGGCTCGACTTCCGGCGACGGCGCGGACTCCGGTGCCGCGGCCTGCGCAACGGCAGGCTCTTCAGGTGCCTCCGGTGCAGCGGCCGACTCGTCTCGGCGACCGGGCTGAGCCGCGGTGTTCTCGCGGCGGCCGACGCCTACGGCCAGGTCCCACTCGTTCCAGCGAAACTCTCGGGTCCGTCCGGCGACCGAGTCGTCGTACTCGATGCTGAGGACGCCGATGACGGGATCGCGGTTGACGGCCGTCACCCGGACGGGGCGGCCCCACTCCTGGTTCACAGTGCGGCCGCGCGACTGGACCCGGTTGTAGGGGAGAGAGACGGTGTCGCCGACGCGCAGCTCGGATGGCTCTGTCCAGGCGAAGCCCGCGGGCAGCGGCGGCTGCTCGATCAGCGGGGAGCGCTCGGCGAGCAGCGCGTCGGCGGCGCCCTGCGCGGTCGTGTACCGCTGCCGCATCCGGCGGCCGCTGCCGCGGATCGCGTAGAAGCCCCCTCGGGGAGCCTCTTCGACCTCGCCGACCTTCCACCCGTTCGGGTCGTCCGGCGTGGTCGCGTAGACCGCCCAGCCGTCGACGCCGATTCCGTTGTAGGAGCGCGTGCGAAGGGACGCCCTAAGGTCCTGAGCGGCGGGAAGGGTGGGGGAGCGGCGCAGCCCCGCACCCGCCGCCGTCTCGCTCGCGCCCGCGCCTTCCTCGGCGTCGGAGCCGTCGTCCAGGCGGGTGACGGCATCGTCGGAGTCGATGAACACGTCGACGTGGCGGCCGTTGTCGTCCACGATAAGCCGTCGCATCGGCCGCTTGGGAGTGCCGCGCATGAGGTCGTCGACCTGAACGACGACACCTTCGAAGTCCCGGCGGCCGCCCACGGCGCTTTCGCCGCTTCCACGGACACGGTCGCCGGCCGCCACCTCGGTGACGCGGATGTGGTCGGGCTCGCCCGGATCGAGCGACGGGTCGAGAAGCTCGGCCTCCTCCTCTTCCGGCTCAGCCGCGCGCCGCCCGCGCCCGGAACGGCCCGGCGCGGTCGCTTCGGCACGGGGCCGGCGCGCGGGCGGCTTGGCGACCTCGGCGGGCTCGTCGGCCTGGTCGGCCGTCGGGGTTCCGCCGCCGGGACGGCTGGTGACGGTCACGTAGCGGCGGTGCGCTGCGACGAGCTTGCCGTCGCTGCGCCGCACGAGGATGCGCCCGTTGCGGTCCTGCCCCTCGACCGTGCCCCTCCCGCCGCCCCACAGGATGACGGTCGCGCCCGTCTCGATGAACCGGCCGCGTGCGTCACGCGGGTGCAGGTCGGTGCGGAACCGGCGGGCGGCCTTCTGCTGGAGGTCGGGCGGTAGTGGCCCGGCGAATTCAGTCGTGAACCTGTGGTGGCTGTGATGGTTGGGCACCGTGCGGGCTCCCCCCGAGACGTCCGGCGAAACGGGGCGGAGCTTCGCAAAAGCCCCCCGCTAACGTCCCGTCCGGCCGCCTACATCCCGCCGCACACAGGCACACCACCTAACCCGCATGTCCCAAACACGATATGATTCTGATGTTCAGGAACGGTCACACGTGGCGGATGCCTGCGAAGACCTACCGTCGAACCCCACCAGAAAACCGGCCACCACCAGCAGGAACACCAGCCGCTATGGAAGTTCTGATATCAAAACTTCCCACGGCGGTGCCGGATAAGCCGCTTCGCCCCAGCTCGCAGCCACTAACCCCCATCGTCGGGCAAGATCCCGTGCCCTGACCTACGAAAGGCGCCCCCATGGCCCTCCCCGAGTTCACGCCCGAACAGCGCACCGCCGCCCTCAACAAGGCCCGCGAAGTCCGCCTGGCCCGCAGCGCCGTCCGCGCCCGCCTCAAGACCGGCGAACTCACCTTCGCCGACTTCCTCGACCACGCCGACGCCCAGCGCATCCCTGTCCTCACCGCGCTCAAGGCACTGCCCGGCATCGGCGACGTTAAGGCCCAGAAGATCCTCGAAGCGGCTGGAATCACCCTCGACCGCCGCCGCGTGGGCGGCCTCAGCAAGGCCGCACGCCAGAGGCTGCTCGACGAACTGCCCGCCCCGAAGACCGACGCCTGACCTCCCAGCAGGCCCCCACTTCCGCCGGGGACCGGCACACCACCGGCCCCGGCCCCCTTCTCCCCGAAAAGGCACGATGTCCACCCTCACCATCACCCGCGGCCTGCCCGGAGCAGGGAAGGCCAAGTGGGCTCACCGCTGGCGCTCGAAGGCCCCCGAGTCACGCGCCGTCCTGGAAACCGACCGGATCCGCCGGATCTTCAAGGGCGTCCTCCCCGCCGTGGGCATGTTGAACCACGGCCCGGAACCGACCGTCCTGGCCACCCGCGACAAGATCTGCGCCCTCCTGCTCGGCAAGGGCCTCGACGTCATCGTGGTCGACACCCATCTACCGTTCAAAGACGTCCGGCACCTGGCCACGCTCGCTACCCGCTCTGGCTCAGGATTCGCCGTCCGGGACTTCACCGGCGTGTCCCTGAGCCAGTGCATCCGACGCGACGAGCACCGCGAGCGGCCCGTCGGCGTCAAGGAACTCACCCGGATGTGGCACCGGCTCACCCACGGCGGCGGACTGCCCGACGACATCGGCGCCGCCCGGCCCGCACCCGAGCCCTACATGCCCCTGCCGGGCGCGCCGAAGGCGGCACTGGTCGACATCGACGGGACCGTCGCCCTGCGCAACGGGCGCAACCCCTACGACTGGTCCCGCGTCCGCGAAGACCTCCCCAACCAGCCCGTCATCGACACCGTCGACGCCCTCCACCGCGCCGGCCACCACATCGTGTTCTTGTCCGGCCGCAGCGAGGTGTGCCGCGCCGACACCTCCGCGTGGCTCCTCGCCAACATCCCCTCCGTCTTCGAGCATCCCGCGAACTGCACGCTCCTCATGCGCCCTGCCGCCGACCACCGGCCCGACGTCGACGTCAAGCTCCACCTGTTCGAGGAGCACGTCCGCCGCTGGTACAGCGTCACCGCCGTCCTGGACGACCGCCAGCAGGTCGTCGACATGTGGCGCAGCCTCGGCCTGACCGTTCTGCAGGTCGCTCCGGGGGACTTCTGATGCCCGCCCCGAGCCCCTTCACCGTCAAGTTCGGTTTCGTGTCGGCCCAGCAGGCATGCGCCCAGGCCGACACCGCCCTGCTGTGCCTGCGCCGGGGAGAGCGCGAGGTCGCCCACCTGTGCTTCGAGTGGGCGGCCGAATCCTTTGTGCTCGGGGAAGTCCTCGCCCGCTGGGCGCAGACCGTCGTGCTGAACCTGGAGGACCGGCGGGACGAAGGCCTCGACGCGATCACCTTCTACGGTGCGCCCGTGACCGACCCCGAACGCGAAGAGGTCGTCGACGGCTGGGTCGTCGACTTCCTCAACGATGCCGTCCGGGGCGAAGACCTCCCTGGCCAGCGTGCCAGCTACGTCTCCAACGCCTCCTCTGGAAACTTGAGCCGCGTCTTCCGGGACTTCGAGATCATCTTGCTCGAAAACCTCCCCGAGGACGGCTACAGGCTTCCGCCGCTGCCCGAATAAGGAAGAGCCGAAGGGCCCGCCGCACTGCACCGCGGCGGGCCCTTCTTTCATGCTCAGGCGTAGGTGACGGCGGCGTTCTTCGTGACCGCGCCCGCGTCCGTCGTCACCACGACCGCGACCGCGCCGGCCGCGTGCGCCGGGAACGTGGCAGTGGCCTCCTCGGTGCCGACGACCGTCACCCCGGTGGCGTTGGTGCCGCCGACGTTGATGGTCATGCCCTTGGTGAACCTCTTGCCGCGCACCGTGAACGTGCCGCCGCCGGCCACCACGGCCGTCGCCGGGGTGATGCTGAGGATCTCCGCCGCAGGGAAGGCGGCGTCCCACGCCGACGTGCGGATGTAGGTGTTCTTCGCGAACATCAGGGACCGGCGCGTCTCGGGGAACTTCGGGCCCGTCCCGTCCCAGAACTCCTCAACCCACACGTCTTCGACGACCTTCAGCAGCGGGTCGGTGTCGACGACAGGGTCCGTCACCACGGTTACGTCGGTCTTCTTGAGCTGGACACCGTTGCTGCCCCGGTACAGATGCATGCACACCCCCGCGTGCTGGGAGCCCGCAGGATCGGGCTCGACGGCGCCGATGCTCACATCCTGGTTCGCCTAACGTCCCACGAGCGCGGTGTCGGCGACGCCGCCGCGCAAGCTCCGCGCCTGGGCGATCAGCGCGGCGACCACGTCGCGCGGCGGATGCCCGTCCCCGCACGGCAGGCTGCCGTCGTCCACCAGCGGCACGATGGACGTCGCCGGGCGGGGCTCGACGGTGAAGTGCCACACCCACCGGCGGCCCTCGCCGCCGGGCCGCGCGGTCACCCTCCACACCCGCGCCCCGTCGACGGCGACCACGACCCCGTCGGACACCTCGCCCGTCCAGTCCTCTCCGCTCGCGGTGTCGATCTCCACGACCGCCCAGCCCGCCCGGGCCAGCCCGGCGGCGAGTTCGGCGACATCGCGCGCCGCCCACGCCCGCACGGTGTCCCGGGCGGCCTCCAAAAGCGCATGAGAGCCGCCGACGTCGATGTGCATGATCGTCCAAGGGGGAAGGGCCCGAAAGCCGCCAGAAGGGGAGAAGGGGGAAGTGCCGGGGGTTAGCGGTCGGCGCCGCGCCGGGCCGCGCCGAGCACGGCGAACGCCGCCTCAGGCAGCGAGTCGAGCAGCGCGGCCGCAGCGTCGCGGATCTCCGAAGAGATCGTATCGACGTCCGCGCCGCCGCGATCGCCCCTGGTGATGACCGCCGTCACCTCCCGGGCAGAGGCCGCGGCCGACCGCTCGACGTAGCCGAGCGCCGCCGCCACCGCTGCCGGCGACAGCGACGCCGCCTTCAGGACGGGCATGACCGCCGCCGCGGCTTCGGCCTCCCACCGGACCGGATCCACGATCGCCGACGCGTCCAGCGCCTGGTCGCCGACGGACGTGTCAACCGGGACGCCCTCGCGCGGCGTCCAGTGCCGGGTGTGCTTGCGGCCCTTCGGCGACCGCAGCCGCGCCAGGGACCGCTGCACCATCCGCTCCATCGACCCTGCCAGAGCACCGGCCACCGCGACCTCCAGCCCGCCCTCGCCGCCGCCCGCGGCCGCCAGCGCCTTCACCTCCGGCGGATCGGCCTCGACGTCCTCGCGGATGATCCGGACCCGCAGCATCTTCGTCTCACCGTCCGGCACCTCCACCTCCTCCACATCGGCGTCGGCCTCGACATCGACGACCGGCAGACCGCCGCCCTCACCGTCTCCGCCTTCCTCCAGAGCGGCGTCACCACCCCCCTCGACGGCGGGTTCCTCCTCCTCGACGGGCGCGCCCATGCCGAGCGCTTCGGCGTCCTCCTCCCGCGTCGGGATCGGCGTGCGCCCCGCGGGCAGGTACAGCGCCCGGGTGTGCGGCAGATCCAGCACCGGCAGGCCCGCTTCCTCCCGGTATTCGTCGATCGTGCGCAGGCCCGCGGCGACCTCCTCGCGCGCCTCCTGGCGGCGCAGCAGCTTCGGCCGCTCCAGCACCGTGATCCCGGACGTGTCGAACTCCCAGTCCAGCCCGTCATCCTCGACCAGGCCGTCCAGGATGCCGCCGTTGTGCGGCCGCATCGTCAGCGTCCAGAAGTTGTGCAACTCCAGCTCAGCATTGTCCCAGGTCCGATTCGCGGCATTTCCAAGGACGGATTCGGCGACGCCGAACGCGGCAAGGATCTTCTCCTTCGTCGACGTCGCCATCTCGCCGTACGCCATGTCGCGCGGCGTCGTCGCCGTATCCACATAGGACAGGCTCCCGGTGACGACGGTCGTCTTGCCCGCCTCATACGGGCCGGGCCCGAACCGCTCGACGACCCGCTCGATCGACGCCGGGTCGGCATCCTTGTCGAGCGACAGGACACCGCCTGGCCGCCCGTCGTTCTTCATGAACGTCGCGTTGTACAAGTCCGCGAAGTAATCCAGCTCGATCGACAGGCCCGCCGCCTCCAGCGGGGTGGTGCCGGCGAACGGGTCGATCGGGTGCGGGTCGCGCAGCCACTTCACCCGCTCGGGATCCAGGTAGGCGTAGGAGCCGTCCGCACGCGTCACCCGGAAGCACTTGATCAGCTCGGCGCCGGTGCCCGGGATGATCTCGGTGCGGCCCGGCGGCAGCAGGTCGATCCGAACCGGTGTGCCCGCACGCGACCGCGTCACCTCGATGAACACGCCCCGCTTGGACAGCAGGAACTGCGCCGACAACCTCTTACGGAAGATCAGCGCCGATTCCAGAGGATTCGACTGCACGTTCAGCAGATGCGCCCACGGGTGGTCCTTGACCTCGTCGGCGCCGTCCATCGCCCGGAACGGAAGGCCGGCCTGGTGCTGCCCGATCGTGTTGATCGCCTTGAATGTCCACACGACCCGCTCGTAGCCCTCGGTGACGGCCCGCTCCAGCGGCCACTCTTTCGCCCGCCCGCCGGTGTAGAGGCCTCCGCCGACGGCCGCGAGCGCCGCGTAGTACGCCCCGTACAAGTCCTTCGTTTCGAGGTCCGGCGAAGGCTCCGCGGGCATCGGCCGGGCCTTGCGCCGAAGCGACGGCAGAAACTGCACTGTCGATCCCCGCTCAGTCCGCGAACGCCATGACGGCGCCGACGACGGCGAGCCCGAGCCCGCAGAAGATCGCGCCGGCCTCGGTGCTGATCTCGAAAAGCGTCGTGGCGACGATGCTGCCCCCCAGGATCATCAGGCCGACGGCCGCGAGGTCGCGCCATCGCCGTCCTGTGTCATGGGCGGGCACGCGCTCGCCGCCGTGATCTGCGTGGGTCTTCACCGGCTCGCCTCCATCGGGTGGGGATCGAGCCGGAAGACTAGGAGCGGGCCGCGGCTACCGTCTCGCGGCGGCCTGCTGGCGAGCCGCGACGACCTCGGCGGTGTTGCAGCCGAGCGCGAAGCAGTCGTGGCCCCGGTGCTTGCGCTTGGCCCGGGAGCCGTCGGCGCGGCCGCCGATCAGGTGGGTGTTGTCCCGGGGCGCGTCGCACGGCCCGTCGAACGCCGCCGAGTACTCCAGGCGGCAGTGCTTGCAGTACACGCCGGTGACCTCGACGAACGTTCCGGCCGTGTAGACCGACCCCGTGCGGTTCGCCTGCTGGATCAAGTCGTGGCTCGCGGGGATCTGCGCAGCGAGCAGCCATTCGTGGTCCGCGATGGGACTGGTGGTGGTGGAGGAGGTCAAAGCCCGGTGCCCAACTTCCGTGAGGCGGCCCGTCGCGCCCCCCTCATGGGCGCGTGCGGCCGCAGCCTGGCGACGGCCACCCCGTTCGTCCTGCTACCCGTTGCCACCCTGCCGCTGCACCACCATGCAGGGGGACGCGAGACGAAAACCGGAACGACCAGTCGAATCACACTTGCATTGAGTCCGCTTACAGTAAACCCATCCCGGGGGTATCGGAAGCACCGCAAACCCCTACAGCGTGGCGATTTCGCGCACTCGTCACGCTGCGCACGCCTCACACGATGAGGGTCGGACGCTTCTGGAGCGGCTCAGGCTCGTACACCAGGAGGCACACCGCGTCGCCCCGGTCGGGCGAAGGCACCCCGCGGGCCTTCATCGAGTCCTTGGACTCGACCACGATGAAGCCGCCGGAGTTTGTCGAGTACCGGGGCGTCCGGAGCTGGGCGAGCGCCTTGGTGTCGACGCGCAGCCTCAGGCCTTGGGGAGCTGCCGGCGCCAGCAGCGAGCGGACCGCGAGCCACATCTCATCGCGCTTGCGGTACGGCCTCATCGTCTGCGAGTCCGGCTCGTGCCCGGGGGACTCCGACACCATCACCTTCACCACCTCGAACGACACACCCCAGCGGGCGGGCCCCGCCTTGTCGGTCCTCACCAGTTCCTTCAGGATGCTGACCACGCCCCAGCCGACGCCGTTCGCATCGACCTTCACCCGGATCACCGCCCGGGTGCCCAGGGCGTGCGCCAGCGCACGCGCTTTCTTCATCTCCTCCCACACGGCCTTCGCCACGTCCGTCGCTTCCGCGTTCGCCGACCCGGACGCGATGTGCTGGATCGTCACGAGGTCGCCGACGGAACGTGCGATGACGAGTTCGTCGCCGCCGTCGGCCGCGACGTCGACGCCGAGCCGCACCCACGCGCCCCGCTTCACCATCCACGCTTCGTCCTCGCCCGCCAGCCCGAGGTCGCACAGCCGCACCCACCCGGGCCCTTCGGGCTCGACGGCCTGGGCGGCGGCGTCCACCCACGCCGACGGCAGGATCTGGAGGGAGCCGCCCTTGGGGAACTCCGCGTGCACCTTCGCGATGACGTACGGCGCCTTCTCCCCGTGGTCGCGGATCGCCCCCGCGATCCACTTCGGGTCCACCAGGTGCTTCGACAGCGGGTGCGGCTCCCCGCTCGCGCAGTCCGTGCACATCTGGGTGGCCTCGCCAGTGACGCTGGGGGAGTCCGTCGCCGCGATCCTCACCAGCACCGTGTCGGGCTCGTCGTCCTTCAGCCCGTCCGCGCACAGCTCCTCGAACCAGGTGTCTTCCTCGTCGGCGGCGGGGTTGCCGATCGCCAGCATCCGCGCGTCGCCGGTCAGCAGGTTGCGCGTCGAGCGGCCGACCAGCTTGCCGATACCGCCGGCCTCGTCGACGACCAGGAGGAGCGCCGCGGCGTGGATGCCCTGCATCGCGGCCTCGTCGTGCTCCGGCGCGGAGAACCCGTAGGCCACGACCGTCTCGACGCCGTTGGCGTCGGGCATCTTCCACTGCGTTGTATCGCAATCACCCGGCAGGCCGGCGCGTGCGTGGACCTTGCGAATATGCGGCCAGAGCTGGTGACGGACCTGCCGGAACCGGGTCGCCGTCGTCACCGTCAACGCCGTCCCCACCGGCCGGACACAGCAGAACCACGTCGCCGCCCGCGCCGCCAGGTGCGTCTTGCCGAGACCGAACCCGGCAGGGACGGCGATCCGCGAGTACTGGGGGATCGCCGCGAGCACGTCGCGCTGCTTGGACCACATCGTTTCGCCCAGCACCAGCGTCACGAACCCCACCGGGTCGTCGACCCACAGGTGGTAGACGGTTCCGTGCTTCTCCCACGACACGGCGAGGATCTCCGCCAACGCGTCCGCGGGGATCTCCGCGATGGTCGCCCGCCGCAGCGCCGGCCGCATCGACATCAGGTCGTCCAGCATCCGGGCAGCCAGCAGCGAGCGGGCCGCCGCCCGCTTCGATGTCGCCGTCCGCACGGCCGCCGCAACCTCGCTCACAGGAAGTGCGGCGGGTGCGGCGAGTTCAGACGGGCCAGCACGTCAACGCCCAGGACGACCGCTACGGCGGCGTCGACCACGACACCGCCGGAAGCGAAAGGCATCCCCTCCGCTGGAAGCGGCCTCACCCTGTCCGGACGCTCCGGCACCGGCAGCGCCGCGGCGCCCCGTCCCCAGGAAGGGTCCAGCTCCCACCTCTGCCCGTTCCGGTCCCACATGAGCATCCCGGCCGCGATCCGGTCGGCGAGGTCGTTGAGGTCGGCCAGGCCGAACCGCTCGACGTCGTCCTCCCCGGGGTACCGGCCGGTCCACCGCTGCCCCCAGCCGGCATCGGCGTCTCCGTGCGCGCAGGCGATCCGCTGAAGACCGCACTCGGTACAGCGAGCCACCGCGCAGCCGTCGATGTGGGGCGTGCGGGGGAGAGCCCGGCAGCCGCCGCAAGGGGGAAGATCGCTCATGCCGCGCATTGTGCGAGGCCACACCGCTTTGCGTCCCGGGGTCGGAACGCCGAACGGCCCGGACGCCTCCAATGGGAGAGTCCGGGCCGCTCCTGGCCGTCATGCCCCTGCGCGGACCCGCGGCCACTTGGGCAGGTCGATGGTCCAGGTGTCACTCATGGGGGGCAGCCTCCGGCGCGAGGACGGTCACGGTCAGGCACTGGGCGGCGAACTGCTCCACCAAATCCGCGAGGTGCTGCTTGCGCTCCAGCGGGGAGAACTCGGCCCAGCGATCGTCCAAGTCGAACGACAGGCTACCGCCGGGGGCCTTCGCGAGGTCGAGGGAGACGCGGGCACGCTCGCGGACCGGCCCGGGTTCGTTCATCACCCACAGGTAGGAGATGCCGGGGTCGCGCCACGTGCCGTCCTCACCGAGCACGAAGCGCTCGTCGACGACCGCCTCGTCGTGGTGGTGGAAGTCCTCGCACTCGTCGCACACGTTGTCGTGCACCAGCAGGAGGGTGCCGGGCGCGAACGGCTCTCCGCCGCTTTCGACGTACTCCTCGACGACCTCGCCGATCGCGGGGCCGTCGATGCTCCTGTAGTCCTTGAAGCAGTACTCGTGGTCGAACGTCACGAGGTGCCGGTACGCGACGTAGCCGGGCCGGTCGGGACGCGGCTCGGCAGGGGTGAGGGCCCGGAGGACTCCGCACATGGTCAGCTCCCGGAGGCGGTCGGAGCGGGCGGGACGGCGGCGAGTGCGGAGACGGTTCTGATGACCGCGCCGCCCGGGGCGATCGCCAGGACGCGGGCGTCGAGGCCGAACCGGCGGGCCTGGACGGCGGCGAATGTGGTGGCGGCGGCCTTGCTGCGGAAGGGCCGCCGGTCCTCCGGGTGCGGGTGGCCGTCGGCGGTCAGGCCGGGCCGCAGGGAGTGGACGCGGTAAGGGGCGTGGCCGGTCGGCGGGGTCTCGTCCAGGGGGCGGGTGGGCACGGGGTGCGCCAGCGCGAGGATCTCCGGCTCGGGCTCGGCGGTGAGCGCGGCCCCGTCCCAGTACTCGGCGAGCAGCCGCTGCGCGTCGCCGGTGGCGACGTCGACGGAGTAGACGGCGGTGAAGCTGCCCCCGGCCGAGCGGACGACCGCGTACTCGACGGCGGGGGCCAGGCTGCTGAACGGCTCGTCGTGCTCCGCGCAGTCGTGGCCATCGGGGTCCTCGATGCGGCATTCGGCGATGTTGACGAGGTAGGGCTCATGGGGGGTGTTCATGATCCAATCCTACCAGAGATTCCATTTCTAGAAAGACGGAAACTACTATTCAGATTCCAGAAACAGAAAGTGCCCCTTCACCGGGACTACAGGGTAATGACTGTTACCCTGTAGTCCACGCGATCTTGATCACGAAAGGCCCTGCTCCATGCCCCAGCGCCACCCCCGCGCGCCCGACCGCCGCGTCGCACCCACCCCGACGCCCCGCATCTGCGAGGCTGCCCGGTGATGACTCCCGACATCCCCGAACCCGCCCTGGAAGGCCGCGTCGTCCCCCGCCCCGGCGAACCAGGCGACACACCCGTACTCATCGCGCCCACCGTGCCCGTGCGCGGCCCCGCACCCATCCGCGGCCGCACCCCAGCAGACCTCTCGGCGCCCCTGGCGCAGCTCCTGTTGAGGCACGGCGCCAGCGCGGGCATGCTGGAGGCGACCGCCGCCTGGCTCGGCTCAGAGCGCCGCACCAGCCCCTCCACCCAGCGCGACTACATGATCGACGTCGCCTGGTGGGTGACCTACCTCGCCGGTCGCGGCACCACCGCGGCGGCCGCCCGCCCGGTCCACGCCGACCAGTACGCCGCGGCGATGCGTGAAGCGACCCTGTCGCCGTCGACCAGGGCGCGCCGACTGGCGGCCGCCTCCTCCTGGTACACCTACCTCGTGCGCGCCGACCAAGCGGCCGTCAACCCGTTCGCCGGCATGGACCGACCCGCCGTCCCGCAGACGTCGACGACGCGCTCCCTGTCCAAGGAGCAGCTCGGTACCCTGCTCGCCTACGCGCGCGCCCACGAAAGCGCCCGCACCCATGCCCTGCTCGTCACCATCGTGGTCACCGGCTGCCGCGTCGGCGGCATCATCGGCGCCGACCTGAAGGGCTACGGCCACGACGCCGGCCATGAAGTCCTCGACCTGCCGGTGAAGGGCCCTGCCGGAGCCATGCGGCGCATGGTCCTGCCGCCGGTCGGCGTCGAGGCCCTCGACCGGTACTTGGAGACCGAGCGCGGCTACGGCCGCGGCCCGCTGTTTCCCACCCGAACCGGCAACCGCCTCGACGAGCCCGCCATCTGGCGCCTGCTGCGCCGCGTCGCCAAGGCCGCCCAGATCCCCATCGCCGACCACATCAAGCCGCACTCCCTGCGCCACACCATCGTGACCGTCCTACGTGACGACGGTGTCAACAAGGGCGACGTCCAGGAGTTCATGGGCCACTCCGATGCCCGCACCACCGATCGCTACGACGGCCACCTGGGCGACCTCGACCGCACGCTCGCCTACAAGCTCAACACGCTGCTGACCGACCTGCAGAACGGAACGACCTGATGAGCACCCAGACCCCCGACGCCCGCGTCTGCGCCTACTGCCGCGCTCCGCTGCCCCCGCACACCGGGACGGGCCGCCCCTCCAAGTACTGCTCCACCGATCACCAGAGCGCGGCCAAGAAGGAACGGTTGCAGGCCCGCGCAGACCAGGACGCGTCGGCCGACAACGCCGCCCAGACCGCCGCCGTCCTGGACACCGTCAGGGCCGAAGCCGCGCCAGCGGCCCAGCTCGCGACCGAGGCCGCCGACAAGTTGACCGCCGCGGCGGCAGCGATCGTCGCGGGTTTGGAGACCACCGCGCAGAACGCCGTCGACTCCGCGAACGACGCACACCGCCGCACCCAGGCCGCCGAGGCCGCTGCGCAGTCCGCCGAGGAGGCCGCGAAGGCGGCGCGGGCCGAGGCAAGGGTCGCCCGAGAGCGTGCCGACGACATCGTCGCGAGCGCAAAAGAAGCCGAGCGCCGCGCGAACCAGCGTTGGGCGGACGCCGACCGCATCATCGACGACGCCGAGGAAGCGCGGCAGAAGCTCGCCGACACCGTCGCCGCCAAGACCCAGGCCGAGCAGATGGCGGCCGCGGCCGTGCGCGGCCAGGCCGAAGCCGAAAGGCGAGAAGCCGAAGCCGCGGCCGCCCTCGCCGCCGCCCGCAGCGACAACAGCACCCTGCTCAATCAACTCGCCGCCAAGGACCAGGCGATCGCGGCCGTGAACACCGAAGGCGACGAGCTGCGCCGCGCCCTGTCCGCCGCGCAGGACCGCGCGCTCGACGTCGAACGCGAACTCGCCGCCGTGCGGGCCGCCGCCGAGCAGGACAAGGCCCGGGCTGAAGGCCTGCTGCGCGAAGCGGCGGCGAAGACCGCCGCGGCCGAGGAGCGGGCCGCCGAAGCGCAGCAGGCGGCCGACACCGCGGGCCGAGAGACACGCGAGGCCATGGCGCAGATGCGTGCCGAACTGCTCCAGGCGATCACCGAGGCGGGCCCGGAACGCACGAAGCCCGCCGGCGCGCGAGAGGCGCCGGCGGGCCAGGCCCCGGGACAGATGGGGATCGACGAGGCGTGAAAGGCGGTCAGGAGCGTTTGGCCCGGCGGGCCTTCGGCTTGGCTTCGGCGAGGGGCCAGCCGATTCGGTGCCAGGGCAGGGCCGGCGGCTTGTCAGCGGCCTGGATCCGGTAGACGGTCGCGCGTGTGCTGGTGCCGTCGGGGCCGAGCATGCCGAGCCACTTCGCCCACGTCGACGGCGCAACGGGCTCGTCCGTCTGGAACTGGTCTCGGCAGGCATACCAGTAGAACCAGTTCCGGGCCTCGATCGCGCGGTCGTACGCCGCTTCGGCCTCCTTGAAGTACGCCCAGGCGATCGGCGCTTCGGCCCGGGTGTCGCCTTCCCAGAAGGACATCGAGGCGGGCCGGTAGGGCGCGATGTTCCGGTTCCAATAGTTCAGGTTCAGCCCGAAGCCCATCCTCACCAGTTCGGCGATGCGCAGGCCGTCCCGGTCGAAGGCCGTGATGATGACGTGCAGCATGTGGTTGCGCGCCCACGACATGCCCCACCGCCGGTGGTCGACGACGGCGGCGAGGTCCTGGGCGACGTGCTCGGGCGAGCTGCTCGCGTCGTCGAGGATGACGGAGAGCTGGTTGTCGTAGGCGATCTGGGCGCGCGGCCCCGCGACGCCCGCTTCGTCGAGCATCGTGGCAACCAGCTCGCGGGCGGCTTCTGCGATCTGGTCGGGCAGTGCGCTCAGGTCGATGCCTTCGCTCATCGGAATCGCTCCTTGTCTAAGCCCCCTTCACGCTGGGGCGTACGGGCCAGGTGGGCAGGAGCCAGCAGCCCCCGCCCACCGAATGCCCAAATCTGAATGAAGAAATCATATCAGGTTTGGTCACTGTCTCCAAAGCCCTCGTGCCCGTAACCGGCGGGCAGGTCGTTCGACCGGCAGCCGAACGGCGAGCCCTTGTGGCGCAACTCGTCCAGGACGCCGTCGGGCATGCCGGAAACAGGCAGCATGAAACACACTCCGAACAGGGGGAAGACGAGGAGGGGCCCGGGCCGCCGTGCGGCCCGGGAGGACCGTCAAGCGGCGGAGCGGAGCAGGCCCGGCGTGCCGAATGCCTCCACGATCACGGCGAGGGTCGCGCCGTGCAGAGCCGACCGGCGGACGGGCGAGGAACGCAGGATGCGGCGGCCGTCGGCGGCGGCGGTCACCTCGAAGCGGCCGCGCCGGACGGCGGCGGCGACGATGACGGCGCGGTGCGCGCCGTCATCGCTGTCGGGCAGCGTCCACATGACGGCGGGGCGGCCGTCGTCGGTGGCGCAGGGCAGCGGCCTGATCGAGCGGGTGCGGTAGATGGTGAGCACGGGCACCGCCGCGAGGATGTGGAAGGGTGCCCGCCAATCCCGCAGCGGGACGATCTCTTGTGGCTGGGCATGGCGCGCCAGCGCGTACGTACGCAAAGGTGTTCTCCTGTCCGCCCGAGTGTCTCAAACCCGAACATAGGAATCATATCGCCTTTGCGACAAGCGGGCATGGGGGAAACATGCCCTGACCAGCGCGGATACACCCCCAGTAGGGCTATGAGGCGAGGCGGCGCACCAGAGGCCTCAGCCGCGGCAGCTCCTCCGCCGGCAGCGGGAGCCCCGCGGCCGCGGCCAACAGCCGCAGGTTCACCGACGCGCACAGCGGCGACGGCCGCCACCCGCCGAGCGCCGGAGACATGAATCCCTCCGGCTCCACCGGCACGTCGCACAGCCAGTTCACCGGCAGGCCCCGGTCCGACGACCGCGGCACCGTGTACTGCTCCAGGAAGTCCGGCTCCCCATCGAAGGACCTCCGGCCGAACGGCGCAGGCACCTCGAACAACTTCGCCTCGTGGTCGCGCTCATCCCGGCCCACCACCCACCACAACAGCGGCACCTCGTACCGGCCGAGGCCGGCCTGTCGGCTCACCCGCGGCGCGACCTCGCGCACGTACTTGGTGAACGCCTCGCGCGGGCTGTCGCCGGTCTCGCGATAAGAGCCGCCTTCCACCATCCACGCCAGCGTGAGCCGGGTCCGCATGAACCGGCGCCCCGGAGGCTGCGCAGCCTGGAAATCCCACAGGCCACGGGCTGACGGACGGGAGGGGAGCGGAGCGGTCACGGGGGGCACCTCGCTAGGCAGGGGAGTTCAAGGCGCCCACCGTGGACCACAGTACGCTCTAAAGGCAACTGGGCGAGATCTTCCCGGAGCGGTGGGGCAGGCCGAGGCGGGCCGCGACGGCACGAGCGCCCTCCGCGCCGCGCCGCTGGTGCTCCTCCAGCACCCCGCGGACGAACCGGGTCCGCTCGACGACGTCGGGGTTGGACACCGCAGAGACCGAACGCGGCGTCTTCACGGCGTCGAGCCAGCGCCAGATCGACCGCGACGTCACGTCCAAGCGCCGCGCCGCGACCTCCACATCGAGGCCGTTGATGAGCACCAGCGATAGCGCCCGGAGACGGATCTCAGACGCCTCCTCCTCGCGCTCGGCCCGGTCGATGGCCCGCCCCTCCATTTCGGTGAACGGAGGCTCCTCGATCAGCCCGGCCTCGTAGGCAGCCCGCTGGGCCAGTACCCAGCCGATCGCGCTCACCCCGTCGTGGCCAGGCACCGCAGTGCGGTCACCGACGGCGACGGCAACGGCGACCACCGAGACGTACACGGCGGGGGAAACACCGCCCCCTCGGAGTGGCCTCCATCTTGTGAGGCCCGCTTTGGCTAGCTGCCATTTCACCGGATATCCGAGGCTCCGCAGGTGGAGCGTGAGCTGCGTCCACTCTTCGAGGGGGACGGCGGTTCCGACCCAGGGCATCGTGGGGTTCCTCCTGTCTCCGACCGGGTGTCTCAAACCCGAACGATCTAATCGTATCGAATTCGGGCACATGGTGGCTATTCCAGGCTCGCCACAACACTCCGCAGGACGTTCACCGCCGATTCGCGGTCGTCGGTCGCGAGGTCCGCGAGCGCGTCGAGGATCTTGCCGCGGAGGGAGGCTGGCCGGGTGGCCTCACGCAACTCGGTGAGCTCATCCGACAGCCGGTCCATCACACGCGAGGATGCCTCTTGCGCGGCCACTACGATGCGATCCACGGCGTGCGCCGCGTCCTCCATCGGCAGCAGCTCCCCGAACTCGGCCATCACCCGGGCCCGGAACTCGCCGCTGAATGCCGCGGACGGCTCCGACGGCCCACCCGTCGGCGGGGCCACGTAGATGCATCCGTCGTCGCGCACCCACATGGGCAGGTAGCCGTTCGGCGGGCTCTCCCTGAAGAGGTTCCTCATCGCGAGCGCGACGAGGTGGATCGTGAGGATCCGGGCGACCTCCGGATTGATGCCGCGGAAGAAGACCAGCGCGAGTTCGTTCGCGAGGCCGACCGCAGCCTTCTCCTCATCGAGCAGCGACGGGTCGGAAAGGATCTGGTCCCGCAACGCGGTGAACGACGGGGTGTCGAGCTGGGAGGTGTCGAGCATGAGGACGCCGGAACGCGTGAGCACGGGTCAATTTCCAATCAGGTGGAAGAACAGCGGAAGGCCCGGCGCGCGGACAAGGGCAGCGCGCCGGGCGGAGGGTGCTAGCTGGCGTCGGCGACGAGCGACACCGGTGTCTTCACCAACAGGGGCCGGTCCGACTGGAGGTAGTCGCCGGTCCACGTGACCATCTGGTCGTCGGGCGTGAAGAGGAAGATCAGGCCCACGCCGGCCGCTGCCGCGATCGCGCGGATCGGCCCCCACTCGCCGTCGCGGCTGCTGCTCTTGCGTCCCATGAGGTTCTCCTTCGGTTGGTGCTGGCGTTGAGGTTGCGGATGGCCCGCCCGACGGCGGGATGGTCGGGGTTGGCGTCGATCCAGGCGGACAGCCGCGCGTCGATGGCCGCGTCGCGCTCGTCCTGGATCTCGGCGATCACCAGGCGCACGCCGTAGGCGGGGTCTTCTTCCTGCGTGCACTGGCCGCACCTGCCCGGGGTGCCGCCGTGGTGGCAGGTGACTTCGGCGAGTGCCGCGGAGACGGTCGCGCGGGCGGCCCGGTTCGTGGCCCGGGCCGCGGCCGTCGCCAGCTTGGGCGGCGGCACGTAATTCGGGTCGTTCTCCTGCCGGGTCAGCACGAGCGCTTCCGCGAGTTGGTCGTCCGTCATGCGAGTGCGGCACGTCGAGCCGACCCCGTACATCAGGGAGACGCGGTTCTTGAGCGGCTCACCGCAACCAGGCACCCGGCAGGTGCGGCGCTTCAGCACGGGTCACCCCGCAGCACGGCCTCGACTTCGGCGTTGCGGGCGGCGAGCGCCTTCTTCTCGGCCTCCAGACGGCTGATCCGCTCCAACGCGGCCGCCAGTTCGGTGCGGGCCGCCGCGGCCTGCTTGCCGAGCGCCGTCTCGTCGTACCGGGCACGAAGCTCCCGCTTGAGCGCGGTGATCTCCGCGCGGAGCCCGCCGACCAGGTGGCTCCAGCTCTCCGGCGGCCCGGCCGCACCATCGGTGGCCGCGTCGAGCTTCGCCTTCATGTCGGCGGTCTGGGCGCGCGCCGCCGCCGCCATTCGGGCGAGCCGGTGCGCCCGGTTGATGGCGGCCGCGACGCCGTCGGCTCCGTCCTGTTCGATCCCGGCGGACTTCAGGAGCGTCTCGATCAGCGCGAGGTCGCCGCACTGACACGCGTCCTCCCTGCCATTGGCGAGCAGAGTGCCCACGGTGGTGCCGAGCGCACGCGCGATCCGGTCGGCGCGTGCCATCGTCAGCTCATCGCGGCCGAAGAACTCGCCGTCGAGGGCGCGGGGGGTGAGGCCGAGGGCTCGGGCGAGGTCGGCTTTAGTGATGCCCTGGGCGCGCTGGAGCTTGCGCGCGTTGGCGGAGAAGAGGCTGGCGGCGGGGACGCGCATGGGTACTTCCTCGGGAGGGGGTGGGCGAGGCGGCGGCCTCGCCCACCGGGGTCGGTTAGGAGGTCAGGCGGTCGGCGTAGTGGGCGGTGTAGTGGGCGTCGCCATGGAGTCCTTCCCGGCGCTGGAGCACACGATGATGAGGTCCGCACCGGCGACAAGCGCCTGCTCGTCGACCGGTGCGTCCTCGTCCAGCTCGACCAGAGGCAGTTGTTCAGCCACTGCTACAGCCGGATCTCGTGCAGGGCGGTGCCCTCGGCGATTGCGGCGTACAGCCGATCGTTGACGGCCTGGGCGTTGGCGGCGGGCGCGGCCTTCACCTTGTTGCGTGTCGGCGAGGGCAGCGTCCAGAAGCAGCCCGTGCAGAGCGGGAGCCGGGTGTCCATCGGGGCTCTGTTGCAGCCCCTGCACAGTTGACGGGTCACAGGAGGGCCCCGTTCTCGACGGCCTTCGCGGACGCCAGTTCGGCTTCCAGTTCCTGGATGCGGGTCTGCGCGGAGGTGAGCGCGCCGACGGCGTCGGTGAGCTTGCCGTGCAGGGTGGCGTTGGTGTCGAGGAGGGCGACGGTGTCGTCGGTGTAGTCGACGATGAGCGGCGGGTCGGCGAGGACTTCGCCGAGGTCGAGTTCCAGGCGCTCGATGTCGTCGGCGACGACCCGCATGCGGGCGCGCCACTCCTGCACGTTCTCGCCGCCCAGCCAGCACAGGGCCAGGCTCGCGTCGGCGAGCGCCCGGGACAGGGCCTCGCTGGTCTCGACGGTGGCCCGGTCGGCGTCCAGGACGCGGCGCGCGATACCCCGCCCCGAACCGTCGGTGGAGGGCTCCACCTGGAGGTAGGCCGCGGTCGGGCACACCGCACGGATTTCGGACGCGGCGGCGTAGAGGACGGGCTGGACGATGTCGGCGCTGGCCCGGCTGATGACGCCCGCGATCCGGTTGATCTCGCCCTCCACGGCGTCGAGGCTGGGCGCGTCGACGTCGACGGCGGGCCGGTCGGGGTCACCCTGGGCGATGCGCTGGAGGGTCTTGATGCCGTTCTTGCCGGACTCGTAGAGGGCGACGGCCTGGATGAGTCCAGGGAAGCCGGGCTGGAACTTCGCGACGGTGGAGGGGTAGGCGCAGCGGAGGGAGCGGATGACGTTCACGGTGACGTGTCCGGCCGCGTAGCCGCCTTCTGTGTCGGGGCCGCCGAGGGTGTGCAGGACGTGCCAGGCGTTCTCCTGGGTGACCTGGTCGGTGGGGAGCTTGGTGCGGGTGCCGGTCATTGTGCGGTCTCTTCCTGTGGGGGGACGGTCGGCGGGTTGAGGCGGGAGTGGTGGGCGATCGACTTGCTCAGGGGCCGCCCGTTCACGTCGGTGCAGGGCTCGTTGGGGCGGGCCCGGCAGGGCGGGTGAGGGCACTGCCGGGCCTTCCAGGAGTCGCTCACGCGGCCTGTCCGGAGGCGGAGCGGCGGCGCGCGACGCGGCGGCGCTTGGTGGTCCGCTCGTCTTCGTCGAGGCCGCCCCACACGCCGTACTTCTCGGGCTTGTTGAGGGCGTAGTCGGCGCAGCGGATACGGAGCGGGCAGCCGTTGCAGATCTGCTTTGCGTCCGCGACGAGGAGCTTCAACGCCTCGCCCCGCACGCCGTCGGGCGGGAAGAACAGCTCGAACGGCTGGTCCTTGCAGGCGGGGGTTTCTTCCCAGGTCAGGACGGTCTTCTTGAACGAGACGTCGTTCTTCATGGGGTGTGGGTCCTTCCGGGGGGTTAGTGGACGTACGCCGGGGGCACGGCGGCGGGCTGGGGCTTGGGGGTGAAGAACGGGTCGAGGTAGAGGCCGGTGGGGAGACGGGGCTCCCAGTCGGGGGTGTCGGGTCCGCCGCAGGACCAGCAGCCGGTGGGGTGGCCGGACCGGTCGACCCACAGGACGGCGCACGCTCGGCAGGAGCGGCGGCGGCCCCGGGTCGCGGGCGGTTTGGGCATGGCGGGGATGCTGTCGGTGCGCATGGGCTTGTGTCCTTCGCTGCCGGGAGGGGCGGCCCCCAGTGCTCTGGGGGCCGCGCGGTGCGTCAGGACGCGTCGGGGTCGTCGCCGGGGGTGGTGGGGCGGTCGGTGTTCTCGCGGCGCTCGAAGTAGTGGAGCGCGCCGGGCGCGGCGGCGAGGAGCAGGAGGATCGCCGCGCCGCTGAAGATGGCGGGGGTCCACTCCGACGTCGGGTCGAAGCCCCAGAACAGGTCCAGGACCGTGATCCAGGAGCAGCCGATGAGCACGAAGGCGAGGATGGCCAGGAACTCCCAGAGGGTGCGGCTGATCCACTTCAGGGCGGCGAGGATGGCGTTGCCGATGGCGGCGGCGCGGGTGTTCGGAAGCTTGCGGTGCATGGGTGTTCCTCCCTGTCAGCGCCGGGTGTCTCAAACCCGACATGAAAAATCATATCGGGTTTGGGCACCCTTTGTCTAGGAGGTTTCCCACGGGTCCTGCTCCCTGCCGACCTCCCCCCGAGCCCGCGCGAACGCCTCCCGGCCGCCGCCCCTGTCCACCCGCTCCACCCGCGCCGTAGCCCGCTGTAGGGACGGCCCGATGTCGTCGGCCTCCACCTCGTACACGGTTCGCTTCTGCCCTTCCTCGGTCTGGTAGGACCGCTGGGCGAGGCGGCCCTGGACGATGGCCCGCTGCCCCTTGCTCAGGGACTCCGCGACGTTCTCCGCGAGCGTCCGCCACGCCCGCACCGTCAGGAAGATCGACTCGCCGTCCTTCCACGCGTTCGCCGCCTTGTCGAAGAACCGCGGCGTCGACGCGATCCGGAACGACACGACGGCGTGCCCGCCCGGCGTGAACCGCAGCGTCGGATCCTCCACGAGGTTCCCGACGATCGTGATGGGCGTCTCCCCAGCCACCACGCACCCCCCTTGTCTCGGTGAATGGGGATGGGCCCGGGACGGGGCACCCGCAAGGCTGCGCGGCGCCGGAACGTCCCGGGCCCATCCGGTCTCAGAAGCGGCGCGGCAACCTCAGCGCCTTGCTGGTCCACGCGTACTGCGGCTCGGTGGCCTTGCCGAGCAGCCACCCGACCCACGGGAACCGGCCCTCCAGCGCCCGCACGAGCCCGTAGTAGCCGAGGAACACGTAGCCGGTGAACGCCTCGGTGGACTCCAGGACGGCCGCGTCCGGCAGCGTGAGGCCGTGCGTGGCCAGCCAGGCGACGACGACGGCGACGCCGGCCGGGACGGCGGTCCGGATGTAGCTGGTGACGTAGGCGTCGACGACGCGGCTGATGAGCCTGCTCATAGGAAAATCCCTTCGCTGTAGGGGAGGTAGAGGTCCGGCTGGGTGCAGTCCCCGCCGGAAGCGAGCGCGGCCGCGAAGTCGCCGTAGCCGAGCGCGAAGTACCCGCCGACCCCCCACGAGGGGCCCCAGGAGTTCGCGAACCACACGACCCGCGCCTTGGTGTCGCGGCCGATCAGCGCGACCTCGTGGCCGCCCTGCGGATAGCCCCGGTAGGAGGCGACGCCCGCGCTGTCGGGCTCGTCGAGGCCGGACAGCCACTGGAGGCCGACGATGAGCGGGCCGCGATCAAGCGCGGCGATCGCCGCCGCGGCGGTGAACGCGTGCCGGTACCCGGCGATGAACCCCATCACCTGCGCGGCCTTGGCGACGGCGAGCCCGGTAGAGCCGGTGTCGACGTCGGGCCAGTCGCCCGCGATGTCGTCCAGGGCGGTCCCGACGGTGTAGAGCTGGAAGGCGGTCGTGTCGGTGACGCGGGCGTCGCCGCCGCGGCCGGCCGAGTCCGTCGCGATGATCCCGGCCATCGCCATACCGGTGCACATGGCGACGTCGCCCTGGTCCCAGATGGGGGCGCGCCGCTCCCAGTACACCGACCTGCCCCGTCCGCGAAGCCGGCGGACCGCGCTCGGTTCGGGGAGCGCGTAGGCGCGGGACCGCTCGTCGTGCTCGATGTGCCGCCCGAGCGCACGCCCGGGCACCTCCGGCAGCCGTACCGTCGTCATCGCGGCGGCGCTCCCGGCGGCTTCGCCATCTGCGAGGCCTCGCGGGCCTTGGCGGCGCGGTGGGCGCTGTCGGCGGCCGCGCGGCACAGGCCGGCGGACATCAGCCACAGGCCGCCCACCGTCAGGGCCGCAGTGAAGCCGCGGTCCACGCCGATCGAGCAGATGACGGCGGCCATGCCGCTGTGGGTGAGGATCGGCGCGGCGTACCGGCGCAGGACGGCCGAGGCGCGGCCCATCAGTGGTCCACCTTCCACCAGGCCTTGGTGACCGTGATGGGCTGGCCGGACAGGTTGACGACGTCGGCCCGGTACTTCTGGTCGGGATCGAGCCACAGCAGACCCGTCAGGACGAACTCGGCGACGCCGTCGGCGTTCCCGGTCCCCGCGGCCTTGTCCTCGCCGTACACGTCGCCGGCGAGCGTGTTGGTGTCGCGCTCGTAGCGGGCGAACGCCACCCGCACCGCGGCGTCGGGCGCCAGGCCGGACACGGTGAGGGACAGGGTGGCGAGGGCCTCTTCGCCGAGGTGGGGGAACAGCGCCGGGTAGGCGCCGTCCGCGTGCATGTTCTTCGGGTCCTTCAGCTCGGTGTCGAACACGATCGAGCGGCGCTGGCCGGGCTGGATGACGAGGGGCTTGGTCGCCTTCAGCGACGCCAGGATCTTCAACGAACCGCTCTCCTGCTTCGTGGTGGACTCGCCCCTGACGGCCTTCATGAACTCCTCCCAGGGGAAGTTCGGGCCCGGGTCGGTGTGGTCGGACTTGTCGAACGCCTGCGACACGTCGACGTGGCCGCACACGCCGCGCTCCCCGCGCGCGACCTGGGCGACGGTCAGCCGCTTGACCGGGACGCCGTGCCGCTCGCACAGCTCCCGGGTGCGCGCCGCGGCCGCGGCGACCGCCGGCCACACCTTCGAATCGAGCCACTGGGCGCGCGTGTAGGTGGCCTGCCCGCAGATCTCGATGCCGATGGAGCCGGTGTTCGGCGGCGCGTGCCAGGCGACGGCGTCGTCGGGCAGACAGTGCTCCTCGGTTGAGGCGCCGCCCGCGTCGACGATGTAGTGGGCGGACCCGCCGGAGGCCTGAGACGCGAAGTACTTGGCTGTAGAGGCGGCCTTGCCGCGGGCGGACGCCGTCGGGAACGGCACGCCCGGCGGGCAGGTCGCGTGAATGACGATCCGTTTGATGGGCGTGTTCAGCGCCGTCGAGTAGTGGACGGCGCGGACGGTGACCTTCGGTTCCCCCATGGCCCGGATGCTGTCTCGCCCGATGCTTTAACGTCCTGCGGGAGCGTTGCAGGTTTGCCGCGCGAAACCGTTTGTGCCGGTACCCCGCCTGCGGGCAGGCTTGGATCGTGAACGAACCCTCCCCCGACGAAGCCACCCAGCAGACGCTCCAGGGGCTCGCCGCCCTTCAGACGACTCTCACAGCTGTGCTGGGGCCGGCGCTCACGCGCTTCGCCGAACAGGTCAAGCTGATCAGCCTGACGCACACGCAGGTGGCCACGGGCATGATGGAGGGCCTTAAGCCGCTCTTTGAGACGCTCAGCAAACTCCGCCTGCCGGAGGGGTGGGCGCCGCCGAACTGGGGCGCCGACAACCCGTACGGAGAGGTCGTCGGTGACCGCAGGCTGGAGACCGTCTTCTCGATCCTGCTCGACGACGGGATCCCCCTGAGCTACGTCCCGCGCAAGGACATCGTGCAGAAGCTGGTCGCGGCCGATGGCCGGGCGGAGCGGGTCGGCATCCTGGTCGCGCGCACTGTCGACATCGTCGAGGACTGCCGCCTTGTGCTCGCCGAAGTGACACAGCCGGAACTGAGCGGCCTCGCGGGAGCGGCGGCCGTGGCCGTCGACGCCCTGGACCACGGGCTCCACGGCCCCGCGCAGTCCCACGCGAGCAACCTGTTCGACCGGCTTCTCCGGGACCTCGCCAAGCGCGGCCTCCTGGTGCCCGCACAGCAGAAGTACGTGTACAAGACGATGCAGACGAGCCTTGCCGCGCATGCCGTCGGCGAGGGCATGACGTTCTCGCAGTTCCGGACGGCGACTGCCGTCAGCCCCGCGGTGCAGGCTCTCGCGGAGTACTGGCCGGACAAGGGGGACCCGGTCCCGGCGGTGTTCAGCCGGCACGCGACCGCCCACGACGTCCATAACCCGGTCCAGGTGAACGCGGGCAACGCGCTCATCGCCGTCATGCTGGTGGTGTCGCTGCTGCGGGAGATCCAAGAAGAGGGCTGGTAGCCGCCGAAGGCCCACCGGCGGGGAGTTGCAGCTCCCAGTGTGCCGGCGGGCCTTCCTCTGGACCAGCAGAGTGCTTCACGACCAGGGTACAGATCCGTGGCTTCGCGGCTTGTGCGCATTCGGGAACACGGTGGAGACTCAGATGGAAGGCTGGGTGGCATGACCGATGACCACCAGGACCGCGAGCTGCGGTCCGAGGATCTCGCCGCCATGTTCGCCGCGCTCCCCAAGGGGACCCGCGTCCGCATCGAGGTCCCTGACCCCGACAACGAGAAGGCGCTGTACGGCACGTTCGCTGTGACCGGTGGAGGCTACGGCTGGTCGACCTGGGACGGCTGGAAGGTCTCCGACGCTGAGGACGGCGTGTACGGAGTGCAGTGCCGCGAGACCTCCTTCGAGGACATCGCGCAGATGCCGACGGACCTGGAGCCGACGACGAGCGCCGAGCGGACGCAGTTCCCGCCGCCGGCGAGGACGAAGGGCAAGGCGTTCGTGTCGGTCGCCGAGCGCCTCGACGTCGCCGAGCCGGGCGGCGGCGAGAGGGTCCGCGAGCCGATGCAGTCCCTGTGGGAGGCAGCCCAGCGCGTCACGTGGGCGATGGAGCCCCTGCCGCTGGGCGCGTTCGACCGGCTCGGCCCCAGCCTGCACGAAGCGCTGGAGAACCTGACAGCGGCGCGGGTCGAGGTAGCACCCGGGTACACCTCCGCGCGGGAGTGCGAAACGTTCCTCGCGGCCGTCTACAAGGTCATGGACGTGACGGCCAGGAACGCAGCCGTGGTGTTCAACTTCCACGGCCCCGTCGACGCCGGCAGCGAGTGGGACCGGCCCCTTCTGGCCCTGCAACAGGAGCTGATCATGCTGGCGGCGCGGATGGACACGCTCAACCGCGCGGTCTACTTCGCGGAGCGGAAGTTGAGACTTTCGGCGGAACAGCCGTAACATCCAGCACACCCTGTCCGATAAGCCTTCTACCGGACCACATGCCGGGTCGGGATCACGGCCGGATTCCGGACCGGCGCCGCGCTGACGGTCGGACCACCCCTTGGGCGGTCCCTCCGGGCCGTCGGCACCGGCGCGAGGAGGCAGGGAACACCTCGCGTTGCGGGGTTGGGGCTGCCCACTCTTTGCCGGGAGACAGCCCCAACCCCCCGGATTTCACAGACAGTAGTTGCTCGCCCCGGGGAATCCCGCACTCTCGTCACGGAACGTGGATCACGGTCCGCGGGTGATCCAGCGCTGGGCGAGCGCCTCCAGGCCGTCCGCGATGCGGTCGCGGTGGGCCTTCAAAGCCTGATCGGCCTGGGCCGACAGAGATGCCAGCACCGCGGGCAGATGCTCTACCGGGACGGACGCCAGCCACACGTCCAGCTCGTGGTCGGTCTCGAAGTCCGACAGCGACACCAGCGGCCCGTCGGCCGGCGCCGCGGGGTATCCGCTCACCCCAGCCACTGCGCGTCCAGCGCGATGATCACGCTTCGCTTCTCGGAGATGACGAACGACAGGAGGCCGCGGCCGTCGCCGAACGCGACCGTCCGCCACTCCGGTGCCTGGCGGGGGCTGTACCGCTCGGATGCGCTCCACGGGTCCCACACGAGGGACTCCAGGACGTCGGCGAGCGCCATACGGCAGTCCACCGGCAGGGTGGGGAGCTGGATCTCGAACTGGGCGGCGAACACGGGCACGAACGGCTCGTCGCGTTCGGGCCGCTGCGGAGGCTCGGTCAAGGACTCAGCCGGCCCGGCGCAGCGCGTCGACGAGCTCCGCGCCGCTGAGGTTGCCGATGAGGCCGAGAAGGTCGTGCCCGGACGCGGCCCGCTCCGCGATCTCGACCATGTCGCCGGTCGGCGCCGGGAGCCTCACGTACCGGTGCCACCGCTCCAGGACGGCGTGCAGCTCCCCGAGGTTGAACACGTCGTCGGCGCCGGCCGCGGCGAGGGCGGCCCGGTACTCGTCGGTGAAGGCCTCCAACCCGTCCTCATCGCCGCGCGCCTTGAGGGCGGCGCGGATCGAGGCGGGCAGGCCGGCGGGCGGGACGGGGGCGGCCGGATGCGGCTCGATCGGTTGAGCGCTCATGACCGCACAGTACCTGCATGGGCGCGATGGGTGCGGGGTTCGGGCCGGAAACGGCAGACGGCGCACACCCCTTGGGGTGCGCGCCGTCACGGCCAGGGGCTGCTCACTCGGGTTCGGGTTCGGGCTGCTGGGTGATCTCGGCGCTGTGCACGAACACCTCGCTCACCACGATCTCCTGAGAGTCGTATTCCCTGACGTGCACCTTGGCGCCGTTGAGCGCGTACCGGAGCGCGGTGGGGAGCTCGTCGACCTCCAGGTCCCACCAGGACGTCAGGTCGACCGTGATCACGGCCCGGTAGGTGCGGAGGTCGTCGGGGGCGCTGTCGTCGCGGATGCCGTTCTCGGCGAAGAAGGCGTCGAGGAGGTCGACGGCTTCGGAGCCGGGGACGCCGCCGCTTTCCTTGAGAGCGTGGTACCGGCGGTAGAGGTCGAGGATCTGGGCGGTCGCCATGGCAGGGGGGTTGCCTTTCTAGGGAGGGTGCCGCCGGGCGGGTCGCCCGGCGGCGGGTGGTGGCTGCGGGCGCTACTGGGCGAACGCGTCGAACGTGCCTCCCGTGACGATCTTTCCGTGGCCGTTGCAGGAGGTGCAGTAGTCCACCGCGATCTCGTCGAACCAGGCGACGACGCGGCCCGACAGCGCGTCCCACTCGGCGGCGGCCACCGCGCGGTTGTCCGCGCCGATCTGATCAGGGACGCTCATCATGAACATCGAGGAGTGGCCGTCGTTCGCCCAGACGCGGGCGTTGGGGCCGTCGAACTGGCTGATCCGCTTGATGCGGGGGTGGGCTTCGGCGAGCTTGAAGACGTGCTTGTGGAAGCCACGGAGCCAGCCGGGGAACAGGTGCTCGTACTGAGGCAGGTTCCACAGGGCGTTCGGCAGGGACGCCCTCCACTCGCGGCCGTCGTCGGCTGGGGGCGCGCCGTCGAGCCGGACGAAGGTCCCCTCGATCAGCTCGACCTCGCCGGGCACTTCCTCCGTGACGGCCTCGTACAGGTTTGGGACGATGGGGTCGTCGCGGTCGAACGCGGCCTCGTAGTCGTCGACGCTGATGGTGGCCGGGTATTCCTCGGATTGGGCGTTGGGGTTCTTCAGTACGTAGCCGGTGGCCTTAGACGTGATCGGCCGGTGGATCTCCAGCTTCTCGGCTTCGTGGTCGCTCGCCCACCACCCGTTCACGTTGGTGCGGGCGAGGGGCGTGCCGTCCGCGCAGGGGAACGCGCCTCCGTAGATGCCCAGTCCGGACAGGTAGTAGAAGAAACGGGTGCCGTCGGTGAGGACGTAGTGGGTGTTGAGTTCAGCGGTCATGATCGCTCTTTCTGTGAGGACGCTGCCGGGCCCGGCAGCCGGGTGGAGGGTCAGGCGCGGTCGGCGTCGGTGGAGTGCTGCTTGGTCATGGGGTGCGGTTCCTGCCCGGTAGTTGTGGAGTCAGGGCGGGCGGCGCGGCGGGCCAGCATCCGTTCCTTGATCTGGGCCGACGTCGGGGCCGTGTAGACGTGGGGGCCGTCGGTGCCGGTGTAGCTGGTGAAGTGGAAGCGCTCGCCGAGCGCGCAGTGCTGGCAGCCGCTCGGCGGGAACTTGAGCGCGTGCCGCGTGACCGCGTCCGGCTCGCTCGCCCACAGGTACGGGAGCACGCCGGACCGGCGCGTCCTGCGGATGATCCGCGCGGCCTCCCGCACGACGGCCTCGTAGAGGTCGACGTGGCCGCACGGGTTCGTCCACGTGTCCACGTAGAAGGTCACGCCGTCTTCGTGCTGCCGGAGAGTGCGGCGCTGTCCGCGCGGCCCGCCGCAGGGCGGGCACAGGGCGCTGATGACGATGGGCCGCACGACGGGGTTGGTGCGGCCGACGCCCCAGGGGGATTCGGCGGAGCGGTCTCGCACGGTCACGGTGATGGTGCCGGGCATGGGCTTCTCCATGAGCGGGTGGGGCCGGGACGGCGCGGGGCCGTCCCGGCGTTCGGGTGGGTCAGGCGTTCGGGGTGCGGCGGAGGGTGCTGCCGGTCTTGCGCCACGGGTCGAGCAGGGCTACGACGCCGCGCAGGGCCTCGCCGATCGCGGGCCCGTCGGCGTCCGCGACCATGGGCTCGTCGAGGTTGGGCCGTTTCGGGTTGCCGGGGAGCGGCTGCCACTCGGTCGCTCCGGTGAAGTCGAACCGCCTCAGCGCGTTTTCGGCGCGGGAGTGGACGGTGCGGACCTCGGTGAGGACGCGGGAGACGTCGCGGCCGCGCGGGTAGGTGCCGCCTTCGGGGAGGGGCACGTATTCGGTGATGACCTTTGCGCGGGCGGCCATCTCGCCGAACAGCACGTTGCGGCCGTCGGCGACCATGAAGGCGCGGTGGGCGGCGAACCGGTAGGGGGCGGCGTAGAAGCGGCCGGTGGTGTCGTCGCGGATGACGAG
This sequence comes from Actinocorallia aurea, assembly GCF_054783995.1. Taxonomy (NCBI): domain Bacteria; kingdom Bacillati; phylum Actinomycetota; class Actinomycetes; order Streptosporangiales; family Thermomonosporaceae; genus Actinocorallia; species Actinocorallia aurea. The sequence goes on from NZ_BAAGPQ010000030.1 coordinate 64,438, forward strand.
CCGCCAGAGGTCGCCGTCCGCGTCGTCGAGGCGGGCGCGTTCCACGGCGGTCCACTGGCCAGCGGTGTCGAGTGCGCCGGACGCGAGGTCTTCAGCGTCGTTCTTGCCCAGGGAAACGGTGTGCGTCATCGGGGGGTCCTTCCGGGTGGGGTCGGTCAGAACAGGTCGGGTTGGTCGATCTCGGGGCCGTCGGGGGCGGGGGTGAACCGGTTCGGGTCGGCGGCGAGGCGGGCGCGCCAGCGGAGTGCTTCGGCGGTCATCTCGGTGGGCTGGCGCAGGATGCGGGTCCCGTCGGCGGAGTGGGCCCAGCACTGGCGGGCGGCGTAGGTGAGGCGGCCGCCGCTGTTGACGCGGCCCATGTGGACCCACAGGCCGAGCGAGGATGCGAGGCGGGCGAGGGAGGCGGTGTGGTCGGCGAGCTTGTAGCGGTCGGTGCCGCCGATGAAGAACGCGTCCCACCCTTCGTCCCAGGGGTGCCAGGACGGGTAGCCCATCTCCTCGCCGTCCTGGAGGACGAAGGACGCGGGGTAGCCGAGTTCCTGGACGCGGGGGAGCATCGGGTACGAGCGCTCCAGGGTGGCCCAGTGGTTGCCGACGACGTCGGGCAGGTTCACCAGCACGCACCACTGCTGAAAGGGCCGCAGCTTCTCCAGCATGCGCAGGTAGGCGGTGTCTCCGGGGTAGCCGTCGCCCTGCTGAAAGCAGCCGTTGTCGATGATGTGCCACCAGCCCGGTTCGATCAGGTTGCCCTGGGCGGGGGTGAGGATCGCGCCCAGCGTCCCGGCGCGGATCTGCTCGCGAACGACCTCGGTCGTGGGCGGCGCGAAGTACAGGGGGACGCCGGTGGTCTTGATGTGGGCGCGCAGGTGGGCGAGGTGTGTGTCGGGGCCGCCGGGGAACGCGGGGACGGGCAGGGCGGGCGCGGCCGACGGGGCGGGGAGAGACGGGGCGAGGGGGGCGAAGAGGCCTTCGGGGGCGGGGGCAAGCAGCTCAGACACGCGGGTACTCCGGGAAGGGGGCGGCCGCCGGGTGTAGTGCCCCGGCGGCCGTGCTCATCAGGGGCGGAAGACGGGGGAGGAGATCGTGTGGAACTCCTCGCCGAACGGCAGGCCCTTCAGGTCGGCCTGGAGGGCGCGCCAGGTGTGGTCGTCGCCGGTCGTGGCGATCCGGTAGGGGCCGGAACCGGTGTCGAGGGTCTCCGGGTCGTAGGCGCGCACGGTGAGGGGGCACCAGCGGGAGCGGTCTGTGCGCCGGTACTCGGCGGTGTCGCCGTGCTGGGCGGTGAGCGCGAGCCACGCCAGGAACGCGATGGCGTTCATGGGGCCGTGGTTGCGGTGGAGCCGGAAGGCGATCTGGGGCTGCATGGGTGTTCCTCCTGTCCGCCCGGGTGTCTCAAACCCGAACAGAAAAATCATATCATAAATGGGCACATTGTGGGGGAGGAAAACCGCATTCCACCGGCCACGCCGCGGGCAGTGGCGGCCACTGCCCGCCCCACCACCCGCCGACCCACACCCACGGGGCCACCCGCAGCGGGAACGACCGCTCCCACCGGGCCCAGCCCTGCCCGTGCACCGTCACCACCTGCTCCCTCAGGACCGGCCGCAGTCCGTCTTCGCACTCCACCCGCAGCCGGAACCGCGGCACCACTCCCTCGGCGGCGCGCATCGCGGCCAGGAGGCCGACCATCCCGGCGGGGGCAGGCCGGCGCTGCCTCGCCACGAACAGGGACGCCCACGCCGGCGGGTGCGGGATGAGCCGCGGGAGCACCGGGACGCCGAACGCGTCGAGGACGGGGCGCGGGAAGACGGGCTGCTCGTGCACGAGGGCTCCAGGGGTGAGGCCGGCCGGGACCGAGCGACCTCACCAGCGCGCTGGCCTTTGCGTCCAAAGCCGTCCGCAGGGACCCCAGGTGCCGCCCCGGGCTGCTTCCCAGGGCGGCACCGCCGTTTTCGGATGCCACTCCGAAGGGGTCAGTCGCGGGTGATGGTCCACAGGTAGGGGCGTCCGGGCTCGGGCGCGACCACCACGACCGACCCCCGGACGTGGTCGACCATGGAGTCGGCGAACTCGTCGCGGGTCGCCTCGTCGAGTCCGGGCGCCACCTGGCCGTCGGCGGCCTCCCAGATGTCGAAGTACCCCAGGTCCTCGCACTGGTCGTGCAGGAGCTTGGCGGCGAACTCGTCGGCGTCGACGCCGTGCGCGGGCTGGCGGGGATGCCAGGAGTTGAGGGCGGCGTCGACGTCGAGCAGTTCGGGCCGCAGGGCGGCGGCGACGGCACCGGCCACGACGGCGGGGTGCGGGACGATGCGGCCGTCGCACAGGGGCGCGGTGGCGATCCCGGCGAGCTTCCAGCCGGTGTCGCGGTCCCATAGGACGGCGTGCCCGTCGTCGAGGACGATGAGGGCCTGGCCGTCGCCGTTGTCCTCGTCGACGCCGACGGGCCCGAACGTGAGGGTGAGGTAGGCGGCGACGAAGTGCAGGTAGTCGCCGTGCGAGGTGGCGGGCTTCAAAGAGGGTTCCCTCCGGGAAAAGAGGCAGGGCAAGGGGGAGGCCGCCCCGTGTGGGTGGGGCGGCCGCGCGGGTGCGGTGGTCAGTCGTCCAGGTCCTCGAAGAGGGTGACGATGCGGAAGGAGGGGCCGCCGTCGGCGTCGGTGTCGATCTCCAGGTACAGCTCGTGCTCCACCTGGCAGGTGCGGGCGTCGCGGTCCCGGTGGTCGCCGCGCTCGTAGGTGAGCAGGGAGAAGTAGGCGATGTGGTCCGGGTCGGCCTGCGCCAGCTCCAGGACTCCGCGCGCGCTGCACAGCACGTCCCACATGCGGCCGCCGGGCTCCTGGTAGACGCCGGTGCGGTCGCTGTCGGCGTCGGTCCAAGCGATGTAGCGCTTGTGGACGGTGGAGGAGATGAGGACGGGGCCGGGGAAGCGCGCCTCCGCAACCTTGGCCGGGTCGGCGGGCTGGTAGACGGTGCCGGTGATGGCGGCGGCGTTCTGCATGGGGTTCCCTCCCTGTCGAGCCCGGGTGTCTCAAACCCGAACAGAAAAACCATATCAGGTATGGGCATCTGTGTCTATGGGCATGGGAAAACCCCACCGGCCGCCCCGCACTCCTGCGGGGCGGCCGGTGGGGCGGCGGTGGGTCAGTCGTCGGGGGTGGAGATCCGGAAGACGGGGCGGCCGTCGGCGTCGGTGTCGGCCTCCAGGAACAGGACCTGCTCGGCGGGGACGACCTCGCCGACGGAGTTGCGAACGCCCTGGGGGTCGACGGACGGCATCTTGAAGCCCGCGATGCTGTGCTTCACGGCCTGGTCGTAGGCCATGCGGGCCTCCACCAGGAGCGACCACAGGCGCTGCTCGGCGTCCTGGTGGCTTTCGGTGCGGGCGGTGTCGGCGGCGGTCCAGGCGACGTGACGGGCGTAGGCGGCGGGGGAGATCGCGACCTTGCCGGGGAACGCGGCGGCGACCGACAGAGCGACGTCGACCGGGCGGAAGAGGGCACCGGTGGCGGTGATGGTGGCGGGGGTGTTCAGCATGGGGGTTCCTCCCTGTCAGGCCCGGGTGTCTCAAACCCGAACAGAAAAACCATATCGTGTTTGGGCACCTGTGTCTATGGGCGCGGGAGAACAGGCCGCCCCGATCCCCGGGGCGGCCTCAGATGGGCGCGGGGTCACCAGTCGGCGGCGGTGAACACCTTCGCGATCGGCGCGCCCTCGTCATCGCGGGTCCGGCACAGGTACGCCGTCAGGCGGGTCGGGCCGTACCCGTACCCGCCTCCGGGAAGGACGACGTCGAGGGCGAACGGGGCCGCGCCGCCCTGGGCCTTCTCGGCGGCGTCGAGGGCGGTGTGCGCGGCCTTCAGCAGCTCCCACAGGCGGCCGGGCTCGTCGAGGAACGCGCCGGTCTCGGCGAAGTCGTCCGGGCTCCAGGCGACGTAGCTGGAGTGGGCGGCGGCCGACAGGTAGACGGGCACTTGCCACCGGGCCAGGCGGGACTCTTCCGGGTCGGCGAGGACGTAGCGGCCGTGCGCGACGTCGGCGGCGAACGAGTAGGGCACGCGGATGATGTTCAAGACGGTTCCTCCTGGTGTCGGGTGGATCGAGCCGCCCCGGCGCGGGCCGGGGCGGCGGGCAGGAGCCGTCAGGCGTCGGCGACAGTGAAGATCTTCGCGATCGGGTTGCCGTCATCGTCCTGTCCGAGGCAGAGGTACGGGCGGACCTCTTCGGCCTCGACGCCGTCAGGGCCGGGCTCGGCGTCGGTCAGGACGACGTAGACCGGGAAGGTGACGGTGTGCTCCGGGGCGCGGGCCGCGCGGGCGGCTGCCCGGTTCGACATCCACAGGAGGTCCCACAGGCGGCCGGACTCGTCCTGGTACATGCCGGTCCGCTGCGCGTCCGCCTCGGTCCAGGAGACGTAGCGGGCGTAGGCGTCGGCCGACAAGTAGACGGGGACCTTCCAGCGGGCCGCGCGCGACTCGCCCGGGTCGGCGAGCCGGTAATGACCGTCCTCGACCGCCTGGGCGAACGAGTACACGTCGATGATCTCGGCACCGTCGAAGATGTCCATGGGTTCCTCCCTGTCAGGCCCGGATGTCTCAAACCCGAACAGAATTATCATATCGGATTTGGGCATCGGTGTCTATGCAGGTCGCGGATGGAGAGGGCAATCTGCGGCGGAAGGGCTTAGCGTTCAATTCCCGCCGGATAGTCCCAGCGCCCCAATCTGACCGTCCCCTCGGCCCATGCCGATTCCGGGCGTCAGCGTCGGGGCGCGTTCTCGGCGGCCGCGGTGGCCGCGCGGTGCGCGGTGATGAGGTCGGCCATGTCCGAGCGGCTGCGCCAGTGCGCGAGCAGGGCGCGCACGGTGGCGATGGCGAGCGCCGCGGCGTCGGGGCGGTTCGGCCAGTGGGCGATGGTGGCGAGCCGGGCGGCGAGGGTGTCGGGCTGGGCGAGGTCGACCAGGGCGGACCCGTGGGCGGTGCAGCCATGGAAGTGGGGCTGGTGGCGGAAGCCGCGGCGGCGGCCGCGGAACTCCGGAACGCCGAACGTGACGTAGGCGGAGGCCGGCCGGGTCGCGTCGGCCGGCATGGCGCGGTCGAGGGACAGCAGTACGGCGCCGTCGGCGCGGCCGCCGGTCAGGTCGTATCGGGTGCGGGCGGTCCTCCAGTCTGTCGACCACAGCACCGGCAGTCCGGCGCCCTCGACGGGTAGGGAGATTTGGCCCGTGCCCGCTACGGCGGCGGCATGGCGGGTCTGGGCGGCGGTGCGGTTCATGGGAGGCTCCCAGATTCCTTGAGAGGCCCCGGCAGTCCGCGCGGGGCCGCCGGGCTGATCGTTTAGTCGCGGGCCGTGTAGGGGCGCAGGAGGGGCGGGAACGCCCTGTTGATGCGGTCGGCCCACACCTCGTAGGAGTTCAGGCCGTACGGGAACAGCTCGATGTGCCCGGCCTCACTGCCAGCTGTGAGGCCGGCCGTGAGGCCGACGGTCGCGCCGTTGTCCGTGTAGGGGGTGGCTCCCCAGAACTGCCACAGGCCGCGCGGCCCGAGGAACTCGATGTCGTTGACGGGCATCGGCGTGACCTCCTCGCGGCGGGCACCGCGCGACAGGGCCCACAGCCCCCATGCGTAGGCGCGCACCAGGTTGCCGATGGGCAGCTCCCCCCGGTCGGGGTAGAAGGCTCGGATGTTCGGCAGGCCGAGCACCTCCATCCCCGTGGTGGAGACCTGGCCGGCGTCGGTGTCGGCGGTGACCGACACCCAGTCGGCCAGTGCGAAACCGGCGCCGCGGTCGGGGAAGCGGCCGGGTTCGGCTCCGGTGTCGGGATTGGTGAGTGCGTGGAGGGGCGCGGCCGCCTTCTCGCGGAACTCGTCGGCGAGGAGCCACAACGCGCTGAGGGCGTCGGGAGCGTGGGCGGCATCGGCGTCCAGGCGAAGTTCGGTGACGTACGTCCCCCACGGGATGGTCGGCCGGTCGTTGCGAAGAGCCCACTCCTGCGCGGGCGTGGTCTCGACGTGCACGGTGTCGACGCCGAGCGCCGCAGTGCTGATGGCCAGGTGGTGGCCGACGATGAGGCGGGCCGTGCACCGTTCGGGAAGGTCGAGGGTGAACACTGGTCGTTTCCTGTCTGTGTGTGGCTGGCAGGGCCCGTGCGGCCCCGGCAGGGCCGCACGGGGCGGGAGGGGTCAGCGGCGGGTCGTGTACGGCCTCGCGAGGGGCGGGAAGGAGCCTTCGATGTCGCGCAGCCACCGCTCGTGCAGGACGACGCGTTCACAGACGTTCGTGAGGGTGCGGCTACCGATCCGGACATGGGTGGTGATGCCGGGGTCGCCGACCGGCCGGAGCCGGAGCGTCTCGCCGTCGAAGCCGACCGCAGCGACCGTCGGCTCGGCGGCGCCCGGCGCGGTGGTGCCCCAGAACATCCACAGGTCGGACGGCATCAGGGTCGGCTCGTCGAACAGCCGCACCCGGTGTGGTTCGTTGCCGCGTGCCACAGACCACAGGTGGAAGGCGTACGCGCGGACGGCGTTGCCGATCGCGTGCTCCCCGCCGGGCGGGCAGGACGCGGCGATCTCGGGGAGCCCGAACTGTGTCATGCCCTTGGTGGTGACCTCGCGCAGGTGCCGGGGTTCGTCGCCGTCGCGGTCGTCGATGGTCACCCAGTCCGACAGGGCGAACGTGGGGCCGTGGGAGGGGAAGCGGCGCAGACCCGCCCGGGTGAACGGGTTCAGGATGAAGCTGGGGCGGCCGCCGGTGTGCTGGAGGAAGGCATCGGCGATGAGCCACAGCGCCGCATAAGCCGTGTCGGTGCCGTCCAGGAGGGTGCGCACCCGGAACTCGGTCACCTCGGCGCATGCGAGCCTCGCGCCCAGGATCCGCTCCCAGACCGCCAGCGCGCCCGTCCGGATGTCCAGGGCGTCGCCGTCGTCCAGGAGCAGCTTTTCAGCCGTCTCAGCGATTGCGGCGGCGCGGTGGGGGCCGGGCGGGTTAAGGATGCGGGCGTCGGCGATCGCGCGCGGGTCGCTCACCTTGAGGTCGTGGCCGACGATCAGGCGAGCGGCGCAGTCCTTGAGCGGGACGTCGATCAGTCGCGGGTCGCTGGTCATTGGGCGGGCTCGCTTTCAGGGGGAGGGCATGTGTGAGCGAGGGCGGTGTGAACGAGGACGAGCAAGGTGTCGCGGTCTTCGGCGTCGCACCGGCGGCACGTGACCTCCAGGTCGGTCTTGACCGTGTCCTTCGAGGCGCGCAGCTCGATCGCCTCGAAGAGGCCGGTAAGGGCGGGCGGCAGACCCAGGCACCGTTCGGTGGGCATGTTCACCAGGGTTTCTCCGTTCTGCGGGAGGGGCCGGGCGGCGGTTCGGGTTACCGGCAGGTGTGCATAGCCAGGAGGCTGCGAAGGTCGGCGATGGTCTTGTACGGGGCGACGCGGTCGGCGAGCGTGTGCCCGCACGCCTGGCAGGCCGCCATCCCGGTGAACGGGTCGAGGTGGATCGCCTGCTCGTTGATGGCTTTGCGGGCGCTCTCCTGCCACTCCTCCGCCTCGGTGCAGGCGTCGTCGGCGAGGTTGCGCAGCGTCACATCGCGGACGGCGGTGAGGGCGATACGCAGGGCGGCGCGAACCAGGTAGGTCGCCGCTCCCTCGTAGGTGTCCGGGGCGAACTCCGGGACGAGATCCTCCGGGGCGGCGGGCAGGGAGCACAGGGACAGGCCGACTATCGGCACTTCCACGATGGCGCGCACCTTCGCGCTCCTCACGTCGATGCTCGGGACCGACACGAGCGCAACGGCCGTGACCGGGTGGAAGATCTCCTCCTCCTCAAGCTGGGCGTTCGCCTCAAGGAGGACGGGGCCCATGCGGTCGGCCGACACGGGCAGCTCGGACAGCCGCACCGTGTGGCTGAGCACGTCGGCGATGACGGGGACGACGCGGTCAACTGATGCGTACATGGGGGGCCTCCTGGTGCGGGGGTCGGTACGGGGAGTGGAGGGCGCGCGGCCCCACGCCGCGCGCCCTGGAGCGGCTGGTCAGGCAGGGAGCGGGCGGGCGATCGAGCGGAGCAGGCGCGCCTCGATCGCGCGGAACTGGTCGAGCGCGGCGACGGCCTGGTCTTCCCAGGCGGCGACTTCGGCGGGCCACGTCGGGACGAACCCCGCCATCTCGTCCGGCCGGATGCTGTACGCCTCCACACCGCCCAGGGCCGCGCCCAGCACGCTCATGAACGCCCGGCACAGCATCAGCTCGGCGTCGCACTCCATCGGCGGCATCAGGTCCGCCACGGCGATCGGGGCGGCGCGGCCGAACAGCAGGTGCGCTTCCTCGTTGATGCGGACCGTCACCATGACGTGAGTCGGCGCGATCCCGTCCGCCACCCACAGGGGGCGGACGTCCACGGCGGTGAGCGGGTGGGTTTCCTCCCGCTCCTCCAGCACGGCGGCGGTCTCCGCCAGGAGGGAGCGCAGGGCGGCGGCGTCGCCCTCGTCGGGGAAGTCCTGCCCCTTGCCGTCCGGGGGGTCCACAGCGGCGGCAACGAGGTCGAGGACCCAACCGGAGGAGGCGAACGGGGTGATGCGGTCAGTCATGGCCAGGCTTTCGTTTAGGGGGCGGTGCAGGTCGCGCATTCGCGCCCGCCGTTCAGGAGGCCGATGAGTTCGGCCGGGTGGCCGCACACCGCGCACGACACGCACGCGGGGCACCACTCGTCGGGGGCGGGTTCGTCCTCGCAGGTGCACCGCAGGTCGAGTTCTCGGGCGGGCGGGGGAGCGGTGGGCGGCACAGGGATTCCTCGCCGGTTGGGCCCGCTGGCCGGGGCGGCTCAGGGCTCACGCCCCGGCCAGCGGGAGATCAGGGGCGGGTCAGTCGTTGAGCCAGACGGCCGCGACGTACACCGTCGGGGTGGCGGTCGAGATGATGCAGCCGTCCGCGCAGTGGCCCGGCTCGCACAGGGTCGGGATCGACAGGGAGACGCCGATCCCGTCCTTGATCGGGTCGGTGTCGTCCAGCGCGTCGACGAAGACGACCTCCGTGCTGCGGTTGTCGAGCTTCTCCCCGACGAGGCGCGCGAACTTGTCCGTGTCGAGGGACTCCAGGAGCGCGGCGTTCACGGCCTTCGCGACGTCGGGCACGTCGGCGGCGGCCTTCAGGTCGCTGGAAAGGACGATCGTCATGGGTGGTTCCCTCCGGTCAGGCCCGGGTGTCTCAAACCCGAACAAGAAAATCATATCAGGTTTGGGCATTCGGCTCAACTGTTTCGCCCTCGCCCTCGCCCTCCGCATCCCGGGCACGCGACGAAACCAGCGCCGCAAGCGCCTCCATGTCCGTCCCGCCCACCAGCGGACCCCCCGCCGGACCCGACACCTCCAGCGCCGTCGCACCCCGCCCAAACACCTCAGGAGACCGGCGTTCCAAGAAGAAGTGCACCGACCTCTCCGCCGGGGGAGCGATGTCCTCCTCGGTCTCCTCCACTACGTCGCCCGACGCCGGGTCCCGGTACCGCTTCGTCCGCGTCTTGACCACATAGCCGCCGTCCATCAGCTTCCGCAGAAGGCCAGCCGCGTGCACACGGCCTTGCGCGTGCGCGCGCGTAAGGGACTCCAGAAACTCCAGAAATGGCCGCTCGGTAGGCGGGGCGGTGCCGGTCTCATCGAGCTCGTCGCGGGCGGCCCTGCCGCGGGCTGCCCAGGCGTAATAGGTGGATTCGCTGATACCGGCGTACTCGCATGCGTCGACGGCTGCCGCGCCGTGAGAGATGGCTTCGAGAATGCGGTCTCGTACTTCGTCGTCCAGGAGCTTCAGAGGCCGGCCGGGGGCGGGCTGGGTGGTCTCGTCGTCCATGGGTCCGGGACCGTACGGAGCACGAGGGTGTTGTGTCCTTCCCCGGGCTGCCGTGATGATCGGTGCATGCGGGTTCTTGTCTTGGGAGGCGGCTGGTTCTTGGGCCGTGCTGTTGTCGATGAGGCCCGTGCCGCGGGTCACGAGGTCACCACGTTCACGCGGCGCACGGTCGTGTCCGGGGCCGAGGCGGTGCACGGGGATCGGGCCGATGCGCGAGACCTCGCCGGGCTTGCTCGGCGGGGCCCGTGGGATGTCGTGGTCGATACCAGCGGGATGGTGCCGCGGGACGTTCTGTCCTCCGCGCAGGCTCTTGTCGGGAGCGCGGGCCGGTACGTGTTCGTGTCGACGGTGAACGTCTACACCGGGTGGCCGACCGTTCCCCTGGATGAGGGCAGCCCGGTCAGGGAGTGCGCTCATGACGATGCCGGCGGGGAACGCCAGGGGGAGACCTATGGGGACCGGTACGGGCGGTTGAAGGCCGGGTGTGAGCGTGCGGCGCTGGAGGTGTTCGGCCGGCGCGCGGCTGTGCTTCGCCCAGGAGTCATCTTGGGGCCGCGCGAGTACATCGGGCGACTTGCGTGGTGGCTGGGGAGGATGAAGCGCGGCGGCCGTGTCCTGGCGCCCGGTGAGCCGGGCCGGGAGATCCAGCCCGTGGACGTGCGGGACGTGGCGGGGTTCGCGCTCATGCCCGGACTCGAAGGCGTCTACAACGTGACGGCGCCGTTCGGCCATGCCTCGTATCGGGAACTGCTGGAGGCCTGCTCGTCCGCTGCGGGAGGCCACGCTCGGCTTGTGTGGGTGCCGGACGATTTCCTCGTCGAGCGGGACGTGCCGATGTGGACCGGGCTGCCGCTGTGGCGGGTCTTCCCGGGCACGTGGCGGATCTCCTCGCGTGCCTGGTCGTCGGGCCTGGTGTGCCGTCCTCTGGCCGACACCGTCGCCGACACGTGGGCGTGGATCACCGGCGGCGGGGATGTGGTGGCGAGTCACCGTGCCGGGGAGATGGGGATCTCGTCGACGTGGGAGCGGGAGCTGCTCGCCGAGTGGGACACCCAGACGGTTTCCGCGCGCTGACCGTCTGGGGTCAGGGCAGGCGGACGCCGGGCAGGGCCGGGCGGGTCGAGGGCAGCGGGGTCACCGGGTCGGTGAGGCCGCGGAGTTCCTCGTTGAGTTCGGAGGCCCATGCGCTGGGGAGCGCGGACAGGGCTGCACGGGCGTGGGCGAGCCGGTACAGCAGCGGGTAGGTGCGGTGCTCGACGGGCAGTTCCACGACCGTCGCGAGAGCATGCCGGGCGCGCTGGTGGTCTCCGAGGATGAGCGCGGCCGTGGCCATGTCCAAGCGCATCGACGTTTCCAGGGTGGCGGAGCGGGAGCCCGGGTTCGTGCGGTCTGCTGCGTCGAGCGCGCGGCGGGCGTGACCGATGGCCTGGTCGGCGAGGTGTTCGGCACGGGTCGGCGCGAGGTCGCCGCGGCGGATCCACAGGACTTGGAGGCAGGCGCTGGCGGCGCACATCTCCCGCCGGGTGGCGTCCCAGCGCAGGAGGCCGCCGATGCCGTCCGACAGGTCGTCGTCGTCGCCGCCGTTGAAGGCGAGTTCTTCGGCGGTGCGCAGCGAGGTGAGGGTCTGCTCGACGTTGCCGTTGTGGGACCAGGCTCGGGCTTTGAGGCTCGCCGCGCGCACGGCCATGGGGCCAGTGGTGATGTGCTGGTGGGCGGCTTCCATTGCCGTCAGGGCTTCTTTGGGGCGGCGGTCCCAGAAGTGTGTGGTGGCCTGCATGCTTCGGCCCCAGCCGGTGAGGCTGCCGTGCCCGATGATGCTGCCGTGGGCGACGGCGGCCAGGGCGTGGTCTCCGGCGACCCTCCACTGTCCGAGGTCGATGCAGATCTGGGAGAGCAGGCCGGCCAGGACACCGGCGTAGAAGTTGAGGTCGCGGATCTGGTCGGGGCGGCGGGTCGTCTCCAGCATCGAGTAGGTCCGGTCGCGGGCGGCGTCCAGGTCGTCGAGGAGATCCAGGGGCGGGCGGAGCATGTAGTCGTGGGCGATGCGGACGGTGTCGAGGTGTGCCTGTTCAACGGCATAGGGGGACAGGGCGTCGTCTGCGCGGGTGGCCTCGTGCCGGGACAGTTCGGCGGCGGCGGCGAGACGCGCTGTCAGGTCTGGGTGGCGCCTGTCTATGAGGGGGTGCTCCTCGTGCGGGAAGGGTCCGTTCTGCCGGGCTCCCGGGGCGGGCTCATATGCCTGGGGTGCGGGGCGGAACAGGTCTTCGGCGTCGGCTCCCAGAAGGGCTTCGAGGATGTCGCAGGCCTGCGGTCGGGGCAGGCTGGAGACGCTGCCGGACAACCACCGTTCGAACTGCCGACGGCCGATGTGGACGGTGCCGAGGCCGAGTTCGCGTCCGGTGCGGGTGTAGGCGTGGCTGAAGCGGCCGTAGCGGGTGAGGCCGCGGTCACGGACCAACTGGCTGAGCAGATTCTCCACATCCACCTCCAGCTTCGGCCTCAGCGTAGATCGCGCGCGGGCGATGTCGTCTTTAAGACGGAGGAATGACGCACTTAGGACGTGGCGGCGTCGTAGACGGCTGGTGGAGGGCGCGGCAGTGTCGGGGGATCGCGCTCATGCTCGGGCCAAGGCCGCAACATCCCGTCTGTGCTCTTGGAGGACAGCATGAGCCGCCAGCTTTACGACCAGTACGTGAACCCGACGTTCGCGAACGTCATGATGCAGCCGACGACGCGATGCACCGCCGACTGCCTGTACTGCTACCTGCCGGGTCGGGACAAGGACAACCGGATGCTGCCGGAGGTGGCGCGAGCCGTCGCCGCGAGCATCCGGCAGCAGAACGCCGACCACCCCGTCACCGTCATCTGGCACGGGGGCGAACCCCTCGCGCTGCCCCTGGACCGGTTCGAGCAACTGCTGGAGCCGTTCGAGGAATTGCGCCGGGAGGGGAAGGTCATTCATTCGCTCCAGACGAACGCGACCCTGATCACCGCGGCGTGGTGCGACCTGTTCCGCCGGTACGAGGTGTCGGTCGGCGTCAGCGTCGACGGCCCTCAGGACGCCAACCACAACCGCGTCAACTGGGCGGGCAGGCCGATCTTCGACCAGGTGATGCGCGGGATCGGCGTACTGCGCGAGGAGGGGATCGTGTTCACGTCGATCTGCGTGGTGACGCCCGACACCGTCCAGCGGCCCGGGGAGCTGCTCGACTTCTTCGACGAGCTCGGCGGTTTCCAGGTCGGGTTCAACATCGAGGAGAAGGAGGGAGCCAACCTCTCCCGGCCTGGGGTCGACCACGCCGCGGTCGTCGAGTTCTGGAAGGCCGCGATCGAACACCAGAAGGCCGGCCGCGGAGTGAAGGTCCGCGAGATCCAGATCCTCGCCGACTACCTGGCGCTGGCGCGCACCGGCCGCAAGAACGTGTGGATCGAGGCACGCCACGAGCCCGGCCCCGCCGTCTCCTGGGACGGGCAGGTCGTCCTGCTGTCGCCGGAGTTCCTCGGCTGCTCCCACCCCGGCTACGGCGACTTCGTGGTCGGGATTGTCACCGCCGAGCCGCTGCCGGCGATGCTTGCGCGCGCCCACGAGGTCGCCTACGTCGCGGAGTTCATGGACGGCCTGGCCGCCTGCGAGGCGGTGTGCCCGTTCTGGTCGATGTGCCGGGGCGCCCAGCCGGCCAACCGGCTGTTCGAAAACGGCTCCTTCACTTCCACCGAGACCCTGCACTGCCGGAACACCCGTCAAGCCCCCGTGGTCGCGCTCGCGGCCACGGTCTCCTGAGAAGGGATACCGCATCATGTCCGCCACCACCGCCCAGCCGAAGGCCGACCCGCTCGGCTTCCTCGAATCGTCGTCGGCCCCCGTCGTCGCGGCGTTCGTCTCCACGATGGCGGGCCAGATCGAGGAGGCCGGCCTGTCGCCGGACTACTTCTACAACTGGTCCAACTGGTCCAACGGCAACCCCTGAGTCCCAGCGGGCCCTCTGGACAGCCGGGTAGGCTCGGCTGTCCAGAGGGCCCCGTCCAGGATGAGAAGGCCAGCTTCCGAATCATGTCTGCGTTGTTGTTCTTGACCTCGCCCAGCGTGCATATGCGTGAGTCCTTTTTGGAGGCCATGGGGGAGCACGAGGAGGTCGACGGGGCGGCCGACGCGGGCGGCCTGTCCGTGCGGGAGCTGGAGCAGCCTGAGATCTTCAGCGGGCACATCAGCCTCTTGTGCCGGGCTCCTCACCCGGTCAAGTCGATCGAGGCACGCCAGTCATGGTGGTGGTGGTGCGAGGCCGCCACGGACAGCCGCCACACCTACCTCGGCCGTGTCGCGTTCCTGTACGAGCCGCCCGCCGGGCGCGGCTTCCTGGAGGTCCGGGTGAGGCCGTCGCGGCGCCGCCGCGGACACGGGACGGCGATCATGAATGCGGTGCTGCCGATCGCCGCGGGCATGGGGGTGTCAACCCCGACCATGACGGCCCGCGCCGACGACGAGGCGACGCTGGCCCTGATCGGGAAGTTCGGCGGGATCCTCGCCTACCAGCGAGGCGACCGCCTGGAGTTCCTCATCGGGTGACACCACACGGCTCCTGTCGATGTGCTGACCTGCGAATACACCGGAACCCGCAACAGGTGATCGAATAGGCGTTCGATAAGGTGTCCGAATGGACAGCGGGCCGGTGATCGACGTCGATCCGAATTACGTGCCGGAGCACTGCCCGTATGGCCCGCGAGGAGGATCGGTACAGGAATTAGCGGTAGTGGGCGGGGGTCGGCGTCGGTTCGATGACGGTCGGGGCGCAGGTCTTAGGAGGTCTGTTCCTCGGCGTCGGCCAGGGCGCGGTAGACCGAGGCGACGGAGGGGTGCTCACCGGTGTTCTTGCCGGTCTTGATGGTGAGCTTGGCGGCGATGGCGGGGACGGGAACACCTTTGTCGCGCAGCGCTTGGGCGAAGGTGAGCATGTCGTCGTCGATCACCTTCGGGCGTCCGCCGTGGCGGCCACGGGCCGCGGCGGTCTGCTGGCCCTCCAGGGTCTTGTCTCGGATGTAGTCGCGGTCGAGCTGGGCGGCGACGGCCAGGACGGCGAAGAGCATGGCGCCGAGCCCGGCGGGGTCGTAGATGCCGGTGAGGGGGCCGGTGAGGAGTTCCAGCTGGATCCCGGCGGCTTGCAGGCCGGCGGCGAAGGCCATGAGCTCGGCGGCGTTGCGGGCGGGCCGTTTGAGCTCGTGGACGGTGAAGACGACGGCTTGGCCGGGGGCGGCGGATTTGATGTCGCGGCACAGCGCGAGCGCGGACTCGTACTCGGGCCGCACCTTCACCCGGGTGGAGATCTTCTCGGCGAAGATGCGCGTGCAGCCGGCGGCGCGCAGCGCGACGAGCTGGCTTTCGAGGTCCTGGTCCTTGGTGGAGCAGCGCGCGTACCCGATGCGGATCGGCGGCGCGCTCGGCGCGACCTCGGCCGGCGCGACGGGCGGCCGGGCCTGCCAGGCGGCGCCGGGCCTGCGCCCTGCGGGGACGGGGACGTCGAGGAGGTCGCGGAGCGCGGGCACGAGGATGAACCGGGCCGTGTGGTACTTCGAGGCGACCTTCCCGCCGCGGGTCCGGCACGGCGAGGGCGCCATCGCTTCGCAGTTCGGGCAGTCGTAGCATTCGACCGCCGCGGCGGCCTCCTCCGGCGTCATCTCCACGCCGCGAGTCTCGCAGAACCTCCTCGCAGAACCGGGAGGTTCTGAGAGGAATTCTGCGAACGGCGACCTGCGGGAACGCGGCGGCCTAACGCTCGTCCCGGGGTCTCGCAGAACTGGTCATTTCTGCGAACCACCCACAGTCACCAACGTCACCCACAGCTACTTTGGGGCTGGGGACAGCTTCGGGAGCGGAGGGCCTAGCAGCAGGGTCAACGGGGTCATTGTCTCCGGGAGAGGGTCTCGGCTCGCTCGCATTCGGTAGCGAAGTGGGTGCGTAGGTTCTCGAGTTCTGAGGCGCCGGTCTCCTGCTTGCTCTGCTGCTGGAAGGAGTGCCATGGGCCGTCCTCGCCCAGAAACGCTTCTGCCCGACGCCGGCCGAGCCGGTCGTCCAGGTACAGGAGTGCGCCCATTGCGGAGCCTTGGTCGTAGTCCAGATCGGTGCGCGGGAGATAGCGCTCCAGATAGGCGACGAGGATCTCGGCGTCCGCGTCCTCCCCGAACCTGGCCAGCGCGACGCAGTACGCGGATCCCGCGTAGGGGCCCTCGCTGGCCAGGAGCAGTTCCCCCAGCCGCTCTCGAAAGACGGTCCGGCGGTCGATCGCGATCAGATAGGCCGCCACCAGCCGTGGCCGCCAGCCGCTGTCCAGCAGCAGATCCAGGCTTCTGTCGGAGATCCACCGCGCGTCCCGCTTCAGAGATCTGAAGAATGCCTTTCCCAGGCCTGGCCAGAGCCCCGCGAGCAGCTTCAGGTACCGCGGCTTCCACGGCGGCCAGACGACGTAACGCTGGACCGCCAAGATCCCCCGCCAGTTGTCCCGCAGCCCCCACCCCCGTGTCGTCCCGGAGACATGCCGCATCAGCTCTTCACGGTTGGCCCGCTCTTCACCCTCCACCGAGGCATCGTCCGTCACCGGCATCCAGCCCCACAAGGCCGGGGTACCGGCGGCCACCGCAGGGGAATCTCTCGAAGTCACTGTTCGGCGAACCCGTCGTGGAACGGCCGGAGTCCCGCCGTCGCATCAGCCCGGGTGAAGGCATAGCGGCCAAGGAAGTTGATGTGCTCGAACGCGATCGGCGACAGCCGCGCGCACATCTCGCCCGTGACCGGGAACCCGTCCGCTTGGATCTGCTTGACGGCTGCGTCCAGGTAGAGGGTGTTCCACCACACGACGGCGTTGAGAGCGAGGCCGAGGGCGCCGAGCTGGTCCTCCATGCCCTCGCGGTAGCGCTGGCGCAGCTGCCCGCGCTGGCCGAACGCGATGCGGCGGGCCAACCGGTGGCGGGCCTCCTGCACGTTCAGCTGAGTGCCGATCATCCGCCGGTATCCCTCATCGCTGATGAACTGGAGAAGATGGAGCGTCTTGAAAATGCGCCCGTAGTGCGCGAACGCCTCACCCAGCCCGGTCGGGCGGCCATCGCGCTGGAGCATCCGGATGAGGTCGTAGGCCCGCACCGACCCCGTGGTCAAAGAGCCGGCGACGCGCAGCATGTCCGCCCAGTGCGCACGGACCTTGTCCAGGCGGATCGTGTGCCGCGACATGCTGTCGAGGGGCCCGTAGGCGGCGCGGGTGTTGGTGCGCCACAGGCGGGTGTCGCCGAGGTCGGCGATGCGCGGGGAGAACTGGTAGCCGCAGATCGCGAACATCCCGAACACGATGTCGGAGTACGAGGCTGTGTCCGTCACGACCGTTTCCGGGCGGGGCCCGCCGTCGAGGGTGTGGATGGCGTCCAGGATGAACAGCGAGTCACGCAACGTGCCTGGGACGACGAGGCCGCCCAGACCCATGACCTGGTCGTTGACGACGTTCAGCCAGGTCGCGCCGCGCTGACGGCCGAAGTAGATCGGGTTGTGGCCGGTGGAGAGGTTCGCGACCGGGACGGTGAAGCGCAGCCCGTCCGCCGAGGCGATCTGCCCACCGCCCCAGGAGCCCACCAGGTCGATGCCTCCTTGTGCGGCGATGAGGCGGGCGTTCGCTGCGGACAGGGTCTCGGCCCGCAAGTAGCCCTGGTCGACCTGCTGAAGGCGCGCCCGGGTGAGCGCGGGCACATTCGGCTTCTCGATCGGCACCAGGCCGACGTTGCACGCCTCGGCCACGATCAGCCCGCACAGGCTCACCGCGAAGTCCTCCATGCCCGTGTCGGCGCCGGAGATGTGCGTGAACTCCGCCGCGAGCTGGGTCCGATCGAACACCTCCAAGAGCAGCTCAGGGAAGTCCACCCGCGGTAGCATCCCCGAGATGAGGTCGCGGAACTCGCCCATCAGCGGCGGCTCCGGGGCGGGGCCGAGCTTGTCGACGCGCAGTTTCCCGCCGACGAACTGGACCGCGGTGTTGCCGCCGAGCCCGTCCAGGACCCGGGTGTAGGCACCCTCCAGGGCGGAGGCGAGCTCGGCCAGGTGGCCGGCGGACTCATCCTCCAGCTCCAGCGCCGCCAGCACGTGCGGGCGCGCCGCGTCCCAAGACGCTCCTTCCAGGAGGCGGGCGCGCGGATCGCCCCACCGGTCCGCGCTTGCGGCGAACACGTCCCTGCGCCGCAAGGCGGCGTGCAGGTGCATCAGCGCGCACAGCGTAAACGCCGCCTTGTCGACCGTGCCCGCCGACAGGTCCGGGTTCGCCAGCACCAGCGGCCGCCACGACCCCGTGATCAGATCCTCGTGCACCGCGACATCAGCTAGGCCGACACGGCGGCGCGAGGCCGCCATCGCCGCCGCGGCCCGCACCATCGCCAAGACCGGCCGCCCGGCCTCAACGGCCCGGAAGGCGATGACCTCCAGCAACGGCTCCAGCAGGCCCTTCACCGTCCGGTACCGCTTGACGATCAGCGCCCGCCACGCCGCCGCGGCATCGTCATCGGACTGCGGCACGGCCGCGGTGACGGTCGCGACCGCGGCGGCGAGCCTGTCGCGCGGCACGACCTCCTCCACCGCCTTCCACGCCTCCTCCAACGACGCGAACTCCTCCGAGCCCGCGCCAGCGCCCATGAAAACCTCCATCGCCGAGGCGATCTGCCGGGCCGCCGACCGCAGCTTCGGCAAAGAGCGCAGCTGCTCGGCCTTGCCCGCCCGCTCCGCCTTCGCCAACAGCTCCGAGGCCACCAGCAGATCCAGCACGTCCAGGGCGTCGTCGACCGACGACGTCTCCAGATGCCGGACCGTCGCCAGCAGCGTCGCGGTCTGCCGATCAGGCTCCAGATCCCGCAAGGTCGGCGCCTTGGAGGCCAGCCCGTACTTCGCGAGCGCGGCGAGCTTCGCCGCCGGCACCTCGCCCGCGTCCACCTTCCCGGCCCCGAGGTTGCCGATCTCGGCGACCCGGTCCAGCTGGGAGGCCAGCACCCTGCCCGACGCCCGCACCGGCGGCGTCCGCAGCCGCTCCAGCTCCGAAGCCCTCTTCCCCTCGGGCACCTGGAGCAGCGCCCGCAGCGCGACCACCGTCTCCGCAGGGGTGCACTCGGCGAGCAGGGCGTGCAATCGGGCGTTCTCCACACGCCGGACCTCGGCCACCAGCCTGCTCAGCACCGAGATCCCCGGCAGCAGGATCCGCGCCTTCAGCAGATGCACCACCGCCCGGTCGAACAGCGCCCGCGGACCCTCCGCCGACGCCCACACCCGGGCGGCGACGAACGCCCGCACCTCCGCCTCGCCCAGGGCAAACTCCCGGTAGCCCAGCAGGTCCCGGATCTCCCACGCATGCTCGTACACCGTCTGCCCGCGCCGCCCGTAGGCCGCCAACTCCCCGGCGTCCACGCCGACCTGCTCGGCGACGAACTCCACCACCCCGGCCGGAACCACCGTGGGGTCCTCGGTCAGGAACACCCCCAGCATCCTGACGGTGCCCCACTGCACCGCCCACCCCAGACGCGTCGCCGGACTCCGACGCGCACCCGCACGCTGCAGCGCGTCCCGATCCAGCCGGAAGAACCGCTCCAGCTCGGCCCCCGACGGCTCACCCAGGAACCGCCCATAGCGGCCCACCTGCTCATCAGACAGAAACTCGAAAGGCATGAACCGGAACGTAAGACCCGCCACCAGGGCAAACGCTCCACGTCACCGAACCGGAACCAAGATCGCCGCCTTAGCGCTAATTCCTGTACTAATCCTCCTCGCGGGCCGTATGGGCACCGGCTCGCCGGCGGCCGCATCCTCGTCGGATGGCTGCCGTGCCCCTGTGCCGTGGCAAGGATGGCCGACACGGGCGGGCACCGGACGTTCCTGTGCCGGACATGCGGGGAGCTGCCCGACCGGCGCAAAACCCTCTGCCACATCCCGGCGTGCTCAGCCTCTGCCCCTACAGAGCGAAGCGCCCGCACCCGGTAGGGCGCGGACGCTTCGGTGCTGCGCTACCGACCGCGGCCCGCGGCCGTCCCCTCGCCTGCGGGCGGCTGCTCCCGGAAGGCGCGGACCGCCGTCTCTACGCTGTCCATGCGCCCGTCCCCGGAGTCGAGCCACTCGACCGCCCGCCAGACTTCGCTGAGGCCTCCGGCGGCTTCCTCAGCGCCCCGGACAACTTCTGCAGCCTCGTTGAGCCGGGCGAGGACTGCGCGGGTCGCGGCGGCTGTGACGTGCAGAGGTAGATGGCGTGGTTTCTGCCGCGCTTCTTGTCGTGTCGGTCGCCGAGAGGGTCGCTCCTGCGGCGCTGATGTGACACATAACGCTGGCGAGTCAGGCGCTTGGCGAACGCGCGTGAACTGCGCGGAGCCACTGCGGTCCGAGCCGTTGCGACAGGTAATCCAGATTCGGTGTCACAGCCAGCCCGGCCCCACGCCGGAGAGCTCCGCAGGAACCGCGCCATCTACCACGGCACGTCACACGCGGCGGCCGCCGGGCTGTGGCCGAGTTCGCCCAGGCGCTCCGCCATGGATTCGATGTCGCTGGTCCGGCTCATCAGTTCGCCTAGGTTGTAGGCGCAGTACAGGTAGTTGTAGTACCCCCCGCTCATCGGGGGTCCGGCCCGTGAGCGGCAGGGGCGTCCGTCTCCGCCTCGTCTGCGGGCGCCGGGCAGGCAGGGCAGAAGTCGCCGCGGTGGTCGCACGTCCAGCCCTTCCGCTTCCTCAGGTGCTTGCGGGCGTAGCCGTAGCGGGTCTGAGGGGAGTCCTCTTCGTGCACGAGGTAGTCGGCGGTCTCCTTGATCCCGCACCGGTCGCAGAAGACCGTGATCAGGGCGGGGCCGCTGTGCGGGTCGTAGCGGATGACGTCCAGGATCTGCTCGATGGCGTCGTCGCTGGCGTTCATGGGGCCTCTCCGATCCCCGCGGTGGGTCCTCCGAGGAGGGATTCGACGTAGGCCAGGGCCGGGGCTCCGTCGAACTGGCGGCGCGGCGGCTGGTACTCGTTGAGGTCGATCCTGTCGGCGAGGGCGCGCAGCAGGACCGCGAGTTCGTCGCGGCTGTGCAGGAGGTGGGTAAAAAACTCGCGGACGTCACGGTCGCCGGCGAGCGTGGGGACGGCGACGCCGTCGAGCCGCCGGGAGCGGGTGATGAAGAGGGCGGCTTCCCTGAGGGGATCGCCGGGCTTGGGCGGGCTGGAGGGGTCGGTGGCGAGTTGGGGCAGTCCGAGGCCCGCCCTGAAGTCCCGGGCCGTCCGGGCGACGTCTTCCTCGTAGGCGGTGCCGGAGTCCAGCCATTCCACCGCGGCCCACACGTCGGTGAGCCGCATTGCCGCCTTCTTCGCGCGGGCGATGTTGCGCAGCACTCCGCGGGTGACGGAGGCGACCTGACGGTGGCCGAGTTCCTCCAGGCGCTCGGCGACGGCCCGGATGTCCTTCTCGCGGCCGACGAGGTCGCCGTCTTCGGCGGCGTTGTACACGAAGTCGTAGGCGCCTCCGTTGGTCATCGGTCACTCCACAGGGTCGTGATGGCGGCGGCCGCGAGGGGCAGGACGCCGCCGAGGGCGATGTAGGCGACGAGGATGCGGCCGAAGGCCTTGTCTTTCGCGCCGCGGTAGAGGTCGAGGAGTTCGCCGAGTGGGCGCTGGTGGAGTTCGCCGAGGACGACGCGGTCGAGTGCGGCGCGGACCTCGTCGGGGCTGTGCAGCGTGCCGGGTTCGGCCTCGTGGGGGGTGAGGGCGAACGGGCCGTAGCGGTCGAGGTTGTCGGCGCGCCAGGGGAAGCCGGTCCGGTCCGACGCCCAGTCCAGGCGCACGGTGCGGAGGGTGCCGTCGGCGTCGGTGCGGGAGGCGGTCATGGTGATCTCTCCGATGCAGCCGCACCGGTACTGGGTGGTCGTCTCGACGCGGTATCCGGCGGCCCTCAGGTGCTCGGAGACGGCGCGCGCGTAGTTTTCGTGGGAGATGGCGGGGCTGCTCACGCGAGGCCCAGCCCGTCGGTGTCGTGGCCGTCCTGGGCGTCGTCGACGCCGGCCGCCGGGTCCGTGTCGGGCGTGCGCTGGCGCATGGCGTCCAGGATGACGGAGACGGGGGAGCGCGGCGGCCGCGGGCTCGTCGGGGGTTCCATCGGGGGTCCTTCCGTTCGGGGGACGGGAAGCATGCCGGGGCTGGGCGGTTAAGGTCGCGCGGCCCGCGCCTCGGGTGGTGTGGGGCGCGGGCTCGCGGTCACCTGCTGCTCGGCTGGTGGTCGGCGGTGCCGGTGACGGCGAGGGTGTGGCGGTCGTGGTGCCGGGTCGGGGCGTGGGCGGCGGTGACGGTGTTGCCGTCTTCGAGGACGACTTCATAGGAGATGACCAGCCCCAGCTCGTCGAGGTCGTCCGGGTTGGGCCCGCGCCTGTACTCGAACGTGAGGACGTGAGCGCTGATGCGGCCGGTCATGGGGCCGGAGGCGGTGAAGACTGGGACTTCGTCGCCGATGTGCAGGTGGGTGACGGCGGTGCCGGACTCGTGGAGGTGCAGCAGGTACAGGACGCTGCGGTCGTCGGGGCCTGTGGCGACGAACTGGCAGCAGCGGACGGTCAGGGTGCCGTCGTCGTGGCGGGTCACGGTGTGGGCGTGGTCCATGGCGCGGCTTTCTACGCGGGGGCGGCCGGTAAGGTCCGGGGCGTCCTGCGCCCGGGGAGGAGGAAGCCCCGGGCGCAGGACGGCGCGTCAGAACGGCCGGGGGAACCAGGTGTCGGCCATGTCGTCGATCTCGTTCTTGAGCCGGACGGCGGCCTCTTCGGTGAAGTGCAGGGTGTGGGTGCCGCGCGAGCCGGACGGGATGACGATGTCGAGGTGGCCGTCCGTCTCCTTGACGACGGTGAAGACCGTGACGCGCTGGGAGGTGCTGGCCGTGCCGTGGTCGTAGGCGGCCAGGCGGCGGCCGAACGCCTCCTGGTCGGAGTCGATGCCGAGGTGGCGTTCGAAGGCGTAGGCGATGACTTCGGGCGGGGGCAGGGGGCCTTCCGCGCCGTTCAGGGGCCGTTCCGCGCCGATGCCCACCTCGTCGATGATCCACCGCAGGTCCTTCCACATCAGCAGGTGGGCGGTCTCGGCTGCGGGGTGGGTGAGGTGCAGTTCGGCGCGGGGCGTGCCGTCGTCGTCGATCTCCAGGTGGACGGTGACCTTCGTGCATCCGGACGCGGTGAGGGCGGCGGCGACCGCGTCGGCGTATGCGGCGTGGAACGGGGCGCGGCTGTCGGCGGGCGTCGGGGCCGGGCTCGGGATGACCGCGCCGTCGTCGGTGAGCTTGCGCCAGGCGTGGAGGGTGAACGGGCGGTCGCCGCTGTCGGTGGTGGCGTGGATGTCGAGGGAGGTGGTGACGGCGGTGTATTCGTCGTCGGTGAGGTCGGTGATGATTCGGGGCATGGCGGTACTCCTTCGTGGAGTCGTTCGGGGGTGGCCCGCCCGGGGTGGTCCCGGGCGGGCGGGGGAGGGTGGGTCAGGCGGCGAGTTCGGCGGCGTCGATGACGCGCTCGATGTGCTCGAACAGCACCAGGTAGGGGCGGCCGCCCCGGGTGCGGACGTCGGCGTAGATCCGGCCTTCGGTGGTGATGACGACGTCGGCGACGGTCGCGGCGGCGGCGCGGATGCTGGGGGCGTCCTCGTGGATGGCGACGACGCTGCCGATGGTGAGGAGGGAGGAGGGCGACCAGGGCAGGGCGAGGCCGTGGCTGTTGAGGGCCTCGCGGGCGGACTTGGCGAAGCTGCCGGGGACGTCGCTGCGGGGGTTGCCGCGAGGGGTGAGGCGGGCGTCCTGGTGCTTGCAGGTGGTCTTGCCGTCCTTGGCCTTGCCGAGCTGGACGCGGAACGTCCACTGGGGGCAGGTGCACATCCCGTTGGTGGTGAGGTAGCGGCGGAAGTGGCCGTGCTCCTCGCTGTCGGTGATGTGGACGGCGAGGGTGCGGGGCTTGCGTGCCATGGGTGTTCCTCCTGTCGACGCCGGGTGTCTCAAACCCGAACAAGAGAATCATATCAGTTTCGGGCAACACGTGCACACACTGTTTCTCCTGCCCAAAGCTGATATGATCTTTCTACTCGGGATTGAGAAACCCGGGTGGACAGGAGAGAACACCCATGACCACCACCAAGCCGCCGATCGGCTCCGTCACCATCAGTTGGGAAGTCACCGAGCAGCACAGCGCCACCATCCCCGTCGAGGAGCTCGCCGACCGGCTCGGCCTGCCCGTCGACCAGGTCCGCGCCGACCCCCAGGCCGCCTTCGACGAGAGCGAGGACGGCTTCCCCACCAGCGAGTACGAGGGCGGCTACTCCTACGACGCCACCACCGAACGCGACATCACCGAGATCGAGGCCCACAGGCTCGAAGACTTCCTGTTCCACGTGACCGCGAGCATGTGCGTCCACGTCTACGCCCGCGACGAGGACGCCGCCCGCGAGGCCGTGGGCCGGTTCGACGGCGTCGACCTGAACGCGGCCGTGACCGTGCCCGAGGGCGGCAGCGAACTTCTCGTGCCCGCGCTCGTCACCGAGACGAGCCTCCGCTCCATCATCGCGGCCGAACTCCTCAAGCCCGACGGGACCGTCGCGCCGCTGAAGCGCCGCCCCGGCGACGGCGCGTTCCTGGCATCGCCCGAGGCCGACAATCTCCGCAAGGCCGTTCGGGCGTTCCGGCGCGCGGCCGAAGGCGAGACCGAGGGCAACGACGCCGAGCACGACGCCGCCCTCGACCTCATCTACAAGGTCGAGGCGCTCATGGGCGAGCCCGCCTCGGCCGGGTAGCCCGGTACGCGCAACAGCAGCGGCCCCCGCACCGAAGTGCGGGGGCCGCTGCTCGTTCAAGGCCCGCCGGGCGCGGGTTCCAGCCCGAGGACCCAGCCTGCCGATACGTTGATGCGCGTGAGCATCCCAGCGATCGGCCCCGAGCACTGGACGATGACGGTCGCGGTGGCATCCATGACAGTGCCGGACGACGTCGACACGGAGCAGCTCGGGCGGGACCTGGTCGACGCCGTGGCGGCCGCGTCCGACGTCGCCGACGAGCGAGGGCCCGCATGGGTGATCCGCGCCGATCTGTACCAGCAGGAGATCCTCCCCGAAGAGGAGGCCGCCGGGATCGCCCTCGCGGAGCGCCAGGGTCTGGGCGACGAGGTGGCCGGCCACCAGATGATCGTCTACGGGTTCGCGCTCTACCTGCTGAACGGTGACGGCCGGCCTGCCTGGGAGGACCTGCTCACCCGAGCCCGCGACGCGATGGACGCGGTGGTGAAGGCGACCGGTAGCTGCGGGGGCGTCGCCGTCCTGCCCGTCCCGCTGGAGGCCTTGACGAAGATGGTCGCCGCGGCGGTCGCGAGGTTCCAAGCGCGCTGAACCGGCAAAGGAACGGCCGCCCGGTCCGCGTGGGTTCGGCATCGCGTTGAGCGATGCGCCTTCGCGGTCGGACGGCCGGAGGGTGTGGCGCGGGTGCCTTACCGGCCGCGCACGGCCTTGTGGCCGCACTTCGGGACGGGGCAGGCGCACGGGAGCACGCGGCCGGTGCCGCCCTGGTCCTGGGGTCGGGTGTCCACGACCTCGGCCAGGCACTTCTCGTGCTCCCCTGCTGCGCAGGAGCGGCTGACCGTGGCCGGGTCGACGTCGCCGAGCGCGGCCAGTTCTTCGTCGGTCAGGCTGCGGACTAGTTGGGGCATGGGGTCCATGGTGCCATGGGGGGCGGAGCCGTCGGTGCTGTCGATCATGTGTTTCTCTCAGGCGCGTCGGCCGCTGGGGCCGGGTGGATGGGTGGCGCGGGGCTGGTGATGAGGCCGTGCGGCGGTTCGGCCGGGGTGGGCCGGTTGCGCTGGCTCTCGGGCCTTCAGGGGCGTCCCATCGTGTTCCTCCTGCCACACCGGGTGTCTCAAACCCGATAGGAAAAATTCTATCAGATTTGGCCATGAGGTGGGGTGGGGGGTTCGCGGGTCTCGGCGAGCAGTTCGGCCAGGCCGTCGGCGAGGAGGCCGGAGGCCGCCTCGATCTTCTGCGCGTCGGTGCGGCCTGCCCGGTCGCTGCCGAGCAGCACGGCGTGGGCGCGGTTGTGCCGGTCGGCGAGCGCCCGGGTGAGCCGCTCCAGGTAGGCCAGGCGGGCGGGCCTGCCGGAGCGGTCGAGGTGGAAGCCGAACACGATGCCGGCGAGTCCTGCGGCCAGGACCAGCAGCAGGGCCGTGTGCGGGCTCATCGCTGCACCTGCTGGCCGGCGGCCGGGTCGCCGGCGGCGCCCAGCGCGGACAGATAGAGGTCGATGTCGTCGGTGGAGGGCGCCGCGTAGGGGTCGGCGTCGGGGCGGTTGCGGCGGAACAGGCTGCGCATCGCGGGGGCTCCGTTCGGGGTTGGTGGCGGGCGGGTCGCATGGTGGGCGGCCGCCGTGGTTTACGTCCCATCCGCCCGCCCGCGGCCCTTTCGGAATCTGCGCAAAACAGCCCCTGACCAGGACCAATGGTGATATGATTTTCCTGTTCGGGTTTGAGACGCCCGGGCGTGACAGGAAGGAACACCCCCATGGGGAAGAAGAAGACGCGCACCCCCGAGCAGGACGCCGAGTGGGACGCCATGCGTGAGCAGTTCTACGTAGACGGCCAGGCCGCGCAGGAGGACCCCGACGTCCTGGCGATGGTCGGAAGGATGGACCCATCCAGCCACCTCGCGACCTACAGCGACTGGAACCGGGCTTTTCTCGCCGCGCAGGCGATCAAGCGCGACATGACGCTGACCGAGGTCTACACGGCCAACGGCTGGCGCGCGTTCGGCCGCCACGTCTCCAAGGGGTCGAAGGCACTGCGCGTCGCCGCTCCTCGCGGACGTGAGGACCTCGGCCGCGAGGAGACGCCCGCCGACGGTTCGGCCGCCGGTCAGGACGAGCCCCGGACGCGGACGCTGATCCGGTGGCTGCCGGTCTTCGACGTATCCCAGACCGACCCCGTCGAGGAGGTCGCCGACGTGGCGGCGACGAGCGAGCCCGCCACAGTCCGCCATGTGGCCGAGGCCTCGCCCGGCACGGTCGTGCTGTCCCTCTGACCTGCTCTCGGGCCGGGGCGTCGCGTGCGCTCCGGCCCTTTCCATGGGAGGCAATGCCGTGCGCTATGTGGCGCAGTTCGATGACATGAAGTTCCGGTACACGTGGGAGGACGACTGGAGCGAGGGCCGCACGACGTACCGGGTGGAGGGGCCGCGGGTGTCGGGCTGCCTGTCGGTGACGCTGGCGGGTGACTACCCCGGGATCCTGCGCGAGCCCATCGACGCCGACTATCAGAAGGTGTTGGTGGAGTACGGGCGCGGCCCGTCGGGGAGCCGGTACTTCGACGATCGGGAGGACCGGTTGGAGGTCTTCGGCATCCGGCTCGTCGGCCAGTCCTACGTCTACCTCGACGTGATGCGCAAAGGGCGGCTGACCCACCGTGATATCTACGCCGACCGCGGGTCGCGGGTGTGGCATCGGCGGGTGCCGGACAAGACGGGCGACCGCGCAGCGCTGGCGGTCCATGGTGCGGTCGTGCACTGGCTGACGCGGCCGACGGAGGGGTACGCGCTGCGGCTCGCCGCGGCCGGGCACCGGGCGCGGGCGGCGATGGCGGACGTGTGGGGCGAGGTGTCGAAGGCGCAGCGGTCGGTGACGGATGCCCATTGGGAGCTGGCCGACAAGCACGCCCGGCTGGAGGCGTTCATGGCGGCCGCGGAGATGCCCGCGGGGCGGTGAGGGCGGGTCGAGCGGGGCGGGGCGCTGTGCGTTCCGCCCCTTCGTCATGTGCGGGGCGGGTGGTGCGGGTGCGCGCAGGCGGAGCCAAGGGCTTACACTGACCAAATCCGATAGGATAAATCATATCATCTTTGGTCACTGCTTGTGAGGACGGACCCCATGACCAGCCCCCCCGACATGCCCGTACGCGAAGGCCTCAAGCTCCTCGCCGCCGGAGGCGCCGCCTCCATCGCCGTCTACTGGATGACCGAGCCCGCCTTCGGGCAGCGCTTCGGCCTCATCGTCGTCGGCGCCGGCCTCATCGCCACCGGCGCCTGCCTCGTGGTCGGGATGCTGCGGGCCCGCGCCGGCGACCGCGAGTTCGCCGGCCTCGGCGACACCCACCTGTCCGCCACCCCGCCCGCGGAGCCCGCCGTCGGCAGCGGGTTCGCCGTCGGCGACGACGCCCGCCCGGTGACACCGGCCCGATGAAGTACACCGTCACCGACCTGCCCAGCCGCCGGGCCCGGACCGCCCGGCGGCTCGCCGTCCGCCTGCTCGGCCTCGCCGCGCTCGCGGCCGTCGACACCGTCCTGCTCGTCCTTCGCTTCCCGCCCATCGACCCGGCCGACGTCGACGCGCTCGTCCGGCACCTGCGCGGGCAGCACGAGCCGGACGAGGCTGGCGCGCTGCACGGCACCGTCGTCCCCCGCCCCTAGAAAGGAACCGCGGTGACCCCCGACGAAGTCGCCCTGTGGGCGGCGTCCTCCCGCTCCCACATGCGGCACCTCGCCGTCGAGCTCGACGACCGGTCCGTCGACCTGCAACGCGCCGTCGTCCGGCTCGGCCGCGGGTCGCTGCTGCTGCTCGGCGTCGACAAGTCCATCCGCGGCTTCCGCATGCGCGATCGGATCCTGCGCGCCGCCGAAGCCCAGCGCGGCGTCGCCCTCACCGTGAACGACTTCGCCCAGGACTACGCGACCTTCTGCTGGGCCGACGGTCTGGAGGTCGAGCCGCTGTTCAACACGCCCGTCGAGACCCCGGGCCGCAACCTCGCACCGCTGCGCCGCATCGAGTTCGACGACACCGCCCTGGTTCACCGCTGGTGCACCTGGGCCTCCAGCCACATGCAGACGCTCGGCGTTGAGCTGGACGCGACGGCAGACGGGATGGTCCGCCACATGGACCAGCCCGGCGAGCCGTGGATGTGGCGTGTCGGGCGGCGCTCCCAGGGCCGCAAGCTCCGCCGCACCCTGCGCCGCGCCGCCTCCGGGCAGCGTCTGGCCGCCGACGAGATCCGCCTCGCCTGGGCCGAGTTCGCCCCCCTCATCCCCCAGCACAAGTCCGGAAGGAGGACCGCATGAAGCTCGGCGACCGCACCGGTCCCGCGCTCGGCGACACCGACACGTGGGACCGGGTCAAAGCCCGCACCGCCTCCAAGCTCGCGCCGCTCGCGCCGCCGTGGCTCGTGCCCGCGGGCCTGTTCGTCCTCGCGGCCGTCGCGCACGCCCGCTGGGGTTCCACCAGCGCGGCGCCGGTCGCCGCGTCCGCAATGAGCGGCGGCGGCCTCCTGCTCACCGCCCTCACGTGGAAGGTCGCCCGGCGCGGGCCTGCCGGCCGGATCCTCGCGGCCTCCAGCGTCGCGCTGGCGTCGGTGTGGATGATCGCGGCGATGATCGCCGGGCCGACCGCGTCCGGGGTCCTGGACTGGGGTGTCGGCCTCGCCGTCGTCCTCGCGCTCGCCTGGAACATCCGCGCCGTTTTCCACGCCCCCGGCGGCGGCGTGCACGGCGACCCGCTCGCCTCCCTCGTCGAGGACAACGCCGAGCGCATCGGCTGGACCGGCACCCGCGTCCTGGACGTCGTGCGCGACCGCATCGGCGTCGGCCGACTCACCATCGCCCTCCCGGCGCGGCGCACCACGAAGGAACTCCGGGGCGCCGTCGACGCGCTGGAGGCCTCCGCCGGGCTGCCGCGCGGCGCCTTGGACGTCGCCGACGACCCCGACAACGCCGGGCAGGCGACCGTGACCGTGTCGGACCCGCGGCCGATGCGCGAACCGCAGCCCTACCCGGGCCCGTCGCGGCCGGGCGGCTCGATCTCCGAGCCGCTGCACGTCGGGAACTGGCAGGACGGCATGCCCTGCCTGTGGGACATCATCAGCCTGGGCCACCACGTCACGATCAACGGCATGACCGGGTCGGGCAAGACGCTCGGCGGCGCGTACGCGTTCCTCGGCGAGGCCGTCACCCGGCACGACGTCATCATCGTCGCGGCCGACGTCGAGAAGAAGAAGACCACGCTCGGCCCGCTGGAGCCCGCGCTGCACGCCCTGGCGACCACTCCCGCGCAATTGCGGAAGCTCATGAAAAGGCTTTACGCGCTCGCGGGCGCGCGCCGCGAAATTCTCGACTCGCGCGGCCTCTCCCAGTGGGAAGAGGGATGCGGAATTCCTTTCATCATCGTGTGGTTCGAGGAGTTCGCCGAGATCGTCAAGCACCTCGATCTCGGCCAGTACACGTCCTTTCTACGGACGTGCCGGGACGCCGGGTTCATGGTCGTGCAGTCCCTCCAGCGGTCGGACTGGACGCAGACCCCGACCATGCTGCGCGCGCAGACCTCCAAGTGGGTCTTCGGCACCGACACCGCCGAAGACGCCGCGTTCGGCCTGTCGGACCGGCAGCAGGCAGCCGGGGCCAAGCCGGAGGAGTGGGGCATCCGCTACCCCGGCATGTCCGTCCTGGACGTGCCCACCATCCCGATCGAGCGGATCGCCGTCCCGATGCGCGGCTGGGCCTGGACCAAGGAGCAGATGTCGGCCCACGCCGCCGCCTGTCCCGCCGCCGGCAAGCACGTCGACCCGGTGACGCGCTCGTTCCTCCAGGACGTCGCCGCGGACGAGGCGACACCGGTCCGGCGCGACACCGCCACCGCGACACCCCTGGACGACGACACAGACACCGACATTGCGGACGACACCGATGAGGGCGACACCGGCGACGGCACCGAGGAGCAGAGGCGACACGACTTCGCCAAGATCCACATGACGACACCCGACCCGTCACCCGCCACGCCGCCCGTCAGCGACACCGACATGCGACACCCGGGCGCCCCCGTCTCCCTGGAACCCGACAGCCGCCTGTCGGCCGAAGCGGCCGCCGCCGTCCTGGACCGGCGCGTCGAGGAGCTCCTCGCGAAGCAGCCGACGTTCAAGTACAGCGATCTCGGCGCGGACCTTCTCGGCGAGGTCGGCCGGTCTCGGGGGTGGGTGTACCAGCGGCTCGGGCGGCGCGTCGAGGGCGGTCTCCTGGTGCGCGACGAAGACGCCGGCGTCTGGATGTGCCCCGGCGAGGAGGCCCGGCTGAACTGACCGCCCTTGCGCCAGCGCACCCGATGCCGCGCCCGGCGCCCGCGCAGGGGGTGGGGGGTGACAGCACCCGCCCGTCACCCCGGCCTTCCCCCGCTCAGACCCCCTGACACACCCCACGAACACCCGGGTGACACCCCAGTGACACCCGCCCCTGACACCCCCTGAGGAGGCCTATATGGCCACGCGACGCGCCCGCCGATGGGCCGCCTTCGGCATGGTCCTGTCCGCCGGCAACGGCCTGCTGTTCAACCTCTGGCACGCCTACGAGACCGGCCTGGCCGACCCGCTCGCAGCCGCGTTCGGCACCGTGCCCGTCCTCCTGGCCGCCGCGGTCTCCGTGATCGCCGAGGAGAAGCACGTCGGCCCGCTCGTCCGCGCCCTGGTGTGGGCGGTGATGCTCGGCACCATCGCCCTGTCCGTGGTCGCCCAGTACGGCGTCTTGTACGCCGCGATCGGGAACATGAGCGTCGCCATCCTCTACCCGGCCGTGTGCGACATCGCGACCATCGTCTGCCTCAACGTCCTCATCGGCGACACCGCCGCCGTCGCCGACAAGGCGACCCTTCCGGTGTCGCCGAGGACCGTGTCGGCACCCGACGTCGCCCCCGCCCGTGTCGGTGTCGCCGCCCCGGTGTCGGTGTCGCCCCCAGCGCGACAGGCGACAGGCGACACGACAGCCCCGGATGTCGCCCCCGCCCCGGCGACACCCGACATCGTCACCGACACCATGCCGGCCGACACCGCGGCACCCGCCGACACCGAGCCCGCTCCGTCGACACGACGCGACAACACCCGGAAGGAGACCGCCGTCGTCGCCCCGGCGGCCCCGACCGTCGGGCAGGCCGACATCGACGCACTTCTGGTCGGCGCCCCCGCCGACCAGAAGGACCGCATCCCGTGGGCCGTCCAGCTCGTCACCCTCGCCGACACCTCCGACATCAAGCTCACCGGCCGGCAGGTCGCCGACGCGCTCGGCGCTGCCACCGGCCGCACCTTCGACGACCGCACCGGCCAGCGTCTCCTCATGGCCGCCCGCGACCAGGCCATCACGAAGGCGTCCTGACCGGCCCCGCTGGATAAACGGTGCCCGAAGGGCATCCTTTTTATCCGGTTGAAGACGGTGATGAGCCCCGGCCTTTACAAAGTAGATTTCCGGGGCTCATCACTAATCGAAGAATTAGCGCCTGCGACGCTTTGGCTTTCTCTGATTCGTCTCTGATTTCAGAACAACCGTCTGATCCGACTCGATCTCTGGCGGCGCTTGCTCGCCGCCCGCGTCGACCAGGCGCCGGAGTTGCTCCGCTCTGGCTTCGTATGTGGTGGGGGAAAGTTCCGGGATCTCGACCTTGGTGCGGGCGGCTCGGAAGAGGTCGGCCTTGGCCGCGTCCAGGGCGCTACGGGCGCTTGGGTGGCCGGAAAGCCGGTCGAGGGCGGCCCTGACCTCGGGGTACGGTCCCAGCTCCGCTAGAGCAGCTTGGAGTTTGGGGGAGAGCCCGAGCTCAAACAGTGCGGGGTTGAGCTGGAGGGGCGGGTCCAGAACCCGCGCGAGGTGGGCGAGGTCCGGAGTGATCGGCGGTTGCCACAGCGCCGCGAAGTCAGCTCCTAGCTTGGCCGCGACCGACGGCATCGGCACCTCGCCATGGCCAATGGCGGTGCCCCTGAGTATGTCTTCGATGGGGCTGCGGGAGACCTGGGCGACCCGGGATCGGGCGTCTTCGAAGTGCCCTTCGCGGTCGTCTTCCTCCTCGTCGTCGTCGCCTTCTTCGCCCTCGGACCCGCTGGCCTCATTGAGGTGCTCGGCTTGCCTGACCGTCCCCGCGTCGACGACGGCCTCCAGGTAGCGCTCGGCGTGCATGAGGAACGTGCGGGGGTCAACGAGGTGGAAGGGCTGGCCCGTCTTGTCCCGCATCTCCTCGATGAGTTCGGTCCGTGGGGCGCTGGGCATCTCGGCGGGGTCGGCGTCGTCTTTCGGTGTGACGAGTGGTCTCACCCAGTCGGGTTTCGAATCTCGTGTGATCAGCAGGATGGGCTTCTGCTGTTCCTTGGCGTGCTCGATGAGTTGCAGCCAGATGAGTCCGTCCCCGGCCTGGTCGACCCGGTCGCGCTTCTTCTTGTCGGCCGTTCCCGGCGGGATGTTCTTCTCGTAGCGGCGGAACACCTCGTCGATCGCGGCCGCGGTGTCGGGCAGTGGCTGCCCGATCTTGTCCGCGATGAGAGCGGAGATCTGCAAGTAGATCGGGTCGTCATCGGGAGAGGTCCCCTCTCGGACCGGGACGGCTTCGTTCGTGGTGGCCTCCAAGAGGCTGACGAACCGGTTCTGGGCGTCCTGGAAGACCTCCAGCAGTTCCGGGTACTCCGCGGTCTCCTTGAGGCCGCGGCGGGTCGCGAAGTACTCGATCATCCTTCGCAGCTCGGCGACGGTCGCGCCGACCTTGAGGGCGAGGTTCGCAGTCTCGGCGTGGCAGTCGCGGATGACGGTGGGCCGGGTCTGCATGAACTCGTTGCCGACGCGGTGGGGGATCCACAGGCGCTCGCCCAGGAGTGCGAGCGCGTCGAGGAACTGTTTGCGGGCATCGCCGGTGAGCCGGTAGACGTCGAACAGGGCGTTCGTGTCGAGGGCGACGATTCCGCTGGTGTAAAAGCTTTCGAGCGCCTCCTGTCCGGGCGTGTGGAGCCCGGGGAAGAGGTCTTTGAGGGTTCCTCCCACGGAGGGTTGAGGATCGGTCACAGGTCGCAGGGTACGCGCGGGCGGGCCGCGTCGCACCTCGGTTGTCCGGCGGTGCGACGCGGCCCGATTAGACCGCGCGGACTTGGACGCGGGGGATCGCGCCGATCTGTCCGGAGGGGACGAACGTGGCGGGGAGCGCACCGGGGACGGGCGTGCTGTGGGTCCAGCCGTGGACGGCGGCGTCCTCGACGAGGATGCCGCTGGTGATGGGGATGGTGGGGGAGCCGGTCCGCAAGGTGGGCTGCACTGCGGTGACGGCTTGGGCGACGCCGGCGACCCAGTAGAGGCCCGGGGCGAGGGTGAGGGCGATCGCGAGGTCCTGGAGGGTGTCGGAGTCTCCGAGGAGGGTTCCGGCGTCGGCGATGAGGGCGCCGGGGCGTTGGTTGCCGGTGTCGGCGTAGATGCCGAGCCGGTACAGCGAGCCGGTGTCCCCCGCGGTGACGATCTCCGCGCCGATGCTCTGGAGGGTGGCGGTGTGGGGGAGGTGCCAGGCGAACGCCCGCAGCGTCTCGGTGCCGAGCTGGGCGGTGCCGGTGGCCGGGCCGGACAGGTGGGCGTAGTCGCCCGGCGGGACGCTGATAGACGGCCAGGGGCCGCGGGTGAGCAGGAGGTTGGAGTTGGGGGTGAAGGTGGGCAGGGAGGTGTGGTCGGTGGTGGCGGTGTAGGTGGCGCCGCGGCGGGTGAGTTCCTGGCCGCGCACGTAGGCCGTCGACGGGGCCCATTCCTGGCGGACGGCGAGGGGGGCGCCGTTGGCGATGATGCGGTTGCCGAGCAGGGTGGAGGTGCCGGTGAGGATGGTCGTCGGGGCGGCGCCGGTGCGGGGGGAGTGGCCGACGGTGAGGGTGTTGCCGTCGGCGGCGGTGGTGAGGTGGACGGCGTTGACGGCAGCGGAGTGCGTCGAGGTGAGGTGGATGACGTTGCGGCTGGAGCCGTCGAGGGCGAGCGCCGCGGCGGCCGAGCCGTCGACGACGACGTCGATGCGACACGCGGTGGCTCCTGCGGCGAGGTAGGCGCCGTGGCCGGTGACGTCGACGGCGTAGCAGCCGGTGAGGGTGGAGGCCCCGGGCCCGTCGAGGTGGAAGCCGTGGCCGGTCGCGGGGGTGGGGGCGGTGCCGGTGGCGGCGGAGGTGTCGAGGCCTGCTCCGGAGGCGTGGCAGCCGGTCAGGATGACGTCGGCTCCGGACAGCCGGTAGGCGGCTTGCCCGGAGCCGCCTGCGTCGCAGTCGATGGCGCGGGTGCCGCCGCCGAGGTTGAAGCCGTGCCGTCCGGAGTCGAGGGCGTTGCAGCGGGTCAGGCGGGTGCCCGAGCGGCCGCGGACATGGAAGGCGTCGCCCTTGGCGGACAGCACGGTGACGTCGTCGACGAGGTGGCGGGCGTAGAAGCCGGGGTCGACGGCTCCTGCGGCGGCGGCGGGGTCGGTGGTGAGGTAGATGCCGTGGAAGGGGCCTCCGGCGGGCTGGGCGGCGCCGCGGGCGTCCAGGGTGAGGTGGGCGAGTTCGATGAACATGCCGTTGGGGTCGGCGGCTCCCGCGTCGGAGGAGACGTGGTTGCGGATGAGGTGGCAGTTCGCGCCGTCGGCGAGGCGGAGCACGCTGGAGCGGTTGGCGGCGCCTTCGAGGCGGACGCGGCCAGGCACGACGATGCCGGGGGTGGTGACGTAGGCGAGGCCGGGCGGCAGGATGACGCGCGCCCACGTGTTGGCCGCGTCGTTCAACGCGTTCTGGAGGGCGGCGGTGTTGGCGACGGCGGTGGCGGGGTTGGAGTCGGCCCGGTACCCGTAGTCGTAGGCGTACAGGGGGCCGGAGCGCTGGACGAGGCCGGTCGCGGCGAGGTCGGGCAGGCGGGCCCGGTCGAGCTTTCCGGTGGTGATCTTCGTGGCGGGCAGGTTCGGGATCTGCTCCGTCGCCCACTGGCCCGCGGTGACTTTGGAGGCGGGGAGTTCGGGGATGCGGGCGAGGTCGAGGATGCCGGAGGCGATGCGGGCGGCATCGAGGTCGGGCAGCAGCGCGGGCACCAGTTTGCCGTCGGCGCTGAGGACGGCGATACCGCCTGGGACGCCGAGAAGTCCGGGCCGAAGCACGGTCTCCCAGCCGTAGCCGCTCGCGGCGGTGGAGTCGGCGGTCAAGACGGTGCCGTCGTCGGCCGCGGCCGGGACGACGATGTACCGGCCGGACAGGTCGGGGATGCGGTCGAGGTCGAGGATGCCGCTCGTGAGGTGGGCGGCGGGGAGGGCGGGGATGCGGGAGAGTGGGACGACGCTGGTGGTGTCGACGTTGCCGAGCTGCGAGGCCGGGACCTGGCCGGCGAGGTCGAGGGAGGCGACGCCGCTGGGCGCGCCGATGGCGGACTGCTGGACGTAGCCGGTGAGTTCCGTCGCGGGGTAGACGGGTGGGACGCCGGTGAGGTCGAGCGGCTCGGTTCCGGAGGGGATGAGGACGAAGTAGCGGCGTTGGGTGCGGCCGATCTCCTCCAGGACGGCGTACGCCCACGTGTCGGGTTCCATGCCGTCGACGTCGGTGGGGATGAGGTCGACGGTGAAAGCCCCGGTGGCGTCCAGGGGAACGCTGTAGCCGCCGATGATGGTGATGCCTTCGCCGATGTGGCGGAGCGGGCCGGGCGGTGCGAAATGGACGACGCCTTCGGCAGGGTCGCCGTGGCCGTT
This sequence comes from Actinocorallia aurea, assembly GCF_054783995.1. Lineage (NCBI taxonomy): Bacteria > Bacillati > Actinomycetota > Actinomycetes > Streptosporangiales > Thermomonosporaceae > Actinocorallia > Actinocorallia aurea. The sequence goes on from NZ_BAAGPQ010000030.1 coordinate 100,722, forward strand.
CAGGTATCGGCCGGTAACGGTGCGGGTCGGCAGCGCCATCGTGTCCCCCGTGGGCGTGAAAAGGTCCGTGCACGGGGATGCGCAGCCCAGGATGGGTGCCTGCCCGGGCTTGCGTCCCGGGCAGACTGCCTGGTCGTCAGGTGGCGAGGATGCGGGTGAAGGACATTTCGATGCCGTACAGGACGACGTCGGCGCCGAGGGACTGGCGGACGCTGACGTAGTAGGTTTCGCCGGCCGTCAGGAGTGCGGCGCTGGCGGCGGTGACGTCTGGCCAGATGGCTCCGCCGGGCGCGGTGGTGGTCATGGCGACGATGGGCGGGTCGTCGACGAGGGCGCCGCCGTTGAGCTTGCGGATCCACACCGACCTCTCGCCGGTGTTCGCTCCTGCGTTCTTGAAGATGGCGCGGACGGCGGCGAGGTACAGGCCGGTGGCGCCTGGGGGCACGACCATGTTCGCTCCGGCGGTCCACCAGGTACCGCCGATCTGGTAGGCGGCGGCCAGTCCCGGGACGGCGGTGACCACGCCGGTGGTGAGGGTGAGGTCGGCGACCCTGTCGAGGCGCAGGCGCGGCGTCGTGGTGGCGCTCGGCAGGCGGGAGTCGTTTCCGGCGGCCACGGTCCCGGCGGTGGTGCCGACGTTCAGGACGGCGGCGCCACCGAGGCCGAGGTTCGTGCGGGCCGTCGCTGCGCTGGCGAGGTCGGACAGGTTGGAGGCCTTCTGGGCGGCCCCGACGATCCGGCTGTCGTTGCCCTGGGCCGCGGTTCCGGCCGTGGTGCCGTAGGTGACGGCGGCGCTGTGGGCGTCGACGTAGGCCTTGGTGGCGGCGTGAAGCGGGTCGGTGGGGTCGCCTGCGAGGGTTGTCGTGCCGTAGTGGGTGACGGCCTGGTCGAAGATGACGGGGCCGTTGAACTCCGACATTCCGTCGGTGTAGAGGTAGCCGTGGATCGTGAGGCCGTTCGCGCCGTCGTTCAGGATGTTCGTGGTGGTGGGGGCGAGGGCCAGCGGCGAGGTTGCGGCGATGCCGTGGAGGTTCACGCCGGTGCATCCGGCGTCGACCTGGAGGGAGGCGACCGCGCCCGCGCCGGGGGTGTTCTCGGCGATGCCGACGAGGTTGATGCAGTAGGCGCCGCCGGTGATCCAGTAGGCGCGGCCGCGGTTGGTGAGGTCCCAGCAAGAGGTGAAGGTGATAGCGAAGCCGCCGGTCACTTTGAAGCCGGTGCCGCCCGCGGTGACGAGCTCCGAGCCGCAGCCGGTGAGGGCGACGCCCTGGCAGGCCTCCAGCGCGAAGTTGATCGGGTGGCCCTCGCTGGCGCAGCCGGACAGGTCCAGGTAGGCCATGTTGACGATGGTGAAGCCGGTGAGGCCGTTGGTGTTGCCGTAGCAGCCGGACAGCGCGAGGGACGTTCCGGCGGCGCCGCCGACGACGCCGTGCAGGTAGAAGCCGTGCCGGTTGTTGTTCTCGGCCCGCACCTGGTCGAAGCTGCTGACGATGCCGTTGCTGATCTCGATGCCGTCCTGGCCGAACATGCGGATGTAGACGTTGTCCAAGCGGATGTAGCGGACGTTGTCCTCGGTGTCGCGGGTGAGGGTGAGACCGGTGCCGGTACCGGAGCCTGGCCCCTTGATCTGGAGGTCCCTCAGCGTGATGGTGTGGACGTCGACACCCGCCAGGCCGTGCGCGGTCGTGGTGACCTGGTGCAGCACCGTGGCGTCGGTGCCCGCGCCGAGAAACGTCACGTTGGAGCGCAGGATGAGGGCCGCGGTGAGCCGGTAGGTGCCGGGCGGGATCCAGATGATGCCGCCGTGCGGGGGCAGCGCGTCGACGGCTGCCTGGAACGCTTCGATGTCGTCGGCCACGTCGTCGCCGACCGCCCCGAAGTCCGTCACGGTCAGCCAGGGCAGATCGACCGTCACGTTGGCGACGGCGTCGTCGAGCTGCTGCTTGGTGACGGCGTCGGTGGCGGCCGCCGCGGCGGCCAGGCCGGTGATGCGCTGCCCGCCGAACGGAACCGGCGCAATGGGGGCGGCGAGCTGATCGAGCCTGTTCGTGCGGACCGCGGCGTCGAAGTTCGAGATGGTCGCGGCGGTCTGGGTTCCGGTGTGGGTGGCGCGGGCGCGCGGGTCGACGGCGAGCTTCGACAGGGCGATCGCGGCGTCGGCCGCGACCGAGCCGTCGGTGACCGACCCGGCGGCCGCGGGCCGGGCGTCGGACAGGCGCGGGTCGTTGCCCGCGGCCGCGGTGCCGGCCGTCGTGCCGAAGACGACGGACAGGGTGCGGTCCTGGTCGAGGGCGCCGCCGCCGGCCAGGCCGGGCCCGGCGGAGATCGCCCGGGTGGCGGGGACGAAGGCGCTCAGGTCCGGGAGCAGCGTGTAGGGGACGATCCCGTCGGGGCCCAGGACGGCAACGCCTCCGGGGATGCCGAGCTGGTCGACGCGCAGGAAGTCGCTCGACGGAATCGGGTCGGGATCGTCGGGGATGGGGGCGAGGTCGGCGAGGTTGAGCGGTCCGGTGCCGGACGGGATCACGATGTCGTAGATCCGGTGGTGGCCGTTGATCTGCTCGACGACGTGGTAGTGCCAGCCGGGCGGGACGACGCTGCCAGCGTCGGTCGGAATGAGCGCGATCCGGAACGTGCCGTCCGGGCCGAGCGTCGTCGACGCGGGCCCGTTCACGATGCCCGCCGGGACCGCGAAGTCCCGCAGCCGCATCGACGGCGTGAACGTCACGGTGCCCGCGGCGGGCAGTCCTTGGGCGTTGGCGAACCGGCCGGTGACGATACGGGTCTGGAACGGCATGACGGCACCCCACGCTGGTCAGCGGGGGTGCTGGCGACACCAGGCACGATGCCGCGAGGATGCCGCTTACGTCCTACCGCGCGGCTCGTCCTGGGCGACATGGGCGGCTAGGCTGCCCACCATGGTTGAACTGTCCGGGCGGGCCGCCTACCTCCAGGTCGCCGACCACTACCGCGACCAGATCCGCGCCGACGAACTCCGCCCTGGCGATGTGCTGCCGAGCCTGGCGGTGCTGGCGCGCAGGCACGGGGTGTCGGTGAGCGTCGCGAAGACCGCCGTCGGGGTACTGCGGACCGAGGGCCTGGTGATCGGGCAGCAGGGACGCGGCGTCTTCGTCGCCGACCGCGCAGCCCCGAGCGAGGCGAAAGACGGTACGGCTGCCCTGGTCGAGGAGCTGATGGGCGAACTCCAGGCGTTGCGCGCCCGGGTCACGGCTCTGGAGACCGAGGTCAAGGCCCTGCGCCGGTAGCGCGGCTCACGACCGTCAGGTCTTGCGCTTACGGGCCGCGATGACCTTCGCGGACTTCGCTTCCCGGCACGCGGCTTCGCGGCACCCGTAGTCGTAGCCAGTGGGGGTCCCGCACAGGTTGCCGGGGCAGGGCGGGTGGGCGAGGAGCTTGAGCGTCCCGCCGCCCGCAGCCGCGGCGGTGACGGCGCGGTCGTCGAACCCTGGGCAGCCGCGGCGGCGAAGGTCGCCGGCCGCTGGGTGATCGCAACCGCGAGCCTGCTGCGCCGCATCATGATCGGAGCCCAGATGAGCCAGCCGAAGCCCGTCCAGCTCACCGCCGAGAACCTGGAGGCGATCGGCGGGAGCCGGTGGCAGCGCGGCGAGCATGACCGCGTCTACTTCGACCGCTGGGCGGCCTTCGCCGGCCTGGAGGTCTCCCGCTACAAGAGCGGGAGCATCGCGTCCGCGGTCCTCGACGGTGAGCCGATCAGCAACGGCGAGGCGTCCAAGATCTTCATGGCGGTCCGGAAGGTCTACGTCGACCTCGTCACCGGCGAGATCGTCGTGGACGCTGGGTACGCGAGCCCGCGCAAGGTCACCTGCGCCGAGCTCGTCACCCGCATCCGCGCTGGCATCCGCGAAGCGGCCGCCGCCATCCCTCGGTAACCGCCTGAGGTTTGTCAGGCCGGTGCCGTAGCGTGCGGCACGCACCACTCCCTGCGAAGGCGGGGGCACGCTCAGCCCACCACCCCAGCGCGTCGCGCTGGTCACGCATCCCACGGGAGAAACCCATGAACCTTGCTGAAGCCTTCGCCGCCGCGCACGCGGGCACCTTGGACCTCGCCGGGCTGCGCTGGCAGGCAGAGTCCATCGCGCTGGTGATCGCCGCGGTCAGCGCCGACGCGAACATCCGCCGCTACGACCGGGACGTCCTGCCGCTCACCTCGTGGGAGGTCGAGGCGGAGTCCGCGATCGAGCGCGACCAGGACGGCTACGGCATCGCCGTCCTGGTCGTGGGAGGCATGCGCTACCAGGTCGACACCGACCTGTCGCCGGACGCGCAGCCCGCTTTCCGGCTGTGCGACGTCGCCGGATGCGAGCATGCCGCGCTCGGCGCGACCGTCACGGCCGTGTGCACCGGCCACCTGGCCACCCCCACCCCGGCGGGGGACGCCCGCTGGAGCTTCCTCGGTCGGGCCGCGTACGAGCGCGGCTGGCAGGGCGAGGACGGCTACCGCAGGATGCGCCTCGAAGCGCTGGGGGACGACGTCGCCCGCGCCGAGGCCGCCGAGAGCCGGGCCACCGAGGAGCGGCAGTACTTGGAGCGGGCCCGGGCCACCGCCGACATCTGATCCCGACACGACGAAGGAGCGCATCATGGCTGAACCCCCCGCCCACTTCTGGGCCGACGACCCGGCGGACCTCCTGCGCGCGATCGACCGCGCGGGCGGCAGGGGCGTCTACGAGATCCTCACCTACCACGACCCCGACGACAGCACCCTGTGCGCGGTCATGGTGCTGCTCGACACCGCGGACCTTGACGCCTTCGAGGTGTGGGAGGGGCCGCTGTCCAAGGTCAAGCGCGTCGCGGTCTACGACAAGGCGCACCACGGCGAGGAGGCCGGCGTGCTGGCCGCCCGGCACTTCAAGCAGCGCGTCGACGCCGCTTACGCCTGGGTGGCCGAGGACGCCGCGGCCCACACTGACGTGTTCGACGGGATCCCGGGCCGCGCGATCGACAGCTACGACCTGCTGGAGGAGGTCGTCGACCGGTACGGGCTGGACCGGCGGGAGGCCCACGAGTCGATCCGGGCGTTCCTCGCGGACCTGGGCGGCGACAGCGTCGTGCTCAGCCGCCGCCCCACCCGGCCGGAGCTGCTGGACGATAACCCGCACGCCCTCGACGTCACATACTGGGAGAAGATCACCCGCGAGACGGCCGGCCAGATCAAAGAGGCATTCGCCGCCACCTACGGGCAGGACACCCCGAACGCCTGACAGCTCCTGCGCCGTCCCGTAGCATCGGCACAGAGTTCCCCGCGCAGGCGGGGTTGGCCCGTATATCGGGTGGCATCCGCCAGACCCTGTTCCCCGCGGAAGCGGGGGTGGCCCTGATATCTGCGCCAGACACAGCAACATGCTCCCCGCGAAGGCGGGGTTGGCCCGTATATCGGGTGGTATCGGCGAGACCCTGTTCCCCGCGGAAGCGGGGGGCCCTTATATCGGCCGAGATCCACAAAGCCGTGTTCCCCGCGTAGGCGGGGATGTCCCACAGGCCTGCCTGACCAGGGACTTGGCCGCGCGCTAGCGGGGATGTACCGTCGGTTGACGTTGTGGTGTTGCTGCACGTCTGCCCCGCACCTGCGGGGATGGCCCGTTGATGGCTTCAGGGGCCTTGTTCGGGTTCTGCTCCGCGCGCGCGGAGATCAGAAGATCCGTGTCTATGACGCGGGTCTTCTTCGTGCAGACCCATCACGGAGGAGCGCAATCCATGAGCGAGCGCAGTTCATCGAGCTGGTTCGACGACGTCGACAACGAGCCGCCCCGCCCGGAGTACCACCCGCTGCCCTGCCCGTCCGGATGGGACCGGTGGGTCCCCCGGGTGGAGGTGACGGAGGCGAAGAACCTCGCCCGCCTGCTGTTCGAAAAGGAGGGCCTCACGGTCGCGGTCTCGGACGTGCACGCGCAGCTTGACAGGGTCCGCGGCTGGTTCCGCGAGGAAGTCACGGCCGAGCAGCTCCGCCGTCTCACCGGCTGGTAGCCGATAGCGCAGGGCCCGTCTCCTCTGCCCGGACGCGCGGAACCGCCTTCATCGGTGCCGCCCGCGGGGCGAGTTCGAGACACGAGGAGGATCATGCCGACCAGTCCGGACTCGCGCTGGCGCAACGGTGCCCGCGATGACGACGCCCGCGAGGGCCATAACGAGCAGACCCGCGTGATGCGCCGTGAGTGGGCGGTCGCGGCCATCGCGCCCATGGAGGAGCAGATCCTTGCCGCGATCGCTGCTGGCGGCGGGATCGCCGAGGTGGCGGAGGCGCACGGGGTCACCACGGTGGCCCTCCACGGGCGCGCGCAGTGGGATGCCGATTGGTCCCGCCGCCTCGACGCAGCGCTCATGCAGGGCCGCGACGAATCGCTCGACCACGGGCGGCGGGGCACCTACCGGCATCAGCGATGCCGGTGCTCCGAGTGCCGCGCCGCACAGCACCCCCGGAGAGCCTGAGGGCGTCGGGTTCTCGATTCGGCCGCGGAGTCAGAACGGGTTCCAGGTCGCGGCCTGCCGGTAGCAGTCGCCTTCGATCCAGGCTCCGATGCAGTCGCGTTGCAGGCGGGTGACGATGCGGGCGCCGTACCGGTCGGATAGGACGCCGGTGGCGCGGGCTCGTGCGGCGGGCCGGTCGGCGGGCGGCAGGTGGAGGGTGTCGGCGCCGTTCAGGGTGACGATGAGGCGCAGGCCGGGGGCGGCGTCGCGGGCGGTGAGGATGTCCAGGAGGGCAGCCCGCCACTGTTCGCCGGTGCTGCCTCCCCATCCGGTGAGGTCTTCGGCGCCCAGGTCGTCCAGGAGCAGGAGGGGGACGTCTGCGAGGCGTTCGGTGAGGCGTTCGCGGGCGTGGGCGCGCACGGTGTCGCGGGCGGCGTGGACGGGGAGCGGGCCGAGTTCGCGCTGGAGGGTGGTGGCGGACCAGGCTTCGACCCATTCGCCGCGTTCGGCGGCGGCGTTGGCGATGGCGTAGGCGGCCCAGGTCTTGCCGTGGCCGGACGGGCCCATGAGCAGGAGCGTCTTGTGGCTGGAGTCGAGCCAGCCGGTGGCGCGGCCGTCGGGGTCCTGCTGGGGGTGCAGAGCGTCCAGGCGGGTGTTGTCGAGGCCGGCGGGGCGCTGGGCGGTGTAGCGGGCGAGCCGGTAGACGGCGCGCTGGCGGAGGGTTTCGGCCAGCGCTTCGGCGTTGTCGCGGGCGATGGCGCGTGCGCTTTCCTCCTCGCTGCTGCTTTTCACCCGCTGCATGGCCGCGGTGAGACGCTCGGCGTTCTGCTCGCTCATCTTCGCGAGCATCCGCACGATCGCCTCAGATGCCGCCTGAGGGGTGCGGTGATCTTTCCGTGGCGTCGGGGTCGGGTCTGGGTGTTCGGGGGCCTGTGGGGACGTGTGGGGGCTGTGGGTGGTCACGAGAAGACGTCCCCGAGGCCGTTGGTGTGTTCACGGTGGAGGTTGGAGTCCGGCTTGGGCGGGCGTGCGCGGACGTGGTTGCGGTAGCCGTCGACGGCGGACGTCAGGACGGTGACCGGGGGGAAGGGCTGGCGGGTGTGGTCGAGGGCGTGGCGCAGTTCGGTTCCGGTGCATCCGTCGGCCAGGAAGCGTTCGAGCATGCCGACGAGCCCGGGGAAGCCGGTGGTGGGGCCGTTGCCGCGCTTGGGGTTGGGGATGCCGAGGTCCTTGCATCGCTCCCACCAGGCCGTCGCGATCGCGGAGGCTTCCTCGTAGCGTGCTTGCTCCTGCGGGGTGCGCTGCTTCGTCTGGCGGGTCTTGCGCGGTCGGCGCGCGGGCTCGCCGGGCGGAGCCGTCGCCTTTCCATTCGTCTCGTTCTCCTTCGTCTTGTTCTCTTTCGTATAGTTCCTGCCCCCTCCAGCGGACTGGGCCCGTCCCTTGGAGGGGGCCACCCTGGTCCCCTGGAAGGGACTACCCCCTTCCCCTGGAGGGGACTGGGGGGTGTCCGCTGGAAGGGACTGGGGTCGGGAGGCGTACCACTCGGGCAGGGTGGCGGGGCTGGCCGCGTCGTCGGGCGGTAGCTCGTGGACGACGTAGAGGTTGCCGGAGCGTCCGCCGTCGGGCCGGTAGCGCGGGTGGACGTCGATGGCGCCGAGTTCGACAAGCTCGTCGATGTACCGGTCGACCGAGGATGTCTTGGCGAATCCGAGGAGCTTGGCGAGGGAGGAGCGGGACGGCCAGACGCCGCGGCGGCCGTCGACGACGTTCACGTGCGCGGCGAGCATGGCGTACAGGAGGCGGGCCTGGACGGTGGCGGGGGAGACCAGGACCCAGTCGGCGACTTGGGTGAAGGGGGCTCGGCGGCCGCGGACGATCTCGTCTTCGCTCATCGGGTGGCCGCCGGGGATGCTGGGGTCGGCGCAGTGGAGCGCTCGGGGGTACGCATAGTCGGCGGACTGTAGGGAGGCCGATCGTTTTGTGTCCTGACCGCTGCCGTTAACGCGCAGGGTTGCATGGCTTTCGGTCTCACTTTGGTCTCGCCAAGCGTGCGGGCGTCCCACTACCCTGCTCCGGAACGCGGGGGAGGCCCCCGCACTGCCGAAGGAACCCCCCGTGCTCGACGTGTCTTCTGCGCTCTCCCAGATCCGGCGTCCGGCATCGCGCCTGCTGATCCGGGCGACGGAGACGGTCTTGGGCGCGGTCCTGGGCGGCGACGTGACGATCGTGCACCACCCGGAGGAGAAGGCGGAGGCGGACGCGGAGCAGCCGACGCGGACGTTCGAGGAGGAGCGCGCGACGGTCGCGTGGCTGGCGGCGGCGTTCATGCTGGCGGAGTACGTGGCGCTGGCGGTGACGCCGACGGCGCATAAGCATCTCGAGCCGGGCGACCTGCTGAAGATGGGGTCGCGGGTGAAGCTGCTGTGGGGTCAGCTCGACGCCATGGCGATCGCGGCGGAGCGGATCCTGTTCGGCACCGGGTGGGAGGCGATCGGCCGGTCACGCGGCCTGTCGGCGGACGTCGCGGAGAAACGCTACGAGCCGGTGGTGCAGCAGATCGCCGCCGGGGAGCCGACGGTGTACTGGTCGGAGGGACTCCGGCTGCCGGGGGTGCCGTCGTTGGCGCTTCCCGTCGGTGCCGAGGCGTTGGCCGCCCTGGTTGAGCGGGGGCGCCGGCGGCTGCGGTAGCCGATGTGGTTGGGGCCCTGCTTCGCCTCGGGTAGTGGCGGGAGCGCGGGCCCCAACGTTCGGTTTCCGGGTGGGGCCGCACGGGGGTGCAGCAGAGACATCGAGGGTAGGGATCTCTCCCCGTACGGCCCCGACCGGATGTCTACGACGGTAGAGACCAGCGGTTAGCTTCCGGTCAATACGTCACCGGTGCCTCGCGGTGCGCGCGGTCAATTTCTGGTCAATGCGGGTTGTTTGCGCAGGTCAGACTTTTTGTGCGCTTCGTCCAATTATTTTCGGACAAGATCTTGGCGCTGGGATGTCGCGGCCGTCGCTATGCCCGTAAGGTGCCTAGTCGGGCACGCCCATTGGGCATTTCGGGCACCGGGGGCCGGGGCAAGGAGGCGGGAGAAGCACGTGGAGTTCAAGCTCCTGGAGGGCCGGGTCGAGGATGAGCAGGGCAAGCAGCTCAGGCTCACCCCTCAGCAGTTCAGCGCCGTGGTGGCGCTGGCTGTTACTGATGGCCGTGCGGTCCCTGCGGCGCGGCTCACGGAGCTGCTGTGGGACGACGCCGGCGACCGAGGCCGGTCGGGCAATCTAAAGTCCTTGATCACCAACCTGCGGGGCGTGCTAGGCGCTGATCGGGTCGTGCACGAGAACGGCGGGTACAGGCTCGTCGTCCACAACTACGACTTCGTCGACCTGCTGGCGTTCCGGGCCGTCGTCACCCGAGCCGAGGAACTGACGCAGACCGACCCGCACACTGCGGCCGCGCTGTACTCCCACGCCGCGTTGGAGATGTGGGACGGGATGCCGTTGCCGAACCTGGCGGCCACGACGGCGATGGACGCGATGTCCGCCCGCCTGGTGAACGAGATGACGTACGCGGTGGAACGGATGGCGGCCGCGCTGCTGGCGGTCGGCCGGTATCAAGAGCTGACGCTGGTGCTGCCGGAGCTGATCGACCGGTATCCGCACCGCGAGAACCTCGTCAAGTCGCTCATGTGGGCGCTGTACATGGCGGGCCGCAAGGAGGAGGCGCTGCACGTCTTCAAGCGGCGCGATGAAGCGGCCCATGAGACCACCGGGGTGGGGCCGGGGCCGGTTCTGACGCGGTTGAACGAGCAGATCGAGAAGAACGATCCGGCGCTGGAATTGGAGCCGGCGCCGATGCTGCCGGGCGACCAGGAGATGTTCGCTCTCGGGTTCACCGACCCGACGCCGTACCCGGGCGCCATGACGAACTACATGGCGGCCGGCTCGGACAACCGGTTCATCGACCGGGCCGCCACGCTGATCGTGCTCGCGGTCGCGCCGGAGGTGGCGAAGCTGTCGGTGGAGGGCAACGAGGTCGTCGCGCGTATGGTCGCGCACCTGGCGGGGCTGGGCTGCACGCAGTACCTCGACATCGGCGGGCCGATCCCGTCGGTACGCACCAGCCTGCACCGGGTCCTGTCGATCGCCGCGCCGGGCTCGAAGGTCGTGCACGCGACGGGCAAGCCCGCGCTCGTCGAGCTGTTCAACCGGCGGCTGGCGAACGTGGAAGGCGCGGTGGCGGTGCAGGGCGACCTGACGACGCCGGACGCGATCTTCGACCACCCGTCGACGCGCAGCATGCTGGACCTGTCGCAGCCTGTGGCACTGGTCTGCCAGGACGAGGCGAACTACACGCCGGACGCGCGCGAGCGGCTCCGCGACATCATGCGGCGGCTCGCACCGGGCAGTTATCTGGTGCTGACGTCGTCGACCATCGACGGCATGACCAGCCTGGTGCGGGCCCAGCTCAACCGGATCTACTCCGACCCGGATGCGCCCCAGCTCATTCTGCGGACCCGCGAGGAGTGCGAGGCGATGCACGACGGCATGGAGATGGTCGTGCCCATGGCGTTCTACACCGAGGTGCTCCAGGTGCAGGAGTCTCCGCCGCGGCTCGGCCAGTTCCGCGCCTACGCCGCGGTGTCCCGCAAGGCGTAGGCGCGGCGGAACGGCCTCCGGTCAGCCCCAGGTGACCGGGAGGGCGGTGAGGCCGCGGACCGTCACGGCTGATTTGCGGGGCAGCGCGGCGGGGTCGCCGACGATCCGCAGGTTCGGTAGCGCGTCGGCCAGGGCGAGGATTCCTTCCTGGATCTCGGCGGGCGCGAGGAACTGGCCTGGGCAGATGTGGGCGCCCCAGCCGAAGCCGACGTGCCGGTTCGGTGTGCGGTCGGGGTCGAACTTCTCGGGCTCGGGGAACTGGGCGGGGTCGAGGTTCGCGGCGCCGCTGGAGGTGATGACGACGTCGCCGGCCTTGATGTGGGCGCCGCCGAACTCGACGTCGGCGACGGCGACCCGGGGGACTTCGTCGACGCCGGCCGGGAAGACGCGCAGGCCTTCGGTGACGAGTCGGGCGATGTTGTCGGGCCGCTCGATCACCTCGCGCTGCCACATGCCGGGCGTGGACAGCAGGTGGTGTACCAGGCTTGCCAGGACGGTCGCGGTGGTCTCCCATCCGGCGACGACGAGGCTGGCGGCGAGGAAGATCAGGCGGGTCTCGGAGACGTCGACGGCGTCGTCGCCGTTGACCATGTCGGATAGGAGCACGGTCGGGTCGGGGTTGGCCCGGTAGTGGGCGACGAGCCCGCCGACGTAGCCGAACATCGCCTCCGCCGCGGCGGCGGCTTCCTCCTGGCGGTGCTCGGTCGTCGACAGGAACCCGTCGGACCAGGTCGCGAACTGGTGGGCGTCTTCGGCCGGGACGCCCAAGATCTTGCTGATGGTGCCGAGCGTCAGGGGCAGGGCGTAGTCGGTGATGAGGTCCGCAGTTGTGCCGGAGGCGGCGAGCTGGGCGGCGAGGTCGCGGGCGGTCTTGCGGATCATCGGGCGGAGCAGTTCCACTTTGGGGGCGGCCAGGGCCCGTGCGGCGGGGCCGCGGACCTTGAGGTGTTCATCGCCGTCCAGTCCCAACACCCAGTTGTCGTCGACTGGCACGTAGCCGGGCACGTCCACGGCGGCGCGCCGGGAGAAGACTGCCTGGTTGCGCAGTACTTCGGTGACGCGCTCATAGGTGAGGACGAGCCAGGCAGGGCCTGCAGCGGTGTGGGTGATGGGGATGACGGGGGCGCCGTCGGCGAGAAGCTCGCTGTACTTGGGCTCTGCTCTCAGATGGGGGCAGCCGTCGGTGTGGAACGGGTAAGGCGTGGGGGAAGTCACAGCCGGGGGTCCTTCCTTAGCGGACGCCGACGGTCCCGCCTTCCGGGGGAAGGTCGGGAGTGGTGTCGGTGGCCTGGAATGGCCCCTCGTGTCCCTGCTGCGAGCCCCACCTTAGAGCCCTTCTGACCTGCGCACAATGCCCCAAATGTGATCTATCGCGAGCATCCTTCACGTATGCCCGCGCTGATGGAAAGAGCCTTGCGTTAAGGCGGTCCGCCGGCCCCGGGGCGGGCAGGTCGAGGGATACCAGAGAAGGCCCCCGCGGCGTCGCGGGGGCCTCCGAGGTGGTGCGGTCGGTCGTCGGCCCGCTATGAGGCGTTAGATCCACCTGCGGAGGGAGGTTTTGATATCGCAACTACCCCCCGGCGGCTTGTTTCAGCAGGTCACACCCTGCACAACACGGCGATGTGGTGGGCGAGGGTCGCGCGGACGGTCTCGGCCAGCGCCTCCTCGTGCCGCATCACGACCTTCATGACGGCGGCCCGGTCGGTGGTGGTGAAGTTGCCGGGGCCTGCGGCGGTCAGCAGGACGCGGCCGAAGATGGGCGTGTCCAGGCCGTGCTCCTCGTGCGTGATGAGGGAGGCGATCGGGTTCGTGGTGCATGCCTCCTCGCCGCGGTCGGGGAAGATCCGGGCTTCGACGTCGAACCACATCAGCACGCGCAGGGGGCCGAAGGCCATCGTGAAGTCCAGGAAGTCGATCTGGCGGCAGCGCAGGTGCTCGCGCGTCCACGTGTCCTGCCCTCCGCCAGTGGGGAGCGTGACGGGGGTGATGGTCCTGTCCGGCTGGATCAGGATCGAGGCAGCGCTCATGGTGGTGTTTCCTCCTGTCAGGCTCGGGTGTCTCAAACCCGAACAGGAAAATCATATCATGCTTGGGCGTCTTGAGCTGGGGTTACGCCAGTTCGATGCCTCCGTCGGACAGCAGGAGGAACCGGCCGGGGCAGCCGAACAGGACGATGGGCGAGGCGGCCGGGCTCATGCCGCGCGGGACGATCCAGCCGTGGTCCTGCGCCCACTCCCGGTTGCGCTCGATCTCGCCGTGGCAGCCGGTCGTGCCGCTTCCGCACACGGTGATGAGGTTCGCGGGGCTGTTGATGGCGGGGTCGCTGCTGCCGCCCATGCCGCGCGGGAGCCGGTGGTGGATGTTGTGCGGGCGGCGGGTGATGTCGAGGCCGCACACGACGCAGGCGTGGCCGTCTCGGGCGAGGACCAGGGCGCGGGTGTCGGGGGAGGGGCCGGTGGAGCGACGTGCCCGGGCGGGCTCGGTCCGCTTGGGGGCGGGAAGGCGCGGGGCGCGGGACAGGCCGGCGCGGGAGCGGGAGAGGCCTCCGCGGGCGAGGCCGGCGGACCGGTTGAGGCGGCTGCTGCGCTTCACGGGGTGACCCCCGTCCCGGCGAGGTTCATCTCGGCGCGCAGGTTGGAGGCGAGGGTGCGGGCGGCGTCCAGGTGGGCGTGGGCGGCGCGGATCGCCTCGCGGCAGGTGGTGTGCCGGTAGGTGAGGACGTCGAGTTCGTGTTCGGCGTCGGCCGCCTCGATGGTGGCCAGGGCTCGGCGGGCGTCGACCGTGCCGCCTTCGGCCTTGAGGAACGCGCGGGCCTGGGCGAGCTTGAAGGTCTTCTTGGCGTCGGCGCAGGCCTCACCGAGATTCTGGTACTCGGCGACGAGCTCGTCGAGGCGCTTCCCGATGTCGATGATACGTCGGCCGATGGCTTCTGGATGCACAGCGCACTCCCTGGTGAGCGGGGGTGCGGTGGGCGGGTGGTGCGGGCCCGGCGGGGCGGCCGGGCCCGGGTCGCGGATCTACAGGGTGCGGAGGTGGCGGAGCACGGCGCGGTTGTGGCGGGCGTCGTGAAGGGCGTGGTGGTGGCCGTAGGCCTGCTCCGGGAGCGTGGCCTTGGCGTCCAGCCGCTCGATCTCCTGGGCGAGTTCGTGGCTGTACCAGGGCACGCCGTCGGGGACGTGGATGAGCCGTCCCCACAGCTGGGTGAGGGCGATGAAGTCGTGGGCGCCGTAGTAGGCCCACAGGGCGGGCTCGGGCGTCGCCTGGATGAACGCGGCGACCTCCCGGGCGATGACGGCGCGCGGCTTCACGTCCGGGTGGCCGGTGTCGAGGCGGAGGCGGGGCGAGTGCCCGCCATCGACGACGTCGCCCGGGGCGGGCGCGGCCAGGGGGAGGTGCGGCACCACGTTCTTCATGAGCCAGTCGTGCCGCGTGATCTGGGGCCACAGGGGCTGCTCGGCGGCCTCGGCGGCGACGGCGTAGTACTCGGCGCCGTCGTCGGCGGCGATCGCGATGGAGATGAGGTGGACGCGTTCGCCGTCGTCGAGGAACTCGGTGTCGTAGGAGAGGTCCATGGTGTGCCTTCCGGGGGTCAGCGGTGCGGGCGGGCGGGGGGAGGGGCGGGCTTCCAGGGCAGGGCGTTGACGGCGCTCAGGGGGATCTCCCGGATGTCGACGTACTTGCCGTAGTGGAAGCGGATGAGTCCGGCGCGCTGGGGGAGCGGCGTGTAGATGGGGTGCTCGTAGTTGTTGCGGCCGCTTGGGAGGGTCTTGCCGTCTGCTTTCATGCGGGCGAGGTCGACGGTGACGCGGTACAGCTTGGGCTCACTCATCGGGGATCCCTTCGGGCAGGTGGAGTTCGAGGCCGGGGAGGCCGAGGACGTCGCGGAGCGCGTCGGTGAGGGCCTGGAGCATGGCGGGCTGGGCCTGCGGGTCGGCGAGGGCGGCGGAGACGACCTCGTCGACGTCGTCGGCGAGCGTCATGGTGGGGGAATTGCCGGTCTGGTGGACGGTGATGCCGGGGATGGTCTCGCCGGTGTCGCTGACGGGCGCGCCCTTGGCCTTGCAGTCGTCCAGGAGCCAGTGCAGCGACATCTTGTGGAGGCGGCGGACTTCCACGGTCTCGACCATGTCGGGCCGGTTGTCCTCCGCCCACTTCAGGAGCTTGCCCCAGTCGTGGACCTCGGCTGTGACGGACTCGCGCGGCATGTTGAAGCGGCCGACGACGCGGCCCGCGACGACGGCGGGCACCCGCCCGTCGGGGAGCATGGAGCGGTGGGCGAGGAGGTTCTCGGCCTCGCGGGCGGCCTGGGCTCCTCGGGTGAGGAACGCCAGGACGCCCGCGCGCGCCGCGACCGCGTTGGGGTTGATCGATGAGTCGAACATGTTCTATGAGGCCCTGGCTTCCTGGGGGGTGCGGTGGTGGGTGAGGCGGGCGTGCAGTTCCCGAAGGGCGTCGTCGAGGGTGGTCGGCTGTCCGTCGAGGGTGAAGACGGCGCCGCCGAGCCCCTTCTTGTGGGCGCGGTCGCGGGCGGAGGCCACCTGAGCGGGCCGGATGCCTTCGAGGGTTCCGGTGAACGGGTCCCAGATGTCGCGCCAGGTGGGGAGAGGGGTACCGCTCGACAGGTCGGCGGCGAGCTTTTCGCCCAGCTCCACGGGTGCCTTGGCGAAGTGCTCTCCAGGAGCGGCGGCGCTGATTCCCGCGTAGACCTTCCGGACGGTCAGGGCGTGTGTCTCGTCGAGGTCGGCCACGACGTGGAAGTGCTGTTCGGTGCCGGTGATGAAGTCGCCTCTGGTGCCGGTGCGGACGCGGCTGGTCACGCCCTGGTCGTCGCGGACTTCGGAGGTGACGGGCTTGAGGTCCAGCGTCATGACGAGGTGGCTGGCCATGGTGCACAGCATGGTGACGATGGCGTTCTGGATGTCGCCGACCGCGTTCCAGCCCTTCTTGTCCACGATCGAGCGGACGCCGCCGTTCCCGGAGTAGAACGCGGATCCGTTGTCGATGATGACGACGTCGAACTCTTCGGCGGCGGCGGCGGCGAGCGCGCTGCGCAGGTGGCCGGGCCGGAAGGTCGGGAGGGTCATCAGCGTGAAGTCGTAGTCCTTGGCGAGGTAGGCGCTGTGGCCGTTCTGGGTGTCGATGACGCCGACGGTGCCGCTGCGGGCGAGGCCTTGCGCGATCTGGTGGGCGGCGGTGGTGCGGCCGTGGCCGGACTCGCCGCGGATCATGATGCGCGCGGGCTCGGCCGGAAGGAACGGCCTTTTGAACTTGAAAAACTCGTCCACGGAATCCTCCTGACCCCTGGTGGGGGTCGAGCAGATGATTGGGGACGCCGACGGCTTGCGTCTCATGAGGGGTCGCGTGCTCCGGTCGTCGTCATCCGGGGTCTCATTCCCGAACATGTAAATCATATCGCATATGGACATCCGGTGTGGGTGGGGGGCCGCGTAGACTGCGGAGCTGCCGGGGGGTTGAGAACCCCCGCAAGGACAGGAGGATCACCGCTGTGGACATGCGTGAACTGCCGTCGGTGCTGGTGCCCGACGACGAGCTCGATCCCGCCGCACGGGCGATCGTGGAGGAGCTCCACGACGCTGACCCCGACACCTTGGACGATGCGGTCCTGGACTGGGTATCGAGCGAGCCGGAGGAAGGCGAGGACGTCGCGTTCTTCTCCCAGCGGCTCGCGCCGGCCGCTTTGGAGGCGATGGACCGGATCGTCCAGGGCTACCAGGACGAGATCAAGGCGATCGACGCGCCGAGCACGATCGTGGATCCGCGCAGGAAGGCGGCGGCGATCGCCCGGATCGAGGCGTTTCAGGCCGAGAGCGCCAAGGTGACCCGGTTCCGCAAGCCTCTGCGGGCCGCGGCCCGCGAGACGGCGCGCAGGCCTTCGCCCGAGAGCCGCCGCAGCCGGATCGGCGCTGCGCTGGCGCAGTCCCTCCCCGTGGAGGCGATCGTGGCGGGCAATCTGATCGACTCGGGGCTGACGGTCGCCCAGACCGCGAAGGCTCTGCAGTTGATGCGCGACGGGGTGGAGCAGAAGGAGGCGGTGGAGCGCGCCCGCGGCTTGGACCAGGAGGCTAAGCAGCGCAAGGCGCGGGCTCGGCTGGAGGCGGCGGCGCCGCGGCCGCGGCCTCGGGACGCGCGCCGGGACCGTCTCGTCGAGGCCGGCCTGTCGCCGAAGGAAGCGCGGGAGGCTGCGCGGATCATGGCCGAGGAGCAGGTGCAGGAGCCTGCGGCGGTGGCGCGGATCGTGGCGGGGCGGCCGGGCGAGCAGCGGCCGGGGCGGCTGCGCCCGCGCGGGCCGCGCGCCTGATCATCTGCTCGGAACGACGAAGGGCCGCCCTGGTGGGCGGCCCTTCGTGACGTTTCAGGGCGGTCCTCCGCCGCGGGCGTTGTGCCGGCGCCGTCAGTGCAATTGAGTTGCTCTGACGCAGGCAGGGACGCGCCTCACCGGGACGGAAGGGAACACCAACTTAACCGGTGTGTGACCGCGGAGGACCACCTAGTAAGCCAAGCGTACGGCATCTCGGAAGCGTGATGCCGCACTTGGGTGGCCGCCGGTCACGGTGGGGTGTTCTCCGGGGCTGGGCTGACCTGTGAGTACGGGGCGGGGGCGGCCGGCGGAATCGGCGTTTCGATGGCCGGAGACGGACGGACGGCTAGGACGACGGCCGCGGCGATGATCGCGGCGCAGAGGTAGAGGGCGGTGACTCTCCAGTCCGACAGCCAGGTGGTCATTTTCTGCGCCGTCGCTCGTCCGCGCCGGTCGCGACCGGCAGGCCGAGCAAGGTGACGCCCGGCACCACCAGGTCCACCCGGGGCGGGGAGTGGTACAGCCCCCAGCCGATCAGGACTACTCCCGTGGTGAAGACGGCGAGGTCCCTGATCGTTGAAAATCCGCTCAGTGGCCACCATGACCTCCTTGTGTGGCGGCGTCGACGGCGGTCGGGCGGTTGCGGCTTGCCTGCCATGGGGTTCTCCTCCCACCCGTCGCTGGTGCGCCTGTCTGATGTGGACGAGGGCGCACGGTACGGGCCTGCCGTGTGTTGTGTCGCTGGGGGCGGGTCAGATCTGCCAGGCGCGGACAAGCGCGACGGTGACGGGGCCGGTCCCGTAGGTGCGGCGGGCCTGCCACAGGATGGGGGAGGAGGTGCCGGGTGCCCAGGTGTCGGGCATGGCGATGCGGCAACGGACCATCGTCGCGGTGCCAGCCTCGGCGGTGACGGCCGGGCCTTGGGCGGCGAGGTCGGGGGCTGCCAGCCGGAGTTCGGCGACGGTGTCGCCGTCGATCTCGGCCCACAGGTCGGCCCACAGGACGCCCGCTTGGGTGCGGGGGACCGGGTTGCCGCCGAGGGACTGCCATCCGTCGGCCGCGCCGAGCGGGACCCCGGCTCCCCACGTCGACAGGGACACCGCGGCGGGGCCGGACGCCGACTCCAGGCGGGCGATGCGTTGCAGCGCGGTGCGGAGTTTCGCCGACAGGTCCGGGCCTGCGGGTGTGGTGCGGGATTGCATCTCAGCCGCCCGGGACGGGTTTGACGGTCATGTTGCCGTAGTGGATCTGGAAGGTGCCGCCGGTATCGTCGACGTACAGCTGGGGGACGATCTGGTAGCCGACGCCGGGCGTGAGGCCCTGGACGGGGGCGACGCTGCTTGCACGGATCCGGTTGGTGGAGTAGGCGACGAGCGCGAACCGGTTCTTCTTGGCCTCGTTCCACGCGCCGAATCCTTCGACGCGGAAGCAGACCGCGACGTGGTTGCCGTTGGGGTTGTTGCCGGCGGCGAAGTTGCGGGCGAGGCCAGCGTGGATGAGGACGTCGACGGAACCGCTGGGCGGCGCCGTGAAGTACATGGCCGGCCAGGAGTTCACGACGATCGAGTTGAAGTCGATCCACATGCCCCAGTTGATGTTGAGGACCTCGGTGAAGTCGGCCATCTGGTCCTGCGACAGCGCGCGGAACCCTGCAACGGCGTCGACGCGTTCGGCGAGGTTCCTGACCGTGACGTCCGCGCCGACGAACGGTGTCCCGGCATCTGGGTAGGGGATGCCGAGCCTCGTATTTCCCATGTCCGCCCCCGTGCTGTTGCGTCCCGAACGTCGGGAATCTCGCAGATTGGGGCCGCTTACGTCGCCAGGGCCTGCGCGGCCTCTGGGCGAAGACCTCACGCGCTACAGGCTGAGGCTGGCAGAGTGCTCGGCATGACGGGCATCGACCTCCCCTGGAAACGGGCGCTGAATCGGCTAACCGAGCGTTACCCGCGGCTAAGGCGTCAGCCTCATTACCGAGTCGTCTCCGCGATCGCGAGTTCTCCCAAGGTCGAGGCGTGGCGGGATTGGGCTGTGACCTGGCGCGGCGACGACGTCAGGGGCGAGGTTCTTCCGCTGGCGTCCAAGGACGACGCCCTGGACGCCCTCGAACTCCTCGCGGTCCTGCGCCGCGCGCTGGACAACGACGAACGGCTGCTGATCGATCTGGCCCGGGGGCGGGGAGCGACCTGGCGTGAGGTCGCCAGGGTCCTGGAGGTCTCTTCACCTGAGAAGGCGAGCCAGCGGCGCAAGCGGCTCGGGGACAAGTCCCCAGACTCCCAGCACCTCGACCCCGACCGCGCCGCCGTCCTCTACGGCTTCGGTGAACGGCCTACCAGCGGCCGATGATGTCGGCCATGGTGAGGTTGTACTTCTCGACGCCGGCGTCGGCGTCGACGGACACCTCGATGCCGGTGGCGCGCAGCCAGCCGTCCCAGCCGGGGTCGCCGTTGGCCTGGGGTGGGAAGCCGCGGTCGGTGATGCGGGCGCGGAAGTCGTCGCCGACGGCGATGTCGCCGAGTTCCAAGCCCTTTTGCGCCAAGACGGTGAAACTGCTGGTGATGAGGGGGCCGACGGAGGCGGCGGCGGAGGCGTCGGCGCGGGCTTGGAGCTCAGCGGTGTCGGCGACGCCGTCGAATGTCAGATGCTGCTCGACCAGCGGGAAGCCCGCGTCGAGGAGGTAGGCGTGCTCTGCTTGGGCGGCGAGGACGGCGCCGCCTTCAGCTTGGGAGGTGGCCCAGGTGCGCACGGCGAAGCCGGCGCCTTCGGACCAGGTGTAGTCGACGACGTTGGAGGCTTCGGGCGCCGTCCGGTTGTACTCCAGGACGGGGGAGCCGGGGTGCTGGCCGCGGCCGATGCGGGGGTGGCCGGTGTGGAGGAGGACTTCGGGGCGGCCGTCGGCGCGGCGGCCGGGCCGCTGCATGAACTCGATGCCGCTGGTGCGCTCGGTGAGTTCGGTCAGGACGCGGGCGGCGGCGGTGAAGTCCCACTTGTTCCAGGTGACGTTCGCCGGGGGTGAGTCGGCGTCGATCTCGGCGACGCGCATCCACAGGTCGTCGTCGGGAGTCTGGAACAGCTCCAGCAGGAAGGCGGCGAGTTCGCGGATG
The DNA here is from genome assembly GCF_054783995.1 of Actinocorallia aurea. Classification (NCBI taxonomy): domain Bacteria; kingdom Bacillati; phylum Actinomycetota; class Actinomycetes; order Streptosporangiales; family Thermomonosporaceae; genus Actinocorallia; species Actinocorallia aurea. Next base: position 121,230 of record NZ_BAAGPQ010000030.1, read on the forward strand.
GGCAGGGTGAGGCCGCCTTCGGGGGTCGACGGCAGGAACCTGGAGGCGAGGAGTTCGAGCGGCTCGACCGCTTTGAAGCTGAGGAAGCGGGAGCTGGAGGAGCGGTCGCGGGGCTCGCGGATGATGCCGCACCAGGCCTGCGCCTGGTTGCGCTGGACGGCGACCATGGAGCGCCAGGGGATGGTCGCGTCCAGGACGCGGCGCGGGTCGACGCCGTCGGCGTCCAGGGGGATCTGCCCGGACAGGTTGCCGGAGCCGTTGAGCTTCTGGGAGAAGCCGCACTTCGACACTGGCAGCGTGTCCATGAGTTCGCCGGTGCCGCGGTCGTAGAAGTTGAACTGCCAGTCGGCCATCAGGCCACCCAGACCGACATCTCACCAACGGTGAACTCGAGGAGCGGGTTGGCGGATCCGGCGGATGCCTCGGGGGCGGCTCGGGTGGTGATGGTGTGCTGGCCTGCGGTGGGCGGGTTGTAGATGGAGGCGACGGTGTACAGGTAGTGGCGGGTGGGGTCGACTTCGAGGTCGCCGCCCCAGTTCTTGAGGGTGCGGGGGACGGCCATGCACCGCTGGAAGCGGGAGTCGATCTCGCCGCCGTCGATCATGTGCTTGATCCAGACGGCGCCGCATCGGGTCGCGCGCATCTCCACCTGGGTGAGGACGACGAGGCGGCGGGTGGTGGGGACGTTCGTCGGCCATGTGAACGTCGTCGACATGCCGGGCATGTTGGCGGCGGCGTTGTTGATGTCGACCATGGCGAGTTGGGCGCCGGGGTAGCCCTGGTAGGTGTGGGCGGCGCCGAGGACGCCGTAGCCGAAGGTGAGGCCGTCGTCGAAGACGCGGCGGGCGCGGCCATCGTTGCCTACGACTTGGAGGGCGTTGAGATCGGTGCGGAAGATGCCTTGGCCGGTGTGGGTGGAGGAGGGTGCGCCGTTGGAGGGCAGGATGCCGCCGGCGCCGACGGTGAGGGGGCGCATGTCGACGATCTCGCCGACGCTGTTGGAGCCTGCGGGGATGAGGGCGGTGGCCAGTGGCAGCATCGACGGGCCGGCCGCGGGCGCGGTGGGGGACACGGCCGGGGTGCCGGGGATCGCGATGATGTCCCAGTCGGTCGTGGTGTCGATGGAGTCGATGGAGTCGTAGACGCGCAGGGCGATGAGGTCGCGCCGGTTCAGGGACGGGTGTGAGGCGACTAGGGGGATGTCGTAGTCGCCGTCGTTGGTGCACGCGACGATGCCGCCGACGACGGAGGCGACGTTCACCCAGGCGCGGCCTGCCGCAGCGCGCACCCACATGTCGGCGGTCGGCCTGGCTGTGATCTTGAATGATCGGTTCTCGCCTGCCGGGATGACTCCTTGGCGGGCCGAGACGGTGTGGCGGTTGTGCTCCGAGGCGATGCCTGCGGCGCTGTGGAGCCGCTCGGCGCGGGCGCTGTAGTCGCCGCCGCCTTGCAGGTGGGTCGCTGGTTTGACGAGCGTCACGGTGCCCCCCGGTGTTGTGGCTGCCGGGGAAAGGTACGGACGCCGCCTGGTTTGTGTCCCGCGTCAGTACCAGGCGGGTGCGGCGAGCATGCGCAGGCGGGCGGCAGGTTCGGGGTCGAGGCCTCCGGGGGAGGTGCCGGGCGCGCCTCCGAACAGGATCTCGTTCAGGCCTGGGACGAGCAGGAACCAGGCGGAGCCGTCGACGAGGGTGTTGGCGCGCGATGACTGGCCGTTGAGCAGGACGGAGCCGTTGCCGAGGTCGACGTCTAGGTAGGACGTCCAGTCGAGTTCGAGGTCAAAGGTGAGGGTGCGGCCGGACTGCAGGTGGCCGATGGATGGGCGGATGATCGGCCCGTGGATGGTGAATTTGGCGGGGGTGCGGTCGAAGTCGCCGGCCTGGGGGAAGAAGATGCGGCCGCTGCTGCCCGGGTCGTAGGCGGTGGTCTGGAACCGGTAGGGGAAGGTCCGGCTGAAGGTGTAGCCCTCGATGGGGCCGCGGTAGGGGAGTCCGGCTTCGGAGGGGACGGGGGCGCCGTAGCGGCGGGGGTCGGCGGCGGTGAGGGGGAGCGTCCAGGTGAACGCGACCGACCCGTCGTCCTTGATGTCGATCTTGTCGGTGAGGCGGACGTCGGCGTAGCGGGTCATGTGGGCTTCGGCGACGGACAGGGCGGTGAGGTCGCGGACGGACACGGCGGCCTTGGCGCGGTCCTTGGCGCGCAGCATGGCCTCTCTGGAGGGGGCGACGCAGTGGCCGGACAGGGTGATCGAGCGGGAGCCCCAGGCGCCGGGCGCGGACCAGGCGCCGTCGCCGAGCGTCTTGTCCTCGTAGGTGGCGCGCACCGACGCCGAGGAGGACCAGCCGTCTTCGTCCTCGACGATCCAGGCGCAGCCTTCGTCGTCGAGGACGTTGAGGCCCCAGGTGGTTCCGGCGGCGTTGGTGAGGCTGTAGGTGGGGGTTGCGATCGCGACGGGCATCAGATTTCGCCTCCCAGCTTGCGCCGCACGATGTCGGCGATGTCCTCTTCGGAGTGGTGGGGGAGGGCGTAGACGTTGATGGTGATGGGGCGGCCGTCGGGGGCGACGGCGTTGACGGCAACGGGGCTGGCGCCGCGGCGGGACTGGTAGACGGTTCCGGCGTTGAGGGCGGCGACGGCCTCTCCGCCGCCGAGCCGGTCGACGGCCTCAGGGGTGAGGACCCATTCGTCTTTGCCGGTCTGGTTGGAGATGAGGGACAGGCCGGGCTTGAGTGGGCCGCCGTTGTCGTACAGGCCGTGCCGGATCGGCTGTGAGGGCATCTTGGACAGCGCCCAGGAGGCCGCTCGCGGCCCGCCGAGGTCGGCGAGGAGGTTTGCCCCGGCGGCGAGGATGTTGGGGCCTGTGCGGCGCAGGAACGCCGCGGTGTTGTCGGCGGCGGAGACGACGGCGCGGACCGTGCGGGTGCCGGCCGACAGGGCGAGTTCGGTTCCGGCGGGCCACCAGGGGGCGACGAGTGCGTTGCCGCCGATGCCTAGGCTTTCGACGGCGGCGCGGCCGGTGCGGGCGAAGCCTCCGGCTGTGTCGGGGGAGATGCGGTAGTGGTCGGGGCCGACGACGCCGCCTTCGGCGTAGGCGGGGCGGGTGAGGACGACGCCGCTGCGGTTGCGGGAGACGCGCTGGACTGCGGTGGAGTGGTTGCCTTCGATGGTGGTGATGCCGCCGCTGCCTCCCTGCTCGACGAGGCCGATGTGGTAGGCGGTGCCGCCGGAGGTCAGGAAGGCGAGGTCGCCGGGGCGGGCGGGGCCGGTGGTGATCTCGCGGCCCTTCGCGCGCATGGCGGCGAGGTGGGAGGGGGTGTAAGAGAAGCGGCCGACGGCGTCGGTGGTCTTGGCCTTGTCGGCGACCCAGGAGATGAACATGTCGCACCAGGCGGCGGGGTTGATGCCGTACCAGCGGCCGTATTTGGTGTTGTCCGAACCGGCGGGCTCTTCGCCCTGGCCGAGTTCGCCGCGGGCGACGCGGATCATGCCGGCGGAGTTGCCGACGATGTCGTCTTCCTTGTCGACGAGCCAGTCGAGGAAGTCTCGGACGATCTTGACGGGGATGTTGCCGATGAGGCGGCCGAACGCGGTTCCCGACAGCTCGGACTGGATGGCGTCGACGACGGGGTTGAGGAAGTCGGCGGCCGCGTTGCGCAGCCCGTCGGGGAACAGATCCTTGACCTGGTCGCCGATCCACGACAGGCCGTCGCCGACGATGCCGCCCAGGCCGAACCGCATGCCGCCCGCTGCGACGAACTGGCGGACGCCGCTGACGCCGCCGGAGACCGCGGCGCCGTTGAGCCCGTGGACGAAGCGGGAGCCGAGCGCGGCCGGGATCTCCGGGCGCAGCCATGCCTCGCCGGGGGAGACGGCGGCGAGCATCGTGTCGCGGCCGGGGCTGTAGCCGGGCAGGACCCCGTACTGCCCGGGCCCGACGACGCCGCCTTCCGCGAATTGTGGAATTTTGATTTCGGGTAGCTTGTGGTCGGAGCCGACAAGGCCCGCAATTTCGTTCCACAGCCACCGGACGGTTTTGTTGTATCCGACGTCGAGCATGATCTGCACGGGGACCCGGATGACGTTTCCGATGAGCTTCAGCGCGTCTTGGACGCCGCCCGGTAGTTTCTTGAAGACGTCGACGAGTTTGTCGCGCCATTCGCCGAACAGGTCGACGAGCTTGCCCCACAGTTCCTGGCCGAGGTCGTACAGGTCTGCGCCGAGGTCGATGAAGACTTGTGAGAACTCGGCGAGTTTTTCGCGCATGGCCCGGACGAGCTTTGCGGACCCGATGGCGAACGCCTCTTTGAGTTTCTCCCAGATTCTGTCGATGATGCCGGGCGCTTCCCGTCCCCATTCAACGAGTTGATCGGCGATATACGCAAACAATTTTGGCGAATTTACGACCGCCCGCACCACCCAATCGAAAATCTTGAAGGGCAGGGTGAGGCAGAATTCCATGATCTCGGGGATGATAGCGACGAGTTCTGTGAGGACCCACGCCCAGATTTTGATGCCGGTGGCGAGCGCTTTCAGGAACAGCCCGGGAATGGCCGTGACGAGTTCCAGGATCAGCGACGGCAGTTCGGTGATGATCGTCGCCGCGAGGTCCGGCAGTACCTGTGTGACGAGGAAGACCAGCCCGCGCAGCAGGGCGGCGCCGGCGTTGCCCAGAAGGCTCGGGAGCCGCGCGACGGCGTCGGAGATGAACCCGCCGATGGACGATGCCAGATCGCCCGCTCCGGCGGCCATGGCGCGCAGCCGGTCGGGGAGCTGCGTGATCTGGTCGCCGATCCAGCCGACGACGGTCTGGACGAGGCCGGTCGCTCCGCGCAGGAGCGCGCCGACGCGGCCGGGCAGGGCGGCGGCCTGCTCCATGAGGAACGCGGGGATCGTCTCGGTGAAGAAGCGGCCGATGGCACCCCACCACTCGCCGCCGGTGATGACGCCGAGGATGCCGCCGATGGCGGCACCGATCGCCGCGCCCAGTCCGGTGCCGATCGGGCCGAGGAGGCTGCCGATGATGCCGCCGATGGTCGCGCCGATGCCCGCGCCCTTGAGGCCCGTGCCGACGGCGTCGCGGGCGCCGCCCTGGTCGTCGTCGATCAGGCCGCCCAGGAGCATGCCGATAAGGCCGATCCCCGCGCCCTTGACGGCCGCCAGGACGATGCCGGGGATGCGGGGCAGCACCTGGAATTGCAGCCAGTCGGCGATGCCCGCGAGGACGGCCACGGGGGTCGGGAAGCGGGTGAGGATCGCCGTCACCAGGTTGGTCTTGAGGCCGGCCAGCAGGGTCACGATCCAGCCGCCGAACGCGGGGATCTTCGCCAGCAGCGACAGCGGGGCGACCAGGAGGCCGAGGACTTTCGCGGCGAGGCCGAGGCCCGCGCCGGCAACGCCGAGCGTGGTAACGGCGACCAGGACCGGGATCGTGCCCGGCATCTGGATGAGCTTGTCCAGGGCGCCGACGATCGCGTCGAGGATGTCGAAGAAGACGAACAGGGTGTCGCCGCCGGTGGCCTCTCCGAGATGACCGAACAGCTCGATCACGCCGCCCAGCGACTCGCCGATGCGGCCGAGAAGCTCGCGGGCCCCGTCGAAGAACTTCGTCAGCCGGGCCTGCGTGGCTTCGTCTTCGGCCCAGGCGCGGAAGGCGGCGGCGCCGTCCTCCATGGAGGCGAGCATCTCGGTGCCGGCCTCGCCGCTGCCGACGGCCGCCGACCCGATGGCGATGATGCCCATCGTGAGGTCGCGCAGCGTGTTCTTGAGGCTGATGGTGGTGTCGGCGGCGCCTTCAAGGAAGCTCTGGAACCGGTTGAAGCCGGGCTCGGAGCGCAGGTAGGCGTCGCCGGCGGCGGTGAGCTCCTCCACCCAGGCCGAGAACGCCTCGACGAGGGGGCCCGCGGCGAGCATGATCGACCGGAGCATCGACAGGACGTTGACGGCGGCGGCCCCGAACCGCTCCAGGGCGGCGTTGTTGGTGTCGAACACCTCCGCCATGTCGGTGTTGAACTGGTCGTCTGCCAGGAGGTCGCCGAGGTCTTCGGCCACTCCGCCGATGACGTCGGCGGTGCCGACGAGCGCGGTCTCCAGGGTGTCGAGGAACGGCAGGCCCTTTTCCACGGCGGCCTGGATGTGGGGAAGCAGCGCGTCCTGGATGGCGCGCCGCAGATCGGTCAGCCGCGGCATGAGAGTGCCGGCGATGAACTCGGCGAAGGCGCGCCCGGCGGGGGTGAGGTTCGCCATCGCGTCTGCGAGCTGCGTCTGGGCGGCGGACTGCTGAGTGGCGGCCGCGGCGGCGGCCTCCTGCGCCTTCTGGAGCTGCTCCTGGGAGTCTTTAAGTTGATCTTGGGATGCCTTGAGCTGCTCGTTGGCGGCCTTGACCTGCTCGGCGCCGTCCTTGCGGACGTCGTTGAGCGCCTCCTGAGCTTCCTGGATGAGCTGGGCGGCGTCCTTCTTCGCCTCCGCGACGGCCTCTTCTGCCTCCGCGATGGCGGCGGCGCCCTCTTTGCGGGCTTCGGTGATGGCGGCCTGGGCGTCGGCGATGGCCTGCGCGCCGTCGGCTTGGGCCCGGGCGATGGCCTCTTCGGAGTCGCGGAGCGCCTCGTTGGCGTCGCGCAGGCGGCGTTTGGCGGCCTCGACGGAGTCCGACCCTTCGACGCCTTCGGCGTCGGCGCGGGCCTGGTCCTCCCGTAGGTCTCCGAGCCGCTCCTTGGATTCCTCCAGCCTCTGGAGGGCTTGCCGGTAGGCGAGGTCGGCTTCGCGTTTGTCGAGGTCTGTAGAGGTGACTGAGTCGTTGACGGAGGACAGGCGTTGGCGGGCACGCTCGACGGCGAGCGCGGCGCCCTCTTCGTCCAAGGACGCCCCCGACAGGGACAGCTTGAGGTCTTCCAGCCGCTCGACCGCGGCTCGCCGCGCTTCGTTGAGGCCTTCCTGGGCGAGCTGGGCGGACTCGGCGGCGCGGGCGTTGGTGCGCTCGGCGGCCGCGTACCGCTCGGCCGCGGCTTCCTGCACGTCGGCGAGCCGGGCGGTCGCGGCCGTGATGCGCTCCTGGACGGCCTCCCGGATCTCGGCCGCCCGCTCGGTGACCTGGGCGATCCGCTCGTGGGCGGCGTCGAAGGCGTCGGCGACCCGCTGTTCGGCGTCCTGGATCCGCTCGGCGACGGCCTCGACGACGTCGGCGAGCCGCTCTCGGGCCTTGCGGACCATGGCCGTGGCGGCGTCGACGTTCTCCGCTGCCTGTTCGACCGCTTGGGCGGCCTGTTCGACCGCCTGGGCGTGGGCTTGGGCGTCGGCACCTGAGGCCTTCTCGGCGGCGCCGAGAGCGGACACGGCCTCGCTGACGCCCTTGAACCCGGCGATGAGTACGCCGATGCCCTGGGCGGCCATCGTGGCGAGGCCGGGCAGCGCGGCCAGGACGCCGACGGACTGGGCGGCCGCCGCGCCGACGGCGAACAGGGCACCGCCTAGGTTGATAGCGGCACCGGCCAGGAGGGTGATGCCGCCCGCCATCATCGGGAGCGTGCCGAGCTTCGTCAGCAGCGTCGACACGCCGCTGAGCGCGTTGCCTCCGAGGTTCAGGGACAGGCCTCCGCCGCCGGCGAGGCCGCCCAACGCGCCGCGGATGCCGTCGGCGAGGCGTCGGGCCCGGTCGAGGCCGTCGGTGTCGACGTCGAGGCTGACGCGGCGGTCGCGCGTCAGCTCCTGGAGGCGGGCCTGTGCGGCGGCGGTGTCGACGGCGACGTCGAGCACGACGGTGGCGCGCAGCCCGGCGACGGCGGCACGGATCCTTGCCTGGATCTCGCGTTGGGCCTGGGCTTGGTCGACCTCGATCTGGAGGCGGATGCGCTCCTGCTGGGCGATCTGCCGGGCCGCCGCGCGGGCCTCGACCGCGAGCCGCCGGGTGTCGATCTCGGTCTGGATGCGGGCGCGCACGTTCGCCAGCTCGGCGTCGATGCGCCGTTGCAGGCCGGTGCGCAGGCCGGAGACGTCAGCCTCGACATCGAGCCTGATCCGGCCAGCGTCCACCTCGTCAGCCACGCCATCCCCCGATAGGCCCCGGCAGCAGGTCGGGGCGGAACCTAGGAGGTAGTGGGCGTTAAGGTCGCGCCGCCGCAGGAGGTTTTGATATTGAAACCTTCTGCGGCGGGCCTGTTGCCGCTGGTCAGCGTGTGGTTGCCTGGAGGTGGTCGATGGCGGACGCGTACGCGTTGGCCGGGGGGCTGGTCGTGGTGGAGCGGTCGCGGACCCAGTCGGGCCGCGGCACCTCGCGCGGCTCTTTGATGCGGTGGTCGGAGGCGAGGATCGAGACGAGTTCGACGGCCTGGGCGAGGAGCTCCCGCTCGGTCGTCCACTCGCCCTCTGCGAGCTGGCGGGCCCGCACCCGCGCGGAGGTGCGGACGAGCGCGTCCTTGGGCAGGCGTTCGATCAGGTCGCCTAGTATCCGTAGGCCGCGGCCGCGGTGGGGGCGGGGGGCGGCTCGAACGGCTCCTGGCCGAGCGCGGCCGCCGGGGGGATCACCGAGCCCAGCGACGCCGGAAGGCCTCCCACCGGCGGGCTGCCCGCCGTCCAGGTGCCCGCCGGGCCCACGGTGAGCGTCGGGGCCTGCGCCGCTGCCTGCGGGTCGCCCACAGCAGGAGCCGGAGCAGCAGTCGAAGAAGTCGGGGAGGGAAAGCTGGTAGTGATGCTGGAAGTCGGCGTGGAGGTCGTCCCACCGGTGCTTGAGGGTTTCGAGAACGAGAGGGACTTTCCCAAGGCCTCCCCGTGCCACCACCAGATGGTCTTCACGACCTCGATGTAGTCCTGGAGGGACGGCTTCTCGGCTTCCAGGCCGGCCATGCCGTCCTCGCCGAGGATGCCGGTGCCGATCTGGCGGGCGATCCTGATGAGGTCGATCGGGAGGTTCGGCCGCATCATCAGCAGTTCGATGATGGAGCCGATGAGTTCCCCGGTCTGGTCCTTCTTCTCCTTCTTGGTGTCGTCGTCGCCGGCGTTGACGCGCTCGACGGCCAGCGTCACGACCTGCCGGATCGTGTAGGCGATCTCTTGGTCGAGTTCCAGGAGCGGGGCGAGCGCGGCCGCGGGGAACTCGGGCTGGAGGACGGCGAAGATCCGGTCGGGGTCGAAGTACAGCGGGAGGGTGTCGCCGCGGGCTTCGCCCAGGCGGGTCGCGGCTTCGCTGCGGCGGCGGGCGCGGGCGGCGCCGAGGTTGCCGCGGGTGGGCTGGGTCATCGTGGTCTCCCCATGTCGACGGTACGGCGGGGAAACGTAGACGGCCGGAACCGTTTAGGTCTCGCGGGCATGGGTGAGGGCCGCCGCCCGCGTTGGGGCGGCGGCCTGGGTCAGGCCGCGCAGGGGGTCAGTCCTCTTCGGGCGGCGCCATCAGAGAGTCGTCGGAGAAGTCGTACCAGGGACTGACGAGGTCGCCGCCGAGGATTTTCAGGCGGAGAGCCAGCGTGGATTCCTTGGTCTTCGACCAGTCCTGCTCGACGCCTTCGTTCTGCATGCAGCGGGGGATCATGCGGCGCCAGTGGCGGGAGCCGTCGGCGATCTCGATGCAGGCCGCGACCTCGCCGCGGCCGCCGACGCTGGGCGGCGTGTACTGGTAGTAGGCGGGCGGCCCCGCCACCGTGGTGATGGTGCCGCCGCCGAACGCCGCGATGTAGTTGCGGGCGTTCCACTCCTGAAGGTCGACCTCGCAGGAGCCCGCGTCCTCGGTCTGCCAGGTGCGGGTCGGCCAATCCGACTGGTGCGACTTGGACTCGGAGAACTTCGGGTCGGTCTTGAACTTGAGGCTCTCGGGCGTGAACAGGCCGACGTTCCACCAGCCTGCCGGCATGGCGACGGTCGGGCCGGCGGGTGCGACGGTGCCGACCGGCGCGAGCCAGACCCGCGCCATCTGCGGGACGAAAATTCCAGACATGCGGCAGCCCCCGGGCGTCCTCGGGGGTGATGGACATGACGGGCGAAAACGTAGAGGGCGGGCACCGGTAACGTCTCCCGGCCCGCGGGCAGGTGCGTCGACTGGGAAAGCTTTTGATATCGAAAGCAAGCGCAGCCGGGTGGATTCCCCTGTGTAGAGCGATAATCGCGGGCATGGAGCTGGAGCGCGAGGACGACGGAAACGCCCTACTCGACGCCGATCTGGCCGAGGAGGACGCTGTCGTGCGGCGGCGGGTGTGCCTGACGACGGGCAACCTGACGCGGGTGCAGGCCGAGACGGTGGAGCGGTGGGTGGCGCGCCTGGCTGAGGACCGGCCGCTTCCCGGGGTGGAGAAGAAGGGCCCCGGGCTCCGGCAGGCAGGGTTGGATGACCGGCCGCGGGCTTCGCTGTCGAACGTCCTGGCCGCGGCCGTCATCGAGTTCCTGGACACGGAACCGTCGGGGACGGACATCGCGGTGTTCTCCGCGCGCCTGCGGAAACGGCGCGGCCGCCAGGACGGGCCTGACTTCCGGCCTCGCCAGTTCCATCTGTGGTCGGAGGACGCGGCCGTCTACGAGCGGGCCGCGTTCGAGGCGCCGCGGGCGCTGGAGGCGTTCCGGCGGGAGCTTCGGGACCGGGCGCGCGCGGCGTTCCCCGGTGAGCAGCCGGAAGCCGTCGGCAGGCGGAACCAGCACCTGTACTGGCTGCTGGGGCAGGAGGGGATCCCGTTGGACGCGTTCGGCCCCGACCCGCTGAACAGTCCCGCGTGCCGCGTCCCGTCGGGTGTGGTCGCAAGGATGGCGATCGAGCGGTGGTCGCGCAGGAAGGTCGACATCGTCATCGGGGAGGCCGTCAACTACGCCGAGCGGAGGCTGTGGCAGCCGCATAGGGCGCGCCGCGATATCCGGCAGGACCTCGCCGACGGGCTGCGGAAGCGCGGCCGCCGCTAGTTCGGCGGGTGGGCGGAGACGCGGACGGTGCCGATGTAGCGGCCTTGGCCGGTCGGCTCGGGGATCCAGCCGCCGCCGCGGACGGAGCGGACGTTCGTGATGACGGGCGCGTCCGGCGGGCGCGGCTCGTCGGGCAGGGTGCGCAGGGCGCGGAGCGCGGTGTAGAGGATGGTGCGGAGTTCGCCGCGGCCCGGCTTGCCGGACAGGTCTGCGAGCACTTCGAGCTGGATGTCGGCGTGGAGGAGCCAGGTGAGGTCGCCGTCGTCGCCGCCGGTGTGGGTGAGGCGGATGCACGGGTAGGGCGGTTTGTTGAGGGCGGACACGCGGCCAGGCCCGCCGAGGCGGGCGGTGAGGGCCGCGTGCCCGTTGAGGTAGGTGATGATGCGCGGCAGCGGGTCCGCGTCGACCAGGACGTCGTCGGGCAGCTCTGCCGGCACCGGTCAGCCTTCTTACTTCTGCGGAGCCGTCGGCGGCGTGGCGGGCTTGGCAGGCTTGGGCGGGGCCGTGGAGAACAGGTTCGTGATGGCGGTGCCGTCGGACGGGTCGACGCCGGCGACGAGTCCGGCCTGGACGAGCCGCATCACCTGCCCGGTGGGGACGACGACGACTTCGCCGGGCTGGTAGCGGCGGACGGGTTGGGCGCCGACGTTCGCGGCGGCCTCCGGGCTGAGCGGGTGGGCGAGCGGGATCGTCTTCGTGGTGAGTTCGCCGACCATGGGTTCCTCCGCGTTCCGGGACGGTACTGACGGATCGGAGGATGCACGGCCGAAGCGGCTTACGTCCCGGTGTCGGCCTGCGGTGCGGACTAGTCGATGGCGTGCAGGAACAGGGGGTTGCGAAGCCGCGCCATGGTGTGCTCGTAGGAGGCAGGGTGGATTGGGACGACGGCGGACCCCTCTCTCACCTCATTGCGGCGTAGCCATGCCTTCACCGCCGGGTCATCCATGGAGCCGATGACGCGCCTGATGGATCCGTCCATCGGCTTGCCGTAGGGGTCGAGGAGGACGATGCCGTCGATGTGGAGGGGGACGGTCCAGCCGTCGATGAGCGCGGCGGAGATCTCGGCCTGGTAGAGGACTACGTCGTTGCCTCGGATTTCTGTCTGGAGCTCGATGTCCAGGTTGACGACGTCGTACTCCACCACGCACGTGATGGTCTGCCCGTCCGGCCGCGGTGTTCCGACTCCGCTCGGGAGGCCGCAAGCCTCCGCGAACAGGTCGCGCCCTTCGATCCGCCGAAGCACCTTGTCCGAGATGTACTCGGTGACGACTTCATGGTGCAGCTTCGCACGGTGGGGTTCGATCGACCCTTTCGGGCCCTCGCCGACCAGGCTGCGGACGAGGTCTTCGATGCTCCGAACGAGTCGGACTCTGCCGGTCAGGCCGCGCTCGTCGAGGTCCGCGAGAAGGTCCGGGTGCATCTCCTCGCGGGCCCAGAAGTCGCCGTCGTTGCTGACGAGCACGACCTCTTCGTCGGGGTGTTCAGCTGCCTGCTCAAGGGCTGTGAACCACAGCAGGGTGTCGCGGAAGCCTTCGCCCTTAGAGTTGAAGGGCCGGATGCGGGCCGCGGCACGGTGGACATAGGTGAGGGTCGGGATCTCGGCTGGCTCTATGAAGTCCGCCCCCATGGCGGCGAGTGTCTCGCGCAGCGTGCGCTCGTAGCGCTCGGCTACCTCGAACATCAGACTGACCTCGTCGTGGGGCAGGTCTGAGAACAGCATGCTGTGGTCCTTGGTCCAGGAGTTCCACGCTCCCTGAGCCTCCCGTACTCGTCTCTCGTATCCGGCTACGGCCTCGACGACGACGGAGTTCGGGACGGTGAGGCTGATGTTCCACTTTTCAGCGCCGAGGGCGAGCAGCGTCCACGGCAGGGTGCTGCACAGGGGGGATTTGATGATGATGTTGGCGTCGGGGATCACGATCACGCGTTGAATTCTCTCAGGCACTCCCTTCGGTTCGTAGGGGTTTTTGCGGTGTGGCCCTGCCAGACCGGGAGCAGTGCACGTGCGTCTTCCGACCTCGGGGGCAAGCGGTCGATGGGCTCCGCAGCCGCCCTGCTTATGTCGTCGGCGGCTCGTCGTATTCGGCGTCGACGAGGATGCGGCGGGCGTACACGGTGAGGGTGACGAGGACACATTCGCCGCCGTCGAAGGTGACTTCGTGGATGCGGACCGGAGAGTCGTAGGGGGTGAGGATCGACTGGCCGTTCAGGCGGACATCCGACGGCACGATCACCTCCTCCGAGAGGTCACCGGTCGGGCGGCCGCGCCGCTTCTGAATGATCTCGATGATGGCGCCGCGGGGCTCGGACGGGTCGGGTTTGGCTTCTAGGGTTCTGGCAGAACCGGTGTCCTCGGTGTGAGTGCTCATGGCGGTGATGGTGTCGGCCCGCTGCTGCTTCGGTCCAGGTCTCTCGGTTCTGGCAG
>NZ_BAAGPQ010000031.1:0-81796 GCF_054783995.1 Actinocorallia aurea
ACCTCGACCTACCCGCCGCCACCACCCACCTCTTCCCCCACCTCACCCCACCACCACCCGAACCACCGGGCCCCGACGCGGCACCGCTCACGGACTCCCCGCGCACCGCCCTCCACATCCCTTCCCAAGAGGTCCCTCCGCACCAGGCCGCCGGCCGGTGCCCGTTCCCCTTGACGGCACAGGAGTTGGGGAACGATGCCTGGCCGCGGCTGACGGCACGGCTGGCCGACCTGGCCGACTTCGCCGGACCCGCCACCGACCCGGCCGTGCTCCACCTGGTGGAGCAGCGGGCGCTCGACCTCGCTCGCGGATTCACCCGGGCGCTCATGCTGAGGGAGTGGCGCCGGGCCGCCGGGACCGCACGCTGGCTGGCCCTGTCCGGGAACGCGCCGGTGACCCTGCGGCTGGAGACCGGCATCGAGCACCTCGTCCAGGTCGCCCTCGCCCGGAATGACGTCGTCACCCTGCATCATCTGCAGGCCGCCCGCTCTCTGCTGAACCGGGAGGGCCCGTGAGCCGTCCGGTGTTCGACGAGATCGCAGAACACGCCATGCGCTGGCTGTACCAGCACTTCGACCGGATGCGTCTGAGCGGAGAACTCCGAACGTCCGAGCTCCTTCGAACATCCCTCGGGCAGGAGGGGGCACGCGCCTCGTGTGCCCACGGGCTCGATCTCACGGTGCTCCCGCACCGGCGTTCCGACGCCCTCGGCTGGGCGCAGGCCCTCAAGCCCCTCAGCGAGCTCCTCGTGGTCTGCGTGCCGGTTCTGAGCACGAGCGACCCCACCGGCGACCGGCACCGGCTCGCGCGCCACATGGTCGACGCGGTCTGGGAGGACTTCGGCGCCGGAGAGGTGCTGCACGACTTGCTGCGGGCTGAGCCCGGACTCACGAGTCTCCTCCCGATCTATGTCCTGCTGCGCCAGACGGGCAAGCGTCATGAAGGCGTCGAGCGCCTTGCCGCTCATCTCGCGACCACCCGCCACTGGGCGGCCTGGGAAGAACCCCGCTACCTCGCCCTGGAACGGCTGGCCACCCAGCGCGCCCTGGGCCTGTCCACGCACGCCGACGCGGAGGAGACCATCGCCGGAACCTGGCTCGGCCGCTTTCCGGAACCATGGCACCTCGACTACGAACACGCCTATGCCGTCACCCACACCGTGTTCTACCTGACGAACTGGGGCCTGCGGCCTTCGCATCTTCCCTCCGCCCTGGCCGGCTACCTCAGCGACTGGCTGCCCTGCTGGTCGCAGGTCTGGTGCGAGGAGAAGGACTGGGACCTGCTGGGCGAGCTCCTGGCCGTGGACGCCTGCCTGCCTCAGCCCGCTCTCGACGAACGGCTGTGGACCCATCTGGCCGAGGCCCAGCTCCCCGACGGTTCCCTGCCGGGGCTTCCACCCCACTTCGGCAGCTATGACCACCAGGGCGAAGACGCCTATCTCCGCGACCGCCACCCCACCGCCGTCGCAGCACTCGCCGCCACCCTGGCCTCCCACCGCACGACCAGAGCCTGAGGCTCATGCGGTCACCAACGTCTTGCCCGCATAGCAAGGCGGTTCGTCCTTTAGATCATCTTTGTCGGTCAAGACCGCTGTTGCGGAAAGTTTTGGGGCAAGCCCAACGAGAAGTCTCAGCGAAGGCCCGAAGGGAGGATGATCCTCAATGGTCGAGACGCCTGGACCCGCGCAGGATCTGTCGGCGATCGTCGGCACGCACTTCATCTACACCTACGCCAACGGCTGGCAGTATGAGTGGTATGCGCGGAACGAGAAGGAGTGCGACTACCGCATCCATCACGGCCTGGTCGGCGGCCGGTGGGTCACCCACCAGGCCGTCGAACTGACCCTGCTGTCGGAGGACGGGCAGTTCAAGGCCGACTGGCACGAGCCCACCGGCACCTGCGTCAGCCTCTTCTTCGACCTGCCGCGTCGCCGTCTGCACGGCACGATCTTCTTCCCGCAGTGGATCGGCGGTAACGGTCAGCATCCGGAGAAGACGATCTGCTTCCAGAACGACTTCATCGACGACATGCACCGCTTCCGCGACGAGGGCCCGGCCTACCCTTATGTCGTCATCCCCGAGTTCGCCACGATCACCTTCATGGAACAGGTCGGCCGCGACAACGACGACGTCATCAACATGGCCCCGGGCCAACTGCCCGACGGCTACACCGACCGCGCCAACTGACCTAGGCGTTCAATCTCGAGAAGCCCCGTCAGCCGCCGAGGCCTATCTGGCGCATCAAGCCGACCTGGTCGTAGAAGAGGTTCTCCTCCACGATCTGTCCGTTCTGCCAGCGGGCGACGGTACAGAAGTCCAGCTCGAAGGTCTTGCCGGTGGGAGGGATCTCCTTTCCGTCAGGTCCCTTCATCGGCCCGATCATCTTCCCGGTCCATCTGGCGACAGAGCAGGTCCAGTCGCCGTCAGCGAGCAGCACCTTGTACGGCCGGTTGTCCAGGTGGTTCTCGAAGGTCTTGAAGAATTCGATCGACTCCTGCCGATGGTTGTCGACGCCCCGCGTGGGTTCGGGCCGTCCCGGCCAGTACACCGCCGTGTCCTTGGCGTGACGTGCCTCGAAGGTGTCCCAGTCCTGACTGTTCCAGGCGTCATCCAGGGTTTGCATCAGCTCTTTGTGCTCATCTTCGATGCTCATCGGGCCCCGTTCGTCGTGCCGTGGCTGTCAAGACAGGTAATTCATGCCCGGCCCGACCATGGCCACACCACCACGCGATGCCAGCACATCTCACTGACCTGAGGTTTCGTCCCTCGTCAGTCGACCGGCCCGGTATCCGGGTCGCGATCGAACGCGGTGAAGGCCTGCTCGTGGAGCACCTGCAGCAGCTCGGCCTGCCGACCTACTGCGTCTCACCCGAGATCTCCGCACGAGCGAGGGAACGCTACCGGCTCTCCGCGACGAAGTTCGACGCGTTCGTCCTGGCCGACACGCTCCGCCGCGAGCACGGCCGCTGGAGGCGCTGCCGATCCCCTCACCGCTGACCGCGGAACTCACCGCGGTGACCCGCGCCTCCGGCCGAATGCACCAGGTCCGCTTCCGCTACGCCTGCAACAGACGCATGCGCCACGCCATCGACTGGTGGACCTTCACCTCCACCCGAGAAGTCGACTGGGCCGGCTATTGCAGGAGAACTGAAGGGGGCCGGCTTGCCGGCCCCCTTCGTTTCTGCTTCGGATCAGCTGTTGGGGATCAGGGCGGCGAGGGGCAGGGTGCCGCCCAGCAGTGCGGAGACGGTCGAGCCGCAGGTGGCGGGGGTGTCGGAGTTCGTGCAGTAGTGGGTGGCGGTGTAGGTGCCGGTGGCGAGGTCCTTGGCCCAGGTGGAGCCGAGGTCGCGTAGGCGCGCGGTGTTGGTGGTGGTCGGGGAGCATCCGGCGGCGAGGGTGCCGATCCAGTTGGTGTTCTCGCCCTCGACGTCGACGTGGCAGCTCGCGCCCGTCCCGGTGGTACCGGAGGCGCTGCTCCACAGGAGCTGGACGCCGACGAACCCGGCGCCGATGCTCGCGAGCGGCGCGAACGCGTTGTTGGAGCTGTTGATGAGGGCCGAGCGGGCGGCGACGGCCAGGACGGGCCGGGTGCCGCCGGCGGAGATGCCCTGGACGTTCGCGTCGAAGCCGGTGGCGGCGACCGGGTCGAACAGGACCGCGCCCTTGAAGTCGGCGTAGCCGTTGTCGGCCAGGCGCTTGCCGACGGCCGAGGCGAAGTGCCCGCCCGCGGAATGGCCGCCGACGATGTACTTGACCGGCAGCGGGTTGCCACTCGGCGGGGTGATGGTGCGGGCGGACAGCGCGTCGCCGACGGTGGCGGCCAGCGTCGGGTTCCCGCTGGCCATGCTGGCGTTGATGCAGAAGACCGCGACGCCCTTCTCGGCGATGGCCTTGCTGGTGCCGCGCACGTTGGCGCAGTTCCGGCTGAATCCGTGCTGGACGAGCATCAGCGCGCTGGGGGTGGTGGTCGGGAAGTACCAGTCTGTGCTGTAGGAGGTCCCGCCGATGCTGATCGACTCGTTGACGCAGGTGCTGGTGGCGGAGGAGTAACCCGAGCAGGCGGTGGCGGCCTGCGCGGTCGGCGCGACGAAGACGGACGCCACGAGGGCGCCGATCGCCGCCGCGACGGAGGCGACGACCCTGCGGCTGACGTTGACCTTCACTGTCTCTCCCATTGAATTCGCGGTGTGCGTGAACCCCGATGAGCCCCGGACCCGCCCTGCAAGACGGTCCAGCTGTTCGCGAGAAGGAAACTTCGTTCCGGAACGTAAGACATTGTTTCGCTCCACGCAAGATCCCGTGCGGCGAAATATGACCAGCCTCCCACCGCGATCCGGGTCCGGTCGCAGCCGTCGCCCCGCGCGTGGAGACTGGATGCAGGGGCGGTCCGGACACATCCCGCAGAACGTGGTGTCACTGCTCTTCTGCGGCCTGATCGGCCGGTTCGGGACCCGTCGGCGAGCCCCCTCTTTCACGCAGACCGCTGCGGCGCGCCTGATCGCGCTGCTCCGGTCGGCCTCGCCCCGAATGCCCGGCTCGTCCGGAAACGGCCTCGTGTAAGCGAGGCCACAGGCGCTCGGCGCCGCCGTTCCCGTGCCGGCCGTCCTTCGCGGAGGGGCGCGGACTCGTGGACGGCGTTCAGGCCGAGCCCGGCGTACGTGCTCCCTGGTGAACCAGGGTGCGCCGTCGGCGCGAGGGCGTCGTCGTCGTCCTTGGCCAGGACCGGCTCGGCGGTTTCGTTATCCAAGCGAGTCCAAAAACGGACTTGACTCGCAACGGTGAAAGATCGCTAATGGGGACCGCCATAGCGGTAACAACGTTTCGCAGAGTGGAACAACGGAGTGTTCATGCGCACTATCAGGATGCTCGCCACGACTTTGACGGGCGCGGCCGCTCTGGCCGTCCTGGTCTCCTCGCCCTCTTCCGCCGACGTCGCCGTCACCAAGGTCTCGACCACCGTCAACATCCCCTGCGCCGCCACCTCGGTGCCCCAGGGTGCCGACTGGTACCTGCCGGCCGGGACGCCCAAGGGCCTGATCTGGGTCCAGCACGGCTTCTCCCGGTCCAAGAACAACGTCGCCGACCTGGCCGGCAAGTACGCCGCCAAGGGGTACGTCGCCTTCGCCCCGACCCTCCCGACCGTGAACATCCTCGGCTGCACGCTGCAGAACCTCGGCAACAACACCGACTTCCTGGCGAACGTCGCCGCCCTGTTCGGCAACGCCTCCAACTCCAGCGGGCAGCTCGCCACGAGCTTCGCCGCGGCCAAGAACGCCGCGGGCCGCCCGTCGCTGACCCTGCCGACCAAGCTGCTGTTCTCCGGCCACTCGGCCGGCGGCGAAGCCGTCGCCTACGTGGCCGAGAAGGTCCGCACCAACCACCCGGCCGTCTTCGCCAACCTCAAGGGCCTGATCCTGCTCGACCCGGTCAAGTCCAACTCCGGCACGAACCTGGCCACCGGCATCTCCGGCCTCGACGCCACCGCCCTGGACATCAAGACGATCTCCGCCCCCGACGGCACCTGCAACAACTCCGGCACCGGAACCGACACCGTCCAGACCCTCCACCAGACCTTCGTCGGCACCCGCCTGCTGTCCGGCAGCCACGTCGACGCCGAAGGCGCCAGCGCCGACGCCATCGGCAACCTGGCCTGCGGCGCCTCCGACAGCGCCAACGTGACGATCCTGCAGACCCTCGCCGTCAACTGGGCCGTCGACGACCTCGAAGGAACCACCACCGCCGGCTACTACCCCGGCGGCACCTACTACAACAGCCAGATCGCCGCCGGCCGCATCGAAACCCTCGCCGGAACCCCCTGACCCGCACCGCACCGCAGCGCGGGCCGCCACCCGTCCGGGTGGCGGCCCGCCCCTGAGGAACACGCCCGCCAACTCCGCGACGACCCTTGCATGGGCCGGATCTCGCTTCGCCGGGGAGAACACCATCGCCGGTCCGCGGCGGCCCTCCGCCGAGTCTTGTGAAAACCCGATGAACAATCCGTGCGATTCTGCCGGGGCTGTCCAGAATCCGGACCGCCGCAGCATCAGGGCGGGTGCGGACGGGGCGCCTGGCCGCCGGTGCCTTCGCCGGGGCGGTACCGGCCAGAGCGGTGGCACGTTCTTCCCTGGTCCGCGGGGCGGGCGCGGCGGCGGGCTCCGGCGCAGGCCGGGGACGGGTGCGGCAGCGGTCGTCGTGGCCGCGGGCGTGCCTTGGCGGTGGAGCGGTCGACCGGGTCCGGGGCGAGAACAACGCCCCCGACAACTGTTCCCATTGAAGAAACACTATTCCGCACGACGGAACATAAGGTAAGCAGATCTCTCCTCATCCCCCCATGGAGGTGGCGCCCGTGCGCCCTGTTCGCCGTATCGCTCTGCCGCTCGCGGTGGGGCTCGCCTGCTGCGCGGCGCTCCCGGCCTCGGCCGCGGGAGCCCGCGTAGCCCTCGCGCCCACCGACCCGCCCGCACCCGCCTCCTTCACCCGGCACGTGGTGGACGGAGCCCTCCAGGGCGCGGCCTTCTCCGTCGCGTCCGACGTGTCCGGAGACCAGCGCCCTGAGGTCGTCGCCACGGGCTTCGGCAAGATCGTGTCCGGTGGGCCCGCCCCGTCCGGTGAGGTGGCCGTCTACAAGATCGGCGGCGACATCGACGCCTGGTCGAAGGAGCGCGTCTTCGGCCCGGAGGCGGGCATCGCCTACCCGAACGAGCCTTCCGTCGCCGACTTCGACCGCGACGGCGACGCCGACATCGCGGTCCCCGGCGGCTTCTTCATGTGCAGCCTTCAGCTGTGCGGCTCGCTGACCTGGTGGGAGCAGACCGGCGACGCCTGGAAGCGGCACGACATCGTCGCGCCCGGCACCCAGTTGATGTTCTACCACCGCGTGGTGCCCGTCGACTTCGACAAGGACGGCCGGCTCGACCTGGTCACCGTCGGCGAGTCCTTCCCCCTCCCGGCCTGGCCGATCCTCGGGCAGTTCCCCGCCAACGCCTGGGTCCAGGTGTTCAAGGGCTTGGAGGGCGGCGGCTTCTCCACCACCCCGGTCACCCTCGGCCCCGGCGGCGGCGCGCTGCCCGAGGTCGCCGACGTCGACGGCGACGGCGACCTGGACGTCGCCAGCGCCCAGTACTTCCAGGGCGGCGGCTCCTACATATGGCTGGAGACCGCCAAGAACGGCAAGTACGTCTCGCACGTCATCGACGCCACCCAGGGCAAGTCGATGCAGATCAAACTGGTGCGCAACCTCCGGGGCGACGGCAAGGACGTCTGGGTGGGCACCAACCACACCAACACCGCCTTCCTGCCCGAGATCTTCCGAGACCCGCCCTCCCAGGTCGTCACCTTCGACGTGCCGAGCGACAAGACCCGGCCGTGGACCCCGACCGCGGTGTCGTCCGGGCTGGTGTCGCGCGGGCGCGTGGGCCAAGGGGCGCCCGGTGTGTTCGGCGACGGCGACATCGACGGCGACGGCGACATCGACCTGCTGGTCTCCGGCGACGGCGACCCGCGCCTTTTCTGGCTGGAGCAGCGCGGCGACGGATCCTTCGCGACCCACGTCCTCGCCGAGGCCCACGGCCAAGCGGGCGGCGCGATCGTCGCCGACCTCGACCGCGACCGCCGCAACGACCTCGCCTTCTCGGTCTACGAGCTGAACTCCGTCGTGGTGTTCACCCGCTCAGGCGGCGGGGACGTCCCCGCCGAGCCCGATCAACCGGGTCAGGAGGACAGCCGGCACATGGGGTCATAGAACCCGCTGGCAGCTGACGAGGTGGAGCTCATCCAGCCTGATGCCTAACTGGTCGGTGGCCGCCGATGGTGCTGGCGTGCGCTTGGTGACGCTGTCGCCGACCGCTCACCGAACGCCTGCCCGGTCTGGTCATCCGCCCTGGCCCGCATCCTCTCACCAGGTCACGGGCATTTCGTAGACGCCGTACCCGACCCCGAGCCCGTCGCCCATCAACGGGAGATCGCCGAGGTCGACGCCGAGGGCCAGCGTCGGGATTCGGCGGAACAAGGTGGCGAGAACGACCTGGAGCTCCAGCCGGGCCAGCACCTGGCCAGCGCACTGGTGTGCGCCGAACCCGAACGGTAAGGTGATGGCTGGCGTCGCGGTGCAGGTCGAGGACCCCGGCACCGGGGTACGCCCGCTCATCACGGCTGGCGATCTCGTCTGGGAACACCAGGCCCTCACCGGCCCGGATGACCTCCCCTGCGATCTCGATGTCCTCCAGGGCCAGGCGGCGGCGGCCGGCCCGGGCGGCGGCCCCCACATAACGCAGCAGCTCTTCGACGGCTGTGGCGATCCCGGGCTCGTCGGCATCCTTCAGCACTGCGAGCTGCCCCGGATGCAGGAGAAGGGCCAGCGTGGCCAGCGAGATCATGCTGGCGGTGGTCTCGTGCCCTGGCGGATGCGGACGCGTCCCGAGCCGAGACCGTTCTGGACGCCGATGCCGAACTCTCCACCCGATCGGGAACCGTTAGGCGTGCGGGCATTGCTCATTTCGTCTCTGTTCCGTCCTACCTAGACATCGGGTCCTTTCATCCTCTGGCGGTGGGTTTGCTGGTCAGAGGATGGCCGCGAGTGGTGAATCGTCCAGTAACGCAGAAAGACCCCTGGTGGATGTGTTGGTCACCAGTGCCATGCGATGAATGTGCAGGTCATCTCCGTCCCGATGAACGGATCCCATGGGCTTCGGGCGCTATGCCCAGGACCCGGGACCTGACCGCCGCCCGCCTATGGCGTCATCCGCGCTTTGGCTGAAACCGGACTGATCGTCTTGCCGGACAGGGCGCGCCAAGGAGCGGGAAGCCACATCGTCACGTCCTGCAAGGGCAGGAGCGGGCCCCCGGAAAGAAGCAGGCCGACCGCTCCCACGCCGAGCTCTGCGGACCCGGCGAACACACGGCTCGAATCACGAAGCATTCCGCACCGGCTGCCCCGGCAAGGCCGACCCCTGGTCAAAGCCAACACCGCCCTGCAAAACCACCAAGCCGCTCAAGCCACCCAAGGAGGAAATGGCTCAATCTGCACGGCGCTGGTCTTGCCGCACGGTCGTGCAGGGATGCAGCGGTCCGGCGTATGGGCGAGGATAGCGGCCATGGGTCACCTGGAGGTCGCGCATGTCGACTACTACCTGCCAGATGGGCGGCTGCTTCTGGCCGACGCCAGCTTCCGAGTCGGGCAAGGCGCGGCCGTGGCCCTGGTCGGGCCGAACGGAGCCGGGAAATCCACCCTGATGCGGCTGATCGCCGGGGAGCTGCAGCCTGACGACGGCACGATCACCACCAGCGGCGGCCTGGGCGTCATGCCGCAGGTCATCGGTTCGGTCCGCGACGACCAGACGGTCCGGGACCTGCTCGTCTCGGTCGCCCAGCCGACCGTCGCCGCGGCGGCGAGGGCGGTCGACACGGCCGAAATGGCGATCATGGAACGTGACGACGAGTCCGCGCAGATGGCGTACGCGCAGGCGCTGAGCGACTGGGGCGACGCGGGTGGATACGAGGCGGAGAACCTCTGGGACATGTGCACGATGGCCGCGCTCGGCGTGCCATATGACAGATGCCAATGGCGGGACGTGCGGACCCTGTCCGGTGGCGAGCAGAAGCGCCTGATTCTCGAGGCGCTGCTGCGGGGCCCCGACGAGGTGCTGCTCCTCGACGAGCCCGACAACTACCTGGACGTGCCGGGTAAGCGCTGGCTGGAGGAGCAGCTGCGAAGCACCGCGAAGACCGTACTGTTCATCTCGCACGACCGTGAGCTGCTGTCGGTGGCCGCCGACATGGTCGCCAGTGTCGAGCCCACGCCCAGCGGCTCCCAGGTGTGGGTGCATGGCGGCGGGTTCGCGTCCTTCCACGAAGCGCGCGAGCGGCGTTTCGAGCGGTTCGAAGAACTACGCCGCCGCTGGGACGAGAAGCACGCCCAGCTGAAGAAGCTCGTGCTGGACATGCGCCAGTACGCGGCGCGCAGCGACGCGATGGCGTCCCGGTACGCCGCGGCCCAGACCCGGCTGCGGATGTTCGAGGAGGCCGGACCGCCGCCGGAGCCGCCCCGCAAGCAGGACATCAAGATGCGGCTGCGCGGCGCCCGCACCGGGCTGCGATCCCTCACCTGCCAGGACCTGGAGCTGACCGGGCTGATGCACCCGTTCAAACTGGAGGTCTTCTACGGCGAGCGGGTCGCGGTGCTCGGCTCCAACGGCTCGGGGAAATCGCATTTCCTGCGGCTCCTGGCCGGCCAAAATGTCGCCCACACCGGCGCCTGGAAGCTCGGCGCACGAGTCGTCCCCGGGTTCTTCGCCCAGACGCACGCTCACCCCGAGCTGCAGGAGCGGGCGTTGGTCGACATCCTCTGGGATGAGCATGCCAGGGACCGCGGTGCGGCGATGAGCGTGCTGCGCCGCTACGAACTGGAGCGCCAGGGAGACCAGCCGTTCGGCAAGCTCTCGGGTGGCCAGCAGGCTCGCTTCCAGATCCTGCTACTGGAGCTGGAAGGCGCGACGGCGTTGCTGCTCGACGAGCCCACCGACAATCTCGACCTGGAATCCGCCGAGGCCCTGCAGGAGGGCCTGGAGTCCTACGAGGGCACGGTGCTGGCGGTCACCCACGACCGTTGGTTCGCCCGCACCTTCGATCGTTTCCTCGTCTTCGGCGCTGACGGCACCGTCCGCGAGACCACCGAACCCGTCTGGGACGAGGCCCGGGTCAAGCGCGCCCGCTGACCCGTTTTCGTGCCAGAGCGGCTCCAGCTCAGAAACCGCTGAATTCCCCGGGTACCATTCCTCACTTAATGCTGATAATTTACAAAACATAACACCTGGCCATGGAGATAGGACAGTAACGTCTTCGCAGGCGAAGGTTCCTGACCTGGAAGCCACGGAAGTCCCGTTCTTTCTTTCCGATGCCCAGGACGGCCGGCTGTCCGCTGGATCCGGCACCTGGGCTCGCCGAGTTGCAGGCGCAGGCGCCGCTAGGCCCTGTCTGATTATTCGCGGGTCCAGAGGATGAGGCTGGGGCCAGCAGGATGCCTGCCTGGTAGCGGCTGGCCAGCTTGTCGTATCTGGTGGCGATGGCTCTGAACTGCTTGAGGCGGTTGAAGCAGCGCTCGACCTGGTTGCGGTCGCGGTAGAGGGTGGTGTCGAAGGCGGGTGGCCGTCCGCCGCGGCTGCCTTGGCGCAGCCGGTTGGCGCGCTGGTCGCGGCGTTGCGGGATGACGGGCTTGATGCCTCGTTCGCGCAGGTGCAGGCGGATGCGTCGGGCTGCGTAGCCCTTGTCGGCCAGCAGCGCCGCCGGTCTGGTGCGGGGCCGTCCGCCGTTCGGCCGGCGGACGCGGATGCGGGCCATGAGCGTTTCGAACACGGTTGAGTCGTTGACGTTCCCGCCGGTCACGAGCACCGCCATGGGCAGGCCCCGGCCCTCCACGACCAGGTGCGTCTTGCTGGTCAGCCCTCCGCGGGAGCGGCCGATCCCTTGTCTGGAAAGCGCCTTGCCGTGATCATCCTGTCCGATCGTCCCCCGCAGGGCCCCCCTTTTGCGGGGCTCCCGCCGAATGCTGATGGGCGCTGCCGGATGCGCGGTGACGTCGTCGACCCGGGCGCCGTCGATGTACAGGATGCGCCCGTCCCTCAGGCTCGCGAGGTATTCGGCGCCCGAACGAAGTCCCATCGTGTCACTCCTTGTCGTGGGGGATCAGTGACCGAGCAGGAAGTCGAGGTGGATCCGGTTGAAGGTCTCGGTCTGCTCGTACTGGGGCCAGTGACCGGCGTTCTCGATGACGGCGAGGCGTCCGCGCGGGATCAGGTCGGCGATCCTGCGGCCCTCGTCCACGGGGCCCGACGGGTCCTTGGTCGTCCAGACGACCAGCGCCTCGGCCTGGATGGCGCGCAGGTCGTCGTCGCTGAGCATGTTGCGCTTCCTGGTCTCCGGGTCCTGCAGCGCCATGTTCATCCGGCAAGCCATCTTCCAGTCCGGCTGCTCGAAAATCGCCTGGCGCGTTCTGATGAGATCGTCGGTGACCATCGACGGGTCGGCCATCAGCCATTCCAGCCGTGCCTTGACCCGCTCCCAGGACGGGTCCTCCGCGGCCTCCGTCGACAGCGTCAGCAGCCGTTCCATCACTTTGGGGTTGGCCATCGTGCCGCCCATGGTGTTGAGCACGATCCGCTCGGTGCGTTCGGGGTGCAGCTGCGCGAACCGTGCGGTCACCCAGCCGCCGAGGGACTCGCCGCTGAACGACGCGCTGTCGTGGCCGAGCGCGTCGAGGACCCGGTTGACCTGGTCGAGGTAGTGCGGGATCTCCAGCGGGTGCACGGGCTTGGTGGAGTAGCCGTGGCCGATGAAGTCGATCGCGTAGCAGTTGAAGTGCTCGGCGTGCGCGGCGAGGTTCCGCACGTACGCCTCGGCGTGCCCGGTGATGCCGTGCAGCAGGAGCAGCAGCGGCTTGTCCGGGCTGCCCGCCTGGAGGAACCGGGTGCGGTACGGCCCGGCGTCGAGGTAGCCCTGCCGGAACTCGACCTGGGCCAGGTCGGACCAGACGCTCGTGTACATCATCTTCTTCTCCTTGGGTCTCGTCCGGCGAGATCAGGCCGCGGCGCGTTCGGCGACGAATCCGAGCACCAGGCGGGGGAACTCCGAGGCCCGCTCGTAGGGCACCCACAGGCCTGTGCGCTTGAACAGGTGAAGTTGGGCGTTGGGGATCTGCTTGAGTAGGAAGAGGGCGTTGTCGAAGCCTTGCACCCGGTTCTCGGTGCCCCAGACGATCAGCGTCGGCGCGGTGATCCCGCCCAGTTCCCGCCACAGCGGCTCGGCAGGCACGCCCGCGGACTCGGCGCCGGCCCGGCGCTCCTCGCCGCCCGCGACCGACTCCAGATACCGCTCCTCGACGAGTTCGTCGGTGACCAGTGCCGGGTCGAACATCATCATCCGGAGGTAGGCGCGCATCTTCTCCCGCGACGGGCCCTCGCCCGCGTAGTAGGAGCGGATGGCCTTCTGCCCCTCGGACGGCGTCATGCTGAACAGGGGGACGCCGCCGGCGCTGGAGACGAGGACGAGGCGGTCGACGCGTTCGGCGTGGTACAGGGCCATAGCGATCGCGACGGCACCGCCGGTGGCCAGGCCGACCACGGTCGCCCGCTCGATGCCCAGTTCCGACAGCATCGCGGCGAACACGTCGGCGTAGGGCAGGTACTTGCCGCCGGACAGGTCGATGGCGTCGGACCTGCCGTAGCCGGGCAGGTCGACGACCAGCACCCGGGTATGCCGGGACAGTTCCTCGACCGACGTTCCGAAGTTGCCCCAGCCTGAGGCGCCGGGCGCTCCGCCGTGGACGCACAGGAGGACTTCAGGCCCGGTGCCCGCCTCGTGGTAGTGGATGCGGGCACCGGCGACGGTGACGAACCGGGACGTCGACTCCCGGGTGAACGGTTCTCCCGCGGTCATCAGACCTTCACCGCCGCGGGCATCTCGCCGCCGAAGTGGTCCATGCCGTAGGCCTGGTACAGCGGGCCCGCGTAGTTCTGCACGTGGTGCAGGGCGCTCTGGCAGTCCCGCCACATGCGCTGCATCGGGTTCTTGGCGTGCAGCTGCGAACCGCCGCTGACCTTGAAGATCTCGTCGGCCGCCGCGGCCGCGCGGTGCGAGGCGGAGACCTGGTTGCGGCGGATCTCGGCACGCTCGGACAGGGTGAGCAGCCGTCCGGAGGAGACGATGTCGAACGCCCGGTCCATGTCGTGCAGGACGTGGCCGATGCTCGCGTCGATGTCGGCGGCGGCAGGGGCCAGCACCGAGAGCTGGAACGGGTCGCTGCTGGCGGAGCCGAACCTGCTGCTGCGCTCCCTGGTCCACTTGACGTACGCGGCGAGGGTGCCCTGCGCCAGCGCGATCGTCGCCGTGGTGACGGCGCCGGAGAACATGGCGTTCCGCGGCATCGCGTACAGCGGCGCCTCCCTGCCGGTGCTGGCGCCGGCGCTGCCGTCGGTGATCGGGTCGGTCCTGATCAGACGGTACTCGGGCACGAACGCGTCCTTGACGACGATGTCCTTGCTGCCGGTGCCGCGCAGGCCCATGACATCCCAGGAGTCGTGCATGATCTCGTAGTCGCTGCGTGGGAGGACGAAGTGGATCGTCTTCCGGTCGGTGACGTTGCCCTCCTGATCGGTGATCAGGCCTCCGATCATCACCCACTGGCAGTGGTCGGTGCCCGAGGAGAACGGCCAGCGCCCGTTGAAGACGTAGCCGCCGTCGACCGGCCGCGCCCTGCCCATCGGGGCGTACGGCGAGGCGACCCACGTGTCGGGGTCCTCGCCCCAGATCTCGCGCTGCATCCGCAGGTCGCCGAGGGCGAGCTCGTGCGGGTGCACGCCGACGACTCCGGTGACCCACCCTGCTGCGCCGTTGCGCGCGCCGATCTCGAAGGCGGTGCGCAGGAAGTCGGTCGGGTGGGCCTCAGAGCCGCCGAAGTCACGGGGCTGGAGCATCCGGATCACCCCGGACTCGCGCAGCACGGCGGCGACCTCGTCGCTGACCCGGCCGAGGTCCTCGGAGACGGGCCCGTCGTTCTCGAGCAGTTCGGCGTGCTGCATCACGCGGTCAAGCACGGCGTTCATGGCGCCTTCCTTTCTGGTGTGGCGATCAGGTCAGTGGTGATCGACGGAGTGGTGGCCCCAGAAGTGCGCGGTGTCATACCGCGTGGGCGTCCACGTCTCGTCGTCGATCTTGATGCCGCCGGTGCCGAACTCGAGTCCCACATCGGACGGGGTCAGCAGGTAGAAGCTCGTCATCCGGTCGTTGCTGTGTCGGCCGAACGTCTTCAGCAGCCGGTGCGGCTCCTTCTCGATGTGCTCGATCGCCCGGCCGACGACGTCGAGGTCGGTGACCTCGAGCATGAAGTGGCCGACGCCGAGCGGGCGGCCCTCGACCTTGGGGGTGAAGGCGAAGGAGTGGTGGCGCGGGTTGCAGTGCGTGAACGTCGCGACGAGGCCGGGCGCGAGGTCGATGTGGTCAGAGAGCCGGAAGCCGAGCACGTCGAGGAAGAGCGACTCGTAGCGGGCGCGGTCGGAGACGACCTGCAGCACGTGCCCCAGTCCTTCGGCCCCGGCGACGAACTCGGCGCCGATCGGCGAGGCGAAGCGCGCCTGCGCGGTGCTCAGGCCCCAGAAGATCTCGTGGTCGTAGCAGTCGTCGGGGTCGCGGAACCGGATCAGGTCCGAGACCATCCGCTCCTTGGCGATCGCCTCTCCCGGCCGGGTCACCTCGTATCCCGAGGCCTTGAGGCGCGCTTCGAGTTCGGCGAGTTCGGCGGGGCCCCTGGTCTCCCAGCCGACGGCGGAGACTCCGCCCCGCTCACCGGGGCGCACTTCGAGCCGGTAGGCCTTCTCGTCGATCCGGAGCAGCAGCCGGTCGTCGCCCCTGCGGCCGGCCATCATCCCGAGCACCCGCTGGCCGAAGTCCTGCCAGTGGTCGAGGTCGGTGGCCGTGAGCTGCAGATAACCCAGGGAGGTGACTCTGGCGGTCATGGTCTGTCCTTTCCGTCGGATGTGCTCGGGTTCAGCCCAGCACCCGGTCCTTGCCGAACCTGATCTGGATCAGGTCGGCGACCTCAGCGGCGCGGGTGCGCACCTGTTCGGCCCAGCGGGCGACGGTCCTGCCATCGGCTCTCACAGGCGGTGAGGTCATCCGGACCGCCAGCCGGGGAACCCCGGCCAGCGGCACCGCCACGGTGATGGAGCGGACGTCGTAGGTGCCGTCGGGGTCGAGGTCGGGCTCGTAGTTGTCGAGGTTGGCGAGGTGCATGGAGAGCACCTGGCGCTGGCGCCGGGGGGTCGGCTCGCCGTGGATGTAGAGGATGACGTCCTCCCAGGTCTCCTGGTCGGGGCCGTCGCCGATGAGGCAGAGCGAGTGGCCCTGCGCCGCGACCCGTTCCGCGATTTCCCGGCAGCGCTCCCGCGCCGCGACGTCCTTGCGCGGGAGCCTGTCGAGCCAGCGGCCGAGGGCCTCCTCGTCGCGCGGGTCGAGATGGACGACGCCCGTGGGCGGCAGGAGCGGCAGCCGCAGGCCGATCTCCAGGTAGGTGCGGGTGTTCGAACCGTGCTCCGTGCCGATCACCACGTCGTGGTCGCCGATCAGCGCGAGCAGCGACACGTCGGCGGACTCCTCGGCCGCCAGTGCGGCGAGCGGCTCCATCGCTGCTTCGCTGAGCCGGGCGGCGCGGATCAGGTCGTGGTCGGTCGGCGCCAGGGACGACGAGGACGCGAACCCGCCGAAGCCGCCCTGGAAGAAGAGCAGCGGGCAGGTCGGCCGCTGCACCTCGAGCGAGCGGACGTCGCCGAGCACGATGTAGTGGTCGCCCGCCTCGACCAGCTGGTGGTAGGCGCAGTCGATCCAGGCGACCGAGTCGTTGAGGATCGGCGCCCCCGACGGCGAGGGCCGCCACTGGACGTCGGCGAACGACTCGGTGCCGCGCCAGCTCGTGATGAGGCCCGCCTGGTCGGCGGCGAGCACGTTGACGCAGAAGGCTTCGGCCTCCCGGAGCCGGGCGAAGGTGCGCGAGCCGCGGTCGGGCATGAAGGCCACGAGCGGCGGGTCGAGGGAGACCGAGGTGAAGGTGCCCACCACCATCCCGACCGGCTCGTCGCCGAGGGTCGCGGTGATCAGTGCGACCCCTGTCGGGTAGTGGCCGAGCGCCTCACGGAACAGCTGCGGGTCGATGACGGTCGGGGCGGTGCCCGTGGTCGGCTCAGACATCGCGGATCAGCCGGTAGACGTGGCCGCGCAGCTCGGCGAACCGAGGGAGCGCTTTGGTGGCGACCTGCTCGCGCGGGCCCAGCAGGTCCACGGTGAGCAGGTCACGGATCCTCGCGGGCTTCCCGCCCAGGGCGAGCACCCGGTCGGAGAGGTAGACGGCCTCGTCGATGTCGTGGGTGACCAGCAACACGGTGATGCCGAGGTGCTCGCGGACCCGCAGCAGCAGGTCCTCAAGGTCGGCCCGGGTCTGGGCGTCCACCGAGGCGAACGGCTCGTCCATCACCACCGCGGCCGGCCGGTAGGCCAGCGCCCGGGCGATCGCGACGCGCTGCTGCATGCCGCCGGACAGCTGCCAGGGATAGGAGCCGGTGAAGTCGGCAAGCCCGACTTCGGCCAGAGCCTCCCGGGCGACGCGCACGCGCTCGTCCTTGGCCACGCCCGCGGAACGCAGCGGCAGCACGACGTTGTCGAGCACGCTGAGCCAGGGCATCAGCGACCGGCTGTAGTCCTGGAAGACGATGGCGAGGCCGCTCGGCGGCGCGTCGATCCTCCGTCCCTTGAACAGCACCTCGCCCTCGCTGGGGCGGCGGAGCCCGGTCAGGCACTCCAGGAGCGTGGTCTTGCCGACGCCCGAGGGGCCGACGATGCACATCAGCTCGCCGGCGCCGACCTCGAAGTCGAGGTCCTTGAGCACCCGGTGGTCGCCGTAGCTGTGGCCGAGCCCGCGGACCTGCATGAGGGGTGTGGCGGCGCCGGTGCCCGGCGCGTCGGTGTCCGTGATGTTCTGCGCCTTCATCGCTGATCATCCTTCTGCTTGGTGTATGCGCGGTGCCAGGCCAGCGCCCAGGACTCGACCAGGCCGAACGCCTTGTTCGCCGCGTAGCCGATCAGTCCCAGGACGATCAGGCCGGTCCACATCGCGACGATGTCGAACGTGCGCTGGGAGTCCAGGACGAAGTACCCGAGCCCGCCCGGGCTGCCGAGCATCTCCGTGAGCACCATCGCCACCACGGACATCGACAGCGCGACCCGGGCGCCGGCGAAGATCTGGGGCATGGCGGCGGGGACGGTGATGTACCGGATCCGGTGCCATGTGCTGAGCCGGTAGCCTGCCGCGACCTTGTGCAGGAGCGGGTCCACCGACCGCACGCCCTCTACCGTGTTGAGCAGGACGGGCCAGAGGGAGACGAAGGCGATCGTGACGATCTTCATGTCGTCGCCGGTGCCGAGGAGCAGCATCATGATCGGGAGCAGTGCCACGCTCGGCAGCGCCCGCATGATCTCCGTCAGAGGCCGGGTCGCGTCCTCCAGCGCCGGGGCCGAGCCCAGCAGCAGACCGAGGAGGACCGCCGCGGCGGCTCCGAGGGTGAAACCGGCGACCAGCCTGATCACGCTGGGCAGCGCGTCGTCGACGAGATGGTCGAAGAACCACAGGTCGACGAACCGATCGGTGATCTCCGACAGCGCCGGCCAGTAGAAAGAGGTGCTTCCGGCGCTGACCAGCCACCAGGCGGCCAGCAGCACCACCGGCAGCCAGATCTCCCACAGGACGACGGAGACGACTTTCCGCACCCGGCTCATTCGGCGCCTCCCTTGCGGACCGAGGGGTGCCACCACAGCACGCGACGCTGAAGCAGCACGAAGATCAGATTGAGCAGCAGGCCGAGGAAGGCCGCCGTGAACGAGAAGACCAGTGCCCGGTCGGTGGCATTGACCTGCATCGCCTGGAGCAGCAGGTAACCGAGGCCGTCGGAGCCGCCGAGGAACTCCGAGCTGATCGCCATCAGCAGAGAGAGCGTCGCGGCGATCCGCAGACCGACGAAGACGAAGGGCAGCATCGACGGCACCACCAGGTAGCGCAACCGGTGCCACCGGGAAAGGTGGTAGGCCCGCGCGACCCGGCGCAGCTGCGGCGTGATCTCCGCGACCGCGTAGGAGGTCTGGATGATGACCGGCCACACCGCCGAGACCATGATCAGTGCCAGGCCCAGTCCGCGGGTCGCGCCGAAGAGCAGCAGGAACAGCGGCAGCAGCGCGACCGCGGGAACCGTGCGGCCGAAGTCGATGATCAACTGGGTGCTGCGCCGGGCCGGGGCACTGGAGCCGATCAGCAGCCCCACCGGGAGGCCGACCAGCACGGCGAGTGCCAGGCCGATCAGGGCGGTCTCGATCGAGGTGGCGATGTTCGACCAGTACGCGCTGGTCCCGGCCTGATCGAGAGCGGCGTCGAGGCCGTCCAGCGGGGTGGGGAAGCCGCTGGAAGAGCCGGGCCCGATGGAGAACAGGTACCAGACGGCGAAGGCGGCGAGGATCGCCAGCAGCCGGTTGGCCGCACGGCGTACGCCGAAGGACGGCGCGGTCTGGGTTCTCGTCACGGCCGGACCAGCTTCTCGGCGTCCGGTGCCGTCTTCTCGAACAGGTCGTACTTGCCGAGGTACTTGATCGAGAACTCGAGGTCGGCGGCGGTCAGCGGCTTCTCGGCGTAGACCGGGAACGCGGCCTTCTCCAGGAGGGCGGGATCGGCGTTCAGAACCCTGGCGGCCGTCTTCACCAGCAGCGCGTGGTCGTCGTTCACCGCGGCGTTGCCCTCGCGGACCGCCTCGGCGAAGGACTTCACGAGCTCCGGGTTCGCGTCGGCGAAGGCGCGGGTGGCGATCCACACGTAAGCGATGCCGCCGCCACCGGAGTTGACCGGGCCCAGCGGGCGCAGGTCGCCCTTGGCGCGCTCCACGGAGCCGATCGGCTCGGAGGTGGTAGTGGCGTCGACCTGGCCGGACTTCAGGGCGGCGAGGGTGTCGGGCGACTCGACGAACTCGATGGAAGCACTGTCGCCGCCCGCCGCGTCGACGGAGCCGCGCAGGTCGACCCAGGGCTGGCTCTTGATCTGCGGCACGCCCACGGTCTTGCCGGTCAGGTCGGCCAGCGACTTGACCGGAGAGTCCTTCTTGACCCACACGTTGGCGAAGCTGAAGTCCTCCTGGCCCTTGGGAATGCCGCCGTTGGTCGCACCGGCGATGTAGACCAGGTCGACGCCGCGGCCCGCGGCGACCAGGGAGGTGGCGGTGTCGACGAGGGCGAGATCCACCTTGCCGCCGAGCAACTGGGGGACCATCTCGGTCGAGGTCTTGGCCGTGCTGATCTTCACCTTGATGCCGTGCTCGGCGAAC
Organism: Actinocorallia aurea; assembly: GCF_054783995.1. Taxonomy (NCBI): domain Bacteria; kingdom Bacillati; phylum Actinomycetota; class Actinomycetes; order Streptosporangiales; family Thermomonosporaceae; genus Actinocorallia; species Actinocorallia aurea. Next base: position 19,898 of record NZ_BAAGPQ010000031.1, read on the forward strand.
ACGCCGGTGTCGTCGGTGGCGAAGGCGGGGACGCCGTTGAGCGAGGCGAACGCCGCGAGGTCGAGCTGCCCCTCGGCCGCGGCGTCCGAGCCGGAGCCGTCGGAAGAGCAAGCGGAGACCAGGGCCAGCGCGGCGACGGTGGTCGCGGCGAGGGCGCGAAAACGAGTGGCAACCATGAGAGTCCAGTCCTCCTGTTGTGCCCGAGCGTGCGGCACGTTCGGAAGATGCGTGCGTGACGGGCAGAAGGAACAGTGGCAAAGCGGATGGCGTCCTGGGCGCAATGCCTCACCAGGCGGAATTTCATTCCAGAGAACCTGTAACTTTGACGTAATGAGCCAGGTCACGTATGTTCCGTGCGTCCGAAGCGGGGTCGACCCACGAAACATCCGCGGAGGCCAGGGGAGCCGACAATGAGCGAGATCCACGGCAGGCGCAGCGTCCTGGCGCGCGCCTTCGACATCCTCGGCTGCTTCCCCGGCGGCGAGCCCGAGCGTTCCGTCGCCGAGATCTGCGCGGCGACCGACCTCCCCCCGGCGACCGTGCACCGGATGCTTGCCACGCTCTCCGAGCACGGCGCGATCGAGCGGTCAGGCCGCGGCCGGTACCGGCTCGGCTCCCGCCTGTGGCGACTCGGGCACGGCGTCCCGGACATCAGGCTGCTGCGCGACTGCGCCCGCCCGGGCCTCGTCGACCTCCACGCCAGCACCCGGTTGCCCGTCGCCCTGGTCACCCGCGAGGGCGACCGGCTGCACATCATCGACAAGATCGCCGGCCGGAGCACGGTCCACGTCTGGGAACAGCTGGGCGCACCCGCCCTCGACGAGCATCCCGCAGGCCTGGTCCTCCTGGCCTGGGGCCGTGATCCCGACCGCCATCCCGCGACCCGCCCGCTGAGCGACGAGCAGCGGTTCGCCTGGCGGCAGACACTCGCCGAAGTGCGGCGGATCGGCTTCGCGCACTCTCCCACCGGGGCGCAGTACACCTCCCCGCTGGTCTGGGCGGCCGCGCCCGTCTTCGCCGAGGATCAGACGGTGAACACCTGTGTGGTGATCGGTGGCCTCCGGGACAAGCACCCGCCGGTGTCCCTGGGGCGTCTCGCCCGGACCACCGCGCGTGACATCTCGGCGGGCCTGCGCACCGGCCTCGACGAGGCAGCGTTCGGCGGAACCCGCGCGTGAGCGAGCCGTCCGCCAACTCGCTTTCCGCTGGATGCGAGTTGCGGACCGCTCGGGGCCGGGTCCTCTGAGACTGGTGACCGCGGGTCGTCGTCGGCCCGCGGCCCACCACCGAGAGGACATCCGTGAGCGTCGCCCCCTCCGTGCCGCGACAGGGCGGCGCCACCGCGCAACTCGTCGACTTCGTCTGCGAGCCTGTCCGCCGCGCCGACCCCGCCACCCGGGACGCCCTGCGCGGCTTGATCGTCGACACGGTCGGCGTCGCCGTCGCCGGCCGCACCACGCCCGCGGCCACGCTGGTCCGCGAGTGGGTCGAGGACCAGGCGTGTCCCGACCCCGCCGTGCGGACGGGGACGGCCGCTGTGTGGGGCTCGGCGAGCAGGCTCGGCCCAGCCGACGCCGCCCTGGTCAACGGCACTGCGGCACACGCGCTGGACTGGGACGATGCCGCCCCCTCCATGGCGATGCACCCCGCCGCGGTCCTGCTGCCGACGCTCTTTGCGCTCGCCGCGCGCCGTCCGGTGACCGGCGGCCGGCTCGACGCCGCCTACAGCGTCGGCTCCGCCGCCTTCCGCGCGATCTCCGAGATCCTTCCGCACGCCGTCCACTACGGCCGGGGCTGGCACAACACCTCCACCACCGGACGGCTGGCCGCCGTCGCCGCAGGCGGTGCGCTGCTCGGCCTGGGCCGCGAGGCCACCGCCCACGCCCTGGGCATCGCCGCCTCCCAGGCCGCTGGCAGCCTCGCCAACTTCGGCACGATGACCAAGCCGATGCACGCGGGGCTCGCGGCCCGGGACGCCGTGATGGCCCTGGGGCTGGCCAGCCGCGGTTTCACCGCCCACCCCGCCCAGCTCGAGGCCCGCGGCGGCTTCCTCGACCTCTTCGGCGACCACGACCCGGAGCGCTCGGCGGTCCTCGGCGAGCGGCTTGAGCACTGGGTGACCGGCTGGGTCGACGACTACGCGATCAAGGCGTACCCCTCATGCTTCGCCACCCAGCGCGCGATCGACGCGGGGCTCTCTCTGCGCGAAGAGCTCGGCGCCGACGTGGACCGCATCTCGCGGATCGAGGTGACCCTGGAGCACGGCGGCACCCGCCCGCTGCGGGACACCGCTCCGAGCAACGGCCTGGAGGCCAAGTTCTCCCTGGAGTACACCCTCGCCGTCGCCCTCATGACCGGGAACGTCATGCTCGGCGACTTCACCGACGAGGCGCTGAAGCGGCGCGGCGTGGCCGAGCTCATGGGCCGGATCGACGTCGCCGAACGGCCGCCCGCGCAAGAGCGGGGCCACACCGTCGTCAGGCTGCGCACCGACGCCGGCAGGCTCCTGGTCCGCACCGTCCACCACTCGCGCGGCGATGCGCGCATGCCGCTCTCCCTTGCCGAGCTGGCCGCCAAGTTCCGCCAGTGCGTAAGCGAGGAACGGGCGCACGAGTCATGGTTCGAGGCGCTCCACGCCCTCCCGCTCTCCGACGAACCGCGCGATCTGCAGCCGCTTCTCTCCGGTCCTCTCACCCACGGCTGACCTACAGCCGGTCCTCCTCAGCCTCGCCGCATGACACCCCCTCTGACACCTGGAGATATGAATCATGACCGACACCTTCACCGAGGAATCGACGAGTCGCTTCGTGCGGCTCCCCAGCGGGCGCGTCCACTACCACGAGTACGGCGAAGGACACCCGCTCGTCCTGCTGCACGGCTCCGGACCCGGCGCGACCGGCTGGAGCAACTTCGCGCCGAACATCCGCGAACTGGGCAGGCGTTTCCGCTGCCTGGCCGTCGACATGCCAGGCTGGGGCAAGTCCGACCCCGTCGGCTACGACGAGCGCGACCACGCTGCGACCGCGCTGGAGTTCCTCGACGCGCTGCAGATCGAGGAGGCGGCGTTCATCGGCAACTCCATGGGCGGCGCAACCTCGATCATGTTCGCCGCCACCCACCGGGAGCGGACCAGCCACCTGATCACCATGGGGGCGGGGGTCGGCGGTGCGCACCTCTACGTTCCCGGCGGCGGGCCGAGCGAGGGCGTCAAGGTACTGCAGCGCACCTACCGCGAACCCAGCGAGGAGAACTTCCGCGACCTGGTCGACGTCATGACCTTCGACCCGGCTCACGCCTCGGCCGACCTGGTCAGGCAGCGCCACCAGGCCGCGGTCGCGCGCCCCGATCACCTCGCCAACTTCGCCGCGGGGATCGGCAGGCCGCGCCCGCACATGGCCACGCACGCCGAGATCGCCGGCATCACGGCTCCGTCGCTGTTCTTCCACGGCCGTGACGACCGGGTCGTGCACTACGAGAGCTCGCTGAAACTGGTCTCCCTGGTGCCCGGCTCCCGGATGGTGCTGCTGGCGGACTGCGGCCACTGGGCACAGCTCGAGCACGCCGGCGAGTTCAACCGCACGGTCACCGACTTCCTCCTCCACAACTGAAGAAGAGAGGGCTTCTGCCATGCACGAGGTACACGAGCGGATTCTGGCCAGGGCCGAGGAGATCGGTGCGGAGGCCGCGCCGAGCGACGCGCTGGGCAGGCTCACCGACAAGGCGGCAGACGTGCTGCGCGCCAGCGGTGTCATGCGGATGCTCCAGCCGGTGGAGTTCGGCGGCTACGAGGCGGACCCCGTCACGTTCTTCCGCACTCAGCGTGACATCGGTGTCCGGTCCTCCTCCGCAGGTTGGGTGGCGGGCGTCGTCGGCGTCCACGCCTTCGAGGTCGCCCAGATGAGCCCCCTCCTCCAGAAGGAGATCTGGGGCGAGGACCCCGACACCTGGATCGCCTCGCCGTACGCCCCGCTGGGGCGCGCGACCCCGGTCGAGGGCGGGTACCGGTTCAGCGGACGCTGGCCGTTCTCCTCGGGCACCGACCACTGCCGGTGGATCATCCTCGGCGGCCTGATCGTGGACGAGGACAGCAGGCCCGTCCCCGGCGGGCTGCGCCACTTCGTCCTTCCCCGGGCCGACTACGAGATCCTCCAGGACTCCTGGGACGTCGTCGGGCTGCGCGGCACCGGCAGCAAGGACATCCTGATCGAGGACAAGTTCATCCCCGAGCACCGGATCCTCGACCCGGTCCCGATGGAGGACGGCGGCCTCTCCGATCAGGTCGGCCGCGGCGACTCGCCGCTGTACCGGATGCCGTTCCACCCGATGTTCACTGCGGGCATCACCACGGCGACGGTCGCGATGGCACAGGGCGCGCTCGCGGCGTTCGTCGCCTCGATGCGCGGCCGGGTCACCGCGCGCGGGGTGAAGACCGCGAGCGACCCGCACCAGCTCGCCGTGCTCGGCAGGGCGATCGCCGACCTGGAGGCGGGCGAGATCCAGCTCTTCGACGACATCGAGCGGATGTGGGAGCGGGCGCAGCGCAACGAACGGTTCACACCCGAGGAGAGGCTGCGGGTACGCCGCAACCAGGTCCGCATCAGCCGCCGCGCGGTCGACGCCGTGGACGAGCTGTTCCTGCACGCGGGCGGCACCGCGCTGCGCAGCGACTCCGCGTTGCAGCGGTTCTGGCGCGACATCCACGCCGCGATGAACCACGCCAGCAACAACGCGGACCCGATCTACCAGGCCTACGGCCTGAACTCCTTCGGCCACTCGCCGCCGCCGTCGGTGCTCTACTGAGGCGTTCCGGGCCGCGCCCGTCCTCGGAGACCGAGGGGAGCGGGACAGACCGCTGTCTGTCCCGCTACGCGCCCGCTTGGACGGCCGCCGGCCCCGGTCCGCCTTCACGATCCCTCGACTGGAGTTCTTCCGGGATCTGCGGTGGCTCGTCTCCGGTGTGCCGGTGCGGCGACGGGACGTACCCGATCGCTTACTTGGCTGTAATCTTTCCGCTGCGACGCAGGACGTGACGAGGGGAGACCGGATGCCGATCACGCCGACCGTTGAGGAGCGCACGGGGTACGGCCGGGGCGCGCGAGGTGCGGCCCGGCTGGCGCGGCACCTTGTGCGGCCGCTCGTCGCCCGGCTGCCGTGGACGCCGCTCGCGCTGCGCCTCGCGGGGCTGATCGAGTTCGGCGGGGCGCTGCTGCGCCCGCCGCGCGGCACCGCGGTGGTGAAGGTGCGCGGGCTAGGGTGCGCCGCCGAGTGGGTCCGCTGTCCCGGCGTCACCGGATCAAGGGACGGGACGATCCTGTACTTCCACGGCGGTGAGCTTCCCCCAGCGCGACGGACAGCTTGATGTTCCCCCCAACGGGGGGAACATCAAACCGTATCTCTCTCAACCTCAAGCCTGATCAGAGTGTCCGGGGGGGCGGGGGTTGGGTGTGGAGGTGGTGGGTGATCGTGTCGCCGAGGGCGGGTGTCGGTCTGCCGACAGGGGGGAGTGTGAGTTGGGTGATGAGTTGGGGAGGGGCGGCGGTTTCGCGTGGGGCATCCGGGTGAGGGATTCCGAGCTGAGCTGAGAGAGTGGTGAGGTGGAGGCGGGTGGTGGCTTCGAGAAGTTGAGCGTGGGTGTCGGTGGCGGCGCGGGTACGTTGCCAGCCGGTGGCGGCGATGCCGAGCGCTATCGGTAGCGCGGGCCACCACCAGAGGGTGAGGGGGAGGTAGAGGAGGGCCCAGGTAGTGAGGGTGGTGGCTTGGGTGAGGGCACGGCGGCTGGTGGTGAGGTCGTTGCGTGCGGTTTGGGGGAGAACGGCCCATAGGTAGGGCCAGACGATGGTGAGGTTGATGTGGAGGTCGCGGTCGAGGCGGATGGCGGCGGCGTGGATGCGGTCGCCGCTCCAGGTGGGTCGGTCGGGCCGCTCAAGGCCGATCTGGATTCGTTCCCGGTAGGCGCTGTGTCGTGTGGCTCGTTGTGCGGTCAGGTCAGTGCTCGTGGCTCCGGAACGCCGGGCATGACGGGCTTCTGTGGAGAGCTGGTGATAGAGGGTGTGGGCGTTGTCCCATTTGTCTTGACGCCGCCGAGTGAGCCTGCGGGCGATGCTGCGGAGAGGTGGCGGCCAGGTGTGCCAGTCGAGGGCGAGGGCGAGTCGTTCGACGAGGCCGTTAAGGGCTTGTGCGGCCAGCCCGATCGCCGCGGCGCCGAGCAGGATCGCGGAGAGGAGGACGACTTGCCCGCCGGTGGTGGTCGCCGCGGGCTTCTTCGCCCAGGCGCTGATGGCGGTGGTCAGCCGGCCGAGGTCCAGGGCGTGTGCCCAGCCGAGTTTGTGTGCGGCGGTGGCTACGGCGAGGTAGAGCACGCCGGGCAGGACCAGGAGTGTCAGCCACCGTTCGGCAAGTTTGCCAGCCAGACCTGACCAGAACCCGTTCATGCGCGCGTCCATCCGGCGGTCACAGGTGGCCCCGGTCGAGTGGGCGGCCGGTTATGGCGCAGACCAACGGGAATGCCGTGGCCTGATCCGGCCAGCGTCCCGCACATCTCCCCATCGGGCATGAGTAGATCGGTTCGAAAGGGATGTCTCCGGATATGCCTGGGAGGTGGAGATGGCGGCTCTCGTCATGAACCTGACCCCACACACCGAGGCTGTCGCCGGAGGCCTGGATCGCCTGATGTAGGGCTTCCAGAAGCTCCTCAAGGTGGTTGTGCGGTGGTGAGGGATGGCTGGTCACCGAGTCCAGCACGGCGCGCAACACCGGTGGATCACCGCTGTCTTCGCCGCGGCGAAGGAGTCTCCGCAGATTGTCAAGCTCCTCGCACACGAACGTCAGCGCACGGTCGAGGGGATTTGCAGGGGCATTCACCGTTGCCTCCTTTTGGGGCTGCGGGCGGTCACGATCCCGAAGGCGAGCTTCGCTGAGAGACGGCGCGCACCACCGATGGCTTCGATCTAAATCACGTGTGCAGTTCAATATCTGGATTAGTATCGCATCGGGGACATCATCGTGCTGGGGGGTTGGGATCGATGAGTGAACGTGACGAGCTCCTGGCTGTGCTCGAAGAACGCCTTCAGCAAGTTGAGATCGCGCAAGATTTTGCGCCGCTGCTGGTCCCTGGTGTATTGGAGTCGGCTCGTCGACTAGCCGACCTTCTGGGGCAAACGGACAGCAGTGATGTGCAAGCCAGTCACACCCTGGGCTGGCTGCACTGGTACCGCTATCAGACGTTGCCTGCGCAGGAAGATCTGGAAACTGCTCGCACAATGTTCCGCCTGTGCTTGCTCGCTGGCGTCGAAGACGAGCATATTCCTGAAGCCCTGATTCTAGACGTTGGCGTCGATGTGGCGTTCGAATTCGCGGAACATGCCCGTGCCACGGGCGACGCGACTCTTCTTACGCGGTCGATCGACCTGTGGCAGCGGATTATCAACCGTACTCCTGATGACCACCCCGCACTTTTCCTGCTCCTCAACAATCTCGGGGTCGCGCTGCAAACTCGGTTCGCGTGGACGGGTGTGCAGGAAGATCTTGAATTGGCGATCGACGTGGCCGGGGAGGCAGTCCGGCTCACCCCGGAGAACGACCCCGAACGCTCAAGGCACCTCAACAACCTTGGGAGCTCCCTGCAGCTCAGGTTCGGGCGGACGGGAGCACAGGAGGACCTTGAGCAGGCGATCATCACGCTGCGGGAGGCCGTCCGAGCAACCGCCGAAGATAGCCCTGATCTCGCCGGGCATCTCAACAACCTTGGGCTCACCCTGCGAAGCCGGTTCTGGCTTACGGGCGTACGGGAGGATCTTGAGCAGGCGATCACCACACTGCAGGAGGCTGTCCGACAGACCACCGAGAGCAGTGCCGATCGAGCTCGGCACCTCAATAACCTCGGGCTCGCCTTGCGGAGCCGGTTCGAGCGGACCGGTGCGCAGGAAGATCTTGAACGGGCGGTCGCTGTAGCCTGGGAGGCAGTCCGGGTCACCCCGGAGAACGACCCCGAACGCGCAAGGCACCTCAACAACCTTGGGATCGCCCTGCAGATCCGGTTCGAGCGGGCGGGTGTGCAGGAAGATATCGACCAGGCGATCATCATGCTGGGCGAGGCTGTGCGTCTTGTGTTCGAAAACCATCCGGAACGTTACCTGTACCTCAATAGTCTCGGGATCGCCCTGCACATCCGGTTCGAGCGGACAGGTGCGAGGGAAGATATTGATCAGGCGATCGCTGCCCTGCGAGAAGCCGTCCGAGGCATTCCTGAAGACCACCTCGATCGAGTCGTGTGCCTGGGCAGCCTGGGAAACTCTCTGCGACTCCGGTTCGAGCGCGCAGGTGCGCACGAAGATCTCGAACAAGCAATCATCGCCCTGCGGGAAACCGTGCGCATCACCCCCAGCGACCACCCCGACCGTGCCGGATACCTCAACAACCTCGGGGTCGCTCTCAGAAAGACGGGCGTGGAGAGCGACCTTCTGCAGGCAGCGGAGGCTCTGGCGGAGGCCGCCGGAGTAGTCTCAGCTGCACCATCGGTGCGGATCTGGACGGCGTGGATGGCGGGGATGTGGCTGGCCAGGTTCGATCCTGGGCGTGCGGCTAGGCTGCTGGAGAGCGCAGTGCAGATGTTGCCCGAGGTCGTGCCACGGGAACTGAGGCGTGCCGATCAGCAGTCGATGATCGGAGACCTTGCCGGGATGGCCTCTGACGCTGCCTCACTGGCGTTGGCGGACACCAGCATTCCGGTCGACGAGCGTCCGGCCAATGCATTGAGGTTGTTGGAATCCGGGCGGGCGATTCTCATCGCGCAGATGCTGGAAACCCGTACTGATCTCACCGAACTTCGCGAACGATTTCCCGAACTCGCGGTCCGGCTCACCTATCTGCGAGGCCTGCTCGATCAACCCGCAGCGGCACCGGAGGAGATCACTCCATCGTTCGCGGCGCGTCCTGATGATCTCTTTGTGCGGCACGCCGCCGACCGGCGGCAGGTCGCAGTGGAGCTCGCAGCCATCCTGGGCCAGATCCGCAGTCTGGATGGTTTCTCCTCTTTTGCTCTGCCGCCCACTACGGATGAGCTCCTTGCGCAGGCAACCCACGGACCTGTGGTCACCTTCAACGTCACCCGGCAGCGCAGCGACGCCCTCCTGCTCACCACCGACGGCATCACCGCCATCGAGCTCCCCGACCTCACCTTCGAACAGCTCGCCGACCAGATCAATGCCTTCCACCAAGCCCTGACCGCCACCACAGATCGCAACGCTGACCGTGTGGCAGCGCAAGAACGGGTACGCCAGGTCCTGGGATGGTTGTGGGACACCGCGACCGAACCGGTCCTGCAGGCGCTCGGCCTGACCGGCGCGCCGAAGCCCGGAATGGAGTGGCCACGCATCTGGTGGGCACCGGGCGGCCTTCTCGGCCTGCTCCCACTCCATGCAGCCGGCCACCACACCAGCCCCTCCGACCCGAATCACCAGGCCCAGACCGTCCTCGACCGCGTCGTCTCCTCCTACACGCCCACCATCACCGCCCTCCGACACGCTCGCAGACCGACACCTCTAACCGCGGATCCCGGCCGCGCCCTCATCGTCGCCATGCCCACCACTCCCGGACTTCCCAGGAACGGCGTGTTGACCAACGTCGAAGACGAAGCCGACCTCCTGGCGACCTGCCTGCCCAACCCCGTCGTGCTCACCCAGCCCAGCGCGCCCGGCACCATCCAGGACACTGTCGGCGGTCATGCGCCCGGCGGGCTTCCCACGAGGGACGCTGTGTTCACGCATCTGGCGGAGGCGACCATCGCGCACTTCGCGTGCCACGGCTACAGCGATCCCGCCGATCCTTCCCGCAGCCGGCTCCTTCTCGCCGACTGGCAGGAGACGCCCCTTACCATTGCCAGCCTCGCACCACTCGACCTTGACCACGCGCACCTCGCCTACCTCTCCGCCTGCTCCACCGCCCTCACTCTCAACCAGGACCTTCTCGACGAATCAATTCACCTCACCTCGGCATTCCAGCTCGCCGGATTCACCCACGTCATCGGCACCCTCTGGCCGATCAACGACCGCATCGCACTCGACATTACCGAGACCTTCTACGCCCGTCTCGCCCATCCCGGCGGCACGCTGGATGCTGGCCGATCCGCCCAGGCTCTCCACGACACCACCCGCATCATGCGAGACCGCCTCCCCCTCACCCCCTCCCTCTGGGCCGCCCACCTCCACGCCGGTTCATGACGAGCGCTCCCCGGATCGGACTCTCAAACGGACCCAGGTTTCCCCACTGAGGGCCAGGGACTGTTCCGCGAAGGTGTGACTCAGGGAATCTGAGGAGACACTGTGAGCGAGGATTCCCCCGGGATTGTGGAGGCCCGGTCTGTCCGTTTCGCGGCAGTACAAGCAGAGTGAGCCGCCCCGAAGGTTCCGGACAGCTGCCCCACTCCGATGGGGCGCGAGACGCGGTCTGCGGGGAGCGCCTGATGACGTAGCGGCGCGTCTTGGCGGAGACTTTGCGGGCGCTCTCGTCGGGCGGAGGGCGCCCGCTACTCCCTCAAATGCGACTGCTCCAAGTGCAAGGCCTACGCCGCCGACTACCAACGTGCCTGGCGAAGGAAACGCGCCGCCGACAACCGACAGCAGGGCCGCGGGAAAGTCGATACCTGGCGGCGGTACGGCACCGAGTTCCTCAGCACCCAGGTCTGGAACCGGTTCTGGGACAACGCCAGCACCGCGGTCGGCCTTCCTGAAGGATTCACCCCCTACAACGCCCGCCACACCGGCATCAGCTGGGCCATCGCCAAAGGCGTCGACCTCCAGAAAGTCCGCCCTTCACCTGGTACGGGCTGCGGCGGGCCCTGGACGATCTCGGGTGGCGGCGCATCGACCGCTCCACCGCCGAGCAGCTGTTCGCCCCCGAATGGCGGGACGCCGGGTTCGCCCTCGACGTGACGCTCTCCCAGCGACGCGCCCGCATCGCCGAGTGCCTCGGCATGCTCCGCGGCCACGGCGCCGCCCACGCCCGCCGCCGCCCGCTGGGCGGCCTGCCGCTGACCGTCCTGACCGCAGGACCAGAAGGCAACACCGGGCGCAAACGGACCTGGCCGACCTGGCTCGCCCTCCAGGAGGACCTCGCCGCCCAGGCCGACGGCTCTGTGCACACCACCGTCGACGACGGCGAGCACCATCTGCATCTCCACCGGCCGCAGGCCGTGGAAGCCGCCCTCCTCGACCTTCTCGCCCGCGTCGCCGCACGCACCCAGCCCTGACCCGAGCGGAGGAACCCCCTCTCACGCGCCTGTACGCGGCTGTCCACCCGCCCTCGACGAGCTCGCCTCAGCCGCCGCCAACCGCGCGGCGCCCACCCCGACCTGAGCTGGACCGACCCCGGCCACCGGCGCCTGACGCTCGCGTTCTACGGAGACGCCGATACCCAGACCGCCGACGCCCTCGCGGACCTGCTCGCCGAAGCCATCCGAACCGGCCCGGCGCCGATGCTGCGCCTGGCCGACTCCGGCACCCTCCCCGAGGTGGCCGAGAACGCCGAAGTGTTGTGGGTCGGCCTCGACGGAGACCTCGCCGTCCTCGCGGAACTGGCCGGCCGGTGCGCTGAGACCGGCCGGACGGTGGGTCTCACCGTGCCGCCCCGCGGCTCCACACCGCACCTGACCGTCGTCCGCGACCTGCGGGTTCCGGCCGCCGGGTTGTCCGCTTTCGAGGACCTGCCCGGCCTGGTCGTCCACCGGTTCGACGCGCCCCTGTTCTTCGCCGACGCCGACACGCTCCGCGCGGACCTTCGGCGGCTGGTCGAGGAGGCCGACCCGCCGGTCCGGCTCGTGGTCGTCAACGCCGAGGTCGTCTACGACATGGACACCACCGGCGTTGAGACCCTCCACCGCGTCCTGGACGAGCTAAAGAGGCACGGCACCCGCCTCGCCCTCGCCCGCGTCCGCAACTCCGTTTGCGACCTCCTGCAAGCGACCGGCCGGGAGGAACGCGTCGGTCCGCACCGCATCTACCCGCGCGCCGCCGACGCGGTCACCGGCCTTCCGATCGCAAGGCCGGTGACCGCCTGCGGCCAGGAGGCGAGCCGGGTGAGCCGCGCGGGCGAGTTGACGCGGCTAGGCGAAGGCGATCCTGCCACCGCGCAGTTCGAGGACCACGAGGCCGATGACCCGGCCGTCGAAGACGACGAGGAGGAGGGCCGGGGAGCCGTTGACGACGTCGGCGTGCAGCTCCGCGGACCCGCCGATCAGCCGCCGCTTGGCCGAGGACGGCGCGAGCGCGGCCCGCACCGACGCGGCGAGCCGTTCGGGCCCGGTGAGGACGGGCAGCCTCGTGCCGCGCCCCCGGCGCCGTCGGAGATCGCGGCGGCGTCCTCGGTGAGCAGCGCGACCAGCCGGTCGGTCCGCCCGGAGCCCGCCGCGGCAAGGAACGAAGGAACGCCGCGACGACTCGGCGGGCCTCGGCCCGGCCGGTGACGTCGTCGCGCCGGGCTCCGGCGAGCCGCAGCCTCGACCGGCGCAGGCAGTTCCCTGCGAGGCGCGCCATGAGCGTCGAGCACCGCGAGCGACACCGACTCGCGCCGCTCGACGGTCTCGGCCGGATCGAGCATCGGGTCGCCCGCCAGGAGCGGCTCGGGCATCCACCCGCCCACGGCCCGCGCACGCCGTACCCGGGCCGAGCGGACCCAGGCACAGGTTCGTGACGGTCTTCGTGAGCCAGGCCTCGGGCAAGGCGATCCGCTTCCGGTCGGCTGCCTGCCAGCGCCGGAACGCCTCCTGCACGCAGTCCTCCGCATCGGCCGAGGAGGCGAGCAGCCGGTAGGTCGCGTGTGCCGGTCGACGAGGATCCCCCCGTCCTCGGAGACCGCGAGGCCGCTCTCGGCGGCGATCAATGGAACGGCGAACCCGCCGCACCAGACCGTCGCGTCGCTCGCGAACTCCGCTTCGTCGGAGCCGAAGGCCCGGTCGGACGCGACGCGGGCGATGGAGGTGCCTTCGTGCACGGTGACGCCGAGCCGGTCGAAGCCCGGCGGAGGTGGAGGCGGGCCCCGGGGGGCATCCAGGCGCCCGGCTCGCCGCGGACGGCAGGCGCCACCCGCAGCCCCGGCCTGTTCTCGGCGATCTCGGTGGCCGTCTCGATGCCCGTCAGGCCCTCGCCGACGACGAGGACGCGCCCGCCCGCGCCGAGGCCGTCCAGCCTTGCACGCAGCCGCACCGCCGCCGCGCGCGAGGCGACGTGGAAGGCGCGCTCGGCCACACCCGGAACACCGCGGCCGTCCACGGTGCTGCCCAGCGCGTACAGGAGGGTGTCATAAGGGAGAGCCTCGTCGTCCAGCGTGACGGCCTTGCCTTCCAGGTCGATCCGTTGGACCCGCGCGACGCGCACCCGCACGCCCGTGCCCGCGAAGATCTCGCTCAGCGGCCGCTTCCTGAGGCTCCCCCGGCCGCGAGGTGGTGCAGCCGCAGCCGTTCGACGAAGTCGGCCGCGGCGTTGACGACCGTGACCTCCACCTCGGCGGGATCGAGCCGCCGCGGTGCCACGGCACCTGCCTCGCTTTGCGCGGGTCCGCACTCCCGTCCGAGCCTCTGCAAGGCGATCGGCCTGCAAGACCGCATCGGCCGGGACCGCCTCTGCCTGCGCGTCGGCGCCCTCCCGCGGGAGGCGGCCGGAGCCATGGCACCTGCCGGCGCGCCCGCGGAGGACGGGCACGCCGGTGCACGGCGGGCGCTCGCGTCAGCCGAGGGCGTCGACGGCTTCGAGGATGGCGCGGGCGACCTCGGCGGGCTGGGAGGCCGGAAGGGCGTGGGACGCGCCGGTGATCTCGGTGGCGGACACGGCGGCGGCCCGGTGGGCCATGAAGCGGTGCGCCTCCACCGGGATGTTGAGGTCGGCCCCGGGGTAGACGAACCGGGACGGCCGGGTCTTCCACGAGGGCGCGGCCGACGTCCCGTTGAGGGCGCGGTCGCCCAGCGGGCGCTGGGTGATCGCGTCCACGGCGGCGCGCTCGGCGGGCAGGTCGGCGGCGAACTGGGCGTGGTACCGGTCCTGGGCGATGTACAGGTCCGTGCTGCCATCGGGCAGCGCGAAGGCCTCCAGGGTGTCGCCGAGGGTGCTGCCGGGGAACTTCGCCGACAGCTCGGCGATGCTCTCACCCTCCTCGGGGGCGAAGGCGGCGACGAAGACCAGGGCCTTGATCCTGTCATCGTGGATCTGGGAGATGACCTGGCCGCCGTAGGAGTGGCCGACGAGGACGACCGGGCCGGTGAGGCCCGAGACGAGTCCGGCGACGGTCTCGGCGTCGCTCGCGAGGTCGCGCAGCGGGTTGGGGGCGGCGATCACTCGCAGGCCGTGCTCGCGCAGGATCGCGATGACGCCGCTCCAGCTCGCGGACTCGGCGAACGCGCCGTGGACGAGGACGATCGTGGGGCTCAAGTGGGCGCTCCTAGCGGGTGGAGAGGGCGGCGGACAGGAAGCCGATGGCCTGGGCGATGGCGGCCTCGGCGGCGCGGGTGCCGCGCAGGGCGTCGAGCATGACGAAGTCGTGGATCACGCCCTGGTAGCGGACGGCCGTCACCGGGACGCCCGCCTCGCGCAGCAGGGCGGCGTAGGCCTCGCCCTCGTCGCGCAGCACGTCGGCCTCCGCGGTGATGACGAGCGCCTGCGGAAGGCCGGCGACCTGCTCGGTGGTGGCCCGCAGCGGCGACGCGGTGATCTCGGCGCGTTCGGCCTCGTCGGCGGTGTACTGGTTCCAGAACCACCGCATGCCGTCGCGGCGCAGGAAGTAGCCCTCGGCGAACGCGCTGTAGGAGCCGGTGTCGAACGACGCGTCCGTGACGGGGTAGAAGAGCACCTGCGCGGCCAGCGGAAGGTCGCCGCTCTCCTTGGCCATGAGGGTGAGGGCGATCGCCATGTTGCCGCCGACGGAGTCCCCGGCGACCGCCATGCGCGAGGCGTCCAGGCCGTGGGCGGCGCCGTTCTCGACGACCCAGCGGGCGGCCAGGTAGTTCTGCCCGATCGCGACCGGGTACGGCGCCTCGGGCGACAGGCTGTAGTTCACGAACACGACGGCGGCGCCGGTGCCGAGGGCGATCTCCCGGGCGAGGCGGCCGTGGGTGTGGTCGTTGCCGAACACCCAGCCGGCCCCGTGGATGTACAGGACCACGGGCAGCGGTCCCTGCGCGTCCTCGGGGCGGAAGACGCTGACGGTCAGGCCTTCGGCGACCTCGAGGACCTCCTTCGACGTCCCCGCGACGGGCGTCTCGGGGGACTGGGCCTCGTCGACGGCCTTGCGCCCCTCCACCGGGCCGAGGTCGAAGAGGTAGGGCGGCGCATCGGTGGCCTCGGCGAACGCTCGTGCGGCGGGTTCGAGAACGGGTTTGTGCGTCATCGCGGTTTCCTTTCCAGGCGGATCTGCCGGTCGGAGCCGACGCTAGGCGCGGCGGAGGCGGGGCGGTGTTCTCTGCCTGCCGGGTCTCTTGCCTCAGCCCGAACGAGGGGCCGGACCCGCGATCTGGCGTGTTCACCCGATGCGGGCGGGCGCGGCGACCGGCCACAGTTCCGGTATGAGACATGTGGACACCGCAGGGGTGCCGGACACCGAGAAGCTGGCCTTCTGGAGTTCGGCGGTGGGCCGGGCGCTGGCTCCGATGGCCGTGACACCGCACCGGGACCGCCCGTTCGCGGGCACGATCACCGCCGGGCAGTACGGCTACCTGAAGGTCGCGACGATGACCGCGGACCCTTCTCGCGCCCGTCGCACGGCCCGGCTGATCGACCGCAGCCCGCACGACGAGGTCGTCGTCGGCGTGCAGCGCGAGGGCACGGCGGAACTCGCGCAGAACGGTCGCAGCGCCGCCCTGGCGCCGGGCGACCTCGTCCTCTTCCACACCGCGCGGCCCTACCTGTACGACCACGCAGAACGGGCGGGGCTGAGCGTCTTCCGGCTGCCCCGGCCGCTGCTGCGGGTCCGCGAGGCCGACGTCGCGCAGGTCACGGCCACGGCGATCGGGCCCGGCGAGCCCGTCGCCGACCTCGTCGCGCCGTTTCTGACCGCGTTGGCCGGAGAGGCGCGCGCCACCCCGGCGAAGGTCGGCGAGCGGATGGCCGGGCACGTGGCGGACCTGGTGACCACGCTGATCGAGGCGCGGGTGGCGCCCGCCGACGACACGGCCGCGCTCACCCGGCGGATCCGCGACTACGTCAACCTGCATCTGGCCGACCGAGGGCTGACACCGGAGCGCGTCGCCGCCGCCCACCACATCTCGGTGCGCCACCTGTACAAGCTGTTCGAGTCCGAAGGGCTGACGATCGGCCGCTGGATCCAGCAGCGCCGACTGGAGGAGTGCGGCCGCGAGCTCGCCCGGCGGGGCCGCAGCGCGCCGGGCATCGCGGCCGTCGCCCACCGCTGGGGCTTCGTCAACGCGGCCCACTTCAGCCGGACGTTCCGCGGTGCCTACGGCATGTCGCCCAGCGCCTGGCGGGACGCGCACGACAACACGGACCGGCACGTTCACGCGATGCCGCAGGACCGGCCGCAGTGGTGACCGGCGGGCCGGAGCTGCCGACGGTCGTCCTCGTCCACGGCGCGTTCGCCGACGCCTCCGTCTGGGCGGGCGTGGTCGGCCGGCTGCAGCAGGCGGGCCTGCCGACCCTCGCGGCCGCCAATCCGCTGCGCGGGCTCGCGGGCGACACGGCCTACCTGCTGTCGGTGCTGGACGACATCCCGGGCCCGGTCGTGCTCGTGGGGCACTGCTACGGCGGGGCCGTCGCCACCAACGCCGGGAGCCTGGCCCCGAACGTCGTCGGCCTCGGCTACGTGGCGGCGGTCACGCCCGATGAGGGCGAGCACATCGCGGGACTCCTGCGCAGATTCCGCCCCTCCCCGGGAATGGAGGCGATCACCTACGCAGCGGGGGAACTGGTGATCGCCGAGGAGAGGTTCGCGCGGGTCGCGGCGGCAGACCTGCCGCCCGATCAGGCGGCCGTCCTGGCCGTGTCCCAGCGCACGCTGGCGCCCCAGGCCGTCACCGAGCGCTCGGGGCGGCCCGCCTGGACGTCGGTGCGCCCCTGGTACGTCATCGCCGAGGCCGACGGGCTCCTCCAGCCGTCCGCGCAGCGCTTCATGGCCCAGCGGATGGCCGCCGCCGAGTACCGCGTCGACGGCTCGCACCTGCTACCGCGATCGCGGCCCGACGCGATCGCCGAGATCATCGTGCACGAGATCGGGTGAACACCCTGAAAACGACCATGGAACGTTCCAGCAAATTCCGGTCCACCGGTAACCTTTCCGCCCGGGAGGTGGTCGTGGGAACGGGGTGGAGCCGACCGGGGCTGCGGGGCCGGGAGGCCGAACTGGCCAGGCTGGCCGGGCTGCTGGAGTCGGCGCGCGCCGGGTCCGGGGCCGTGGCGCTGCTGCTGGGCGAGGCCGGCATCGGCAAGACGGTGCTGCTGGAGGAGACCGCGGCCGCGGCCAGGGCCCAGGGGTTCTCCGTCAGCCTTTCCCGGGCCGAGGAACTGCACGAGATGGCTCCTTTGTCCACGCTCGTGTCCGGCCTGCTGCACGGCGCGGACCCGCTCCTGTCCGCCGCCGACCTCGGCCCCCTGACCAGCCACCACGACCAGCGGATCTGGCTCGTCGAGAGGCTCGCCGCGGCGATCGAGGAGCGGGCCGCCGCGAGCCCCGTGCTGATCGCCCTCGACGACGTCCAGTGGGCCGATCCGCTGAGCCGGTTCGCGCTCGGCCATCTGCCGGAACGGCTGCGCGCCTCACCCGTCCTGTGGCTGCTGGCCGGCCGCCAGCACCCGCGGATCGGGTCCGGGTCGATCCCGGTGCCTCTGCGCCCGCTGGCGTCCGCGGCCATCGGACAGCTGGCCGGCGATGTCCTGGGCGAGGTGCCGGAATCCGTCCTCGACCTCCTCGACGGAGCGGGCGGCAACCCGTTCCTCGCCGCCGAGATGCTCGCCGGGCTTCGAGGCAGGGAGGGCGCCGACGGGCCGCCCGAGCGCCTGGTCCTCGGCGTCCGGGGCCGGCTGTCCTCATTGGCCCCGGGCACCCTCGACTTCCTGCGCAAGGGAGCGGTCCTCGGCCGGAGCTTCCGGCTGAGCGACGCCGCCGCCCTGGCCGGACGGCCCGCCGTGGACCTGCTCGCCGAACTGGAAGAGGCGACCCGCGGCGGGCTCCTCGACGACGACGGCGAGCGGCTGACCTTCCGGCACGACCTCCTGCGCCAGGCCGTCTACGCCGACATCTCCCCGTCGGTCCGCAGGGCGCTGCACCGGGCCGCGGCCGGGCGGCTCGTGGCCGCGGGCAGCCCGGCCGCCGAGGCCGCACCGCACCTCCTCAAGGGGGCCGAGCCGGGTGACGACGAGGCGGTGGACCTCCTCGTCGCCGCGGCGGAGGAGGCGCTGCCCCTGATGCCCGACTTCGCCGGCGACCTCCTGGCGCGCGCGCACGACCTCGTCCCGGCGTCCCAGCCCCGGGCATTCGCGCTCGGCGAGCGCATGATCACGGTGCGGACCAGGGCCGGCCGGTTCGCCGAGGCCGTCGCCACGGCCGACGCGCTGCTGGCCCGGCAGCCCACCCTGCCGGACTTCGCGCGGATCCAGGCCGCCGTCGGCACCGCCCTGTGGAACCTGGACGAGATCGGGGACCTGGCGCGCCGGGCCGACGCGGCGCTGGCGGTGGCCGACGATCCCGGCACCGCGGCGGAGCTGGCGGCGCTGCGCGCTCTCGCGCTGTCGCGCGGGCGCGATCTCGACGCCGCACGGGAGGCGGGGGCGCAGGCACTGGCGAGGGCGGACGCCGTGGGCGGCCGTGAGGCGCGTACCTCCGCCCTGTGGGCGATGGGGGAGATCGAGCTCAACGCCGGGGACTGCGCCGCCGCGCTGCACCACCACCAGGTGCTCTGCACCATCGACCCCGAGTACCGCCCCGAGGAGATCGTCGCCCTGCTGCACCACGACGAGTTCGCGGCGGCGGCCCGCCTGCTCGCGGCGGCCGCCGGCGGATCGCGCCGCCCGGTGATGCAGCTGTGGGCGCAGGGCAACCACCACCTTGGCCTCGGCCGGCTCGACGACGCCGACGCCGACCTGCTCACCCTGGACCGGCTGGAGGAGAAGGAGGGCACCTCGATCCACCGGGTGAACTCCCGCATCCTGCGCGGCTGGACGGCCCTGGCCCGCGGCCACCGCGCGGAGGCGGCCGACCACCTGGAGGCCGCCACCGCGTCCGTGCGGGCCCGGCCCAACCGGGGCAACGAGGCCGGCACACGCTTCCTGCGGGCGCTGCTCGCCGCCCCGGACGAGGCCGCGGACCAGGTGCGGCGCATCCAGCGCGAGGCGCCGTTCGTCCGCTGGCGGCTGCTGCGGCCGTGGTTCGCCGACGCCGTGCGGATCGCGGTGGCGGCGGGCGACCGGAGGCTCGCGGAGGAACTCGCCGACCAGGCCGCCGACCACGCCGCCCGCAACCCCGGAGTGCCGACGCCGGCCGGAACTGCGGCGCACGCCGCCGCGCTGGCGCACGGCGACACCGGACGGCTGCGGCTGGCGGTCGAACTGCTGGAGGGCGGTCCCCGGCCGCTTCCCCTCGCCGCCGCATCGGCCGACCTCGGCCGGGCGCTCGCGGAGGAGGGCGAAGGCACGGCTTCGGCTGCGGCGCTGGCCAGGGCACACGACCTCTACACCGCCGCCGGGGCCTGGGGCCTGGCGGCCGCGGCCGGCGGCGAGCCCGCGGAGCAAGGCGCCCCGGCGCGTCCGGCACAGACGGAACGGCCCCTCCAAGGATGGGGGGCGCTCACCGCCTCCGAGCGCAAGGTCGCGCACCTCATCGCCGAGGGCCACACCAACCGGTCGGCGGCCGAGACGCTGGTCGTCTCGCCGCACACCGTGAACACGCACCTGGTCGCGGTCTTCCGCAAGCTCGGCGTGAACTCCCGGGTCCAGCTGACGCGCCTGGCGCTCGCCGAGGAGGCCGGCTGAGCCGTCAGGGGCGCGGCCAGGACCGTTCGATCTCGGCCGCGACGGCACCGCTGTCCGCGCCGGTGATCCAGTCCGTCATGCCCTCCCAGAAGCTCCCGGTTCCGACGGAGGCCGGCATCAGGTCCGATCCGTCGAAGCGCAGGACGGTGGCTGGATCCTGGAGCAGCTCGACGGACAGCCGGTCGATCGGGTTCGCCGCCGCGGCGGGGTCGACGCCCCTGCGGGCCGTGGCGAAGCCGCCCTGGCGGAGCCTGGATTCGGCGAACTCGCCCGTCGCGAGGTACTCCTGGAAGGCGCGCACCTCGGGCCGGTCGGCGAAGGCCGCGGCGAACACTCCCCCGCCGAGCAGCGGCCTCGTGCCGGTGTCCGCGCCGGGCAGCGGGAAGGCGAACACGTCGCCGTCCGGGCCCACCCGGGTGCCCTCCGGCCACAGGCCCGCGTAGAAGGACGCCTGGCGGTGCATCGCGCAGTCGCCCGTGAGCACCGGCAGGCCCGCGTCCTGGTACGGCGTGGTGGCGATCGAGCGGGATCCCCCGGCGACGTGGGCGTCGTTCTTGAGGATGGCGCCGGCCTCGTCGAACGCCGCGACCACCCGGGGATCGTCGAAGGGGATGCGGTGGGCGGTCCAGTCGTCGTAGCCGTCCGGGCCGAGCGTCCGCAGCAGGACGTCCTCGATCCAGTCGGTGCCGGGCCAGCCCGTCGAGCCGGCCGACTCGAAGCCCGCGCACCAGGGCTTGGGGCCCGAGGCAGCGAGCCGTTCGGTGAGCGCCGTCAGCTCCGGCCACGTCCGCGGGATCTCCAGCCCGTGCTCCGCGAAGAACCGCGGCGAGTACCAGACGAGCGATTTCACGGTCGCCACCAGCGGAGTCGCGTACAGGGTGCCGTCGACGGCGCCGTACCTGCTCCAGTCGTCCGGCCAGCCTTCCGCGACGAGGGCCGCCGCCTCCGCGGGCACGGGCTTGAGCCGCCCCGCCCGCGCGAACCGCTCCAGCAGCCCGGGCTGCGGGAAGAGGGCCAGATCGGGAGGGTCGCCGCCGTCGGCGCGCACCTGGATCTGCGCCTCGAAGTCCACGTCGCCCTGGAGCCGCACGTCGATCCCGGTACAGGCGGCGAAATCCGCCCATGACCTCTCGAAGCCCTCGGCCTCCCTGTCTCGGAAGGGGGAGTGGACGCTGACGCTCGCACCGTCATGGCCGCCGTAGCGGGCGTACGGCGAGCAGTCGGCGGGGCGGGCGGTGTCCCCGCCGCGCCCGCCGACGGTGAGCAGGGCCACGACGAGCACGAGGAGCCCGGTGCCGAGGACAAGGCGGAACGGCGATCTCAAGGAGCCCCCAGGACGGACGGAGAACTGCAAACGCACTACCCCTTCACCCCGCCGGCGAGGAGGCCCCGCACGAAGTGGCGCTGGAGGAGGAGGAAGACGGTGACGGGGACGGCGGCCGACACGAACGCGCCCGCGGCCAGCAGGTGCCAGGACTCGCCGTAGGTGCCCGACAGCCGGGCCAGGCCCAGCGTGACCGGGGCGGTCTCCGCGGCGCCGCCGCCGAGGACCAGGGCGACGGAGAGGTCGTTCCACACCCACAGGAACTGCAGGATCGCGAACGAGGCGAGGGCAGGGGCCGTCAGCGGGAGCACCACCCGCAGCAGGACCGCGGCGTGCCCGGCGCCGTCGGCGCGCGCCGCGTCGAGGAGCTCACGGGGCAGCGCGGCCACGAACGTGTGCAGAAGGTAGATCCCGAAGGGCAGGGCGAAGGCGGTGTGCGCCAGCCACAGCCTGCCGAACGCGAAGGGGGGATCGAACGCGGGCAGGAACCCCCAGCCGTCAGAGAACAGGCGAAGCAGCGGCACGAACGCCATCTGCAGCGGCACGACCTGGAGCGCGAAGACGCCGACGAAGAGCAGGTCGCGGCCGGGAAAGTCGATCCAGGCCAGGGCGTAGGCCGCGCACAGGGCCAGCACCAGAGGGAACAGCACCGAGGGGACGGTGATGGCGAACGAGTGCAGCACCTGGTCGGCCATCCGGCCGGAGCCGGACAGGACCTCTGCGTAGTTGTCCAGGGTCAGCCGCGGGTCGGCGGGCACCGTCCACCAGCCCGTCGCGCGGGCGTCCTCAGCGGGCCGCAGGGAGGTGACCAGCAGGCCGAGGGACGGCACCGTCCACAGCACCGCGATCACCACCACCGCCACCGACCTCCTCGACAGCGCGTGCCGTGCCGACCGCGCGGCCCCGGCCGGGCCGCTCACCGGACCCCCGCCTTCCGCGCCCTGGCCAGGTAGAGCGCGGCCGGGGCCGCCATGGCGAACAGGAAGACCGCGAGCGCGGAGCCGCGGCCGGACTCGCCGTAGCGGAAGGCCTGGTCGTACATCTCGGTCGCCACGACGCCCGTGCCGAAGCGGCCTCCGGTCATCGTCCGCACGAGATCGAACAGTTTGAGCGTGCCGATCGCCTGGCTGACGACCACGAGGACCACGGCGGGGCGGATCCACGGCAGCGTCACCCGCCGCAGCACCTGGCGGGCCGAGGCGCCCTCCAGCCGCGCCGCCTCGACGAGTTCGGCCGGCACCCCCTTGATCGCGGCCGAGAGCACGACCGTCGCGAACCCGGTCTGCGCCCAGACCAGCACCGCCGCCAGCAGGATCGTGTTCCAGGGCGCGTCCAGCAGCCACGGGCGCGGCGCTCCGCCCAGCGCCGTCACGATCCCGTTGAGCAGCCCTGTCTGGGGGAAATCCTCGGGGCGGTAGGCGTATACGAGCTTCCAGATGACGCCCGCCGCCACGAACGACAGCGCCATGGGCAGGAACATGAGCGTCTTCGCGGCGGCCTCGAAGCGCGATCCGTCGGCGGCGACCGCGTAGAGCAGCCCGATGACGGTGACGACGGCGGGGACCGCGACCACCCAGACCAGGGTGCGTGGCAGGGTCCCTGCACCGGGCCCGGTGAGCAGCCAGACGTAGTTGGCCGGGCCGGCCCAGGTCCGGCCGCCGGAGTCCTGGAAGGACAGGAGCACAGTCCGGGCCGCGGGAAGCACGGTCCCGACGGCCAGCAGGACCAGCGCGGGGGCGAGCAGAGCCAGGGCCGTTCCGCGGCGGCGCAGCGGCGCCCGGTCGAGCACCAGCAGGAGCAGGCCGACCACGCCGAGGAAGCCGATCACCGCGACGGCCGTCTGGAGCGCGACGGCGGTGGCCACTACGTCCTCCAGCAGGTTTCGAACGACCGATTCTCGGTGTTATCTCAGCCCGAAAACCCTACATCCGGACAAAAGTCCCTGCGTACGGCCCCGGGAGTCGCCGGAGGCTTGGGAGGTAGGGCTGTGCAGCCGCTCCGCGAAGGGCAAGAGGCTTGGCGGTTCGCGACGAGAACATCGTTCTGGTCGATGGAAACAGTAATTCCACTCTCTTTCGGGTGGCCGCGGTGATCCAGGTCACCCGCGAGTTCCGTGGGAGGAGCGAGGATGGCGAGAGGACGGATCCCGAGGACCTCGGCCCGCAGGCGGGTGAGGACGCGCCTTGCCGTAGCGGTCGCCGGGCTGATGCTGCTCGGCACCGCGGGGCAGGGGGGACCTGAGCCTCCCCCGCGGCACGGGGGAACATCAGCGAGTCCGTGAAACCGGGGGAACATCACGAACGCGCGGAGGTCTTGAGGATGTCTCAGGGACTCGGTTCAGCGGAGGTGGTACTGCCGTCGGTCCGCAGATGGGCGATCTGTCCCCGTACCATCGCGATCATCTCCGGTGGCACTTCTGCCGGCATGTGGGCCAGGCGCTCGGAGAGGGTGTTCGGGTCGAGAATGCCCGCGGCGATCAGGGACAGGACGTAGATCGCGTCCTTCTCACGGCCTGCAATCGCCTTCGCTGCCGCGAGGTCATGTGGTTCAGGAGCGTAGGCGACGACTTCATCCGGCAGTCCTTCGAAGCGAATGAGCCGCTGCCTCCAGCCCGCAGGAAGCTTCGCCGTATTCAACCCGACGCCTTGAGCGTAGACATCGTGTTCCTCGTGGTAGCGCGAGTACTCACCGAGCGCACCGTCAACGATGTCCGACTTTTCTTCGTCACCGTCCAGGAACGCCACGTCCACCTCTACGGACGCCATCGCCTCAGCGGGAAGCCGCTCTTCCGGCACCGCTGCGAGGATCGCCTGGCTTCCGACCACCAGGATCTCGCCGCCGAGCCTGCCGATCAGAATCAGCAGGTCATCCAGCTCTTCGCGCTTCATGCCCCAACACTAGCCGCGGTCAGTCTCCGCCGACCGTTTGTTCACACGAGCCCAATACCTGCCGAACTCCGCAAGGAGGCGTTCACGATCTTCCTGGGGCAGCACCCCCGCGAAAGGCGTGTTCTGCCGCAGTTCCACTGCTTCCGGGTCTCGCGACAGAAGCACTTCGATCACCGCGTCGACCCCGGAATCGAGAACGATCCCCCACCGCACGAACCAGGGGTTATGCCCCCACCCCGCTCTTCCCCGCATCCGCTCCAAATTGCGATGGGCCAGGCCGAGCACTCGATCAGCGTCCGACTCCAGCTCCGCGACCACCGCACGGTTCAGCCACAAAGACCGCTCCGCCTCACGGGAAAGCCGACGCTCGGACACCGACACGAAGCGTTCGACCGCCTCGCGGTCCGCATCATCCACCGACCCCTCCGACATGGCGAGAAGTCTACCCGTGAGCTCTGCCGCGCCACGGGATGAGCTTCCCCATACAACGGACAGTCGTCTGAGCGTCAGCTTCGGCCGCGCTGCACCCACGCAGGGCGCCCGCAGCGAACGACTTCACCGAATCTCAAAGGAGACGAGTGCCGACCAGGTCCGCCGGTAATACCGCGAGCGCCACACCGTCACGCGTCGCCTTGCCTCTCCCGAGGCCGGGCGAGGCAGAAGACCCTTCAGATCCAGCCTGATCTCGAAAGGCGCAGGACGCTCAATGGCGTCTCGGAAGATCCCGGCACCACGTAGGCCCTGGTCGGCGCGTCCAGCTCATAGACGTGTACGACCGGCGTCGTTCCCTCATCCTCGATGCGCCAGTAGTGCGGGACACCCGCCTCTGCGTACTTCCGAAGCTTGACGGTGCGGTCCCGGTACGCGGACTCCGGCGAGACGACTTCCACGACCAGCATCACGTCCTGCGGCGCGAACCAGGTGCGGTCCGGATCATAGGGCGCGGACGTCACCAGGAGATCCGGCTCCGGGCGGTTGCGGGCATCCAGCCGGATCGTCATCCCCCGCTCCACCTCGACGCCCTCACCCGCCTGCCCCATCAGAGCCATGGTCAAGGCCGTGACGAGGCGGCCATGCCAGGCCCGCCGCGGCAGGCAACCGTGAGGCGGCGGCATGGCCATCGACTGAGCCAGCGGGACAAAGGCATCTTCTCCGCCCGCCTTCAGATCCCGACCCGAGCCCGCTCAGCTCTACCCGAAATCGCGAAACCCGATCCGAGCCCGGCGGAATCAGGGCAACATCACATGACCGAGGTGAATACAGCGGCCGCCGAGACGCCCCGAGCGCCTGAAAAGTACGGTTCCACCCAAGATACCCGCAGGCCTGAAAGCCCAGCAGCAAGCCCCATAACCTCGGGCGTCCCTGTTCACTGCTCCCTGTTCGCCGTGGGCAAGAGGCCCCTCAGGTCCAGCCTGATCTCGAAGGGGACCGGACGCTCGACGGCGTCCCGGAAGATTCCGGCGGCCACATAGGACTTCGTCGGGACATCCAGCTCATAGACATGCACGACCGGCGCAGTTCCCTCGTCCTCGATGCACCAGTAATGCGGGATACCCGCCTCGGCATACTTGCGGAGCTTCACGGTCCGGTCGCGGTGCGCCGATTCGGGCGAAACGACTTCCACGACGAGCATCACCTCGTCCGGCGCAAACCAGGTGCGGTCGGGATCGTAGGGCGCAGACGTCACCAGGAGATCCGGCTCCGGGCGGTTGCGCGCATCGAGGCGAATAGTCATCTCGCGCTCCACCTCGACGCCTTCACCCGCCTGCTCCATCAAGGCCATCGTCAGGGCCGTGACAAGACGTCCATGCCAGGCCCGCTGCGGCGACATCATGAAGACGAGGGCTCCATCGATCAGCTCGGTGTGACGCGGCGCCTCTACGAGGCGGTCGAGATCTTCGGCGAACCATCCCTCCTCCCGCGGAGGAGTCATCCAGTCCGGCAGAGCGCTCATGAGACCACCGTAGCGACCCGACCACCACCCAGGCCACCAGGCCAGACGATCTCTCGGCGCCGACCTTGCCCGCCACCACTTCAAGCCCGCTCGGATCTACTCGAACTCGTGAAACCGGGCCAGAGGCCACAGCAAAACCACCCAAGAACCAACAGAAGCGCGCGACCTTCTACAACCTCCTCACCAAGGTCCTACCCGAGGAAGAGGTCGCCGCAACCGTCCCCACCGCTACCCGCAGGGTGCTCTCCGCGATGTGCCAGATGGCCCTCAACGAGGAGTACCGGACCGACAACCCGATCCGCTCCATCCAACTCCGCCAGTCCCCGAGCAAGCCCATCCTCGTCGCCGACCACGAGCAATGGCGCCGTTTCGAAGAAGCCCTCACCTATCCCCCGGCCCGGCTCTTCGCCCGCCTCAACGTCACCACCTGGGCCCGCCGCTGCGAAATGATCGGCTTCCGCCCCTGCGACTTCGATTTCCCCAAACAAACCCTCACCATCTCCCGCTCCACCGTCTACATCACCGCCAGATTCCACCCCACCGGCGAACCCGGCCGGCTCCACAAACCCCACCCCAAGAACAGCGACTGGCGCCGCTTCGCCATCTCCAAGCAGATGTGCACCGCCCTCCAAGACCACATCGACGAATACGACCTCGCCCCCACCGACCTCCTCTTCCCCCACTGGATGTTCACCTACCACCGGATCACCGACCCCACGCCCCAGGAAGAAGGAGAAACGCTCGCACCGCTCCTCTCCGCATCAGAAATCACCTACGCCCACGGCACCAAGACCGCCTACTACGGCCTCAAATGCCGCCGCCACCAGTGCCGGCAGTACGCGGCCGAATACCAACGCGAATGGCTCCGCAGACGAGCCGATCAACGCCAAGCCGCAGGCAACCCCATCAGAACCAAACGATGGACCCGCGACAACACCGAATGCCTAGGGCACGAAGTCTGGGACCGCTTCTGGCACCAAGCCCGCCAAGCAGCAGGACTCCCCCAAGGCTTCACCCCCTACAACGCCCGCCACACCGGCATCAGCTGGGCCATCGACAAAGGCATCGACCTCCAAAAGTTCGCCAACGAGCCGGCCACGGCAGCCTCTCCATCACCAGCCGCTACGCCGCCATCCTCAACGAACACGACACCACCCTCGCCGACACCCTCGAAGAAATCTTCACCGACTACGGCCTCTGACCCGCCACCGCGCCTGAGCGCCGTCTCCGCGGGCTCCCCAAAGCCGGAAATCCTTCCCCCTTCCCGGCAACCCAAGATCACCTGCCACCTGAGCACCGCAAGGGGTGAAGATCAGTCGTGAAATCCCGGGAGGCGGCTCGTCGCGGAACTCCAGCGGCACGGGGCAGGGGTTCTCGGCTCGCTCCGGCTGGTGGCCTACATGCCGTACGTCAACACCCTGCGGGCGCGGGTGCTCGCCGTCTGCCGCCGGAGGCCCCCGCGGTCGACGTCCAGATCTTCGACCTGCGCCCCGAGGAGGCGCTGGCCGGGCTCGAGCACGGCACCATCGACGTCGCCCTGATGACGACGAGCGACCACGAACTGAGCGCGAAACTCAACCGCGCCGCGGTCAACATGCAGCCGCTGGGCGAGGTCGAAATCGTCGCGGTCTTGCCCCCGCGCCGCACCTGGCCGAAGACGATGACCTAGTCCGACCTCGCGGTCCACCCGATCTTCGCCCCGCCCGTCTCCTCCCGCTTCCCCGGCCTCCGCAACCTCGTGTTCGCCGAACTCGCCCACCACGCGGGCATCCGCCCCGACATCCAGACGTCAACCGGCACCAGGCCGTCCTCGCCCTGGTCTCCTCTGGCCTCGGCGCCTCCATCAGCGTCCAGGCCTCCACCGCCACCGGCCCCGGCTGCCCCATCTCCATCCGCCCCCTCGCCAACGCCTCCGCACCATGGAACTCGTCTGGCCCAAGAACCGCCCCCTCCCCCAATCCGTAATCCGCTTCATCACCCTGGCCCAAGCAGAACTCTTCTCCGGCGCGAAACCTGGCTGACCGAGGCGACACCACGCTGCCCGTCGCACTGAGGGAACCCCAAATCATGCGTGCTCGTCGCGGTGCACCCCATGCCTGGTCTCTTCTCTATCGTCAGGGACGGTCATTCCGTCCCTCGATGAGGCGGTGCACAACGAGTACGGGTCTGGCCTGGACGGTGGGGGCTGTGGCGATAACGGTGTGATCGGCACAAGGTGGTTGATCGATTTACCGTCTGAGCTGCGGTGATCCGCGACGCCCACCGCCCGTCCAACCGTTCTTCAATCAGCCCCGTGGCGATGTGAGAGCCACCACGAGGTGGGAGCGATCACGAACGCCGTCAACCGGCAGCTGCGCATCCGCGAGTAGACCGGGCCGATCTGCTGCCGGACGGGTCCGACGACGCCATGGGCGGGGATGGGGTGCCGTCCGTCGAGCCGCCGAGGTGATGCAGACCGGCGCGCCCGCCATCCTGCCCGAAGCCGCCGAGGGTGAAGGTGGAGGCGGAGCCGAGGTAGCGGGGGACGTCCAGGCCGCCCGCGAAGGTCACGTAGGTGCGGAGGCCGGTCGGCGGGGTGCCGATGTCGAGGACGGAGCCCGCCGGGACGGTGAACGGGACGCCGTGCGGGGCGGGGGCGTCGTCGACGGTGACCGGGGCCGGGGCGCCGGTCACGCAGACGTCGGTGGCGTGGGTGAACCGGAGGGACGGGCCCTGCAGGGTGCATTCGAGGCCGGGGGCGCCCTCCGGGTTGCCCAGGGCCAGGTTGCCGCGGCGCAGGGAGCGGTCGTCCATCGGGCCGGACGGCGGGACGCCGACCTGCCAGTAACCGGTCCGCCCCGGCCAGTCCTGCACGGTGGTGAGCACCCCGGCGCGCAGCACCTCGACGCGGGGCTCGGGGTCGGTGATGGACGCGAGCGTCGCGGTGCTGTGCTCGCCCGCGCCGACCCTGGCGTCCCGGACGATGGCCCGCAGCAGCCCCAGGTTGGTCTCGATCCCGCCGACCCGGCTGCCGCCGAGCGCCGCGCCCAGGCGCTCCAGGGCGGCCTCCCGGTCGTCGGCATGCGTGATGACCTTGGCGAGCAGCGGGTCGTAGTTCGAGGTGACGACGGTGCCGGTCTCGATCCAGCCGTCGACGCGGACGTCGGCGGGGAAGACGACCTCGGTCAGCAGTCCCGCGGACGGCCGGTGGTCCTTCGCCGGGTTCTCCGCGTACACGCGGGCCTCGACGGCATGGCCGCGCGGCTCCGGCACCCCCGCGTCGAACAGCGAGGTGTCCCCTGCGCCGGCCGCAGCATCCACTCGACGAGGTCGACCCCGTACACGGCCTCGGTGACGGGATGCTCGACCTGCAGCCGCGTGTTGACCTCCAGGAAGTACGCCTCCTCCCGCACCGGGTCGTAGACGTACTCGGCTGTGCCCGCCGACCGGTACCCGACCGACGCGCACAGCCGGACCGCCGAAGAGCGCAGCAGCTCCCGCACCGCGTCGGGCAGCCCGAACGCTGGCGCCTCCTCGAACACCTTCTGGTTGCGGCGCTGGAGCGAGCAGTCGCGGTCGCCGAAGGCGACCACCCGGCCCGCGCCGTCGCCGAACACCTGCACTTCGACGTGGCGCGCGCCCTCCACCAGGCGTTCCACGAACACTCCGGCGGTGGCGAAGTTGGCGGCGGCCGTCCGCTGGACGCCGTCCCACGCCTCCGCGAGCTCGTCGGCGGACCGGCAGGCCCGCATCCCGATGCCGCCGGCGAGCAGGCCGGTGCCGGGCAGCAGCGGCACGCACGCCGCCTGCGCCGCCTCCCGCGCGGTGTGCTTCGCACCGAACAGGTCGAGATGGGCGGGTGACGGACCGGCGAAGGAGATCCCGGCGTCCTCGACGGCGCGGGCGAACGCGGCGTCCTCGGAGAGGAACCCGTAGCCGGGGTGCAGGATCGTCGTGCCGGTGGCGCAGGCCGCGGCCAGCACCCGGTCGGCCGACAGGTAGCTCTCGCCGGCGGGCGCGGGCCCGAGCCGGACGGCTCGTCGGCGAGCCGGACGTGCGCCGCCCCCGGTCGGGGTCGGAGTACACGGCGACGGTCCGCAGCCCCATCCGGCGGGCGGTCCGCAGCACGCGGGCGGCGATCTCGCCCCGGTTGGCGACGAGCAGCGTGGGGGGCGTCACTGGATCGTCATCCTCACCGGGGTCGGGTCGAAGCCGTTGCAGGGGTATTGAACTGTTGCCCGGTGAGTGTTCAAGAGTGTTCGGAAGCGTCCACAAGGTCGTGTCCGTGGTGCTGGTCGTGGTGTCCCCGGCTCGGGGTGAGGCCGCTGGTTCCGGCAGCATGGCAGGGACTGTGTGTTGTCCGATTCCCCGGACATGACCCCGGCACCGGGAGTAGGTTCTCGATCGATCACATTGAGTGATATCGGCCAGGTGAAGGGGGTCGTCTGCTGTGGGTGTGTCGAAGCCGCTGCGGTCGATGGCCGCGCCGTTCGTGGTCCCCGAGGCCTGTGGTGTGTCGGTGCGGACCCGTCTGAAAGACCTCACCGCGGCCGACGAGGAGGTGTTGCGTCGGGTCGGCGCGCATCTGGGATCGCTGGCGTCCCGGGACCTCAAAGCACGTTGCGGTGACGGGCTGGGGCATAGCGTCCAGCGGTGGGCAGAGCGTAAGCGGGAGCTGACGGGCGGGTCGTCGTCGAGGTGGGCGGGTGCGATCACGAAGGCCTCGCATGATCAGTGGGCGCTGGCCCGCCGCTCCCAGGCCTCCCACATCACGACCCTGGACGCCGCCATCGCCACGATCAGCCGCCGTCTCGCCCTGCCTGTCGGGGAGAAAGGCGGCCGGGGTGTGCCGGGCGGCTACCGGTCGGCGGCGGAGTGGTTTGGAAAGTCCCGCCGTCTCGCGGTCCTGAAGCAACGCCGGCAGCAGGTCGCAGCGGATCGGGCCGAGGGCCGGGTGTGGAGGCGGATCGGGCGGTGGCCTACCGCGTCCACCTGGATGCGGTGCGGGGCCGGTGGTATGTGGACGCGTCCTGGCAGCGGACGCCCGTGCGCGTGGTCCCGTTGGAGGCGGCTCTGGCTCGCGGCGTGGTCGGGGTCGACACCAATGCCGACCACCTCGCGGCCTGGCACCTCGACACCCGCGGTAACCCGGTGGGTAGGCCCCGCCGGTTCTTCTATGACCTGTCGGGCAGCGCCTCGCATCGGGACGCGCAGCTCCGCCACGCCCTCACCCGGCTCCTGCACTGGACCCGGCATCTCGGCGTCGCCGCGATCGCCGTCGAGAACCTGGACTTCGGCGACGTCAAGTCCCGCGAGAGGCACGGCGGGCGGAGTCTGCGGCAGGTCGTGCACGGGATCCCGACGGGCCGCCTGAAAGCCCGCCTGGTGTCGATGGCCGCCGAACACGCGATCGCGTTGGTGGCGGTGGATGCGGCCTACACCAGCCGGTGGGGAGCCCAACACTGGCAGAAACCCACCGGCACAGCGTCACACAAGACCAGCTGTCACGAGGCAGCAAGTCTCGTGATCGGCAGGCGCGCCCTGGGTTATGGGGCCCGGCGACGGACGGCACCGCCCCCGCACCACCGGAGTGATGGTGCGGGGCATCGGACCGTCCAGGCCCGGCACCACGACCCAGGGCGTGAGGAACCCCGCCCCGCCCGGACCGGAGGGCGGACACGATCCGCCGCTCCACCGGGCGCGTGAAAGCCAGGGGGCCAGTCTGTCCAGCACCGTTCGGGACAGACACACTGACCTGGGAGGACACTCCTGGACAGTGCTCAGGAACGGTTGTTGACCTGCGGGCGCAGCCGAGGACGGCGGCGTTGGCCGCGCCGTCCGCCGACAGCGGCGACGGGTCGGTGCCGACGAGGTAGAAGCCCGACCAGACCGCGGGCAGGACGACCTGGAGCGCGAGCGCGGCCGCCGCGATCACCACGATCTGCCCGAGTACCATGATCCAGCCCGCGAACCAGCCGAACGCCGGGGTGCTGAGCCGCGACGACCACTGGTAGATCGCCCCGGAGATCGGGTAGCGGGCGGCCAGTTCGGCGACGCAGAGGGCGACGAGGAACTGCCCGGCGAGGACCACCGGCCAGGTCCAGAAGAAGGCGGGACCGCCGAAGGCGAACCCCAGCCCGAAGAACTGGAAGACGGTCGTGAGGACGGAGATGAAGGAGAATCCGGCGGCGAACGAGGTGTACCGGCCCATGCTGCGGTGCAGCTCCTGGCGGTAGCCGAAGGTACCGAGAACGGTCGCGTCGGCGGCGGGATCGACGGACGGCGGCGGTGCGGTGAGGGACATCGAGGCTCCCGGGGGCAATTCCTGTCGGTTGACAGATAGATATGAGCCGCTTGTTTCGCCCGCGCGTCCCCGCCGTTCCCCACCCGTAACGCTCACCTCACCGGGCATGTGGATCGAGCATGCGCCCGCGCTGTGCCAGGATCATGGGATGGGCCGGGCCGAGCAGGTGGGCCGGGCCGAGCGGGCGGGCCGGGACGAGGTGGCTATGGAGAAGCGAGGGGTGGGCAGGCCGCGCGCGGTCGAGCGCGCCGTGACGGGGCTGTCGCCGCGCGAGGAGGTCCTGTCGGCGGCCGCCGAGCTGTTCACGGTGCGCGGCTACACCGCGACCACCACCCGCGAGGTCGCCGAGCGCGCCGGGATCCGGCAGGCGTCGATGTACCACTACTTCAAGGGCAAGGAGGCGATCCTCGCGGAGCTGCTGGAGAGCACCGTCCGCCCGTCGCTCGATGCCGCTCGCGCCCTCGCCGCCGCCGACGCCCCCGCCGGGGCCCGCCTGTGGGCGCTGTGCCGCAGCGACGTCGCCCTGCTGTGCTCCGGCCCGCACAACCTCGGCGCCCTCTACCTGCTGCCCGAGGCCGACCGGATCGAGGGCTTCGCCGAGCTGCGGGCCGCGCTGAAGCACGCCTACGCCGATCTGCTGGCCCCGCTCACCACCGGCCTGCCCGACCGGGACGTCCGCGCCGACCTGGTGTTCGCGCTGGTCGAGGCCGTCATCCTGATCCGCCGCGACCGGCCGGACGCCGACGTCCTCGCCGAGGCCACCGCCGACGCCGCCCTCCGCGTCGCCGGCGTCCCCGAAGCCGACCTCCCCACCCTCCGCACCACCGCCCTGGCCCTCCTATCCGATTTCTCCTCACCCCCGATCTAGACCCGTTTCGTCGTCGCTTCACCACCGCCCCTCCGGGACTACGCGTGCTTCCGCCGGAGATCCCCCAGCGCACTCCCGTCCCACCCGGCCCGCACCGCTGAAGCAGCCCTTCACCGCCCCCGCACGACCGCTCTATTCCGCGGCGGGCGGCGGGGTTACGCTCGCCGTACAGGCCGGAGCGGAAGGAGCCGCCGATGGAGGACATCAGGTTCGCCTCCGTGCTGCGGCGCCTGCTAGACGAGCGGTACCGCGGCAACCGGCGCGAGTTCGCCCGGCGGCTGCACATCTCGGAGTCGGCCCTGTCGCAGTACGTGCGCGGCAAGGCCACGCCGGGGCTGGCGATGCTCGTCGCGATCGCCCGCGAACTCGACGTCAGCCTCGACCTGCTCGTCCTCGGCGTCGACCGGGAACCGGCCGCGCCCGACTACGGCGAGTTCGTCGCGCACCTGGAGTACGCGTTCAACCGCAGCCGCGCCGAGTCGGCCAGCACCCGCGACTACGTGGCCCGCGTGGGGGCCGCGCTCGCCGAGCAGATCGAGGGCGTCGTCAAGGCGACGCTCGCCGAGGCCGCCCCGCGCGGTCTCACCACCGCCGAGATCATCCGGCTGGAGGGACACAGCCGGACGACCCGGATCGCCACCGCCGACCTCGGCTCCGACATCGTGCTCCTCGGCTTCGACCCGGCCGCCCCCGACGGCGCCCAGTCCGCCGCCGGGCCGTTCACCGGGGTCGTCACCGGCAACATCAAGAAGGGCAGGACCTACACCTACGCCATTCCCGAGGGCGCGGAATGGCGGTTCAAGGCGACGAGGCTGCGGCAGGTCGTCGCGCTGGTGGGCGGGCTGAGCCTGGCCGCCGTCGACCGGCACCTGCGGTTCCACGAGTCGGCGCGCTCGCTCGTGCCCGGCTTCGTCATCTACGACACCGACCCCGCTTCGGCGGCCGACGACCCGCTGTTCGAGCGGATCGCCGACTTCACCGATCCCTCGACGGGACGCGTCGTCCTGTCGACCAGCTACACCGACCAGATCTATGTCCCCGTCGAGCCGAAGTACCACCAGCGCGTGGTCGCGGACTACGAGGAGACCGTCAGGTCCGGCCCCCGGCTCACCTTCGCCTGAGCCCCATCTCACCGGAGAGATCCCATGTTCGACCCGTGCGTGTTCACCCTGCCCGCGACCGTCACCGGCAGCGCCGCCGACCGTGCCCTCGGCCGGGAACTCCTCGCCGCCTGGCGCAGCGACGGCCTGTTCCTGCTCACCCTCGACCCGTCCGCCGCGCCCGCCGTCGACCACGCGCTGACCGCGGCCCGCAGCTTCTTCGCGCTCCCGGCGTCGTCGAAGCGGTGCTACACCGACGACCGCAGCTACAGCGGATACGCCGGCTCCGGCGAGGAGATGACGGCGGGCCAGGCCGACCACTGCGAGGTCTTCACCGTCTGCAAGGACGTCCCGGACGACGACCCGCGCGTCCTGGCCGGGCTCCCCTGCCACGGCCCCGTCCCCTGGCCGGGCCTGCACCACCGCCGGACGATCACCGCCCTGATGAGGGGCCTCGGGGACGTCGGCGACCGCGTGCTCGCCCTGGTCGCGCTGGGCCTGGGCCGGGACCCGTCGGTCTTCCTCGACCTGACCCGCGACGGCTGGCACCACCTGCGCTCGCTCCGGTACCCCGCGACCTCCGAGGAGAACGGTCACGGCCTGGGCGTCCACACCGACTACGGGATGCTCGTGCTGACCGTCCAGGACGACGCGGGCGGCCTCTACGTCCGGCCGCCGGTCCCGGGCGAGCCGCGCGGCCGCAACTGGCTGCCGGAGGAGTCCACGGCCGGGGTGTACGAGGACGTCGAGCCCTGGCACCACGTCACTCCCGTACCCGGCACGATCACGGCCTTCCCCGGCGACATCCTGCAGTTCCTGACGGGCGGCGACCTGCTGTCGACCCCGCACCAGGCGAAGCTGTCGGCCCGCGAGCGCCACTCGATCGCCTACTTCCACGAGCCCTCCTTCGACGCCGAGTTCACGCCGCTCGACGGCGGCGACCCGCTCCACTACGGCACCCACTTCACCCAGATGTTCCTGCGCTGCTACCCCGACCGGCCGACCACCCTGCGGATCCTGCGCGAGGACCGGACGGCCCGGCTCCGCCCGGTCCCCGCCCTCCCCTGATCCCCCCGACAGAGGAGCGGGCCGCCACCTGCCCTGTGGTGGCGGCCCGCTCCCCCCGCATTCCTGAGCCGGATGTCAGAGCCGGATGTCAGAGCCGGATGTCGACGTCGCTCCAGCGGATCGACTCGATGTCGGGTTCGGCGGAGAACAGCCGGCGGATCAGGCCGATGCCGGTGACGATCGCCCAGCTGCCTTCGAGCAGGAGGAAGCCCCAAGCGCGGCCGTCCAGCGCCAGCAGCGCCAGAATCCCCGAGCCCACGACGTTGAGGACGAGATACGGATAGGAGTCCTGCCCGGTCAGCTTCACCTGTGCGGCGATGTAGGCGAGCAGCACGCACAGAGCACCGATGATCTGGATGGATTCGAGCATGGAGGGGGTCTTCTTTCGCGCTGCGGTTCCCGCTGGGACCCGGGCCGGCCGGTTGTCGGCGGCTGACACAAGGTTGCTCCCGAACGAGGTTCGGGGCATCGGACGCCTGACCGAACCCGGCCGCGCAATCGGGGAACCCCGCGATGACCGTTCCGGCGACCCCCGCTACGTCAAATGACGTAGCTCTGATGATCACGCGGTGTTCCCTCTTGAGAACAGCGGCCCCCAGATTTACCGTGAATCATGGAAAATCGCCGGGACGACCGCTTTTCCTCGCGTCTCGTGGCCCTCGCGGTGCTCGGCTTCCTTCTCTTCTCTCCCCCGCTCCTCATGATCTTCGATCACGGGCGCCTCTTCCTCGGCGTCCCGCTCATCTGGGCCTACCTGTTGACCTGCTGGGCCGTCCTCATCGTGTCGATCGCGCTCCTCACGTCGCGCCGAAGTCAGGGGTAGGCATGCTGGGAGACACCTTCGTCACCGTCGTCGCCGGGGTCTACCTGCTGTCGCTCTTCGTCGTCGCCTACTACGTCGACCGGCGCGCGGCCGCCGGCCGGAGCATCATCAAGAGCGGCACCGTCTACGCGCTCTCGCTGGCCGTCTACGCCACCTCGTGGACCTACTACGGCGGCGTCGGGCAGGCCGCCACCTCGGGCCTCGGCTTCCTGCCGATCTACATCGGCCCGACCCTCATGTTCGCGCTCGGGTGGGCCGTCATCCGGAAGATCATCCGGATCAGCAAGCGGCACCGCATCACCTCGCTCGCCGACTTCATCTCCGCCCGCTACGGCAGCAGCACCACGCTGGGCGCGCTGGTGACGGTGCTGACCGTGGTGGGGCTGCTGCCGTTCATCGCGCTCCAGCTGAAGACCGTCTCCAACAGCTGCGAGATCATCCGGCTGCATCCGCGGGTGCCCACCAAGTACGAGCTGGCGCACGTCTCGTTCGTCCAGGACACCGGCCTCTACCTGACGTTCCTGCTGGCGGCGTTCGCGATCTGGTTCGGCACCCGCCGCCTGGACGCCTCCGAGCGGCACGAGGGCATGGTCGCGACGATCGCGATGGAGTCCGTGCTCAAGCTGATCATCTTCCTGATCGCGGGCGCGTACGTCGTGTTCGAGGTGTTCGGCGGCTTCGGCGACCTGTTCGAGCTCGCCGAGGACACGCCCCGCACCGCCGCGATGCTCACCGCGGGCGGCAACGGCGGCTCCTACGGCACCTGGGTCTGGCTGATCCTGCTGTCGATGCTCGCGGTGATCCTGCTGCCCCGGCAGTGGCAGGTGACGTTCGTGGAGAACACCGACGAGCGGCACCTGCTGCGGGCGATGTGGCTGTTCCCGCTCTACCTGCTGGTCATCAACCTGTTCGTGCTGCCGATCGCGCTCGGCGGGCTGCTGCGCTTCGGCTCGCACAGCGCGGTCGACCCCGACACGTTCCTGCTGGCCATCCCGCTGTCGGCGGGCTCGGACCTGGTGACGCTGCTGGTGTTCGTCGGCGGCCTCAGCACCGCCACCGGCATGATCATCGTGGAGACCGTCGCGCTCAGCACGATGATCTCCAACTACCTGGTCCTGCCCCTGCTGCTGCGCACCCGCTCCCGCGAGCGCGCCGACCTGACGCCGACGATCCTCGGCGTCCGGCGGGCCGCGATCATCGTGATCATGGTGGCCAGCTACGTCTACTTCCGGACGTTCGGCAGCGGCCTCCCCCTGGTGAGTTTCGGCCTGCTGTCGTTCGCCGCGGTCGCCCAGTTCGCGCCCGCGGTGCTCGGCGGGCTGTTCTGGCGGTACGGCACCCGGCGCGGCGCGCTCGCCGGGCTCTCCGCCGGGTTCGCGGTCTGGGTGTACACGCTGCTGCTGCCGACCTTCGACAAGGCGGGCTGGCTGCCGGGCGCGCTCACCGACCAGGGCCTGTTCGAGCAGGACTGGCTGCGCCCGCAGGCGCTGTTCGGGCTGTCGGGCATGGACGAGATCAGCCACGCGATGTTCTGGAGCATGTTCGTCAACGTCGGGCTGTACGTCGCGGTGTCGCTGGCCGAGCGGCCGAGTGCCGCCGTCCTGGCCGACGCCGCGGTGTTCGTCGACGCCCTGGACGACACCACCGGCACGCGCCGCTGGTACGGCCGGATCACGGTCGGCGACCTGCGGATTCTGGCGGAGCGGTTCCTCGGCCCGGCCGGGACGGCACGGGCGTTCACCGAGCACGGCGTCCCGCCGAACCGGGACTCCGAGGCCGATCCCGAGCTGGTCCAGCACGTCGAGACGCTGCTGGCCGGGGCGGTCGGCCCGGCGTGCGCCCGGTTCGTCATCGCGTCGGTGACCCGCGAGGATCCGATGCCCGCCGAGACCATCAAGGAGATCCTGGACGAGGCGTCCCAGGTGGCGGCGCTGGAAGAGCGGCACCGGCTCGCCCGCGAGCTGCACGACTCGGTCTCGCAGGCGCTGTTCTCGATGAACCTGCACACGCGGGCGCTGGAGCTGGCCGTCCAGCGGTCGGACTGGGAGCGCAAGGACGCCGTCGCGCCGACCCTGTCGGAGCTGCGGGCGCTCACCCAGAGCGCGCTGTCGGAGATGCGGGCGCTGATCTTCCAGCTGCGCCCCGGCACGCTCCACGAGGAGGGCCTGTCGGCGGCGGTGAAGCGGCACGTCGCCACGGTCGCGGCCCGCGAGGGCATCGCGATCGAGGTGGACGCCCCGCCCGACCGGCTTCCGCTGGCGGAACGGCCCGAGCAGGACCTGTTCCGCATCGTGCAGGAGGCCGTGCACAACTCGATCAAGCACGCCTCGCCGAGCCGGATCACGGTCCGGCTGCGAGAGGAGGACACCGCGCTGACGGTCGAGGTCGGCGACGACGGGGTCGGATTCGATCCGGCGGCGCCGCATCCGGGCCATCTGGGCCTGGACGGCATGCGGGAGCGCGCCGAGCGGCTGGGCGGCCGACTCGACATCGCCAGCTCCGCCGGAGGGTCCACCGTCCGGGCCGTTATCCCGGGGTGCTTGCACCCGCCCGAACCGGGCCGAGACGATGTGGGAACCGCAGCCCTGGAGTGATGAACAAGCCATGCACAGAGATGTGATGAGCGATCCCGACGAGCCGATCCGCGTCGTCGTCGTCGACGACCACAACGTCGTCCGCAAGGGACTCCAGCTCTTCTTCGGGATGCTCGACGACATTGAGGTCGTGGGCGAGGCCGCCGACGGCAGGCACGCCCTGGACCTCCTGGGCTTCCTGTCCGCCGAGGAGGCGCTGCCCGACGTCGTCCTGATGGATCTGGAGATGCCGCGGATGGACGGCATCGCCGCCATCGCGGAGATCAAGAAGCTGTACCCGGCGGTGGAGGTGGTCGCGCTGACCAGCTTCAGCGAGGCCGAGCGCGTCCATCTGGCGCTGGAGGTCGGCGCGGCCGGCTACCTGCTCAAGGACGCCGACGCCGACGAGGTCGGGGTCGCGGTCCGGGCGGCGCACCGGGGCGAGATCCACCTGGACGCCGCCGTGGTCGGCAAGCTGACCAGGTCGCTGCGCCAGCCCGCTGAAACCGGAGCGGTCCTCACCCCGCGTGAACGCGAGATCCTGGAGCTGGTCGCCCGCGGCCACTCCAACCGCGACATCGCGAAGGCTCTGATGATCAGCGAACGGACCACCCGGACGCATGTCAGCAACATGCTCGGCAAGCTCGGCCTGGTCTCACGCACCCAGGCCGCGCTGTGGGCGATCCGTGAGGGGATCGCCCCCGGACCGTAACCAAACACTCCAATTCAGGACATTTGTCGCGGGAAGATTACGGCATTCACCTCTCGACGCGAGAGGCCCGACAGTGTCGACTGGAGGTCTCGCCGTTCCGTTCCGGAACGCGCGTCGCCCGGGCTGGGAGGCGGCTTGCACAGCGACGACGAGACGACCGTCCGCGTCCTCATCGCGGACGACGACCCGCGCGTGCTCGGCGCGCTGCGCGCGTTCCTGTCCAGCAGCGCCGGCTTCTCGGTCGTCGCCGCCGAGCGCGGCGCCGCCCGAGCCGTCCAGCGCGCCCGCGAGCACTCCCCCACCGTCGCCCTCGTCGACGTCCTGCTCCCGGGCGAACGCGACGGCCTCCGGCTCCTGCGCACCCTCAGCGGCGAACTCCGCATCCCCACCGTCGCCATCAGCGTCCAGAGCGAACTCTGCGCCTACGCCCTGGCCGCCGGCGCCTACCGCTTCCTCGACAAGGACAGTTCCCCCGAGGTCCTTCTAGCGACCCTGAAGGCCGCCGCCGCGCAGCGTTAGGACCTCGGGGAAGATCGGGGTGCTCAGGCGGGGGTCATGCGTTCCATCCCGTAGCCCGCCTCCATGAGCATCGTGCGGAGTTCGAGGCGCTTGACCTTCCAGGTGGCGGTGGTGGGGAGGTCGGTCCAGTGGGCTTGGAGGGGTTTGGCCATGGGGGGCTGGTCTGCGACGGCCTCGCGCCAGC
Organism: Actinocorallia aurea; assembly: GCF_054783995.1. Lineage (NCBI taxonomy): Bacteria > Bacillati > Actinomycetota > Actinomycetes > Streptosporangiales > Thermomonosporaceae > Actinocorallia > Actinocorallia aurea. The sequence goes on from NZ_BAAGPQ010000031.1 coordinate 60,152, forward strand.
GGGGAAGGTCCAGCGGCTTGTCGTGGCGGGTGCAGACGACCGGCTGGAGGAAGCCGTCGAGGGGGACGACGATCACCTCGGTGAGTTCCGGCATGCGGCTGATGACGATGTCCTCGACCTTGAGGACGCTCTCCAGGAGTTCCGCGCGGTCGACCTCGCGGTCGAGCAGGTGGACGCAGCCCAGGCGGCCGCGGTGGCCGACGTCCGTCATGTCCCACCAGCCGTCGGGGGTGAAGTTGCGGCGCCAGCGGTCGTCCTGGCCGACGTAGGTGCGGGCCTGGCCGCGGGAACGGACCTCGATCGGGCCGATGCGGCCGTCGGACTTCTCGCCGATGCGGGCCCGGGTGACGCCGGGGATCGGGTGGCCGACGCAACGGCCCTCGGAACGGGTCCACAGCCAGCGGGAGTACGGCTTGACGGTGACGGGGCCCGTCTCGGACTGGCCGTACGCCTGGAAGTACATGGCGCGCCGCCGGTTCGAGGCGCCCAGCAGGATCTTGACCGTCCGGGGGTGGATCGCGTCGAACGTGCCGATGTAGAACTTGACCTGCGAGAGCGGGCCGTTCGGCTCCTCGGCCAGCTCCTCCCACTGGATGTAGGTGTTGGGGTGCGTCTCCACCAGGCCCGGCCGGAAGCCCTCGAACATCCGCCGGACGCTGCCCACCGAGGAGTCGGTGAGGAACGCGAACGGCAGCCCCCGTTCCAAGCCCATCGCGAGCGCCGAGTACGTGCGGGCGTGCACGAAGGAGATGCACAGCGCGTACGGCTCGCGGACCCGCAGCACCCGCGCGATCCGGCGCTGGATCGTCACGTGCGCCTGCATCCCGCTGCGGGACTGGGCGACGAGCTTCGGCAGCCCCGTCGTCCCCGACGTGTGCGTGATGATCATGACGTCGGACGGGTCGGTCTCGGGGTAGGCGGGCGGCCGCCCGTAGCGTTCGCGCAGCAGCGGCAGCCCGTTGAAGGCCCGCCCCACCAGCAGCACGGACGGCGCGAGCGTCCAGGTGCTGCGGTCCAGGTCGCTGTCGATCAGCTTGGCCGCGTCGGAGATCAGGTGCTCGGGCCGCAGGAACTCGGCCATCTCCGCGACGGTCCCGCCGTCCAGGGCGGGCGCGAGCATCGCCGGGACGGCGCCGACCCGGGCGATCGCGCAGGCCAGCAGCATGATGTCGGCGTTCTGGCTCTTGTAGACCGCGACCTTCTGACCGGGCAGGACGCCGTGCGCCCGCAGGCTGGCCGCGGTGCTCTCCACCAGGAACGCCAGGTCGTCGTACTTGAGGAAGGTGCCCAGCTCGGGTGCGAGATCGAGCGGCTTGTCGAGGCGGATCGCGGTGCCGGGGTAGCGGTAGGCGGCCCGCTGGAACATCAGCCCCGGGTGGAACATCTTGTCGCGCCCCGTGATCGTGAGTGTCATCGTCGTCCCTTTCTGTAGGCGAAGAGCTGGCGGGCGGGGGCGGAGACCCGGCCGTCGGCGCGGATCAGCTCGAGGTACCAGTCGGCGAACCGCCGGACGGTGCCGGGCGGCATCGGGAACTCCGCGTCCGTGCGGACACCGGCGGCCGCCACGGCGGCGTCGGTGTTGGCCCGGTCGAAGGTCTTGGCGTAGGCGAGATAGGAGGAGTAGAACTCCAGGGCGTCGTCGAGCTCGCGGTCCATCGAGGTGAACTGGCCGTCGCCGGTGACGTAGCGCGGCGGCCGCAGCCCGGTGGACTCGAAGAGCTCGGCGATCGCGCCGCCGACGAACGGCGCGGCCGGGTTGGTGAGGTGGTAGACCGTCTCGGACGGGCCGTGCAGGCCCACCGTGACGGAGTCTCGGGCGACCAGGTCCACGGGGACGAAGTCGAGCGGGGCGTCCGGGTCGGCGATGAGCGGGATCGCCTTGAAGCGCAGCAGATGCCCGAAGTTCCGCTCCACGGTCCGGCGGAACACCAGCAGCGCGCTCAGGAACCCGTACATGCCGCTGTAGGAGGTGACGGCGAGGGTCCGGGAGTGGCCGATGACGATGCTGGGCCGCAGGATCCGCCAGTCGAGACCGGAGCGGGCGACGATCAGCTCGCCCTCGATCTTGGTGCGCTCGTAGTGGTTGTGGGTGCGGACGGCCGGGTCGGCGACCGTCTCGGTGACGGTGCCGGTCCGCGCGCCCGCGACGTAGGCGGTGCTGACGTGGTTGAGCGGCGGCCCGCCGAGCGCCTTCGCGAGGTCGACGACGTTGCCCGCGCCGACGACGTTCATGGTGTGGATCTCGGCGGCGTAGCGGTCCTCGAAGCGCAGGGACGCCGCGGCGTGCCACACCGCGGTGACGGGCGGCAGAGCGGAGGGGGCGACGCCGCAGCCCGGCTCGGTCACGTCGCCGGCGACGGCACGGGTCCGGCCGGCGATAGCGGGGATCAGGTCGGCGCGGCCGTACAGGCGGGCGGCGTGGCTGAGCGCGTTGTGCAGGCGCAGCGTGGCGGTGGCGGCGTCGGGGCCGCGGACCAGGCAGCGCAGGTCGTCCGGGGTGCGGTCGAGGAGTTCCAGGGCCATCGCCGCGCCGACGAAACCGGTGGCGCCGGTGAGCAGGTGGGTCACGGCCGCTCCCCCAGGTGCCCGGCGATCGCGGCGAGGGAGCCGAGGGCGCTCATCGGGACGTCCGGATCCCACGCGACGCCCAGTTCCCGCTCGATCGACGACAGCAGCGCGACATAGCCCCACGAGTCCAGCCCGAGGGAGGCCAGGGCGGCGGTGTCGAGGTCGGGGTCGGCGAGGTCCGCCGCGCCGGGGGCGACCGCCCGCAGCAGGCGCCGCAGCACCGGGACCGTTCCCCGCTCGCCGCGCGCCTCCACGGAGTCGATGAACTCCTGGACGTCCCGCTCGAAGACCTCGGGCGCCTCCATGTAGGGCAGGTGGCCGATGCCGCTCAGCCAGATCGTCCTGACGTCCTTGATCAGCTGCTCGGTCTCGGCCAGCGCGCCCGGGCTCCACAGCGGGTCCTCCTCCCCCGCGATCACCAGGACGGGGCAGGTCAGCTCGCCCAGCAGCGCGGGGTCGTCGGAGGCGTCCAGGGAGGACCGCAGGTTCGGCGCGACGAGGTCGGCCGCGTGCAGCGCCGTGAACGCCTCCCGCAGCCCCAGGTAGCCGGCGGTGCCGAGGGCGCGCATCATCGGTTCGCCGAAGACCATCGAGTACAGGTGGTCCCAGAGCGCGGCGGTGCCGCCGTGCTCCATCGAGTTCGCCCAGGACCGGGTGATCGCCCGCCGCCGCAGCCCCCCGGACGGCGTGCAGACGGGTCCGGCGAGGATCAGCCCGGCGACCCGGTCGGGGTGCGCGAGCGCGTAGTCGCGGCAGATCAGCGCCGAGATCGACGTCCCCACCAGGTAGGTGCGGTCCGCTCCGGCGGCGGAGAGGACCGCGCCGAGGTCGGCCACGTGGTCGGTCCAGGCGATCACGCCGGGGTCGGCGGTCGACGCGCCCTGGTTGCGCAGGTCGTAGGTGACGACCCGGTTCCGCTCGGCGAGCCGGCCGGTGTAGTTCCGCCACATCGGCGCGGTCAGGAAGAAGTTGTTGACGACCGTGACGTGCGGTCCGGCGGTGCCGTTGATCTCGTAGTAGGTCTCGCGGCCGTCCCCCGTGCGCAGCGGCGCGAGGTCGCGGTACCGCAGTTCCAGTTCCATCGGCTCGTCGGCCATGAGATCCCCCTGTGGTGTCGGTCAGGCCGGTGAGGCCAGGAACGTCTCGGTCCACGCGCCGCAGGAGTGCTCGGCCAGCGGGGCGCCCGCGGCGACGTCCCACGGCAGGAACCGTCCGGGGACGGAGCCCGCGCAGAACGCGGCGAAGCCGGCGGCGGCCGGGCCGGTCCTGCCGGTGCCGCCCAGCAGCGCGAAGACCGGGTCGAGCGGCAGCCAGCGGCCGTCGTCGTCGCGGATCTCGGCCCAGGCGTGGTCGACGGCGATCATGCCGAGCATCCGGCCGCGCCGGGTCCGGGTCGAAAGGCCCCGTTCGCGGCCGCGTTCGGCGAGCAGCAGGGCGGCGGCGACGCAGTCGAGGGTGCCGTTGGCGACGGCGCCGGGCAGGTCGGCGCCGAGGTCGGCGGGCAGCCACTGGTAGCGGAGCCGGCCGGTCTCCAGTTCGGTCAGCACCTCGTCGAACAGGGCGCGGGCGACCGGGGAGCGGACCTCGGCGCGGTGCCCCGCGGTGACCGCCCCGGTGGTGATCCGGACGGACGGTCCGGTCGTCTCCAGGGGGTCGGGGCCGGGCGGGTCGGTGAGGGAGCCGCCGAACAGTTCCGGCGTCGGGAGCCGGACCCGCCACTTGCCCTCGCAGGTCTGGTCGGCGCAGCGCAGCAGCCAGCGGAGCGTCCAGCGCCGCGGTTCGGTCCACGAATCGGGACGCCCGTCGGCGTACCGGAGCACGTACCGCTGGGCGGCCTCCGGGACGCTCCGCCCGGCCCCGCCGTAGATCGCGACGTTGATCAGGTCGAACCGGTCGAAGCGGGCGGCGTCGCCGGTGCCGGAGCTGGGCAGCCCGGCTTCGAGGAGCAGGTCGAGGGTGGCGTCGTCGCAGCCGAGGAGGGAGCGCGCGGCGTCCCGGCCGACGTCGGCGCGCCGGTGGGCGGCGGGGGTCGGGATCAGCCGCCGGACGGCCGACCGCCAGGAGCGAGCCGTCACGGCGTCGAGCGGATAGTGGAGGGTCATCGGAGCTGCACCACCTCGGTGTTCTTCGGATCGGGCGAGAGGACGACGAGGGGGATCGGCGCGGCGCGGCGGGCGTGCAGCCGCCGCAGTGGTCCGGGCGCCCACCAGTTGAGCCCGCCCATGATCGCCATGAGGGACGGGACGAGGACCGCACGGACGATCGTGGCGTCGATGAGGACGGCGACGGCCGCGCCGAGCCCGAGTTCCTTGATGAACGCCAGCCGGGACAGGGCGAGGGCGCCGACCGCGATCGCCAGGAGCGCGGCGGCCATCGTCACGATCCGGCCGGTCCGCTCCAACCCGACGGCGACGGCCTCCCGGGTGGGGAGCCCGGCGTCGTGGTGCTCCTTGATCCGGCTGAGCAGGAACACGGTGTAGTCGGTGGACAGGCCGAACACGAGCGCGAACAGGATGATCGGCGCGGTCGACTCCAGGGCGCCCTGGCCGGTGAAGCCCAGCAGGTCCTCGAAGCGGCCGTCCTGGAAGACGAGGACGAGCAGGCCGAGCGCCGCCGACAGCGACAGCCCGTTCATGATCAGCGCCTTGACGGGGAGGACCAGCGAGCCGGTCAGCGCGAACAGCAGGACGAGGGTGGTCGCGATGAGCAGGGCCAGCGCGCCGGGGAGGTGGGCGCCGAGGCTGTCCTGCATGGCGGCGAACCAGGCGGTCTGTCCGGTCGCCCGGACGGGGTAGGGGGCGGGCAGCGCCGCCACCCGGTCCAGCGCCGAGAGCGCGGCGGCCTTCAGCGGCGGCCCGTCCGGGACGGCCTCGAGCTGCCAGAGTCCCGGCGCCAGGCGTTCGGGCGCGCCCACGGCGGTGATCCCGGTGACGCCGCGGACCCGCGTCGCGTAGTCGGTGAGAGCGGGCCCGGCGTCGTCGGGCGCGGTGACGACCAGGCGGATCGGGCTGCCGGGCGCGTCGGGGAAGGCCGCCGCCAGCTCCCGGCTGACGTGCCCGGCCGACTCGCTCGACGGCAGCACGGTCGCGTCGACGCCGGTGAAGGCGATCCTGGTGAACGGCACGCCGCAGGCGAGCAGGAGCGCGGCGGCCGCCAGCCCGAACACCACCGGACGGCGCATGACGGCGTGCGCGAAGGCGTACCAGCGGCCGCGCGGCGGCAGCCCATGGCGGCGAGGCGCCCAGCGGTCCACCCGGTGGCCGAGCAGGGCGAGCAGGGCGGGCAGCAGCACCAGCGCGAACGCGGCGGCCGCGGCCGTGCACAGCACTCCGGCCAGGCCCATCGAGTACAGGAACCGCTGCGGGAACAGCAGCAGCGTCGCCATGGCCGCGGCGACGGTGAGCGCGCTGAACAGGACGGTCCGCCCCGCGGTCGCGACGGTGGCGCGCACGGCCTCCGGGACGTCGCGTCCGGCGGCCAGCTCCTCCCGGAACCGGGACACCATCAGCAGGCTGAAGTCGACCGCCAGCCCAACGCCGAGCGCCAGCAGCAGGTTCAGCGCGAAGATCGAGAGCTTGAGGAACGGCATGACGGCGGCCAGCCCGAGCATCGCGATCGCGATCGCGCAGACCGCGCCGATCAGCGGCAGCACGGCCGCGACGACGCCGCGGAAGACGAACAGCAGCAGGATCAGCAGGATCGGGAACGCGGCGGTCTCGGCGATCGCCAGATCGATCGTGGAGACGGCGCTGACCTGGACGTTCGCGGTCGTCGGCCCGCCCAGCCAGGTCTTTCCCGCCAGCAGCGGGTCGGCCTTCAGCGCGTCCTGGACGGCGGCGACGGCGTCCCGCTCGTGGTTCCCGGTGAAGGAGCCGACGGCCGCGGCCACGAACGTGGACCGCCGGTCCGCCGCGACCATCCGGGGGTCGTGGGCGGAGGCGTAGGTGAGCACGGAGCGGACCTCGGGACGTGCCGCGAGGAGCCCTTCGACCCTGGTGACCTCGGCGGGCGGCGGCCCGGCCGGGTCGAGGGCGCGGTCGAGCCGGATCAGCACCAGATACCCCTGTTCGGGGTCTATGCCGGTGGCGGCGAGCACGTCGCGGCGCGCGGCGGAGCTCGGCGACGCCGGGTCGTCGTAGTCGCCCAGGCCCATGGTCATCGCGAGCGACGCCACGGTGCCGGCCAGCAGACCGGCGACGACCAGCAGGACGGCCGCCCACAGGAACCGCCGGGGACGCCGCGTTGTGAGATCGGTCAGTCGAGACAGCACGACATAACAGAGGCCGGTTCAGTGGATTACATTCCCACCAATACCTAATTTGTTATCCCGCGGCCGCTTCTCCCTCCCATGCGTCGCGAAATGCCCGACGGGCTCGGAACAGCCGTGACCGGACAGTTCCCAGCGGAAGATCAAGCGATTTCGCCACCGTCTGCTCGTCCAACTCCTCAACGTGACGGAGAGTCAACATCGTCCGGTGCTCTGGAGTCAGCCGGCCGAGGACGTCACGGATCTCGGTGCCGAGTTGGGGCGAGTTCGAGCCGACGATCTCGATCACGTCGGTGGCGATCACTCGTCCCGCGATCCGCGCGACGCGTATCGCCTCTCGGAGCGCGATGATCCTTACCCATGCGTAGATCGCCGCCGGTTTCTCGAGGGCACCGAGATTCTGGTAGATGACGATCAGGGATTCCTGGACCGCGTCCGGGGTGTCCTGGCTCGCGATCGGACGGCAAATGCGTTCGATGAACGGGGTGATTTGTTGCAGCAGAGTGGCCAGAGCGGTGAGATCTCCACGCTGTGCACGGCGTACGAGAAACGTCGGGTCGTCGTGGTGTGCGGTTACCGGGTTGTTCATCCGCGCTCCCGTTAGAACGGACACTGATTCGCCTGGAGCACTGCGCACCAAACCACACGTGGCCGGAATGCGGCAACATCCGGCCAGGAACGTTTACCGCCCTGAAACAGTCGGTCAACCACCATAAATGTCACAGAACCGGACACGGGGGCATGGCTCGGGCGCGATCTGGGGGAATCTGCAAAAAAGTTGGGGTTCGTACGGATTGCCGGAACTCCCACACGCCTCTTCACTAACGGCTCGGTCGCACCAGGCCCTCCCCGAGCCTCCCCCCTCCAAGAAGGTGATCTCCGTGTCATCCCCCGAGTCGAGATCCGCGGCCCGTGCGCTGATCGAGAACAGCGTCGATCTGGCGGCCGTCGTCGACCGACTGTCCGACGACGACGACCTGGCGTTCGGCGGCGTCGACTCCGGCGAGATCGTGCGGATCGGGCTGCGCTGCGAGGACGTCCTCGGCCGGCCGCTGAACGGCGACGAGTTGGCGGGCCTGACGTCCGTGCGCGCGGTCGCCGACCTGCTCGAGGGGGCGAGGTGAGATGTGGCTCGGATCACTCATCGAACGGCACCGCGCTCGCAGGCCCGACGCGCTGGCGCTGCGTGACGTCCGGCGCGACGTCTCGTGGCGCGAGTTCGAACGGGACGTCCACGCGCTGGCCGCGCTGCTGGCCGAGCGGGCCGCGCCCGGCGACCGGATCGCGGTGATCGGCGCCAACCGCGTCGAGATCCTGGAGACCTACTTCGCCTGCGCCGTCGCCGGGGTGGTCGCCGCGCCGGTCAACCCGGCGCTCACCGACCCCGAGATCGCGGCGGTGCTGGCCCCGCTGGACCCGGTGCTGCTGATCGGCGACGACGCCGCCCGCACGCGGCTCGCCGCGCTGCTGCCCGGCCTGCCCGCCGTCGCGCTGGAGGAGATCGAGCGGCTGCCCGACGCGGCCGCTCCGGCCTGCGGCTCGACGCTCGACGCGCCGGCCGCGATCCTGCACACCTCCGCGACCACCGGACGCCCCAAGGGCGTGGTGGTCGACCAGCGGTCGTTCGCGGCCAACGCCCACGCGTGGCTCGCCGACGTCGGATCCGGCCCCTCGGCCATCTACCTCAACGCCTGCCCGCTGTTCCACGGCAGCATGGTGATCGCACTGGACTACCTGGCCGCGGGCGCGACCGTGTGCGTCCTGGACCGCTTCACCCCGCAGGGCTGCCTGACCGCGATCAGCGCCTGGCAGGTCACCCAGACCTTCCTCGTCCCGTCGATGATCCGCCTGATCCTCGAGACCAGGGCGCTGGCCGAGACCGACCTCGGCACCCTCGAGCTGGTGCTGCACGGGGCCGCGCCGATGCCGTCCGACCTGGCAGAAGAGGCCGCGGAACGGTTCTGCGGCCGGCTCCAGACGATCTACGGGATCACCGAGGGCGGCGGGCCCGCGCTCACCCTGCGCCCCGACGACAAGCCGTCGGCGCCGCCCGTCCCCGGCGCGGCCTGCGCGGGACGCCCGATGCTCGGCACCGTCGCCCGCGTGGCCGGACCCGACGGCGCGACCCTCCCCGACGGGGAGATCGGCGAGCTGCGGCTGAGCGGCGACGGGGTGATGAAGGGCTACTGGAAGAATCCCTCCGCCACGTCCGAAACCCTCCCCGGCGGCGAGCTCAACACGCGCGATCTGTGCTGCGTCGACCCGGCGGGCCTGCTCTGGGTCGTCGACCGGCGCAACGACCTGATCCTGCGCGGCGGCCAGAACGTCTACCCCGCCGAGATCGAGCACGCGCTGCGGACGTCACCGCACGTCGCGGACGTCGCCGTGGTGCCCGCGCCGTCGGCCTACTGGGGACAGACGCCGGTCGCGTTCGTCCAGCCGTCCGGGCCGGAGGGCGTCGACGAGGCCGAGCTGGTGGGCCTGTGCGTGGAGCGGCTGGCCGCCTACAAGCGGCCCACCCGGTTCATCTTCGTCGAGGAGATCCCCCGCAACCCGGCCGGCAAGATCCTGCGGTCGCGGCTGCGCGAACGCGCGGCGGAGGCGTGATGACGGCGCCGTCCCGCTACTCCTGGGCCGAGGACCCGCCGCGGATCACCGAGCTGCGCGGCCTGGTCGAGGCCGAGCGTAAGGCCGTCACGGGCCACCCCGTCTACCTGATGCTCGACGACCACGCGGCCGTCGCCACGTTCATGGCCCACCACGTGTTCGCCGTCTGGGACTTCATGTCGCTGCTGAAGTCGCTGCAGCGCGAGCTGACCTGTGTGGACGTCCCCTGGACGCCGCGGGCCGCGGGCGTCAGCACCCGGCTGGTCAACGAGATCGTGCTGGTGGAGGAGAGCGACGCTCTCGCCGGCGGGTACACGAGCCATTTCGAGCTTTATCTCGCCGCCATGGAGAGATCGGGCGCCGACACGAAACCGATCTTGGATCTGCTGCGACTCCTACGCACCGGTAACAATGTGCCGGACGCGCTCGCCATTGCGTCGGTCCCCACTCCTTCGGCCGAGTTCACGCTGGCGACTTTCCAGGTCATCGATCACGCGCCGCTGCACTGCAAGGCCGCCGCATTCGCGTTCGGCAGGGAAGATCTCATCCCCGAGATGTTCTCGCGGGTGGCCGCGATCGATGACCCGGACGGACGTCTGGAGCTGTTCCGCGATTACCTTTCCCGCCATATCGAGGTGGATGCGGGCGAGCACACTCCGATGGCGATGCGGATGGTGGCGGATCTCTGCGGAGAGGACTCCGTGAAATGGCGTGAGTGCGCCTCCGTGGTCGCCGGGTCACTCCGTGCGAGAGAACGTTTCTGGGATGGGGTCGCGGCGGCGCTGCAAAGGAGCTCCGTTAACGACTGACGAAGCGAGAGAAGTCTACGGGGTCACTTCACTGAGCACGTCTGGCCATTTTGCCGTACCTTTCTTTCGAATTCCCGCATAACTGCCGTTATAAAAAGGTGTGAAAACTCGTCCGGATCGTTACTCTGACTGGCGGTCGGCCAGTTAGATTGGTGTACCAGAGCGACGGCCATTCAGGTCTTCACCGATTCGTGATTGTCGGTCCGAAACAAGATGGGATCCGGAACATGAATGGAGATGTGGCTCCGCCTGGCGAACGCCGCCGGAAGGGACGCTCATGGTTGCGGGGCGGGCGCACGATCCGCTCCCGGCTGGCGATCATCGTGCTGGTCCCCACCTCGCTGCTGGTGACGGTCGCGAGCTTCGGCGTCGCCGACCAGGTCCGGATCTCCGGTGACGCCGACGCCGTCTCCCACCTGGTCGGCCTCGAACTGTCCGCCCAGGACCTCATCCACTCGCTGCAACGGGAACGGTCCCTGACCAGCTCCCTGCTCGGCGGCGCCGGGCAGTTCCGCTCCCAGGTCGACGCGCAGCGCCGGGCCACCGACGTCAACGAGCAGTCGCTCAAGCAGCAGATCGCGGGCGGCACCTCGCCGAGCGCCCGGGCCGTCTCCGACGCGCTCGCCGGGCTCAACACGCTCAGCTTCATCCGCGACTCCGCCGACTCCGGCCGGCTGAACCGCACCGAGATGCTGGACTTCTACACCTCGGCGATCGTCAAGCTGAACGGGTTCTCCACCGAGGGCGACCTCGGCCAGAGCGACCAGGCGCTCCGCCTCGACCTGAAGAGCCTGCACTCCCTCGGTGAGGCCAAGGAGGCCGTCGCCCTGGAGCGCAGCCAGCTCAGCGGCGTCTTCGCCCAGGGCTACTTCACCCAGAACGACTACCTGCGCTTCACCGAGGTCCGCGCCACCAAGATCGAGGCGCTGGACCGGTTCTCGCAGACGGCGTCCGAGCAGCGCAAGAGCGACCTGACCGCGGCGCTCAAGACGTCGCAGGCGGGCCTGGCGGAGAACTTCGAGCAGAAGGCGCTGCTCGGCGCCGACGGCAGCCCGCTGAAGCTCAGCTCGCCGCAGTGGTCGGCCGCGATGACGACCATCGGCAACGACCTGCGCGAGATCCAGCGGGACCTCGGCGACGACATCCGGCAGCGGGTCGCGGGCATCCACCGCGACGCCGACCGCGGCCTGTTCCTGTACTCGCTGCTCGCACTGGCCTGCCTGATCGTCGCGCTGCTGCTCTGGCTGTACACCTTCCGGTCGATCATGCGCCCGCTGACGATGCTGACCGGCGAGGCCCACGACGTCGCCGAGCGGCGGCTGCCCGAGGCCGTCGCCCGCGTCCAGGCGGCCGACGACCCCGGCGCCGTCATGCAGCACGTGATCGCCGGATCGGTCCTCGCCCAGCGGGACGACGAGTTCGCCGAGGTCGCGGTGGCGCTCGACCACCTGCAGAAGACGGCCGTCCGGCTGGCGGTCGAGCAGGCCGTCATGCGGTACAACACCTCGGAATCCCTCGCCAACCTCGGCCGACGCAACCAGAACCTGGTCCGCCGGCAGCTCGGCTTCATCTCCGCCCTGGAGAAGGAAGAAGCCGACCCCAACCAGCTGGCGAACCTCTTCGAGCTCGACCACCTCGCCACCCGCATGCGGCGGAACGCCGAATCGCTGCTGATCCTCACCGGGGAGCACAGCCCGCGGCGCTGGTCGACCGCGGTGTCGGTCGGCGACGTCCTGCGGTCGGCGTTCGCGGAGGTCGAGGACTACCGCCGGGTGACGCTGCGCCGGGCCGACAAGGCGATGGTGCAGGGCGCGGCCGCCGCCGAGATCGCCCACCTGCTCGCCGAACTCGTCGAGAACGCCCTGGCCTTCTCGCCGCCGGACCTCGCCGTCGAGGTGCAGGCCCGCTCGGCGGGGAACGAGTACCACATCGCGATCGTCGACCAGGGGCTCGGGATGACGGCCGAGGCGATGGCCATCGCGAACGCCCGGCTCGCCGGCGAGGAGAGCTTCCTGGTCAGCCCGACCCGCGACCTCGGCCACTACGTGGTCGGCCGGCTCGCGCAGCGGCTCAGCATCAAGGTCTGGCTGCACGACTCGCCGCTCAACGGCGTCACCGCCCGCGTGGTGATCCCGACGTCGCTGCTGGAGCAGCCCGGCAAGCCGTCGGCCGCGCCGGCGCCCGAGCCGCGGCAGCAGGTGCCGGTCAGCGCCGGGGTCGGGCCGCACACCTCGGGTGCCTACCTGAGCGCGCCGATCCCCGGCGACCGGACGTCCGGGCAGAACGGCAGCGGGCCCCACCCGTCGTCCAACGGCTCCGGGCCCGCGCACCCGGCGTCCCCCAACGGCGCGCAGCCGGGCGCCGCGAACCCCGGCACCGGACCGAACGGGGTCTATCCCGGCGGCTCCCAGACGGACGGTGCGCAGCCCGGCACCGGGCCGAACGGGATCTACCCGGGAGCGGCGCAGAACGGCGGCAGCGGGGCGTACCCGGCCGTCCCCGGCGGCTCCCAGACGAGCGGGGCGTACCCGGCGTCCCACGGCAGCGGAGCCCATCCCGCGGTGCCGCCGGGAGCGCTGTCGGCGCAACCGCCGAACGGGCCGTACTCCGGCGGGATGCCGCCGCAGCCGCCCGGCTCCACCGGCGGGACGCCGTTCGCGCCCGGTCCGCTCGCCGGTCCGCTCGCCAAGGGCCAGCCCGGCGGCGGGCCCCGGCACGCCGCCCCCAAAACGACCCGCAACGGGCTGCTCAAGCGGCAGCCCCGCACCCCCGGCACCCGGCGGGCCGGGGCGGCGCAACGTCCCGCGACGCCGGAGCAGCCCCGTCCCCCGGCGCGTCCCGACCGGACGCCCGGCGAGGTCCGGCAGATGCTGGACAGCTTCAGGCTCGGCTACAACAACGCCGACACCCGCACCGGCGATGAGCCGCAGTGATGGAGGAGAGCCCCCGCCATGTCCCAAACCGCGCAGGACATCAGCAACGTCAACTGGCTGCTGGGCCGGTTCGTGAAGGAGACCGACGGGGTGACCGACGCGGTCGCCGTCTCCTCCGACGGGCTGCTGATGGCGATGTCGGACGGTCTCGACCGGCCGACCGCCGAACCCCTGGCCGCGATCATCTCGGGGCTCGTCAGCCTCTCGCGGACGGCGTCCCACCGGTACCGGTTCGACGGCCTCAAGCTGGTGATGATCGAGATGCGGCGGGGCTTCCTGCTGGTCTCGTCGATCTCCGACGGGAGCTGCCTGGGCGTCGTCGCGACCACCGAATGCGATCTGGGCCTGGTCGGCCACGAGATCGCGGTGCTGTGCGAGCGGTTCGGCGCCCTCCTCACGCCCGAGATCGTCGCGGAGCTGAAGAACGAGGTTCTTCGGTGAACGACGGCCGGCGCGACGAGCCGCCCCGGCCGCCGGGCACGGTCGAGCACCGCAAGGGGCCGGAGCCCGCCGTGCCGGGCACTCCCCCGACCGTGCCCGTCCCGACCGACGAGGGCCCCGGCGAGCAGTTCGTCCGGCCGTTCATCGTCACCGGCGGACGCACCCGGCCCGCCGACGACCGGCTCCGGGTGGAGACGCTGGTCACCGCCATCCCCGCGGCCCTGTCGGCGCCGCTCAGCTTCGAACGCCGGCGGATCGTCGAGGTCTGCCAGTGGCCCCTGTCGGTCGCCGAGATCGCCGCGAGCCTCGGGGTGCCGCTCGGCGTCACCCGGGTGCTGATCGCCGACCTGCTGGCCGAGCGTTACCTCACCGTCCATGAGCAGGCCGGCCTGAACGGCCACCTCTCGCTGGCCCTGCTGGAAAGGATCCGGGAAGGTGTTCGGTCACTCTGAAACCCTCACCTCCATCGTCTCGGCGAAGATCATCGTCTCGGGCGGTTTCGGAGTCGGGAAGACCACGTTCGTCGGCGCGATCTCCGAGATCGAGCCGCTGACCACCGAGGCGGCGATGACGTCGATCTCGGCGGGCGTCGACGACACGACCGGTGTCGAGGCGAAGTCGACGACGACCGTCGCGTTCGACTTCGGCCGGATCACCGTCGACGAGCGCATCGTGCTGTACCTGTTCGGGACGCCCGGCCAGGAGCGGTTCGCGTTCCTCTGGGACGACCTGATCGAGGGCGCGATCGGCGCGATCGTGCTGGTCGACACGCGCCGCATCGACCAGGCGTATCCCGCGCTCGACTTCTTCGAGGAGGCGCAGATCCCGATCGCGATCGGCGTCAACTACTTCCCCGGCTCCGACCGGTTCGACCTGGACGAGATCCGCGAGGCGCTGGGCATCGCGGACCGCACCCCGGTCGTCCTGTGCGACGCCCGGAACCGCGAATCGGTCAAACACGTCCTGATCGCGCTGCTGGACAGCGTGATCTTCAACGCCCGCTAGGAGGCCAGGATGCTCCGTTCCACCCGGTCGCTGACCGCCGCGGTCCTGCTGGCGGTGCTCCCCCTCGGCGGCTGCTCGATGCTCCCCGGCCAGACGCCGGAGGCCGAGGAGCGGCCGGTGACGCTCGGGTTCAGCGCCTGGCCCGGCTGGTTCCCCTGGCAGGTCGCCCAGGAGAAGGGCTTCTTCGCCGCGCACGGCCTGAAACTCGAGCTGCGCTGGTACGACAACTACACCGACAGCCTGACCGCGCTCACCAACGGCGACATCGACGCCAACAGCCAGACCCTCAACGACACGCTCACCGCGGTGACGGACGGGGCGCGGCTCACGGCCGTCCTGGTCAACGACAACTCGACCGGCAACGACCAGATCATCGCCCGGCCCGGCATCACCAAGATCTCCGATCTGAAGGGCAAGCGGGTCGCGGCCGAGGCCGGCACCGTCGACCACTACCTGCTGACGCTCGCGCTGCGCAGGGCCGGGCTCAGCCTCAAGGACGTCAAGTTCGAGCCGATGGCGACCGACGCCGCCGCGGAGGCCTTCAACCAGGGCAAACTCGACGCCGTCGGGGTGTTCGCGCCGTTCACGACGACCGCCCTGCAGCTCGAGGACAGCAAGGCGATCGCGACGTCCAAGGAGTTCCCGGGGGCGATCCCCGACCTGCTCGTCGTCACCGGGGCGTTCCTGCGCAAGCACCCCGAGAAGGTGCAGGCGATGGTCTCGACCTGGTTCGACACGCTCGACTGGATCAAGACGCACCGGGCCGAGGCGCTGCGGATCATGGCGAAGCGGGCGGGCGTGTCGGAGGCCGACTACACCTCCTACGACTCGGGCACCTCGATCTTCACGCTGCAGCAGAACGTCGAGGCGTTCCGGTCGGACACCGCGACGGCGACGAGCCTGCCGTTCCAGGCGCGGTCGCTGTCGCAGTTCCTGGTCGACAACCAGCTCTCCCCCATGAAGGCGTCGCTGAACGACCTGTTCGATCCGCGGTTCATCCAGGCCGAACGGCACTGACGTCCCGCGTTCGCGAAAGAGCCCGCCTCGGGGAGGCGGGCTCTTCGTGCGTTCCGGCGGCGGGGGCACGGTTTTGTCCCGTGGAACGGTGGGCGCCGCCGGAGGGTATTGAACTGTTGCCCGCTGAGTGTTCAGGAGTGTTCGGAAGCGTCTACAAGGTCGTGTTCGTGGTGTCGGTGGTGCTGGTCGTGGTGTCCCCGGGTCGGGGTGCGGTCGCTGGTTCCGGCGGCATGGCATGGGCTGTGTGTTGTCCGGTTTCCCGGACATGGCCCTGGCATCGGGAGTAGGTTCTCGATCGATCACATTCAGTGACTTCGGCCAGGTGAAGGGGGTCGTCTGCTCTGGGTGGGTCGGTGCCGCTGCGGTCGATGGCCGGGCCGTTCGTGGTCTCCGAGGCTTGTGGTGTGTCGGTGCGGACCCGTTTGAAAGGCCTCGCCGCGGCCGATGAGGAGGTGTTGCGGCGGGTCGGCGCGCATCTGGGATCCCTCGCATCCCGGGATCTGAAGGCGCGTTGCGCCGATGGGCTGGGCCATAGCGCGCAGCGGTGGGCGGAGCGCAAGCGGGAGTTTACCGGGGGGTCGTCGTCGAGGTGGGCGGGTGCGATCACCAAGGCCTCCCATGATCAGTGGGCGCTGGCCCGCCGCTCCCAGACCGCCCACATCACCACCCTCGACGCCGCCATCACCACGATCAGCCACCGCCTCGCCCTGCCGGTCGGACAGAAAGGCGCCCGGGGTGTGCCGGGCGGCTACCGGTCGGCTCAGGAGTGGTTCGGCAAGTCCCGACGCCTGACGGTCTTGAAGCAACGCCGGGCGCAGGTCGCAGCGGATCGGGCCGAGGGCAGGGTGCGGGTGGTGCGGGGCGGAAAGGCACTGGCTCGTTCCCGGCATCATCTGGAGGCTGCCGGGTTGAGTGAGCAGGAGTGGCGCGCTCGGTGGGAGGCGGCCCGCTGGTTCCTGTCCGCCCGACGGTGAGACCGGCAAACGGCACGGCAACGAAACCCTGCGCATCACCCCTGACGGGCAGGTGTCGATCAAACTGCCCGCCCCGCTGGCCGGTCTCGCGAACGCCCCCCACGGCCGCTACACACTGTCCGCCCGAGTCTCCTTCGCGTATAGGGGTCGGGAGTGGGTGGATCGGGTGGAGGCCGATCGGGCGGTGGCCTACCGCATCCACCTGGACCCCGCACGGGGCCGCTGGTACGTGGACGCGTCCTGGCAGCGCCCGCCCGTGCAGACGATCCCGCTGGAGGCGGCGCTGGCCTGCGGTGTGGTCGGGGTCGACACCAATGCCGACCACCTCGCCGCCTGGCACCTCGACGTGCGCGGCAACCCGGTCGGAGAAGCCCGCCGGTTCCCCTACGACCTGACGGGCACCGCCTCGCACCGGGACGCCCAGCTTCGCCACGCTTTGACCGGGCTGTTGCACTGGGCGCGGCGTCTCGGCGTCGCCGCGATCGCCATCGAGGATCTCGACTTCGGCGACGTCAAGTCCCGCGAAAGGCACGGCAGGCGGCGTCTGCGGCAGGTCGTCCACGGGATCCCGACAGGCCGGCTGAAGGCCCGGCTGGTGTCGATGGCCGCCGAACACGCAATCGCGCTGGTGGCGGTCGATGCGGCCTACACCAGCCGGTGGGGAGCCCAGCACTGGCAGCAGCCCACCAGCACACCGGAACGCAAGACCAGCCGACACGAGGCAGCAAGCCTCGTGATCGGACGGCGCGCCCAAGGCCATGGCGCCCGGCGACGGACGGCACCGCCCCCGCACCACCAGAGCGATGACGCGAGGCATCGGACCGCCCAGGCCCGGCACCACGACCCCAGGCGCGAGGAACCCCGCCCCACCCGGACCGGACAGCGGACACGATCCGCTGCTCCACCGGGCGCGTGAAAGCAGGGGACCAGTCTGTCCAACACCGTTCGGGACAGGCGCACTGACCCCGGGAGGACACTCCTGGACAGTGCTCAGGAACGGTCAGGCGTAGGAGGGCGAGCGGTGGTCGCGGACCAGGCTCTCGACCTTGGCGCGCAGGTCGAGGAAATGCGGGGTGAGCTTCAGCGGGAGGTCCCGCTGGTCGGGGAGGGTGATCGGGAGTTCGGCGGCGACCCGGCCCGGCGACGTCGCCAGGACCACGATCCGCTGCGACAGGAAGACCGCCTCCTCCACGTCGTGGGTGACCATGACGATCGTGGTGCCGGTGTCCTGCCAGACCTTGCGGACGAAGACCTGCATGTCGTCCTTGGTCTGGCAGTCGAGCGCGCCGAACGGCTCGTCCAGGAGCAGCACCTCCGGTTCGCACGCCAGCGCGCGGGCGATCGCGACCCGCTGCCGCTGGCCGCCCGAGAGCTCCTTGGGCAGCCGCTTCTCCAGGCCGGTGAGGCCCAGCTCGGCCAGGTACCAGGCGATGCGTTCGCGCCGGTCGGCCTTGCTGATCCTGAGCGGTTCGAGGCCGAACGCCACGTTCTGCTCGACGGTCCGGAACGGGAACAGGGCGCCGGTCTGGAAGACCAGGCCGCGTTCCGGGCCGGGCCCTTCGACGGGCAGGCCGTCCAGGGTGATCGTCCCCCGGCTGGGGACGTCGAGTCCGGCGATCAGCGACAGCAGCGTCGACTTGCCGGATCCGCTCGCGCCGACGATGCAGACGAACTCGCCCGCGGACACCTCCAGGGAGATGCCGTCGAGGGCGAGTGCTCCGCCGAAGTCACGGGAGACACCCGTGATGGCCAGGCGCTTCATGGCTGCCACCTTCCGATCCGGTCGCGAAGGAGTCTCAGCAGGACGTCGATCGCCAGCCCGATCATCCCGATGACGATCAGCACGGCGAAGATCTTGTCGGACTGGAGGAACCGGCCCGCGCGGGCGATGCGGTACCCGAGCCCCGACTCGGCCGCGATCAGCTCTGCGACGACGACGAGGTTCCAGGCCACCGCGAAGTTGACGCGCAGGGCGTCCAGGATGCCGGGGAGGGCGTAGGGCACGATCACCCGGCGCAGGATCTCGTTCTGGCGGGCGCCGAGCGTCGCCGAGACCTGCCGCAGGTCGCGCGGGACGACCTTGACGACGTCGGCCGTCATCAGCGTGTTGAAGAAGACGACGCCGATGACCAGCAGCGCGATCTTCGAGCTCTCGCCGATGCCGAGCCAGATCACCAGCAGCGGGATGAACGCGCTGGCCGGCAGGTAGCGCAGGATGCCGATCACCGGTTCCAGCGCGGCGTGCGCCGACCGGTAGGCGCCCATGAGGATGCCGAGCGGGACGGAGATCAGCGTCGCGATCCCGAACCCCCACAGGATCCGGGACGAGCTGGCCCAGGCGTCGTCGGCGAGCTGCCCCGACTTGGCCATCTCCCAGCCCGCCGACCAGGTCGCGGACGGGGTGGGCAGGAACTCCGCCTGCACCCAGCCCGCTTCGCTGACCAGCAGCCAGAGCGTGAACGGCACGAGCACGGAGGCGGCCCGCAGCAGCCAGACCGCGCGCGGCGGGACCGGCGCGCCCAGGGTGAGCAGCGCCGGCAGGGTGCGGGCCGGACGCCGCCGGGGAAGCGGCGTCCGGTGCTGCCTGAGGGCGGTGGTCACTGCTTGACCGCTTCCACGAACTTCGCGTCGAACAGGCCGTCCAGGGACGGTTCGGTGTCGGCGAGCTTCGTCGACACCAGGAAGGAGGAGATCTCCTTGGCCTGGTAGTCGAGGTTGGTCGGCGCGGTGCCGGTGCCGAACGCCGAGACGTTCTCCTTCAGGTCGAAGATCGTGGTGCCGGAATCGTAGGACTTGTAGTCGGCCTCCGAGACGCCCGCCCGCTTGGCCATGATCTGGATGGCCTCGGCCGGGTTCTCCTTGATCCACTTCAGCGTGTCGAACCACGTCTGGACCAGGCCCTGGACCTGCTCGGGGTGCGCCGAGACGAACGAGTTCTGCAGCACGAGGTGGTCGGGGATCGCGCCGGGGAAGTCCTTGGACGTCGCGATCGCCTTGCTGCCGGGCAGTTTGAGCGCGGTCGTGGTGAACGGCGCGAACACGCCGACGGCGTCGACCTGCTTGGCGGCGAACGCGGCGGCGGCGGCGTCGGTGGTGAGCGGCTTGAAAGTGATGTCGGTCGGGCTGAGCCCGGCCTTCTTCAGTGCGAGCAGCAGCAGGTAGTGGTCGACGGTGCCCTGCTCGGCCGAGACCGTCTTGCCCTTGAGGTCGGCGATCGAGTTGATGCCAGGGGCGGCGATGATCTGGTCGTTGCCGGTCGAATTGTCATTGACCAGAACGATGGTCTGCTTGGCCCCGCCCGACACCGAGGCGAGGGTGTCATTGAGGGTCTGGCTGTTCGCGGTGATCGCTCCGCTGGCGAGGGCCTGGAGCGAGTCGGTGTAGGAGTCGAAGTACTTCAGTTCGACCTTGATGTTGTTCTTCGCGAACAGCCCCTTCTCACCCGCCACCTGCCACGGGAACCAGCCGGGCCAGGCGGAGAAGCCGAGGGTGATCGTTTCGCCGGACGCGCTGTTCTTGGCGTCGGAGCCGCAACCCGTCAGCGAGGCGGCCAGCAGCAGGGCGCCCAGTACGGCGCCCGTCCGGAGTCGGGGGAGGAATCGCATGGTTCTTCGGGCCTTCTTCCACTGAGGGGGGTCGGGGGTGAGCTGGCCGAACGCCGGGCAGGGGGCCAATCCGGCGGTGAACGAATTTCTCGATCTTATCGGCTAACGGCTTGGAAGGCTCCATTACCGCCGGGTAATTCGACCGTGATAATGGACGGGGATTACGGCCGTGCACGAAATCGACCGCCGTTGTTGTTTTTCCGCCTTCTCGGAGAACACGGGGAAAAGGCACGTCGGCTAATTCCTGTCGCTTGACAGATATAGATGGGCCGCGCGTGTTTCTTCGGCGTGTCCCGGCGGTTCCCCATCCGTAAAAGCTGCGGGGCTAGAGCGTGTCCGGTGGATCTTGGTTGATCCAGAGGAGGGCGCTGACGAGCGTGATGCCTGCTTGGTAGTGGTGGGCGAGTTCGTCGTAGCGGGTGGCGATGGCGCGCCATTGCTTGAGCCGGTTGATGCAGCGCTCTATGACGTTGCGGTGCCGGTAGGCGGCGGGGTCGAAGGCGGGCGGGTGCGGGGTCTTCCCGCGCCCGGCCGCGGCACCCGCAGCGTGTTCATGAGCTGCGGGAACACCGTGCAGTCGTTGACGTTCCCGCCGGTGACGACCAGGGCGAGGGGCAAGCCGCGGCCGTCGACCGCGAGGTGGATCTTGCTGGTCAGCCCGCCCCGGGACCGGCCGAGGGCCTCCCGGTTTATCCCGCCGTGTTCCCCTTTTTGCGGGCGCCGGCCGCGTGCTGATGGGCTCGCACGATCGTGGAGTCGATGCTCACGCTCCAGTCGAGGCGGCCGATCGCGTCGTCATGGACCGGGACGTGCTCCAGCAGCCGGTCGAACGTCCCATCACCTGCCCATCGGCGGTAACGCTCATAGACCGTCTTCCAGTTGCCATACCGCTCCGGCAGATCCCGCCACGGAACCCCCGTCACCAGCTTCCACAAGATCCCGTTCAACACGGTCCGGTGATCCAGCCACCGGCCCCCACGGGCCGCCTGAGCGGGCAGAAGAGGCTCCACCCTCGCCCGGGCGGCATCGGTCAGCTCATGACGACGCACCATGCACGCCATCACACCCCGTATCCGTGATCCACCTCAGCCGAACACCAAGACTCACCGGACACGGCCTAGTACTACAGCCTGATTTCGTGATGTCTGACCCAGCGGCGAACAGTCCCGTAGCTGGGTGACGTCGTTGCGGTTCTCGCCGGCCAGCGAGACCGCTAGGGGGATGCCGTTGCCGTCGGTCAGGACGTGGTGCTTGGAGCCCGCTCGACCTCGGTCGACCGGGCTCCTTCCTGTTTTGGGCCACCCTTCAGCGCCCGGATGTGGCTGCTGTCGATCACCGCCCGTGACCAATCCAGCTTCCGTGCGCCGTTCAACTCCACCAACAGGGCTTGATGCAGCTCGTCCCACACGCCGGCCTCGT
>NZ_BAAGPQ010000031.1:81832-98922 GCF_054783995.1 Actinocorallia aurea
CCCGCACAGGACCTTCCGATCGTCCAAGCGGGGACGGCCCGCACCCGTCCGCACGACCTTCGGCAGCAACGGTTCGATCCGCTCCCACAGGCCGTCCGCCACGATCCACGGCGGCTGCTCACTTCTACGCACGAACCGGATGCAACACCAGAACGTCACCACACGTCGCCCGATAGACATATTTTGTTAGAAGTTCTTACTCGTCTTCGCGGTGGGTGACGACGAAGTCCGTTCCGAGGAGCGGGCTGCCTACGGGGGTCGTCGCCCAGGTGTCGAGGAGGGCGGGGGTGGCCGCGACACGGGAGAGCAGGTCGGCCAGGCGGGACGGGGTGGGGGGCTCGGAGAGACGGCAGGTGAGGACATCTGAGCCGACAGCGCCTTCGTGCTCGTCGTCTGCGAAGCCCGGGACGGACCGCGGGTCGGGAATCCAGAAGCCGATCCTCGCCTGCCAGGTGCTCGGGCCGAGGCCGTCGGGCGCCGGGGCGCTGATCACGAGGTAGTGGCCGTACGCTTCGGGGCCTTCGATGTCGATCTGGAAGCCGTGCGGCTCCAGGAACGCCTCTGGGGTGCGGGCGAGCGCGTGGGCGGACACGAGCAGACACAGGTCCTCGACCGCCGAGGCGAGGCGCTCCCGCGGGACGGTGCGCTCAAGCTCGTCGAGGTACTCCTGAGTCACATCGCGCGGGTCGGCGCGAGTGTCGGTGAAGAGGATGCAGGGAGAGGAGGAGTCCCACAGGCGTCGGCCAGGGGCCCTCGGCGCTCGAATGCCCCCACTTTCCTCGACAAACGCTTCGTACAGGTGCGCTGCCTCGGTCTGGAGTTCGGCGGTGATCGCGGTGCGGACCGGCGGAGGGGCGTCGGCGGTCGCCGCGTCGAGGTCGGCGAGCGCGTGGTGGAGCAGCGCGCGGACGTACTCGTACCAGAGGCTGTGTGCGCCCTTCAGCAGGGCTTCGCGGGTGCCGGGATCTGCCAGGGACGCGAGGTGGTCGCTCGGGTGGGTCGTCCACCGGTCTCCGCGCTTGTCAGGGGTGCTGATGGGAACCGTTGCGAGGGCCGAGACGCGGTTGAGGGCGTCGGTGATCGGGGCGGCGAGGGACGGGGTGGCGACGCTGGTGACGGTCTCGGAGGTGAGGCCGTCGGTCGTGCGGTAGGTGGCGAGGATCTGGACCTTGCCTCGGCTCGGGTGCTGGGAGTAGATCGTCATGGGTGACCTCCTGGCCGGGCATGCCGAAAGGCACGTGCGGCGTCGAAGACGAACGGGGAGAAGGCGCTGTGGGGCATCAGGCGGTGGCGAGGGCGCGATCCGACGCTCCGTGCCTGGAAGAGATCAGCGGTGGCCCAGGCGCGATCCCGGGCTCCTTGCTTGGGGCGACGCTAACCCATGGCGGGGGCCGGTCGCATCCCTGTTCGAGAGATTCCCACGCGGGTGCGATGGGCGTCGCCGCGGGTGCCTGGTGCCGGCAGGGCCTGACCAGGGATTCTTTCGCCGCGATGCGAGACGGGCGCGGCCGGATGCGGACGGGCGCGACGCGCGGCGAGTCGTGCCGTTCGGAGGTCGGGAGAGCATCGCCGGGCGGTGCCCTCCCGGTTCGGGGTCAGTGCTGCCGCGCGGACCTGACGCGAGCCGTCAGGGAGGCGAACTGGCGCGGAGTGAGGGTGAGAAGGCAGGTGTCGGGGTTCTTGGAGTCGCGGACGCCGACACCGGAGGGGAAGCGGGCCAGCTCTACGCACACCTCGTCATTGACGGTCGTGCTGTAGGAGCTCTTACGCCATTGAGTCTCGGTCATAGCTCCTCAGACTACGTTCGATCAGCTCCCGGGACAGGTCTTCGCTGAGGGACTTGGCTGAGACCCGGTCGAAGTCCACGGAGAACTCCTCGACCTCGGAGGGCTCCTCGATCAGACGGCCGCCACGCTGCGCCCCGGCGTAGGCCACATCGCGCGTCTTGAGTGTGAGCACGCGGAAGGCTCCGGCCAAGCCCGGATGAGCTCCGCACCTCTCGGGGAGCACACGCACAGAGACGCGCCTTAGCTCGGTGATCTTGAGCAGGTGCTCCAACTGCTCGCGCATAACGTCCGGACCACCGATGGGATTACGCAGGGCCACCTCATCGAAGATCACCCAGACCCAGGGAGGGTCCTCCCTACCGAGGATCACCTCCTGCCGGGCAAGCTACGAGGCCGCCTTCTCCTCAATGTCTCCCTCTCCCCACTCGGCGAGCAGCGCGCGGATATAGCGCTCGGCCTGCAAGGGACCGGGGATCATGGAACCGCTGTAGATCTTTACGACGCGGGCTTCTGCCTCATAGACGGAAACCCGTTGGATCCACTCCGGGTTGTGGCCCATGCGGGCGTAGTAGAGCAGGAGCTGGAGCATGAAACCCGTGCCGTAGCGCTGGTCCAGCTTGAAGGCCTGCCTCTCATCAATGCGGAGCCGACCGGCCTCGATGTTCGACACCGTCGACCTGGCCGCCACGATCAACGCGCCGACCTGGTCGAGGGTGAGTTCGTTCGTCTCGCGCAGATAGCGCAACTGGAACGCGAGCCAGTGCCACATCGACTCACGCGGGTCGAGCGGCTCCCGGGTGTTCGGCATCTTCCCCTCCGCTTCTCCATTGACGCGGAATGCGCAGACGGCTACTCGCCCACCGCGACGATCAGGTCAGTTCTACACCCATCCGACCTGCGAAAACAAAGGAACAGCTCACAACCCAAGACGATCTCTTCCCGGCGCCTCCGGCATATCCCGCCCCACCGCGACAGGTCCGCGCTCCCATTTCCCAAAACTGTACCATTTGCAATTTGTCTGACATTCCGGGCAGATCGCTTATTACTGCGGGGAGGCGGCAGGCGCCGGTAGCCCGTACTTGTCGCACAGGAAGCGGGTCTTTCTGCACCGGCACGCGCGCACCGGCCGGGCCCAGGTGCTTCATCAGCTTCTCAAGGGCGGCGAGGAGATGGTGGTCCGCCCGCAGTTTCTCCGACCACCTGACCCGTCCCTTCACCGCGTGCGCCGCCCGCGCGGCGTCATGCAGGCGGCTTGGCCTTGGCGGCCTGTGCCATGAAGGACCGGTGCACGAGCTTCCGAATGAACTCCTCCTCAGCGGGGTCCTTGGCGTTGACGAGTTCGAGCAGGGCCACGGCCCCCGCGAGCGCCGGCCGCAGAGCCTGGCGGCGACCGCTTCGCCCGCGCGCCGGAGCGGCTCCTTGACCGTCTCCGGCACCGCACCCGACACCCGGCTCGCCGTGCTTCCCGCGAACTCACCGGTGCGCTCCAGCGCGGTACTCGCCTAGCCCGGCAGACCGCGCCGCTTCTCCCGGCGCTGCCAGTCTTCATTGAGCCCATCCCACACCTGCCTCTCGTACTCACTCATCCCAGGTGCGCCGTCATCGGGAGGTTCGGCAAGAGCCGTCATCGGGGGTCTCCGTTTCGGAAGTGATCGCTACCCTGGACCGGCCTCCAGCACCTCCTGCGCGCACTGCTCGTCCGTCAGCTGTCCGACCCCGCAATCACCGCGAGCACTTCACCCACCTGGCCCAGGCCGTCCTCGACGGAGCCCGGCACGCCCTCCGCCCCGACCTCACCCCCGACGACCTCCGCCTGCGGCGCGGACCGGCGCGCACGCCGCGCGCGGCTGCTCGATCCTGCTGACCTTGCCGGTCTGGGCCCTCGGCCTACCGGTGGATGCCGTGCTGTGCCTCGTGGGCCTCGCCCGGTCGTGTTCCCGCTGCTCACGCGGTTCGTCCGAACCGGGTCGACCGGCCGGTCCTGCGTCGCCGCCCGACCTGGTCGCGGCCGTGCGGGGGCTCGCCTCGGGATGCGGGCTGGACGTCTCCGTCCAGGCGCACAGCCTGGACTCTCATCACCCGCCTCACCATGCCCCACCCGGTCTGGTAGCGCAGCCAGATGAACCGGACGGCCAGGAGCAGGGCCAGGGGTGGCAGCGGGTGGCCGCAGCCGAATGGGCGGCGGTCGACCCGCCGCCTGCCAGCTCCTTCGGCTGGGCCCGTAGCCTGCTCGAAGCGCGGCCGCAGACGTCCGGCCCGCAGTGAACCCCCGTCTGCGGCTGGGAGGGTGGGGCCGCGGCGGTGCTGCCCTGGTGCCACGCCGCTGACTCCGTAGGGCGTGGAGCTTCACCAAATCTCCACATTCGGCACACGAAGCCCCCGCAGGGGTCTCATACGCTCACCTCCGTGGCAGCGCAGCGCATTCTCCTCGTCGAGGACGACCCGACCATCGTCCAGGCAGTGGCCGAACGGCTGATCGTCGAAGGTTTCGAGGTCGCGACGGCCGCCGACGGTCCCGCCGGGGTGACCGTGGCGGCCTCCTTCTTGCCCGATCTCCTGGTGCTCGACGTGATGCTGCCCGGTTTCGACGGCCTTGAGGTCTGCCGCCAGGTGCAGACGGCCCGGCCGGTCCCCGTCCTGATGCTGACCGCTCGCGATGACGAGACCGATCTTCTGGTGGGCCTCGGCGTCGGGGCCGACGACTACGTGACCAAACCTTTCAGCATGCGGGAGTTGGTCGCCCGGATCCGGGCCCTGCTGCGCCGCTCAGCTGTGACGGCCGCCGTCGCCCCCGAGAAACTCAAGATCGACGAAGCCGCGCGGCGGGTCCATCTGGAGGGAACCGAACTCCATCTGACGCCGACGGAGTTCGACCTGCTGGCTTGCCTGGCCCGTAATCCCGGCACCGTGATGACCCGGTCCGTCCTGCTGGAAGCGGTATGGAACTGGGTGGGTTCGTCGGATTCCCGGGTGATCGACACCCATGTGAAGACGCTGCGGCGCAAACTGGGCACCTCCTGGATCCGGACCGTGCACGGCGTAGGTTACGCGCTGGATCGGCAGTGAGCTGGCCGCGCCCGCTCGACCCGCTGCGGTCGATCAAGATCAAATTCGGGGTGATCGCGATGTTCACCGCGCTCACCTCGGCGTTGCTCGTCAAATGGGGCTACTACATCGGCTTCAAGGGGCGAATCACCTTGCCGGTCGCTGTGCTCGGGTCAATGGCCGTCACCCAGTTGATCGCGCACGGGATGACCGCGCCGCTGCGGGAGATGACGGCAGCGGCCCGCTCCATGGCGAGCGGCCGGTACGACCGGAGGGTCCGCGTCACCTCCAATGACGAGGTCGGCGAGCTAGGGGAAGCGTTCAATACCATGGCCGCCGACCTGGCCGAGGTCGACCGGCAGCGGCGCGAGTTCGTCGCGAACGTCTCCCACGAGCTACGCACCCCCATCACCGCGCTCCGGGCCGTGCTGGAGAACGTTGCCGACGGCGTGACCCCGGCCACGCCGGCGGTCCTGGAGGGCGCGGTCGGCCAGACCGAGCGGCTCGGACGCCTGGTGACCCAGCTCCTCGACCTGTCACGGGTCGACGCCGGAGCGGTCCCGCTGGAGCTCACTCACTTCGACGTACGGGACTTCCTGGCCGAGGTCTGCGCCTCCGCGCCCGTGGTCCTGGCGGTACAGGCCGGGCTGACGGCCCACGCCGATCGGGACCGGCTCTTCCAGGTCGTGGCGAACCTCGTCGACAATGCCTGCCGGCACAGCCCGCCCGACGGCGCCGTGACCGTCCGGGCCTCGATCGTCCTCACCGAGCTGGTCCTGGAGGTGATCGACGAAGGGCCCGGGATCCCCGAATCCGAGCGTCCCCGGGTCTTCGAGCGCTTCGTCCGGGGAGGCTCCTCCGACGGCGGCACCGGGCTGGGCCTGGCCATCGCCCGCTGGGCCGTCGACCTCCACCACGGCACCATCGCCGTCCTCGACACCGAAACCGGCTGCCACATCCGTGTGACCATCCCCCTTCACCACCGGAGAACCGCCATGCCCACCGACTGGACCGCACCCACGCCGCAACCGTCCGCGCCAGGAACCCATCCCGGCGATCTCGCGCCGGCCCTGACCCAGTTCATGAACGACACCGACGAGCGGGTCGCTCGTGCCTGGCCCGCCCCTTCCGGTCCGGCTACGCTGCGCGTGCTCCTGCCGGCGGGCGCGGCCGGAATCGCCGGAGCGACCTTTCTGAACGGCAAACCCGGCATCGGGGCAGCCCTGACGACCGTCGCCATGGTGCTCGCGCTCCTGCCGGTCCTGCGCGGCCGGCTGACCCTGCGCAACCGCACCGGGCTGGTCTTCGCGACCCTGGGCCTCGGACTGGTGCTGATGCCCGTCCTGCGCGACGCTCCTTGGCTGCTCGTGCTGACCACGGCGCTGGCGCTGCCCTTGCTCTCGTACGCGCTGGTCGGCGGACGGAGCTGGTTCGAGGTCATCGGCGGAGGGCTGACCCTGCCGGGCGCGCTGGTGTCCATGCTTCCGTGGTCCAGCCGGGGCATCGCCTCGGCGGCCAAAGCGGGTCGGGGCACGGGAACTGCCGCGTTGCGCACGGCGGGCCTGGCCGGTCTGCTGCTTCTGGTCTTCGGAGCCCTGCTGACCAGCGCCGACGCGGCCTTCAGTGAGATGATCTCAGCGCTCCTCCCGGACCTGGGCCTCGGTTCGATCCTGGCGCGCACCTTCTGGTTCCTGATCATCACCAGCCTGGTGCTGGCCTTCGCCTACCTCACGATCACGCCGCCCCGGCTCCAGGAACTGGCTCCCGCCCCCGGCACCCCTGCGGGCCGCTGGGCCTGGGCCGTGCCGCTCCTCTCCCTCAACCTGCTCTTCCTGGCCTTCTGCGCGGTGCAGGCCCGGGTCCTGCTCGACCACGCCGCCCTGCCGGCCGGAGTGTCCTACTCCTCATACGCCCGCCAGGGTTTCTTCCAGCTGGTCGTCGTCACCGTGCTGGTCCTCGCCGTGATCGCCGTCGCGGTCCGGCACCGCCCCGTCTCCTCCTCGGCTCTGATCCGCCTCCTGCTCGGCGCCCTGTGCGTGCTGACGCTGGTCGTCGTCGCGGTCGCCCTGCGCCGCCTCTACCTCTACGAGGAGTCCTCCGGCTGGACCCGTCTGCGCCTGTGGGTCCACGCCTTCGAACTCTGGCTCGGCCTGGTCATCGTGATGATCACCGTCGCCGGAATTCGGATGAAGGCGAACTGGCTGCCCCGCGCGGTCGCCGCCACCGGCGCCGCCGGCCTCCTGCTCCTCGGCCTGATCAACCCCGACGGTTTCATCGCCTCCCGCAACGTCGACCGTCTCGCCCACGCCGAGCGTGTCGTCGTGCCCTACCTCAACGGCCTCTCCGCCGACGCCGTCCCCGCCCTGGACCGCCTCCCCGAACCCCGCCGCTCCTGCGCCCTCCAAGAGATCGCCCGCGACCTGGAAAAGCCCGACGGCTGGACTTCGAAGAACCTTTCCAGAGAACGCGCCCGCCGTATCCTCGCCCAACGCCCCGTCCTGCCCTGCCGATGACCCCGACGGCGGACGGCTTCCGACTCGTGCGGAGACGATCGACCGGTCCGGCCGAGACCCGCGCGCACGAACTCCGACCACGTCCATGGCGGCGTCCTCCCGATCACCGAAGCGGGCCGCGCCCGCACCGACATCCACCAGCTCGTCGGCTTCCAAGACCATCCGATCGGTCCGCTCCGGCGTGGGAGGGCGGCCTCCGACGCAGAGCTCGGGGCCGGGCCTCTCTCACCGGTTGCGGACTGTCACGGGCGGGGGATGATCCGCGCGACGTCCAGGACGTCGAGCTCCGCCAGGACCCGCTGGATCCGCTCGATCGCAGCGTCCTCGATGAGGTCGTCGGGCAGTTCCAGGTCCAGGTGGCACCCGCCCGTACCAGTCCCCGCTCCCGTGACCGGCTCCTGGCTCTCAGCCGCGAACTCCTCGATCAGCGCGTCTTCGACATCGTCCCGGTCAAGCGTCAGACCTCTGAACACGATCTCGTAGAGCATTCACCACCTCCGCCGGTATTGAGCATCAGATCATGAGCGGCGGGAGCGAGGCCGTCACCGGTGACCACGGGCAGGGCCTCGACCGAGGATCTCGGCGGCTTTCGGTGCTCAGCGGCGGCGGAACGATTCGTCGTCGAGTTCGACGGTATCCAGAAGCTTGCCCGTGTTGTCGTAGGCGATGACCTTGTCGCCCTTGTCAGGAGTGCGCAGGCCCCGCTCTTCGGGCAGGTGGACGTAGTATCCCTGGAGCCTGCCGACCGGCTTCAACACCACCGGGAACCTCCGCCCGTCGTTCAGGACGATCTCGGCGGACGCGACCCGCTCATCCGCCACGCCCCACCACCAGAACCGCGGCATGAACGCTCCCGCCGCCGTGATCGCCTCTCCGGAGTAGAGGCGCTCGGAGGTGCCCTCCTGCGATTCCGAGACCGTGGTGAGCTGGATCAGGGATCCATCGATCGCAAGCCGCGCCCTGCCCTCTTCCCCGCCGGAGGTGTAGTCGAAGAACGGCACGGAAGAGGTCTGCACGGTCGGGCTCGTGTACCTGTCCAGGGTGTTCAAGCCGATCGTCTCCAGGGTGCGGCCCTTGACGCCCTTCAACCGGAGCTTGGCCTTGGCCAGGTTCACCCGGCCGGTCACCGGCGCCGACCAGAACCGCTTCGTCCCGCTCGCCCGGTGGATCCTGATCTTCACCGCCTTCTTGCCGACCAGCACGGCACCCGACCCGACCTTGCTCCTGAGGGAGCCGACCAGCACGTCCTTACCGCCGACCCGGAACACCCCGGCGGCCCCTCCGTGCTTGCCGCGGGGCCCCCACGTCCATCCCGGCGCGGTGTCGAAGCAGGTGCCGACCTTGATCCGGTAGCAGATCTGGCCGCGCTTGGTCAGCCACAGCCGGTACGTCCGGGGCGAGGTGAAGGTGAAGACCTTCCCGGCCGGCTTCAGCTCGGGCGCCAGATCGGCGGGCAGCCCGGTGCCTGCGAACGCCGTCCCGGGCGTACCCGCCACCAGAGCGGCACCGATCACCACGCAAGCAGACCAGCGCACACGAGCCATGGCAAAACCCTCTTTACTCTCCGAAGTCGCCGCAGGCTATCAGGGCGGTATGGGCTGCTATGGCTGGGGCGGGCGTGGAACACCTGAGCGGGTCGGCGTCCGGGCGGTCGGCGCGGTGGAGAGCGTTTCGGGGCGGTCGGTGTCGGGTTCATGGTGGGGAGAGGCGGACGGGCTGGGTGCGGAGGCCGCGGAGGACGGGGCTGGTCATACGGGTGGGCGGGCCGGCCGGGGACAGGTCGGGGAGGCGGCGGGCGAGGGCCTCCAGCGCGGCGCGGGCCTCCATGCGGGCCAGCAGGTGGCCTATGCAGTAGTGGATGCCGGTGCCGAAGGCCAGGTGGTCGCGGGTGTTCGGGCGGTCCAGCAGGAACTCGTCGGGCGACTCCCAGCGGGCGGGGTCGCGATTGGCGGAGCCTAGCAGCGGCAGGACCCGCGCGCCCGCCGGGATCGTCACCCCGGCCACGACGACGTCGGTCGTGGCGATCCGCAGCAGGCCCTGGGCGGGGCCGTCGAAGCGGAGCGCCTCCTTGACCGCCGCCTCCGCCAGCTAGGGGTCGGCGACGATCCGCGCCCACTGCTCCGGGCGGGCGAACAGCGCAACCATGGCGCTGGAGACCAGGTTGGTGGTCGTCTCGTTGCCGGCGACCAGCAGCAGCACGCAGAACGTCACGAGCTCGGGGGCGGTCAGCGGCTCGTCGCCCTCGGCGGTCAGCAGGCTGATGAGGTCGTCGCCCGGCTCGCGGCGACGACGCCGCACCGTCCGGAGGAAGAACCAGCTGATGGCGGCCAGCCCGCGCATCATCCCGGCGCGGCTGCCGCCGGTGAACAGCCCGTCGATGAGCTGGTCGGACCACCGCTTGAAGTCCCGGTGGCGTTCGGCGGGGATGCCCATCAGCTCCGCGATGATCGTCGTGGGCAGCGGGGAGGCCAGGTCGCGCACCAGGTCGGCGGGGCCGCCGCGCTCGGCCATGCGCGCGACGAGTTCGTCGGCGA
This sequence comes from Actinocorallia aurea, assembly GCF_054783995.1. Classification (NCBI taxonomy): domain Bacteria; kingdom Bacillati; phylum Actinomycetota; class Actinomycetes; order Streptosporangiales; family Thermomonosporaceae; genus Actinocorallia; species Actinocorallia aurea. The sequence goes on from NZ_BAAGPQ010000031.1 coordinate 91,712, forward strand.
CCTGCCGGATCCGGGGCTCCCACGCGGCGATCCGGCGCGGCGTGAACGCCTTGGTGACGCGGCGGCGCAGCATCGTGTGGTCGGGCGGGTCGGTGGTGCGCAGCACCCGCACCGACTGGACGCGCCGCAGCACCACGGCCGCCCACGGGGGCGCCGGGTTCGGGTTGAACGGGTCGTTGTCGACCGGCAGTCCCTGATGGGAGGAGAACGCCAAAGCCAAGTGCGGAGAGTTTCGAGTCCATTTCAGGAACGCGGTTCAGTGGCGGTAGCCCCGTCCCCGAATCGCAGATGGCGTATCTGCCCCTGCACCATGGCGATCATCTCCGGCGGCACCTCTGCCGGCATATGGGCGAGGCGCTCCGAGAGCGTGTTCGGATCGAGAACACCTGCGGCGATCAAGGACAGAACGTAGGTCGCATCCTTCTCTCGGCCTGCAATCGCCTTCGCTGCGGCAAGGTCATGCGGTTCAGGGGCGTAAGCGACGACTTCATCTGGCAGTCCTTCGAATCGGACAAGCCGCTGCCTCCAGCCTTCGGGCAGTTTGGCCGTATTCAACCCGACGCCTTGGGCGTAAACATCGTGTTCCTCGTGGTAACGCGAGTACTCACCGAGCGCACCATCCACGATGTCCGACTTTTCCTCGTCACCATCAAGGAACGCCACGTCCACCTCGACGGACGCCGTTGCTTCAGGCGGAAGCCGCTCTTCCGGCACCGCTGCAAGGATTGCCTGGCTTCCGACCACCAGGATCTCCCCGCCGAGCCTGCCGATCAGAAGCAGTAGGTCATACAGTTCTTCGCGCTTCACGCCTCAACACCAGCCTCGGTGGACTCCGAGGACTGCTTGTTCACGCGGGCCCAGTACCTGCCGAACCCCGCGAGGAGGAGCTCACGATCCTCCTGAGGCAGCACTCCTGCAAAAGGCGTGTTCTGTCGCAATTCCACAGCCTCCGGGTCACGCGACAAAAGCACTTCGATCACCGCGTCGACCCCTGAATCGAGGACGATCCTCCACCGCACGAGCCAGGGGTTGCGTCCCCACCCCTCTCTGCCCCGCATGCGCTCCAGATTGCGGCGGGCTATCCCCAACACACGATCAGCGTCGGACTCCAGCTCCGTCACAACGGCACGGTTCAACCACAAGGACCGCTCCGCCTCACGCGACAGCCGACGCTCGGACACTGACACGAAGCGCTCGACCGCCTCGTGGTCCGCATCATCCTTCAACCCCTCCGACATAGCCCAAAGTCTACTCACGAGCCCTGCCTCCCTTCGGGCTCCGAGCACATGGCCGCAACCACGACCAGCACCGCTGTCATGCCTGCTGCACGCGCACCGGCACGAGAGCGTGACGATCTCAAGTCACCCGTGGCACTGAGGCGAGCGGTCCCGCCACGAAGGGGCATCTCAAGATCTCCGCTCTACGCCTGACAGGGGATCTGAGCTTCCCCACTTTCTCGCAGGACAGCGTTATCTCACCCTGGGTGTCCCGATCGGGCCACTGCGTTGCGGCTGACCGGAGTCTTTCGAATTCTGGAGGGCTGGTCTCCCTCCACCGAAAGGCGGTCCTCGTGGATCCGTCCGATTCCAAGATCAGAGATGCTTCACTCGGTCTCGCCAGCTATCTGGGCGAGCTGGTTCGCGCGGCCGAGCCGCTCAACCGCACCGTGCGCGGTCTCGATTCCTGGTGGCTCGCGGAGCTCCCGAACGGTGTGTCGCTTTCGACGACGGGCCGGAGCGGGCTTCTCCTCGCACTCGATCTGGAAGATGCCGAGCACCCTCCGGCTCCTCCCTCCGTATGCGAGGGCCGCGTCGACGGCGACTGGTCCGATCCCGCGACGGTGCCGAAGCTGCTGCGGCCCCGGCCCCCGGACTTTGCGCCCGAGGGCATGCCGGTGATCGAGAAGCCCGCCGACCTCGGTGAGAAGCGGTTCGATGAGTGGTTCGTTCGCTGGTCCCGTTGGTCCGAGTCGGAAACCGCACGGCAACGCCGCGAGGGCCTCCGGCGAGAACTCGCGGCCGCCGCCCGGCAGTTGGACCTCCACAGCGACACCCAGGAACTGGTCCTCGGCGTCGGGCTTCTCTGCTGGCGCTCGCCCCGCGGGGACGAGGTCTTCCGCCACCTGCTCACCGCTTCGGCCGAGATCTCGGTGGACAAGCAGACTGGTCGAGTGAGCGTGCACCTTCGTGAAGAAGGCGAAACGGCTTTGGAGGACCAGTACTTCCTCACGGAACTCGACGGATACTTCGGCTCACGCGTCGAGCCGGTGCGAAGCACTCTCGGCGAGATCTCCGACCCTCTGGACGATCATGCGACGGCCCTCGTTCAGAAATGGGCTTCCCACGGACTGGAGACGCCATGCCGGTTCGAGCCAAGTTGGTCGAAGCCTGAAACCGGCGGGCCTCACGCCCAGGTGTCCCTCTCGCCTGCTCTCGTGCTCCGGCCGCGAAGCAGCAATCGGCTCGTGGAGTTCTACCAGGGCATCCACTCTTCGCTGAGCCGTCCTGACAGTGTGGCGCCCTTGGGCTGGGCTCAGCTGATGTTCCCGATGGAGCCCGCAGAGCGCCTCGCCTGGCACCGGACGACCCGGGGAACCGATGGAGTTGATCGGCCTCTTCCCGAGGAGCCACTGTTCCCGCTTCCCATGAACGATGAGCAGCGCCTGGCCTTCGAGAAACTGTCCAAGGACACGGTGCTCGTCATCGAGGGCCCGCCCGGAACCGGAAAGACGCACACGATCGCCAATCTCATGTCGGCGCTCTTGGCCGAGGGCAAGCGCGTCCTTGTGACGAGCGCTCGTGACAAGGCGCTCGGCGTCCTGTTCGACGACGGCATGCTGCCCAAGCCGTTGCAGCGGCTGTGCGTGCGTCTGGACGACCAGCGCGGCAGACGAGGCGAGGAACTGACCCGGTCGGTCACAGCGCTTTCCGATGCCTTCGCCGAGCGGGACCAGGAAGAGATCCTCCAACAGGTTCGAAATCTGGCGAGCCGGCGCGACCAGCTGAAGAGGGAGATAGCAGATACGCACAGCCGTCTGTGGAAGCTCGTCGAAGCGGAGACCACAGACCTCGGAGAGGTCGCGCCCGGGTACCGCGGTCGTCGCGCCGACATCGCCGAGCGCGTGGCCGACCTCGCGGCCGCGCACTCCTGGATAGGCGTCATGCCGCGGCCCACGGCTCAGGCCCCCCTGGACGCGCAGGAGGCGCAGGAACTCGCGCGGCTCCTCAATATCCGCGTGCCGGACGAGCAGCCGCTCCCCGCGCTGCGAAACGGCTTTCTCCCGGCTCCCGATGAGTTTTCCGACATCGTCTCAGCGGCTCATCAGATGCTGCCGCCCGGCGATGTCGGAGCACGCGTCGCCGAAAAGCTCAGCTCCCTCAACGAGGACACCTTCCGCGCGGTGAAAACCCTATGGGAGCGCGCGTGCAGCGCCCTGGAGGCTCTTGGCCTCAACGAAGCCCCCGATTCGTGGCCCTCGCATTCATGGCAGGGAGCAGCGGCGCTGTCGCTCCTTGGTGGCGGAGAGGTATCGACTTGGAAGCACCTGTCGGAGGCCACCCGGGCCGCCGCGCCGACCGCTCGGGCTCTGGCGCGGCTGACGGGCCGCCGCCTCCAGATTCCAGAGCCGTACGACGCGACGGCGGCCGAAGCCGCCTCAGCCGCGGAGTCCTACAGCCGCTACCTCAAGCAGGGAGGGCTGACCGGCAGGTTCAAGAAGAGCCCTCAGCAACGGCTTGCGGAGCGCATGTTGGACGGCTGCCTCATCGACGGCCAGAAGCCCGCTGTCCCCGACGATTTCGACGTCCTTGCGACAGCCCTTCGCGCGCTCGCCGTTCTCGACGGGTTGACCGATCGGTGGCGGAGGAGCGGCGTCGTCACCGCCATGCCCACCGACGTCACGCAGGACCTCGAAGCCCTCGTCGGACGGGAAGCGGACCTCGCGGAGCTGATCCGCTTCGGCGAAGCACTCCGTGATCTCCACCGTCACCTGCCACGTCGCCGTGCCGCCCAGGAGAACGGCGCGTGGGACTGGCAGGCTCTCGCAGAGGGCTTCGTGACCGCACCCGCGCATGTGAGACGTGCTCGGGCAAAACGCGAACTCGATGCGCTCCGATCCCGGTCGGCGGAGCACGACCACCCACTCCTCCGCGAGATCGCCCATGCCATTGCGCGATCAGACCTCGCGGGCTACACGACGGCATACGGGATCTGGCAAGCCGGCGTCCGTGATCAGAGGCTGGCAGAGCGACGTCGCGAACTCATCGGTCGGCTGGCCTCCGTACACCCTGCTCTCGCCCGCGAACTCACCTCGGCCACAGCAGGGGTCGACTGGACTTGTCGTCTGGAGTCCCTCGCCGAGGCGTGGGCCTGGTCCGCTGTGGCCGCAGCGATGCGCACCGACTCCAACGAGTCGGCCACTGACTTGCAGAGGAACCTGGACCGCCTTGAAGACTCCCTCATGCGGACCACCGCCGAACTCGCCTCCGAACGGGCCTGGTGGCACTGCCTGCGGCGCATGAGCGTCCGCGAGGCTTCGGCGCTTCGCTCCTTCGCCCGGGAAATGCAGAGGGTCGGCCGCGGTAAGGGCCGGTACGCCGGTCGGCACAGGCAGGGTGCGCGGGAGGCCATGCGGCTCGCCCGCGACGCAGTGCCGGCCTGGGTCATGCCAGTCCGGCAGGTCGCGGAGACGATCGAGCCGCGGCCTGACGCATTCGACGTGATCATCATCGACGAAGCCAGTCAGCTCCCCGTCGAATCGGCGTTCCTCCTCTGGCTCGCGCCCCAGGTGATCGTGGTCGGAGACGACAAGCAGTGCTCGCCGCCGATGCGGGTCAGCGGAGAACTCGAACCGATCTACGAACGGATCGAGGAGTACCTGCCCGACGTACCCAGTGCGTTCCGGCACGACCTCACGCCGAAGTCGAACCTGTACGAGCTGATGAACGTACGGTTCCCGGGCGGACAGCGGCTGACCGACCACCACAGGTCCATGCCGGAGATCATCGACTGGTCGTCGCGCATGTTCTACGACGGGTCGCTCACTCCCCTGCGCCAGTACGGCATGGACCGGCTTCCTCCGCTCCGCGTCGTGGAGGTACCTGACGGCTACCGAGAAGGGCACGAACAGAGCCTTCGCAACCCACCGGAGGCGGAGAGGCTCGTCACCGAACTCAAAGCAATGATCGAGGACCCCGCCTACAGCGGGAAGACCTTCGGGATCATCTCCCTGCAGGGCGGCGAACGCAGCGGCCACATCAGGCTCATCGAGCAACTGCTCGACGAGCATCTCCCCGACCAGGCTCTCCGCGAAAGACTCCGGATCAGGGTCGGTACTCCACCGGACTTCCAGGGCGATCAACGCGACGTCGTCCTCCTGTCGATGATCGCCGTGGACACGCCCCGGATCCAGGGAGGGGCGGACTTCGAGCGGCAGCGCTGGAACGTCGCGGCGACACGGGCCCGCGATCAGCTCATCCTCTTCACCTCGACGACCCTCTCCCAGCTCAAGAGCGAGGACCTCAGGGCATCGCTGCTGAAACACATGCTCGACACCCCGACGCGCGAGACGACGCCCCGGCACCTGGCGAACGCCGACCTGCACACCAAACGCCCTGAGTTCGACTCGCTCTTCGAGCAGGAGGTCTTCCTCAAGATCAGAGAACGCGGATACGAGGTCGTTCCGCAGTATCCGGCCGGCCGCCGCATGCGCATCGACCTCGTCATCGTCGGCGAACAGGGGCGTCTCGCAGTGGAATGCGACGGGCGCTACTGGCACAGCAGCCCCGACCAGGTGAAGAACGATCTGCTGCGCGAGCGCATCCTCCGCCGCGCCGGATGGACGTTCTGGCGACTCCGCGAGAGCGATTTCCTCCTCGACCCCGACGCCTCACTTCGCCCCCTGTGGGCTCTCCTCGATCGCCTCGGCATCCATCCCGCGAAAGGACAATGATGCACACCCTCGACGACAACACTCTGGAAAAGCTTGCTCATCTCATCTGCGCTGACGACGAACTCCATTACAGGTCCGGGCCGAGCCTCGCGAAGTTCCTCACCCGCGCCGGATGGCCCGTGGTTCCGCCTCACGACGGCACTCCGCGTCGGCTCTGGATCCTCACCCGTCTGCGCGAACGCCGCGAAGACCCGAAGGCCATGCAGGCCGTCCTGCTCCGCCTCGCCGACAGCAAGGAGTATCTGGGCGAGCCCGCCGACACCGTCACCAACGTCACGCGAGCGCTCAACGCCTTCCTCATCCACGAGGGGTACAAGGTGAGCCGGGCCGGCGGCGCACCCCGCCTGGTCGAGTGCGCGCCCGGGTCGGACACCACCACGTCCTTCGCTCCCGAAATCCTCCGAGAATCCCTCGACAAAGCCGTGCAGCCTTCGGACCTGCGCACCATCCTGCGAAGCCGTCTGGACGAAGCCGTCACCTGCTACGAGAACGGTTCGCACGTGGCAGCGATCATCATGCTCGGCAGCCTCATCGAGGGCATCCTGATCGACGCCCTGACGACGAGGCCCGTCAGCGTGCCGCCGCGATCCGACCTGAACAGGATCGTCCTCGACGACCTGCTGACTCTCGCACGAGACAACGGTTGGATCGGCAACGACGTGACCAAGTACCCCTGCGCGGCGCTCCGCCAGTACCGGAACCTCGTTCACCCGCGAGCCCAGATGCGCATGCCCGGCCCTCCCCCGGACCGCGACACCGTCGAACTCTGCTGGCCCGTCGTCCGCGCCGTCCTCAACGACCTGATCAGCACACGCGAGAAGCCGACGACCCCGTCCACCCCGTCGCCTGGACAGCCCGCACATCGCGGCAGGCATTCGCAACGCGGATAGCACACCGGCCTCCCGACCCGGTCCGGGTCTGTGCTGCCGCAAGCGGCACCGACCCGGATCAACGAACACTCGTCCGGTCAACGATCTCGACTCAGCTCGATCACACAGGTGATTCGGCCTCGGCCGCTTCTCGGGACTGTTCCGCGAAGGCCTCTGTCCCGATTCTGGTGGTAACGCAGTGCGACATCGGGTGCCGGGGTGGATTCCAGGTCGAACAGTTCGCGGAGACGGTGCAGCCGTTTCCGGCATGCCGACGGAAGTGGGTCTGCAATGAGCCTTTTTCATCGTGCTTCGTGGTTGGCGAGGACGGCGATGGCCTTGACGAGGTGGCCGGCCTTCGAGGGGCTGCACCGAAGTCTGTGGAGCAGTTT
>NZ_BAAGPQ010000032.1:0-195455 GCF_054783995.1 Actinocorallia aurea
GCACGGGCGGCAGGGCTGCGCCCGGCGCGGGCAGCGCGGAGGCGACCGGCGGCGCGGAAGGCGTTACGGGCGGCAGCGCGGAGGCGACCGGCGGCGCGGAAGGCGGCACGGGCGGCAGCGGCGCGGTGGCCGCGGGGCCGGGCGCGGACGGTGAGGGCGGCTCCGGCGCGGGGGCGGCGGCGTCCTGCTCGGGCGCCTTCGCGGGCGCGTCGGACTGCGGGGCGGGAGCGGGAGCGGGCAGCTTGCCCTTCTCACCCGCGACGGGCTTGTCCTGGCTCTCAGACATCGGGCTCTCCCTGGGCCGGCGCTTTCGGGGGTCGGGGGAGTGCGGCGGCGGCCCGAGCCCATCATGCCGGGAACCGGGTAAGCGCGACGTCAACCCGCGACGCTCAGCACGGCACCGTCAGCGCACCGTCAGCACGGCACGCTCAGCGCGGCTCAGTCAGCACGGCACCGTCAGCGCGGCACCGTCAGTTCGATCTCGGTGCCCTGGCCGGGCGCGGAGACGATCTCCACGGTGCCGCCGAGATCGCGGACCCTGCCGCGCACCGACTGGGCGACGCCGAGCCGCCCGTCCTCGGCGGCCTGCGCCAGCCGCCCCGCGGGCATCCCCGGCCCCTCGTCGCGGACGCTGACGGTCACCGCGGCCCCGTCGTCCTCGACCAGCACCCAGGCGCGCGTGCCGGGCGGGCAGTGGGCCGCGACGTTGTCCAGGGCCGCCCCGACGGCCGCGGCCAGCTCCCGGGCGGCGGTCGCGGGCAGCGGCACCGGCGTCGCCGGGGTGGCGAGCTGGACGGTGGCCGAGGCCCGCCGGGTGAGGAGGGTGCGCAGGTCCACTTCGTCGCCGTCCAGCGCGCTGGACGCCCCGGGTAGGCCGGGGACGGACGGAGGGTCCGAGGGGCCGGAGATCAGCGCGCGCAGGGCGGCCTCCTGTTCCCCCGCGAGCCTTCCGAGCTCCGCGGCCTCGCCGCCGAGCTCACCGCCGCGCCGCTGCACGAGCGCGAGGATCTGCAGGACCGAGTCGTGGATGTCGCGGGCGAGCCGCTCGCGCTCGCGGGTCGCGGTCTCCATCGCCACGGCCCGGGCCATCCGCCGCTCGGCCGCCAGCGCCAGCGTGCCGAGGGATCCGACGATCACGCCGACCATGAGCAGCAGGACGATCCCGTTGAACGTCGTCTGGGTGAAGACCCCCGCGTAGCCCGCGCGCAGCGCCACGTCCGGCACCGCCACCGCGACGGCCGCGGCGACCCCGTGCCCGACCCCGCCGCGCAGCGCCCACGCCATGACGGGCGCGGCCACCCAGCTGACGGTCAGGTTGGGCGTCCCCGAAGCGAGGTCCGCGCGGGTCTCCACCAGGCCCGTCGCCAGCAGGCACGAGACCGAGACGGCCAGGTCGGCCAGCCCGAAGACGGTCCCGCCCCGCACCCGCGCGGCCACCGCCGTCCAGCCGGCCATCACCGCGAGGACGGCGAAGCCGCCCAGCGGATGCCGGTAGCCGCCGTGCCCCGAGATGATCAGGATCCCCGCGTAGGCGCAGGCGACCACCCGGAAGACCGCGATCGACCGCCACAGGACCGCCTCGACGCCCGCGCTCACGCGCCGCACCTCACCCGGCGCCGCTCACTCGTCGTCGGCTCACTCGTCGTCGTCGTCCGACCGGCGCGCCTCGCGGCCCTGCTGCTCGGCCTTGACCTCGGCGGCGTACCTGTCGACGTACTCCTGGCCGGACAGCTCCTGGATCGCCTTCATGATCCGGTCGGTGACCGTGCGGAGCACCTCGCGGTCGTCCTCGCGGCCGTAGTACTCCGAGAAGTCCAGCGGCTCGCCGAACCGGACGCCCGGCCTGCCGGGCAGCCCGAAGACCTTGGGCCGCGCGCCCGCCGGCATCAGCTCGAACGTGTGCATCATCGCCATCGGGACGACCGGGACGCGGCCCTGCAGGGCGAGCCGGGCGACGCCGGTCTTGCCCTTGAACAGCCGGTTGTCCGGCACCCGGGTGCCCTCGGGGTAGATCCCGAGGAGCTTGCCCTCGCCGAGCACGCGCAGGCCCGTCACGAGGGCCTCCTCGCTGGCCTTGCCACCGGTCCGGTCGATCGGGATCACCCCGACGCCGCTGAAGAAGAACCGGCTGAACCAGCCCTTGATCCCCTTGCCGGTGAAGTAGTCGCGCTTGCCGAGGAAGACGATCCTGCGGCGCAGCGGCAGCGGGCCGAAGAAGTGGTCGGCGAAGGACAGGTGGTTGCAGGCGAGGATCGCCGGCCCCTGCTCGGGCACATTGCCGAGCCCGCTGTTCTTCGGCCGCCAGACCACCCAGAGAATGGGACCCAAGATGGATTTGACCACCCACCAGAACATCCGCGCCCGCCTCTCTTCGCCGTGCACCCGTATCCGATGCGCGAGACATCTTCGCACGGACGGGAGCCGTTTCCCCGGGGGAGTCTCCGCAACGATCGCGTCCCCGCGCGCTCCATGGGACGATTCGCACCGTAGGCTCATCGCATGATGGCCGACGGGTACCCGAGGAGCTGAGGGAAGTGAACCGCCGCGAGAACGGGCTGTCAGCGGACACCTACACGCCCTTGATCGACCTCGTCCCCGACCTCGCCGACGAGCTGCTCGCCGTGCTGGGCGCCGCGGGGATCGCCGCCTACGCGCTGGCGGGCGAGACCGCGGGCCCCGACGTGCTGGACCGCGTGCACGTGGACGCCGACCACAAGGGCGAGGCCGAGAAGCTGCTGCATCCCCTGCTGCGCGAAAGGCTGGCCGCCTCCCCTGCGGCGCCGGCCACCGAGCGCAAGGAGCCCGCCGAGCGCGACCAGAGAGCCGACGACGCGGCCTTCGCCGAGATCATCGCGGGTTTCGACGACGAGCCCGCCGAGCAGTCGTGGCCGGATTCGGAGCATCTGGACCCGGGTGAGGACCGCACCGGCCGCCTCCCCACGGCCCGGATCGTCTTCTCCGGCCCTCCCCCGGGCGACGACGAGGACGACGAGCCCGCCGTCAAGGCCGACGGATCACTCGAGGAGGACGCGGAGGGCCACTATGAGCCCCCGCCCCCTCCCCCACTGCCCACCGGCGACCCGACCACCCGGCTCGCCTGGGCGTGCCTGGTCGGCGGCCCCGCCTACATCCTCACGACCGTGGTGCTGCGCTGGTCGTCCCCGGGATGGGCGGCGTTCCTCGCGGTCGCGGCCTTCATCGGCGGGTTCGTCACCCTGGTCCTGCGGATGGGCGACGAGCCGCGCGACGGCGACGACGGCGCGGTCGTCTGACCCGCCGGCCCGCCTGCCGTTCTGCCCGCTGATCTCTCCGGCGATCTATCCGGCGACCTTGAGGTAGGCCTTCTCCACGGTGACGGTCGTCGTGCCGAAGTTCTCCACCTCGGCCCGGTAGGACTTGTCCGCGAACAGCGACACCAGCCCGGTCAGCGTGTACTCGACCTTGGTCCCATTGCCGACCTTGTCCTCGCCGACGAGGTCCTTGACGCGTGCGGACCCGTCCCGGGCGTACTCGGCCACCGCGAGCTTGAGCTTCTCGCCCGCGGTCTGGCCGCTGACGGTCACCGTCAGCGTGGTCACGTGCGGCCCGGACCGCTTCGGCAGCCACGCGGCGGTCGCGCCCCCGGCGTGCACCCCGTCGGGATCGTTCCACTCCACGTCGAAGGCGATCGGCACCCGCTTGCCCGGGGCCACGGTCACCGCCTTGCCGATCCCGAGATTGATGAGAATCTCCATGCCCGCCCTCCCACGCTGCCTGCTGCCGAAATCGGACTCTAGTGGCAGCGCGCCGGGCGCGGCGGTGAAGCGCGCCAGCGCGTCTGACCTGACCGGGCCGTAGGGTCCCGCAGTAAGCCGCCGGTCAGGACGGGCCGAGCCGCAGCAGGACCGGGAGGTGGTCCGTCGCGAGGGCGAGGTCGGCCTCGCGCGGGACGGGCGGGACGCCGCAGCCGAGGACCGGAAGATCCGGATCGGTGAAGAAACCGTCGATCCGCCGTCCGGGGCGCCAGGCCGGGAAGGTCATCTCACCGCCTTCGGGCGCGGTCGCATAAGCGTCGCGCAGCACCCCCGAGAGCAGGTTCCAGGCCCTGCCGTCCGGCGTCTCGTTGAAGTCGCCGCCCAGCACCACCGGGGCCCCGTAGGCGGGCAGCAGCCCCAGCAGCTCCCGGACGTGCCCGACCCGCTCGACCGGGTCGAGGCCCAGGTGCACGGACGCGACCGCGAGCTCCCGCCCCGCAACCTCCACCACCGCGACGGCCAGCGCCCTGCGGTGCCGGGGCGGCGCCCAGCTCAGCCGGTGGAACCCGGCCCGCACCAGCCGCACCCCGGGCCCGCCGAGGACTGCCAGGCCCGCGGTGCGCCGCCCGGCCAGCACCCGCATCCCGACGGCCCGGGCCAGCCCCTCCCGCGCCGCGCGCCAGCGGCCGTAGCGGGGCACCTCCTGAAGGCACAGCAGGTCGGGGGCGCAGGCCCGCACGACGCGCGCGAAGGCGGCCGGGTCGTCGCGCAGCGACCTCGCGTTGTAGGTGAGCGCCCGCACCGCGGCCACCCGACCTCCTCCCGCCGCTACTGGTGCCGGGCCAGATCCGCCGCGCCGACGATCCCCGCGTCCGGCCCCAGCTCGGCGATCCGGATCTCCGCGAGGCCCCGGTGGCCGCGGCCGGTGACGCTGTCGGCGTAGGCCTTGGTCATCCGGTCCAGGAAGAGGTCCGCGACCGCCGACAGCCCGCCGCCGATGATGAACAGCGCAGGGTCCAGGGTCGCGGTGAGGTCCGCGAGGCCCTGGCCCGCCCAGTCCGCGACGGTCTCGAAGCACTCCAGGGCCGCCGCGTCGCCTTCCCGGGCCGCCTCGGACACCGCGAGTCCGGTGATCTCCACCGTGCCGCCGCTCAGCTCCATCATCCGCGCCGCCCGCTTCGGCTCCACCCGGGCCAGGTCGCGCGCCTCGTGCGACAGGGCGTTGCCCGAGGCGTACTGCTCCCAGCAGCCCCGGTTGCCGCACCCGCAACGCCGCCCGTCCGGGACGACCCGGACATGGCCCAGCTCCGCGCCGATGCCGTGCCTGCCGCGGTAGAGCCTGCCGTCGACGATGATCCCGCCGCCGATCCCGGTGCCGAGGGTCACGCAGACGACATGGTCCTCACCGCGGCCCGCGCCGAACCGGTACTCGCCCCACGCCATCGCGTTGGCGTCGTTCTCCACCACCACGGGCAGACCGGTGAGCTTCTCGACCTTCTGCTTCAGCGGCTCGTCCCGCCACGCGAGGTTCGGCGCGAACAGCACGATCGAGCGGGTCTCGTCCACGAACCCCGCCGCGCCGAGCCCGACCGCGCTGACGTCGGCGTACTTGGCCTTCAGCAGGTTCGTCACCTCCGCGATGACCCCGGCGGTCAGCTCCGGGTTCGTCGACGGCGTCGGCCTGCGCAGCTTCTCGAGGATTCGCCCCTGATCATCGACCACTCCCGCGGCGACTTTGGTGCCACCCACATCCACACCGATGGTCAGCGACATCGCCGAATCCTCCTCTTCCCCCCGGACATCCATCGTCCGGGCGATCCACCTCAGCCGATGTCCAGCGGGTCGTCCCCGCCGGACCCGCGCTCCCCTTCCCGGGGGGCGCGATCCGCCCGCCACGTCTCCGCCCCTCCTTCGGGACGGGACGAGCGCGTGCGCTCATACCCCGCCACGGCCTCCTGGAAAGCGGCGAAAAGAGCCTGTCCGGCGTCGACCACATGGCCGACGACATCGGGCCCGGCGGCCTTGGCGGCCTCCATCGCACGGCACGCGGGGCAGTTGTGCGGGCAGCGGGCTTCCGCCGTCTCCTCACGTACCGCCTCGCTCCACACGTCGCCGCCCTGGCCCGGACGGTCGTCGCCCACCCTGCGGCGCACCGCCTCGAACAGCTTGAAGGCCTCTTCGAGGACGTTTCCCGGCTGATCGGTCATGCGCTTCCCATTCACCTCATGGTCGGCCGGTAACCGTACCGTGCCCGGCCGGTTACCCGCACGTACTGCCTGCGGGGGTTCAGTTGGCGGCCGCCGCCACCTCGACGCGGCGCTTCAGGCCCTTCAGGGCCGAGTCGATGATGACCTTCTCGGCCTTGCGGCGGATCATGCCGATCATCGGGATCTTGACGTCGACCGCCAGCTCGTAGCGGACCTCGGTGCCGTCGCGGCCGTCGGCCAGGGCGTACCTGCCGCTCAGGCCCGAGACCACGGCGCCGGCCTCGGAGAGGTCCCAGCGCAGCTCGTCCTCGCCGCTCCAGTGGCAGCGGACGCTGTAGGTGTCCTTGATCGGGCCGGACGCCAGCGTCATCCGGACGACCTCCGGCCTGCCCTGCTCGTCGGAGCTGACGACCTCGGCCGCGGAGATGCCGTCGGCCCACTGCGGGTAGGCGGCGTAGTCGGCGATCACCCCCATGATCTGCGACTTGGCGGCGTTGATCGTGATGCTGGAACTGGTCCGGTCGGCCATCGCGTCCCCTTCGTCATGGTCCTAGGCGGAGATTACTCCTCCAGGCTGAGCACGTAAGGCTCTCCGCTCGCCCGGAAGTGCCCGACGTTGACGCACTCGGTCCTGCCGATCCGGGTGCGCGTCGCCAAGGGCTGGTGCACATGGCCGAACAGCACGTACCGGGGCTGCGTCTCGCGGACCGCGTCGAGCAGCGCGTCGCTGCCGCGCTCGAACCGCCGGGCGACGGTGTCGTAGAGCAGTTCGGGGACCGCGGGCGGGATGTGGCTGCACAGCACGTCCACCGCGCCGACCGCGGCGACCTTGGCCGCGAACTCCTCGTCGGTGATCTCGTTCGGGGTGTGGTAGCGGGTGCGCAGGCCCCCGCCGACGAACCCGAAGGTCAGCCCGCCGATCTTGGTGGTCTGCCCGTCGAGGACGGTGTGGCCGTCGCGGACGAACTCGGGCCACAGCCCGGGGACGTCGACGTTGCCGTACGTCAGGTAGGACGGCACGGGCATGGCCGCGAACAGCGCGCTGTACTGGCGCCGGACCGCCGCCTCGATGTAGGTGCGCGGATCGCCGTCGAGCGAGGCCCACAGGTCGTCGGCCAGGGCCCGCGACCGCGCGTACTCCCCTACCGCTCGCAGCGCCAGGTACTCCTTGGCGGCCACCTCGCCGAACAGCTCCCCGAACAGGCCCTGGGCCGGATCGGCATAGTCGACGAACAGGATCAGGTCGCCCAGGCAGACCACCGCGTCGGCCCCGTCTCCGGCGCGGGCCAGCGCGTCTGCCCTGCCGTGGACGTCGCTCACCACGTGGATCCGCATGTCCTCCAACATAACGTCGCGCTGCGGTCAAGGAACGAGCACGCCGCGATATCCTCGAATCCGGGGCTACCCGCCGGTAGCCGATTCACGGTACGTTCCTGCGAGCCCCTGCCCGCGAAGACGCGAAGGACCAGTTCAGTGCGTGAATACACCGCCCCCGCCCTGGTGGAGGTGCCCGCCTCGGCCACGACGACGGACACCGTCTTCGAGCGTGCCGCCCGCGACCCGCGCAAGATCGCGTTCAGGCGGCCCGACGGCAAGGGCGGCTGGCGCCCTGTCTCGATCGGCGAGTTCCGCGACCAGGTCGTCGCGGTCGCCAAGGGCCTGGTGGCCCTCGGCGTCCAGCCGGGCGACCGGATCGGCCTGCTCTCGCGCAACCGGTACGAGTGGACCGTCATCGACTACGCGATCTGGACGGCGGGCGCCGTGACGGTGCCGATCTACGAGACCTCCTCGGTCGAGCAGATCACCTGGATCCTCTCGGACTCCGGCGCGTTCGGCGTCTTCACCGAGAACACCGCGCACAAGGCCTCCGTCAAGGAGGCCGGGGGCGAGCGCGTGTGGGTGATCGAGGACGGCGGCCTGGACGAGCTGGCCGAGGCCGGCGCCGAGGTGTCCGACGAGCTCCTCGAAGAGCGCCGCACCTCGCGCCGGCTCTCCGACCTCGCCACCCTGATCTACACCTCGGGCACGACCGGCCGCCCCAAGGGCTGCGAGCTGACCCACGGCAACTTCGTGGAGCTGTGCCGCAACGCCAAGCTGGGCGAGCTCGACGAGATCCTCGGCCACGCCGGAGGCTCGACCCTCCTGTTCATCCCGCTGGCGCATGTCTTCGCCCGGATGATCCAGGTCCTGGTGATCGAGTCCGGTGTCGTGCTCGGCCACAGCCCCGACATCAAGCACCTCCTGGACGACCTCGGCTCCTTCAAGCCGAGCTTCCTGCTCGCCGTCCCGCGCGTGTTCGAGAAGGTCTACAACGGCGCCGAGCAGAAGGCGATCGCCGGCGGCAAGGGCAAGATCTTCGCCAAGGCCGCCGAGACCTCCATCGCCTACAGCAAGGCGCTGGACGCCCCGGGCGGCCCCGGCTTCGGCCTCAAGGTCAAGCACACGGTCTTCGACAAGCTCGTCTACGGCAAGCTCCGCGAGGCGGTCGGCGGCAACGTCACCCACGCGGTGTCGGGCGGCGCGGCCCTCGGCGAGCGGCTCGGCCATTTCTTCCGCGGCGTCGGGATCACCATCCTGGAGGGCTACGGCCTCACCGAGACCACCGCGCCCCTGTCGGTGAACACCCCGCGCCACCTCAAGATCGGCTCGGTCGGGCGGCCCGTGCCCGGCACGTCGATCCGGATCGGCGAGGACGGCGAGGTGCTCGCCCGAGGCATCGGCGTCCTGGCCGGCTACTGGAACAACGAGCAGGCCACCAAGGACGCGATCGAGGACGGCTGGTTCCACACCGGCGACCTCGGCGCGCTCGACTCCGACGGCTTCCTGTCGATCACCGGGCGCAAGAAGGAGATCCTGGTGACCGCGGGCGGCAAGAACGTCGCCCCGGCCCCGCTGGAGGACCGCGTCCGGGCGCACCCGCTGGTCAGCCAGTGCCTGGTGGTCGGCGAGGGCCAGCGGTTCGTCGCGGCCCTGGTGACCCTCGACCCCGAGGCGGTCGAGCCGTGGCAGGCCGCCAACGGACTGGCCGGCAAGTCGATCGCGGAGCTGGCCGAGGAGCCCAAGGTCATCGCGGAGATCGCCAAGGCGGTCGAGTCGGCGAACCTCTCGGTCTCGCACGCCGAGCAGATCAAGAAGTTCAAGATCCTCGACGAGGACTTCACGGTGGAGAACGACTACCTGACCCCGTCGCTCAAGGTGAAGCGCCACCTGGTCGTCAGCGCCTTCGCCCCGGTGATCGAGGAGATCTACCGGTAGATCTACCTTTCACCGGTTCCGTCCTGGTTCAACCCCCTAAATACTGATTGTCAACCGATGGATGGTTTCTGTGACCGTCCGTAGAGGGGGTTGACCAGCGATGGCCCGGCTATCACGCAATGAGATCGAAGAGGGCACCCAGAACGACCGCCGCCGCTCCGCCCGCAACAAGGCCCGCCAACAAGCCCAGGCCAAGACCGGAAGGCACGGCACGGCCAAGAAGTCCCTCCCGTTGCGCCGCGGCCAGGGGCGTTGATATTGGCGCCGCCTTCGGCGTCGCGGTGATCGGGCGCTTGAGATCCCTGGGCTGCCGGCCTCCGGGCCTGTTCGTGGGTGTTTCGATCGTGGGTGGCCGCGCCTGGCGGCGCTCCCGGGAACCGTTCGGGGGCGCCGCCTTTGGGCGGGCGTGGAAACTGCTTTTTTGGTGGGTTTTAGCTGGCTTCTGGCGGGTGTGAACTGGTCTTTTGGTCAGGTGTCCAGGATGGCGCTGAATCTTTCGGACTGGCGGGACCAGGTCCATTCGCGCTCTACCCAGGTGCGGCCTCGCTGGCCCATGGCGCGGGCCTTTTCGGGGTCGGACAGGAGGGTCGCGACCGCGTCGGCGACCGCGCCGGGGGAACGGCCGGGGGCCACTAGGCCGGTCTCGCCCTTCAGGACTGCGTCGGGAGCGCCGCCGGAGTCGCCGGCCACGACGGGGAGGCCTGTCGCGGAGGCCTCCAGGTAGACGATGCCGAGGCCCTCGACGTCGAGGCCGCCGCGGCGGGTGCGGCACGGCATCGCGAAGACGTCGCCCGCGTCGTAGTGGGCGGGCAGCTCCCGCCACGGCACCGCGCCGGTGAACACCACCGAGTCGCGCACCCCCGCCTCGTCGACCAGGCGCTCCAGCTCGGCCCGGTGGGGACCGCCGCCGACGAGCAGCAGGGCCGCGTCCGGCACCCGGGCGCGGACCGCGGGCCAGACCCGGATGAGGGTGTCCTGGCCCTTGCGGGGCACCAGCCGCGACACGCACACCGCCACCGGGCGGCCGTCGAGCCCGTGCCGCTTGCGCACGTCCGCGCCGCCCGCCCCGGCCCGGAAGACCGTCTCGTCGACGCCCGGGGCCAGCCGCGTCAGCCGGGCGGCGGCCTGCGGCGACAGGGCCTCGGACATGCGGGACCGGGTGTAGTCGCCGAGGTAGGTGAGCACGTCGAGGCCGTCGCCGATCCTGCGCAGCAGGCTCCGCGCGGCGGGCAGCTGCGCCCACGCGGCCTCGTGGCCGTGCGTGATCCCGACGGCCCGGCCTATCCCCGTCCGGCGCAGCGCGGGCGCGAGGAGGCCGAGCGGAGCGGCGGCCCCGAACACCACCGAGTCGCAGCCCTCGGCGCGCGCGATGTCGCGGGCACGCCGCAGCACCGACGGCTCCGGCAGCATCAGCGACGTGGGGTGGCGCACGATCGGGAACGGCTGCGCCGCGTCGAACGCGCGGTCGCCCTTCCACCGGGGGGCGTAGACCACCACCGAGCCCTCGGGCCTGCGCAGCGCGAGCTGGTGGACGAACTGCTGGATACCGCCCGCCCGGGGCGGGAAGTCGTTGGTCACTATGAGACTCTTCATCGCAGCCCCCACAATGCCAGCAACCCCGCGATGCCGCGGAACCGCCCGTACCGCCCGGCGGCGGGTCCGGCACGGTCAGCCGAGGCGGGCCGTCAGGTAGTCGCGCCAGGCGGGGACGATGTCGGCGGTGCCGAGCACGTCGCGCAGGGCCTCCTTCTCCGGGCGGTCCCGGGCGGCGCGGTAGAGGGCGACGAGCTTGGCCTGCCCGTAGGTCTCGGCGATCATGCGGCAGGCTAGCCAGGACTCCTGGTATGCCTGGCTGAGCCGGGGCGAGGAGCCGCCGAAGGCGTCCTTGCCGGGGAGCGCGCTGGGCAGGTCTCCGGCTTCCACCTCGCGTGCCAGCTCCACGGCCGCCTCCCGGTCCGTGGCCCCGGCGCCCAGGTATCCGACGTAGTCCGCGAACCCCTCGACCAGCCACAGCGGCGTGGTGGTGTCGGAGGCGGCGTCGGCCGCGATGTGGGTGAGCTCGTGGGTGAGGACGACCCTGCGGCCCAGCGCGCTGAGGCGGGGCCAGGCTTCGGGCGAGACCAGGATGCGGGCCGGCGGCGTGCTGCCGTCGGCGTTCGGCGGGGCCGCGGCCAGCGCGGCGATCTCGGCGAGGTCGCGGTCGCCGGCGAGGACGCGGGCGTGCTCGCCGTCGACCGGCACCAGCGCGATCGCCCTGCGCGCCCAGCCCTTCCCGACGACCGCGGTGACCGCGGGGGCGGCCCGGTCGAGCCCGGCCGCCACCTGGTCGAGCGGCCCCTCCCCCACCACGAGGCAGGACTCGCCCTGAACGGCCCGGACCCGCCCGCGCGACCAGATCTGCGGATCGTCGGCGTGCCCGTCGCCGCCGTCCCCGGTGATCCCGGACGGGCCCACCCGCAGGTAGGCGGTGCGCACCGCCTGGGCGGTGTCGAAGCCCTGGTAGGAGTGGGAGGTCCGGAGCGTCGCGAGGCTCCCGTCGAAGGACTCCAGGTCCTCCCGCCAGACGGCCAGGGGCAGCCCGGCGAGCACGTCGAACAGCTCCTCCTGACGGGCGAGGAACCCCGGTTCGGCAGGATCCACGGTGGCCAGGAACGCCGCCTTGTCCTTGGCCGGGACCGCCGCGGCACGGGCTGCGAGCAGGGACTTCACCGCCTCGGGCGCCGGGCCCGTCGCGGCGGGGGCGGGGGTCTGCGCGGCGCGGCAGCCCGCGAGCAGCCCCGCGCCCGCCAGCGCCCCCGCGCGCAGCACCGCGCGGCGGCTGCGGACATGGGAAGGCCCCGGGGCGTCGGACTCCATGGGCAGCGATCCTATGACCGCGCCCGGATTCCGAGGCTCCGGGGCCTTCGCGCTGATCGGCGTCAGTGGCCGGTCCGTCAGCTCTTGTAGTCCGGGTAGCCGTAGCCGACGATCTGGTCGGCGGAGCGGACCTTCTGCTGGACCTCGTTGCCGGTGTTGCCCTCGACGGTGTGGATGGTGCCGTCGTCGTCGACGTGGTCGACGATGCCGACGTGCTGGATGTCGTCGAGGCCCTTCTCACCGCTCCAGTTGAAGAAGACGATGGCGCCCGCCTTCGGGGTGGTGCCCCAGCGGCCTTCCTCCTTGAACCACTTCGCGTGCGCGACGGTCCAGGCGTCCTGTCCGACGGTGTCCTCCATGCCGGTCTGCTCGGCGACCCAGGAGACGAACATGTTGCACCATTCGGCGTCCAGGTAGCCGGCGCGGCTGCCGCCGTCGCGCTCGACGGTCTCGGCGGCGCGGTCGGTCTTGGAGTACCACTCGCTGAACTTGGTCTCGCCGCTGGAGTCCTCGGCCTGGCCCACCTGGGACTTGGCCTCGGCGACGAACTCCTCGGCGGTGACGCCCGCGATGGCCTGCTTCTCCTCGGTGTCGCGCTTGGCCTCGTCGGAGGAGGCGTCGGCGGAGGCGTCCTCGGAAGCGGTGCTGGAGTGGGCCTTGGTCTTGCCGTCCAGCTTGACCTGGATGGCCGACAGGCCGCCCTTGTTGACGGCGCCGAGGCCGGCGAGGTTCAGCGCGGACGCGGTGATCTCGGCGTTGGTCTTGGTGTTCTCTTCCACGGTGTTGGCGTGGGCCGCGGCACCGAAGGTGCCACCGAGGAGGCTTGCGGCGATGACGCCACCGGCGAGCTTGAGGGTCAGGGCAGTCTGCTTGGCGTGACGACCGGACATAGCTTTGCTTCAACTCCTGTTTCCATGCCGCCTACCGGGTTAGCTGACGGATTCGGGCCTGGAATAGCCCTACGGTGGCGAGCCACCGATTCACCCCGTGCCGATCGCTGATCGGCGAGTGGGTCCCCGGCTCCGCGCTGGGCGCGGACTCGGCGGGAGGACGGCCCCCATGACTTCTGGGGGCCAATCCCGCGTGCATTGACTGAATGAGGTGCGCGGCGGAGATCCCGGAGGGTCTTGCGGGAACCTCCGCCGTGGGTCCGCACGCCTAGTAGGGGCGCACGGCTCCGTTGAAGTTCTTCTTGCGGTAGCTGTCGAGCAGTACCTGACGGACGTGGTCACCGGTGCGGGGAGAGTGGATCATCCACACCTTGTTGCCGGACACCTTGGAGATGATGCCGACGTGGCTGCGGCCTCCGTAGAAGAAGACGAGGTCTCCCGGGTAGAGGTCCTTCCACTTGATCTTCCGCTTGAAGTGCGCGTAGATCGACGTGGTCGTCCTCGGTAGCTTCACGCCCGCCTTGCGGTAGACGTAGCCCACGAGACCGGAGCAGTCGAAGGAGTTCGGGCCCGCCGCGCCGTAGACGTACGGCTTGCCCTTCTTCCTCTTCGCCCAGGCCAGGGCCTTCTGCGCGGTCTTCTTGCGCTCGGACCAGGCCTTCTTTTTCTTCTTGGTGGCCTTCTGCGTCGTGGCCGTCGTTTCGGCCGCGGCGGCCTGCGCGGGAACCGCTATGAGGGCTCCCGGGACGAGGACCGAGGTGGCGAGCAGGCCGGAGGCCAGCCGCACACGCCGGTTCGAGGGCAGGCGAGTGCCAAGGGTGCGAGACAGGGGAATCTCCTTCTTCCTGACGCCTACCGGGTTAGCTGTCGGGTGCGGGCGGAAGTGGAGAAGTGCCCTACGGCCTGCCGCTTGATGGAGCGGCCCGGCCGATTAACCCCGCCGCGGGCATGGCTCGAACCCTTTGGGGGTGGTTCGGGGTGCCTGCGGGTTGGGTCCCCGGCTCCGCGCGTACGCGGACTCGGCGTTAGCCGTCGCGGTCTCCGGGCGTGATGGGGCCCGGGAGGGCGGATTGGGATACCGCCGCACGACCGCGCGACTGCGGGTTGGGTTGTCGGTGACGCCGACGCCCTTCAAAAGGGCTCAGATCGCTCTGTCCTACGCTTCACTGCGCGGCGCGGGTGTCGTCCTAGACACCGGCTCTCGGATCAGGCTGGTCGGCGGGTGTACCACGGGTGGCCGCTGGGTGAGGCCACCGGTCGGCAACGTTCGGATAACGCCGCCTTCAACTCGAAGGTACCAAAGAAACAGCGAAAGGCAAATGGCCCGCAAAGATGACCACGCCCAGGTATGCCCTGGTGAAGCGGGCTTTTGCCCGAGGGTGACACAGGTCTCACCGGACCGGTGAGCCTTCCGGGACCCGAGAAACAGGCCATATCGGGCGTTTCCGGGGTGTTGCCGTGGTGTTGCGCGGGGCCGCCTGGACGGCTCGGGCTACGGCCGGCCGCCGCCGACGAAGCGGTCGTAGTAGTAGCCGGAGGTAATGGAGACGATCTCCACGTTCTTGCCCGTGCGGGGCGCGTGGATCATCTTGCCGCCGCCGACGTACATGCCGACGTGGCCGAGGCCGCTGAAGAAGATCAGGTCGCCCGGCTGGAGGTTCTCGCGGGAGACCCGCTTGCTCGCGGTGTAGTTGTACTGCGAGGCGGCGGTGCGGGGGATCGCCACTCCGGCGGCGGCCCACGACTTGGAGGTCAGACCGGAGCAGTCGTAGCCCGTGGGGCCGGTGCCGCCGTAGATGTAGGGCTTGCCGAGCTGGGCGTAGGCGTAGTCCAGGGCGGTGCGGGCGGGGCCGCTGGCGGGGCCGGTGTAGGTGCCGCCGACGGGGCCGCTCGTGGTGGTGTCGCCGCCGAGGCTCTCGACGAGGTCCTGCTGCTTCTTGATGGCCTTGTCGATCACCGCCTTCTGGTCCTTGATGTCCTTGACCTTGGCGTTGACCTTGTCGAAGGCGTCCTGGGCGTTGCCCTTCTCGCGCTCCATCCGCTGCGTGGAGGCGAGGAAGTCCTTGATCTTGTCGCCGCGCTGGTTGCTCACGTGGGAGAAGATCGACACCTGGTCGAGGACGTCCTGGGGGTCGCCGGAGGACAGCAGCGAGGAGATGTCGCTGATGTCGCCGGTCTTGTAGGCGTCGGCGGCCATCGCCACGATGCCCTCGCGCGCCGAGTCGAAGGCCTTCTTCTCGCGGGAGGCGGCCTTCTTGGCGGAGGTGAGCTTGCGCTGGGCGATCTTGAGGTCGCCTTCCAGGCCGTTGTACTTGTCGACGAGCTTCTCGACCTGCTCGTTGAGCTTGTCCAGCTTCTTCTGGGCCTCGGCCTTGCTCGGCTCGGCCTGGGCGGCGCCGGGGACACTCCAGACGAGGGCTGCGGCCAGGCACGCGACGGCCAGGCTGCGGAACTTCGGAGTGTCTACAGCCACAGCGGAAACGCCCCTTCTTGCACTGGTTTGTCAGCGCTTGACCCTAGTGCCGAAGGGGCCCCCTCACAACCGGAACGCCGCTATTTCACGCTTTTCTCACGCTTGACGGGTTTAGCGGGACAGCGCCCACGTCAAGGCAGCTCAGTGCCCGGAATCGGCGGTCGGAACCCGCCCTGAAACTCCCGGAGGCAGGCGGTCAGAAGCGCCCGAGCCGCTTGAGCAGCAGACCCGACGTCGCCGCCCGGCCGCCCGCGCGCCGCGCCGACGCCGCGACCTCCTGGTCGGACGAAACCACGACGAACACCCGGCCCGGCGGCTCGGCCTGGACGAGTTCGGCGATCAGCTCGTCGGCGATCTGGCCGGGCCTGCTGAACAGCACCCGGACCCCGCGCGGCGCCTGCACCGCGACATGCCCCTCGACCTGGGCGCCGTCGAACACCGCGGTGATCTCCGCGTGCGTCTGGGAGTACAGCCCGCCGAGGCCGCTGATCAGCCGGGCGCGCTGATCGGCCAGCGGCAGCTCGCCGTATCCCGTCTTGGTGACGTTGTAGCCGTCGACGATCAGATGGGCCCGCGGCGCCATCAGCAGCTCCTGGAAGAGCTGCGCGTCGCTCTCGGCGAGGGACCTGCCATGCGGGGTCCCCGCCTCCGCCGCGCCCGCTACGAGGTCGGCGGGCCGGGAGATCACCGACGGGAGGTTCAGCTCGCGCCGCACGCCCTGCGCGGCGTCGACCAGCGTGTCCAACAGCAGCCGCAGCCTGACGTCCTCGATGCTGCGCCCTTCGCGCGCGGCCTTGCGGTGGGACTCCAGGGCCGCCTCCGACGACGCCAGCTTCGTCTTCAGCGCCTTCAGCTCCCGCTCCAGCGCGCCGAGCGCGGCCGCGGACTCCTCCCGGTCGGCCCTCCGCGCGGCGTCCAGCTCCGCCGTGCGCTCGATCGCCTCGCGGGCGGTCCTGCGCTCCTCGCCGAGCTTGCGGCGAAGATCGGCCACCTCGGCCCTGGCGGTCTTCAGCTCGGCCCTCAGCCCGCCCGTCTCGGCCGCGTGGGCCGCCCGGGCCTCCTCCAGCCGGTCCCGCATCGTCTCCGCCTCCTGGACGGCCTGGGACTCGCGGGCGTCCTCGGCGGCGCGGACCAGCTCGGCCCTGGCCGCCTCGACGTGCGCCGGCCACCCTCCCGGGCGGAGCAGGTAGGCCGCGGCGGCGACCCGGACGGCGTCGGCACCTTCGGGGCGCTCCCCCCGCTCCAGGGCCTCGGCCAGCTCCGGCTCGGACTCCCGGAGGCGATCGCCCACCCGGGCGCGGAACGCCGCGTCGGCGTCGAGCTGCTTGGCGATGACCGAGCCGCCCTCGCGGGCTCTGGCCTTCGGCCGGAACTTCACGATCCGCCGGAGCGGCACCGGGACGTCCTCGGCGGGCAGCGCGGCCAGCACTTCGGCGGCGGCGTCCACCACGCGGCGGCGCACCGCCTCGGGCAGCGGCCCGCTGAGGCTCTCGTCCGAAGTGATGGTCCCGCTCCTTTCGGTCTGTGCAGATTTTGTCACACGCGGCCCCTACGGTGCCGACCATGCAAGGCGTTCAAGGCACACTCGACGACCTCGGCACCCCACTGGCCGAGGTCACCTTCACCGTCGTCGACCTGGAGACCACCGGAGGCTCCGCCGACGAGTGCGGCATCACCGAGATCGGCGCGGTCAAGGTCAAGGGCGGGCAGGTCGTCGGGGAGCTGGGCACCCTCGTTGACTGCGGGCTGCCCATTCCGCCCTTCATCTCCGTGCTCACCGGGATCACCCAGCAGATGGTCGTCGGCGCCCCCCGGGTGCCCGAAGTCCTCGCCTCCTTCCTGGAGTTCGCCCGCGGCACCGTCCTGGTCGCCCACAACGCGCCCTTCGACGTGGGCTTCCTCAAGGCCGCCTGCGCCCGTCACGGGTACGCCTGGCCCGCCTTCCCCGTCCTGGACACCGCCGATCTGGCCCGCCGCGTCCTCACCCGCGACGAGGTGCCGAACCGCAAGCTCGGCACCCTCGCCCGCTTCTTCCGGGCCGCCACCACCCCCAACCACCGCGCGCTGGCCGACGCCCGCGCCACCGTCGACGTCCTGCACGGGCTGCTGGAGCGGCTCGGCGCCTTCGGCGTCGCCAGCCTGGAGGAGGCCAAGGCCTTCGCCAAGGCGCCCACCAAGGAGCAGCAGGCGAAGCGGCACCTCGCCGACGGCGTCCCGTCCGGGCCCGGCGTCTACCTCTTCGAGGACGCCTCCGGGGAGATCCTCTACATCGGCAAGAGCGGCGACCTGCGCACCCGCGTCCGGTCGTACTTCACCGCGAGCGAGACCCGCGGGCGCGTCCGGGAGATGGTCGGGATCGCCGAGCGGGTGCGCACCATCGCCTGCCCCACCGCGCTGGAGGCCGAGGTCAGGGAGCTGCGCCTGATCGCCGAGCACAAGCCGCGCTACAACCGCCGCTCGAAGTTCCCCGAGCGGGCCGTCTGGCTGAAGCTCACCGACGAGGCCTTCCCACGGCTGTCCGTCGTCCGCGAGTGCCGGGCGGACGAGGCCGCCTACCTCGGGCCCTTCCCGTCCGCCGGGTCGGCCGAGGAGGCGAAGACCGCCCTGCACGAGACGGCGCCGCTGCGCCAGTGCAACCAGCCGCTGACCGAGCGCCGGATCGCCGCGGGCAAGACGCACACCTGCGCGCTCGCCGATCTCGGCCGCTGCGGCTCCCCCTGCGACGGCCGCGAGAGCCCCGAGGCCTACGCGGGGCACGTCGCGCTGGCCCGCGGCGCGATGACGGGCGCCGCCGGCCCCGTCGTCCGGGCCGCCCGCGGCAGGATCGACAGACTGGCGGGCGAGCTGCGCTACGAGGAGGCAGGCGCCTGGCGGGACCGGCTCGCGGCCTTCCTGCGGGCCGCCTGGCGGGCGCAGCGGTTCGCCTCCCTCGCGGCGTGCCCGGAGCTGGTCGCGGCGCGCCCGGAGCCGTCGGGCGGTTGGGAGCTCGCGGTCGTCCGTCTGGGACGGCTGGCCGCCACCGGCGCCATCCCGCCCGGAGCACCCCGCTACCGGCCCTACGTCGACGCGTGCGTGGCGACCGCGGAGACCGTCCTGCAAGGCCCTCAGCGCTTCGCTGCGGCCCCCGAGGAGATGGAGTGCGTCCTGCGCTGGCTGGAGTCCCCGGGGGTCCGGCTGGTCGAGGTGACGGGGGTGTGGGCCTGCCCGGTCGGCGGCGCGGAAGGACTGCGGGCGTGGATCGACGGTGCCTACGGGGACCCGAAGCCCTACGCTGGCCGACGTGGCGATTCCCCTGTATGACAACCAGCCCACCAGGCGGGTCCCGCTCGTCACCTATGCCCTGATCGCGGCGAACTTCGTGGTCTTCCTGCTGACGCCGATGGCGGTCTTCGGCAACGACAACGCCGACGCGCTGTCCCTGAGCTGCGCGCAGTCGGTGTTCATCCACGAGTTCGGGGCCATCCCGCGGGAGCTGACCTCGGACGAGGCGATCCCGCTGCCGGCCGAGGTGATCCACGAATGCGGCGCGCGGTCCTACGCCAAGATCCCTCTGCTGTCGGCCTTCAGCTCGATGTTCCTGCACAGCGGCTGGCTGCACCTGCTCGGCAACATGATCTACCTGTTCGTCTTCGGCCAGGCCACCGAGGACAGGCTCGGCAGGATCCGCTTCCTGCTCTTCTACCTGGCCTGCGGCCTCGCCGCCGTCTACGGGTACGCGATCACCCAGCCCGGCTCGGAGACCCCCCTCATCGGGGCATCCGGGGCCATCGCCGGGGTCCTCGGCTCCCACCTGGTGATCCACCCGCGCTCGCGCACGATCGCGCTGGTCAGCGGCTTCCTGCCGTTCCGGCTCCCCGCCTGGGTCCTGCTCGGCCAGTTCTTCGTGCTCCAGTGGCTCAGCCTCGGCGCCGCCGACGACGTGGCCTACGTCGCGCACATCTACGGCTTCGCCGCCGGAGCCCTGCTGGGCCTCCTCGCCCGCCGCCCCGGCGTCATCGCCAGAGGCGCCGCACTGGCGTCCCGCCGCTAGCCCGTGATCTCCTCTCCTCCGTTCCCCTCGTAACCTGGGAGGAACCGGACTAAAGGAGGAGGCCCCTTGATTACCGCCATCGTGCTCATCCAGACGGAAGTGGACCAGATCAACGAGGTCGCCGAGGCCATCGTGAAACTCGACGGGGTCAGCGAGGTGTACTCGATCACCGGCGACCACGACCTGCTGGCCATGGTCCGCGTGCGCCACCACGACGAACTGGCCGAGGTCATCCCCGGCCGCCTCAACAAGATCCCGGGCGTCGTCCACACCGACACCCACATCGCCTTCCGCACCTACTCCCGCCACGACCTGGAGTCCGTCTTCTCCCTCGGTCTGCCGGACTGAACTCGACCTGCCAGGCCCAGCGAAAAGGGCCCGCCACCCCCTGCGGGGTGGCGGGCCCTTTTTTCGGCTGTGTGGCAACCGGGTCTAGTGAGTCAGCTCCTTGTGCTGCTCGTCATGACCGTGGGAGTGCGGGTCGCCGTCGCCCTCGACGGGGACGGAGTCGCCGTTGTACCACATGGCCAGGCGGGTCCTGAGGTGGCCGATCGGGCCCTTGGTGCCCTTGGCGGGGACGCCGTTGGCGTCGACCGCGGGCAGCGGGGCCTTCGGCTCCTCCTTGGACAGCATCTTGGCCTTCTCGGAGTTCGCGGGCTCCTTGTGCAGCTCGGAGAACTCGCCGTCCGGGCTCATCACGATGGTGCCGGACTCGTAGCCGTGCGCCATCGTCGCGGCGTCGCTGCGCTGGAGGCCCAGGCAGAGGCGCTTGGTGATGATGAACGCGAGGACCGGGCCGATGAAGACGAAGAACCGGAAGAACCAGGTCGTCGCGTACAGCGACAGGTGGAACTTCTCGGCCAGCACGTCGTTGGCGCCGGCCAGCCACAGGATGCCGTAGAACGCGACCATCGCGACACCGAGGCCGGTGCGGGTGGGGGCGTTGCGCGGGCGGTCGTTGACGTGGTGGTACCGGTGGTCGCCGGTCACCCAGCGCTCCAGCCACGGCCAGATGCCCGCTCCGGTGAACACGATGCCGAGCGGCACCAGCGCCGGGATGAGCACGTTGAGGCTCAGCGTGTGGCCCCAGGCGGTGATCTCCCAGTTCGGCATGAGCCGCAGCGAACCTTCCAGCAGACCCATGTAGAAGTCGGGCTGCGAGGCGGCCGAGATGGCCGACGGGTCGTACGGGCCGAACAGCCAGATCGGGTTGATCTGGGCGAACGTGCCGAGCAGGGCGATGATGCCGAAGGTGTACAGGAAGTACGCGCCGGCCTTGGCCATGAAGACCGGGTAGAACGGGTAGCCCGTCACCTTGGTCTCGGTGCCGCCGGTGCCCGGCATCTGGGTGTGCTTCTGGTGCCACATGATCATCATGTGCGCCGTCACCAGGGCGAGGATGATGCCCGGGATCAGCAGGATGTGCAGGGTGAACATGCGCGGGATGATGTCCACGCCGGGGAACTCCCCGCCGAACAGGAACATGTACCCGTACGTGCCGACGATCGGGATCGCCTCGAGCACACCCTGGGTGATGCGCAGACCCGTGCCGGACAGCAGGTCGTCCGGCAGCGAGTAGCCGAAGAGGCCTTCGAGCATGCCCAGCGTGAACAGGCCGAGGCCGATCAGCCAGTTGATCTCACGCGGCTTGCGGTACGCGCCGGTGAAGAACACGCGGAGCATGTGCACCATGAGGGAGGCCATGAACAGGATGGCCGCCCAGTGGTGGATCTGCCGCATGAGCAGACCGCCGCGCACGTCGAACGTGATGTGCAGCGTCGAGGCGTACGCCTCGGACATCAGCACCCCGTGCAGCGGCTCGTAGGAGCCGTCGTAGTGCACTTCCAGCATGCTCGGCTTGAACCAGAGCGTGAGGAAGGTGCCGCTCAGCAGCAGGATGATGAACGAGTACAGGGCGATCTCGCCCAGCAGGAACGACCAGTGGTCCGGAAAGACCTTCTTGACGTTCCGCTTCATGAAGCCGACCGTGCCGAGCCGGTCGTCCACGAAGTTCAGCGGTCCCGCGACCGCCTTGGGCAGGGTCTCGTCTGCCATGGTCAGCCACGCTCCCAGAAGCTAGGCCCGATGGGCTCGGGGTAGTCACCCGTCGCGATGAGGTAGCCCTCGTCGTCGACCGCGAGCGGCAGCTGGGGCAGCGGACGGGCGGCCGGGCCGAAGACGACCTTCGCGCCGTCGGTCGCGTCGAACGTCGACTGGTGGCACGGGCACAGGATGCGGTGCGTGGTCTGCTCGTACAGGGCCGCGGGGCAGCCGACGTGCGTGCAGATCTTGGAGTACGCGATGATCCCGTTGACGGTCCAGTTCTCGCGGCCCTTGACCGGCTTGATGAGGTCGGGCTCGATGTTGACGAGGATCGTCGACGCCTTCGCGATGAGGGTCAGCGACTCCTCGCCGTTCTCGTGGATGCCCTCCGGCAGCACGGTGATCATGCCGCCGGGCGAGTTGAAGTCCGAGGCCTTGAGCGGGGCGTTGGTGCCGTCGACGACGATCCGGACGCCCTTCTTGCCCTCGCCCTTGGCCTTCTCCACCGCCTCGCCCCACCAGGTGCTGCGCAGGCGCTTCTCCGGCAGCGGACCGAGGTCGCGCAGCAGGAACAGCGGCGCGAGGCCCAGCGGCGCGGCGGCCAGCAGGAGCGTGCGGCGCACGAGCGGGCGCTTGACGAACCCGCTGTCGGCCGCGCCCTGCTGGAAGTCGCGGGCGAAGGACGCGCGGGTGGCCTCGTCGGTGGCGAGGTCGTGGCGCTCCTGCTCGATCGGCACGCTGGTCATCAGCCGCCGGAACCAGACGGTGACGCCCGCGGCCAGGGCCAGGAACGCCAGCGTCATCAGGCCGCCGAGCCAGAGGTTCGACTCCTGCGCGCGGTGGATGCCGTGCATCCCGCCGTCGCGGCCGCTCCAGCCGATGAAGTAGACCATGAAGCCGACGCTCGCGGCGAAGGCGAGCAGGAAAAGCGTCGCGACGATGCGCTCGGCCTTCTTGGCCTTGCGCTCGTCGAGCTCGTAGCCGGCCTCGACGGGTCCGACCTCGTCGTCGGCGACCAGGGCCTTGCCGGCCGGAGCCGCGGCCGGGGTGCCGATCACGCGCTCTGGCGCGGGATTCTCGTTGGTTTCGTCGCTCATGACTTCTTCAGCTTCTTCGGCTTCTTGGCGGTGATCCAGATGGACGCGAAGACGAGCAGGCCGATACCGACCACCCAGCCGGCGAGGCCCTCGGAGACCGGGCCCATGCGGCCGAGTCCGTGGCCGCCGGGGTTGGGCTCCTCGCGGACGGTCTCAAGGAACGCGATGATCGCGGCCTTGTCCGCCGGCGTGAGGGTCGTGTCGTTGAAGACGGGCATGGCCTGCGGGCCGGTGAGCATCGCCTCGTAGATCTGGGTCGGCGTGGTCTCCAGCAGGTCCGGCGCGTACTTGCCCTCGGTCAGGGCGCCGCCCTGGCCGGTGAAGTTGTGGCACTGCGCGCAGTTGGTGCGGAAGAGCTTCCCGCCCAGCGCGACGTCGCCACCCTCGGGCACGGCGGGGACACCCGGGCCGCCACCCAGGGACTGGATGTACTCGGCGACCGCGGTGATGTTCTCCTCGTCGTCGAACGGCGCGACGACCTTCTTGCTGGGGATCTGCGCGGCCGTCGTCATCGCCGGCATGCGACCGGTGCTGACCTGGAAGTGGACCGACGCCGCGCCGACGCCGATGAGGCTCGGCGCGATCGTGTTGTCGGCGGCGTCCTTGGTGCCCTCGGCGTTGATGCCGTGGCAGCTGGCGCAGTTCTGGTTGAACAGCTCCTTGCCCTTGGCGAGGTCGGCTGCCTGGGCCTGGGTGCCGGTCGCCTGCGCCTGATCGGTGGCGGGCGACACACCGGCGTAAATGGCGCCGATGGCCACCAGAGCGGCCAGCACGACGGCGTAGCCCGCCCAGGAGCGCCGGCGCCATGCGGTGAACCTAGTCACGGATGGTCCTCGTTATCGGATCAGGTAGATGGTCGCGAACAGGCCGATCCAGACCACGTCCACGAAGTGCCAGTAGTACGAAACGACGATCGCGCTCGTCGCCTGCTCATGGGTCCAGCGCTTCGCGGCGTACGTGCGTCCCAGGACGAACAGGAACGCGATCAGGCCTCCGGTCACGTGCAGGCCGTGGAACCCGGTGGTCAGGTAGAAGACCGAGCCGTAGGCGTGAGACGAGAGAGTCGTGCCCTCGTGGATGAGCTCCCGGTACTCCCAGAGCTGTCCGAGCACGAAGTAGAGGCCCATGAGGAAGGAGATCACGTACCAGAAGCGCATCTTCCGGAGACGGTCGGCGTCGGAGCCGCCCTTCTTCTCGACGGCGAAGACGCCCATCTGGCAGGTCACGGAGGAGAGCACGAGGACCAGCGTGTTGACCGCCGCGAACGGCAGGTTCAGCTCGGCCTGGGGCCACTCGTCTCCGAGGCCTGTCGTCACCGACCGGATGGTGAAGTACATCGCGAACAACGCCGCGAAGAACATGAGCTCGGACGACAGCCAAACGATCGTCCCCACATTGACGAGGTTCGGACGATTCGCCCGGCCGCCATGCGTAGTTGTCTTTATCGCGGATGCAGTTGCCACGGGCAGCATTATTACGGCACCTCGCCGCCACCCTGCGCAGGACCCCCCGTTTGCGGCCGAAGCTTCGGTCACAACTTGGACCTTCGACGCGTGCGGCCGGGAACTTCCGCGCGGGCGGCCGCGTTGGGAACGGCCCCGCCGCGATCACCCTCCGGGCCGCGTCCGCCCTTGTGGGAACGTGCTGAAGGAGTATCTTTGCGCCATGAGCACCACGGACGCCACCGCCTCCCCGGTCAAGGTCCTCGTCTACAGTGACGACGCAGCCACCCGTGAGCAGATCCGGCTGGCCATCGGCCGCCGGCCCGCCGCCGACCTCCCGCCCGTGGAGTACGTCGAGTGCGCGACCCAGCCCGCGGTCGTCCGCCTGCTGGACGCGGGCGGGATCGATCTCGCGGTCCTCGACGGCGAGGCGCAGCCCGCCGGCGGCCTCGGCGTGTGCCGCCAGGCCAAGGACGAGGTGTACGACTGCCCGCCGGTCCTCGCGGTGATCGCCCGCCGGGACGACGGCTGGCTGGCCACCTGGTCGCGGGCCGACGCCGTGGTGACCCAGCCGCTCGACCCGTTCGCGGTGGCCAAGTCCGCCGCCCAGCTCCTGCGGCGCCGCGCCGCGGACCGCCTGCCCGTCCTGTAGGGCGGGCCCCGAGACACGTTCGCCGCCGCGGACCGCCCGGCCGCAAGGCCGGTCCGGTCCGCGTCCGACTTTCCGTCCACGAGCCCGAAAGAGATCCGCCGTGAGCGCCCGACCCGCCGTCAGCAGAACCACATGGCCCGCCCTGATCAACGCCCTGCTGTCCGGGGAGTCCCTGACCGCGGAGGAGACGGGCTGGGCGATGAGCCAGATCATGGCGGGTGCCGCGACGGACGCGCAGATCGCCGGGTTCGCGGTGGCGCTGCGGGCCAAGGGCGAGACGGTCGCCGAGGTCGCGGGCATCGCGGCCGGGATGCTGGCCAACGCGACCCCGCTGGACATCCAGGGCGATCTGGTCGATCTCGTCGGCACCGGCGGCGACCAGCACCACACGGTGAACTTCTCCACGATGGCGGCGATCGTCGCGGCGGGGGCGGGCGCCAAGGTCGTCAAGCACGGGAACCGGGCGGCCTCGTCGTCGTGCGGCACCGCCGACGTCCTCGAGGCGCTCGGCGTGGTGATCGACCTGCCTCCGGAGGCGACCGAGCGGGTGGCCCGGGAGGCCGGGATCGCGTTCCTGTTCGCGCCCGTCTACCACCCTGCGTTCCGGTACACCGCGGGACCCCGGCGCGAGCTGGGCACGCCGACGGTGTTCAACTTCCTCGGCCCGCTGACGAACCCGGCCCGGCCGAACGCGTTCGCGGTCGGGGTCTTCCACGAGCGGATGGCGCCCGTCCTGGCCGGCGTGTTCGCCGAGCGGGGCTCGACCGGCCTGGTCTTCCGCGGCGAGGACGGCATGGACGAGCTGTCCACGACGGGCCCGTCGAAGGTCTGGACGGTCCGGGACGGCCGCGTGGGCGAGACGGTCTTCGACCCGGCCGAGCTGGGCATCCCGCGCGCCGCCCTGGCGGACTTCCGGGGCGCGGACGCGACCTTCAACGCCGGCGTCGTGCACAAGGTGCTGGCGGGCGAGCCCGGCCCGATCCGGGACATGGTCCGGCTGAACGCCGCGGCCGCGCTCGTCGCCGCCGCGGGCGCCCCGGACCCCGATGGCCTCGTCCCGGCCCTGAAGGACGCCTACGAGCGCGCCGGGGAGGCGATCGACTCAGGGGCGGCCAGGGACCTCCTGGAGCGCTGGGTGGGCATCTCACAGCGCCACAGGCCCGCCTGACGTCCCCGGGACGGTTCGAGCGCCCGGTTCGAGCACCCGAGGTTCGAGCGAATCAGGAAAGGGGGGCCCGGAGGCCCCCCTTTCCTCGTCCGGTGCCGCTCAGGACTCCCCGGTGCCGCCGTCCTTGACGGCGGGCGCCGCTGGCACGCCCGGCGCCTTGTTCGGGGTCTTCCCCTGGACCGCGGCGTCGGCCTCGGCCTTGGCGTGCTCGCTTCCGTCCATCGACGCCGTGGTGATCGCCTGGGCCTTGCTCGTCTTCAGCCAGCCCTTCCAGTCGAGCTGCCAGTAGCCCCAGCCGTTGTCGGGCTCCAGCGGGCGCTCGGTGCCGATGATCTTCACCGGGTCGCCGCGGTGGCTGATCTTGTGGAACCACTTGGCGTTCTCGGGCGACAGGTTGATGCAGCCGTGGCTGACGTTGGCGTAGCCCTGCGAGCCCATCGACCAGGGCGCGCTGTGCAGGTACTCGCCGCTGTTGGAGATCCGGACCGTCCAGTAGACGTTCTGCTGGTAGTAGCCGGGGTCGCCGGGGCCCGCGTCCGGCGAGGTCATGACGGTCATGTACTCCTTCTCCATCGTCAGATGGTTCCCGGAGGTCGTCAGGTACTTGTAGGCGCCGCCCATGCCCATGCTGGCGGGCATCGTGCGGGCCTTCTTGCCCGCCACCTTCACCTCGACCTTGTGCGTCTTGGCGCTGCCGACGGTCTCGATCCGCTCCCCCACCCGGAAGCTGCGGTCGACGTTCTGCGCCCCGTAGACGCCCTTGGCGAGCTGCACGCCGGCCAGGTGCCCGATGAGCCTGATCTTGGTGTGCGCGGGCCAGTAGTCCTTGGTCCGGAAGATGACGCTCTTGTCGTCGAACCACCGCCAGGCGCCTTGGACCGGCTGGGAGGCGCGCACCTCAAGCGCGCGCTCGACGGCGGCCTTGTCGGTGACCTCGCGATCGAAGTTGATCTTGATCGGCATGCCGACGCCGACGGTCTCGCCCGCCTCCGGGAACTCGATTACCCCGGCGGCCGTCTGAGACGGCTTGTTCGTCGTGAACGCCGACTCGGCGGTCTGCACCTGCCCGTCGGCGCCCAGGGCCGTCGCGGCGACCGCGTAGCGCGCGCCGGGGTCGAGCGGGTACTTGGACTTCCAGGAGGCCCCGTCGGCGGCCAGGACGCCCGGGACGGCCTGCCCCGCGGCGTCGGTGACGGTGACGTTCTGAAGCTTGCCCCTGGTCGCCTGGACGGTGACCGGAGCGTCAGGCTGGACGGCGCCCGCGTTGGCCGGCGTGATCGCCAGGCCCGCCTCCGGTGGCGCCGACTTCTCGCCCGAGCAGCTCGCGAGCAGCGGGACCAGGAGCAGCCCTGCGGCTCCGGCCCTGACGGCGGCGCGGTTGACCTGCAACGTTCAACCTCCTGTGTGTCGTCCCGTCCTGGGCCCCCGAAGACCACTGCGGAGGGTGCGGGATCTCCGCCTCCTGCGATCTTGATACCCGTGCGGCGCTCGCCCGGAAACATCGGCGGGTGAACGCCCGGTGACGGTACGCAAGTATGCCGAAGGCCGGCGCCTCCCTTGGGGAGACACCGGCCTTCGGCATGAGGTTTTGCCTAGCCGGGAAGGGCTACGCAGGCACAGGACGGGGCTAAGCCACGTACTGACCGCGGTAGTACTCGAACACGAAGCCGATCGCGCCGAGGATGACCAGGGCGGCGCCCAGCAGCATCAGCCAGGTGCCGAAGATCATCCCGAGGCAGAGCGTCGCGCACGCGAGCCCCACCCACAGCGGCCACCAGCTGTGCGGGCTGAAGAAGCCCTGGTCGCCGGCGGAGTCGGCGATGTCGCCGAGCTTGTCGTCCTCGGGCAGCTCGCCGCCGCGCAGCCTCTCGATCCGGTTGACCGTGAAGTGGATGTAGACGCCGATCATGAACGCGAGGCCGACGGCCAGCGCCATGGCGGTGGTACCCGTCCAGTCACCCGAGAAGATCCAGTACACGATGTCGGTGATCAGGAAGAAGATCCCGCACCCGTAGAACATGAACGCCTGAACGCGCATGGGATCAGGACCCCTTCCTCACGTCGCCCGCGCCGATCGCGCTGACGTCGACGCCCGCGAGCTCCGCCGCCTCGGCCGCCTCGGCGGCGTGGTGCAGGTCGAAGGCCGGACGCTCCGAGCGGATCTTCGGAATGGAGTTGAAGTTGTGCCGCGGCGGCGGGCAGGACGTCGCCCACTCCAGCGAGCAGCCCCAGCCCCACGGGTCGTCCACTTCGACCTTCTTGCCCTTCTTCCACGTGATGTAGACGTTGTAGAAGAACGGCAGCATCGAGGCGCCCAGCAGGAACGACCCGACGGTCGACAGCTGGTTGAGGCCGGTGAACTCCGACGCGTAGTCGGCGTAGCGGCGCGGCATGCCCTCGGCGCCCAGCCAGTGCTGGACGAGGAAGGTCATGTGGAAGCCGATGAAGAGCGTCCAGAAGTGGATCTTGCCCCAGCGCTCGTTGAGCATCTTGCCGGTCCACTTCGGCCACCAGAAGTAGAAGCCCGCGAACATCGCGAACACCACGGTGCCGAAGACGACGTAGTGGAAGTGCGCCACGACGAAGTAGGAGTCCGACAGCTGGAAGTCCAGCGGCGGCGAGGCGAGGATGACGCCGGTCAGACCACCGAAGAGGAACGTCACGAGGAAGCCGAGCGCGAACAGCATCGGCGTCTCGAACGACAGGTGGCCGCGCCAGATCGTGCCGATCCAGTTGAAGTACTTCACACCGGTCGGGACCGCGATGAGGAACGTCATGAACGAGAAGAACGGCAGGAGGACCTGGCCGGTCACGTACATGTGGTGCGCCCAGACCGTGATCGACAGGCCGGCGATCGCGATGGTCGCGCCGACGAGGCCGATGTAGCCGAAGACGGGCTTGCGGCTGAACACCGGGAGGATCTCCGTCACGATGCCGAAGAACGGCAGCGCCAGGATGTAGACCTCTGGATGTCCGAAGAACCAGAACAGGTGCTGCCACAGCAGCGCGCCGCCGTGCTCGGCGTCGAAGACGTGCGCGCCGAACTGGCGGTCGGCGTACAGCGCGAGGAGCGCGGCGGCCAGGACCGGGAAGGCCAGCAGGACCAGGATCGAGGTCAGCAGGACGTTCCACACGAAGATCGGCATGCGGAACATCGTCATGCCCGGCGCGCGCATCCCGATGATGGTCGTGATGAAGTTGACCGCGCCGAGGATGGTGCCCAGACCGGACAGGGTCAGGCCGACGACCCACATGTCGCCGCCGATGCCCGGCGAGCGGACCGCGTCCGACAGCGGGGCGTAGGCGAACCAGCCGAAGCTGGCGGCGCCGTCCGGCGTGAAGAACGCCGCGACGACGATGAGGCTGCCGAACAGGTAGAACCAGTACGCCAGCATGTTCATGCGCGGGAACGCCACGTCGGGCGAGCCGATCTGCAGCGGCATGATGACGTTCGCGAAGCCGCTGAACAGCGGGGTCGCGAACATCAGCAGCATGATCGTGCCGTGCATGGTGAACAGCTGGTTGAACTGCTCGTTGCTCACGAAGTCCTGGCCGGGCTCGAAGAGCTCGGCCCGCATCACCAGCGCCATGACGCCGCCGATGAGGAAGAAGGAGAACGACGTGATGATGTACAGGTAGCCGATGACCTTGTGGTCCGTCGACGTGATCCAGTTGACGATCAACCGGCCCTTGCTGGTGCGCGGGGCCGCGGAGATCGCCGCGGGCTGCTCTGAGACTGCGGTCACTGCGCGCCCCCGCCCTTCTGCTCGGCGATGTAGGCGTCGAACTCGGCCTGCGTCACGACCTTCACCTGGAACAGCATCCGGGAGTGGTCGACACCGCACAGCTCAGCGCATCGGCCCTCGTAAGTGCCGGTCTTGCTAGGCGTGAGCTGGAACTGGTTCACGTAGCCGGGCATGACGTCCTTCTTGTAAAGGAACGCGGGAACCCAGAAAGAGTGGATGACGTTGTCCGACTTGAGGTTGAAGTGGACCGTCTTGTTCACCGGGAGGACCAGCACGGGCTTCTCACCGTTGCCGGTGCCGCCGGGCGCGTCCGGAGCGGTCGGCGTGCCGGCGACGCTGATCGGGGTGCCGTCGGCCCTGTTGAAGTCGGCGCCGATGTAGTCGAACTGCCAGCTCCACTGGTAGCCGATGACGTCGACCGTCACGTCGGGGTTGTCCTTGATGTCCTCGACGTAGTTCTGGTCGCGCGCCGTGTAGAAGAACAGGACGCCGATGATGACGAACGGCACGGCGGTGTAGAGCATCTCGACCGGCAGGTTGTAGCGCACCTGCTTGGGAAGGCCCTCCTGGCCCTTCCGCTTGCGGTGGAACACTATCGCCCAGGCGATCAGGCCCCAGACGACGACGCCGACGGCCAGCGCGGCGATCCACGTGCCCTGCCAGAGCTGGAGCATGCGATGCGCCTGCTCGCTGGAGGGCTCGGGGAAGCCTACGCGCTTCCATTGTTCGGCGTCGCAGGCGGTGGCCGCCATAGCCAGCAGAGCCAGCGCGGACGCGCTGGTCAGCGCTCGGCGGCGGCCACTCACTGGCTCACGCCGCTCCCTAGAGCGGGTCGGACTCACGGATTGCCTTCCCCACAGATGAAGCCCGGGAGCTTCCCCGGGCGGCTGCAATTCACTTGGTTCCCTCGTTGTGCTGGACACATTAGCGCGGGTGTCCGGAGAGGCCCCGGCGGGACCCCCGTTAGTGTCGTGGTGTGCCTTATTTCGACGCCGCCTCGACAGAGCCTCTTCACCCCGCCGCACGCACCGCGCTGCTGGAGGCGTCGCTGACCGGCTGGGCCGATCCGGCACGCCTGTACGGATCGGGACGACGGGCCAGAATGCTACTGGATCAGGCACGCGCGCGGATCACCTCGCGGCTG
This sequence comes from Actinocorallia aurea, assembly GCF_054783995.1. Lineage (NCBI taxonomy): Bacteria > Bacillati > Actinomycetota > Actinomycetes > Streptosporangiales > Thermomonosporaceae > Actinocorallia > Actinocorallia aurea. The sequence continues at coordinate 30,738 of NZ_BAAGPQ010000032.1, forward strand.
TCGGCGCGACCCGACGAACTCGGTTTCACCGCCTCCGGCACCCAGGCCGTCCACCTGGGGATTCTCGGTGCGCTGGCCGGCCGTCGGCGCGTCGGCCGGCACCTCGTGGTGAGCGCCGTCGAGCACTCCAGCGTGCTGCACGCGGCCGAGGCCCACGAGCGCGACGGCGGCGAGGTCACCGAGGTGCCCGTCGACCTGTGCGGACGGGTCGATCCTGCGGCGTTCGCCGCGGCGCTGCGGCCGGACACCGCCCTGGCCTGCCTCCAGTCGGCCAACCACGAGGTCGGCACCGTCCAGCCCGTCGCCGAGGTGGCGGCGGCGTGCCGGGAAGCGGGGGTGCCGCTGCTGGTGGACGCCGCCCAGTCGCTCGGCCGGATGGAGGTGCCGGACGGCTGGTCGCTGCTGACCGGGAGCGCGCACAAGTTCGGCGGGCCGCCCGGCGTCGGGCTGCTCGTGGTGCGCAAGGGCACGCGCTGGCGCTCCCCGCTGCCCGAGGACGAGCGGGAGGGCCGCCGCGTCCCGGGCTTCGAGAACGTGCCGGCGGCGGTCGCCGCGGCGGCGGCGCTGGAGGCCGCCCTGGACGAGGCCCCGCGGGAGAACGCGCGGCTGTCCGCGCTGGTCGAGAAGATCCGCCGTGAAGTGCCGCGGCTCGTGCCGGACGTCGAGGTGGTCGGCGACCCGGTGCGGAGACTGCCCCACCTCGTCACCTTCTCCGTTCTCTACGTGGAAGGCGAGGCCATTGTCACCGAACTGGACCGCCTGGGTTTCGAGGTTTCGTCGGGCAGCTCGTGCACGGCGGATAGCCTTCGTCCTAGCCACGTCCTGGAGGCGATGGGCGTGATTACCCACGGAAACGTCCGGGTATCGCTGCCCAGGGGAACTTCCGCCGAAGCGGTCGACCGGTTCCTCGCCGTCCTTCCCGAGACGGCGGCCCGGTTGCGCCGCGGCGCGGGCGTGACCAGCTGACCCGCACGCGCCGGCCGCACCGCCAGAGACCAGAAGGGAAGCAGACCATGCGCTTCCGCCGCCGTTCCCCCGAGCAGGCTCCGCCCGCACCCGCGCCCGTCCCCGTCCCCTCGGGGCCGCCCGCCTACCTCGTGCTGGACGCGCTGGGCCGCAAGTGCCCCATCCCGATCATCATGCTGGCCGAGCGCATCCGCGACGTGCCGCTCGGCCAGATCGTCGCCGTTCAGGCCGACGACGTGGCCGCGCGCACCGACATCCCGGCCTGGTGCCGGATGAAGTCGCAGACCTTCGTCCGCGAGGAGACCCTGCCGCAGGGCGGCTGGGCCTTCCACATCAAACGGGACTACTGAAAGAGCCGCCCCGAAGGGCGGCTCTTCCCCGGTCTCGGCCTCAGCTCAGGTGGGCGGCGATGTCGGCCGAGGCGTCGGCGCCGTAGGCGGCGGCCATGCGCTCGATCAGCACCGCCTTGTCCAGCGCGTACTCCTGGCCGCCGGCCGTCTCCAGCGCGTGCGCGGCGACGAGGTTGCCGAGCTGGGCGGCGCGCTCCAGGCCCAGGCCCCAGGCCACCGCGGCGAGGAAGCCCGCGCGGAACGCGTCGCCGACGCCGGTCGGCTCGACCTTGCGTACGTCCGGCGCGGCCGGGACGTGCAGGCCGGGCTCGCCCCTGCGGTCGATGACGACGCCCTTGCCGCCCAGGGTCGTCACCCGGATGTCCACCTGGTCGAGCGTCTCGGCGTCCGACCAGCCGGACTTCTGCTCGCAGAGCGCCTTCTCGTACTCGTTGGTGAACAGGTAGCGGGCGCCGCCGATGAGCCGGCGGACCTCCTCGCCGTCCATGCGGGCGAGCTGCTGGGAGGGGTCGGCGGCGAACGGGACGCCCCGCTCGCGGCACTCGTCGGTGTGCCGGACCATCGCCTCGGGGTCGTTCGGGCTGATCACCACGAGGTCGAGCTCGCCGAGCGGGGCCAGCTCGATGTTGCGGGCCTCGGCCATCGCGCCCGCGTAGAACGACGCGATCTGGTTGTGGTCGGTGTCGGTGGTGCACATGAACCGGGCGGTGTGGCGCAGTTCGGAGACGTGCACGCCGGAGCAGTCGACGCCGTGCCGCTCCAGCCAGGCCTGGTACTCGGCGAAGTCGGAGCCCACCGAGCCGACGAGCAGCGGGCGCAGGCCGAGGGAGCCGAGACCGAAGGAGATGTTGGCCGCGATGCCGCCGCGGCGGATCTCCAGCTCGTCCACCAGGAAGGACAGCGACACCTGGGCGAGCTGGTCGGGCAGGAGCTGATCGGAGAACCTGCCGGGGAAGGTCATCAGATGGTCTGTCGCGATGGAACCTGTCACGGCGATGCGCACGGCGGTAGCTCTCCTCGTCGGCTGACGTCAGGGGAAAAGAAAAAGGGCCTGCACAGATTACTGTGCCAGGCCCTGCGAGGGCTGAACACCCTCGTGAACGACGCCGCTCGTCAGGAGAAGCTGTCGCCGCAGGCGCACGAACCCGTCGCGTTCGGGTTGTCGATCGTGAAGCCCTGCTTCTCGATGGTGTCGACGAAGTCGACGGTGGCGCCGCCCAGGTACGGGGCGCTCATGCGGTCGGTGACCACGCTGACGCCGTCGAAGTCGGCGGTGATGTCTCCGTCCAGCGACCGCTCGTCGAAGAACAGCTGGTAGATGAGGCCGGAGCAGCCGCCGGGCTGCACGGCGACGCGCAGGGCCAGGTCATCGCGACCCTCCTGCGCCAGCAGGTCCTTGATCTTCTGCGAGGCGGCGTCGGTGAGGATGATCCCCGACTGAGTGCTGGTCTCCGTCATGTTCATTACTCCCGGTGCGGGGCGAGTTTCTGCGTCGGCAGTCGGACTGCCTTCAAGTGACAACGTACCTGCCCGCGGGGTTCTTCCCCGCACGGCGGGATTTCTTCATGGTCCCACAGGCCCTTCTCCCCCGGGACCCGGTGACCTTCTCCCCTGGCGCCCCCTGGCCCGCAGGCCAGACGGATATGCCAGGCACCACCCCGGATTTACGGCGATGGTGGGCGTTGTGGTTACATGGGTTTCGTCAGAACGACGATAAGTCCCGAAGCCAGTTCCCCGTTCGCGGGAAGGGAGCCCCCGTGACGACCACCACCGACCTGCCGCTGCTCTTGCTGGGCCAGGCCGCAGACCCCGCCAGCGAGCGCGGCGTCGACTGCCCCGGAGACCTGCCTCCGGCCTCGGACCCCGCGCTCGTCGCGCGGGCCCGCGCGGCCAAGGAGGCGCTGGGCGACAGCGTCTTCGTGCTCGGCCACCACTACCAGCGCGACGAGGTCATCCAGTTCGCGGACGTCACCGGCGACTCCTTCAAGCTCGCCCGCGACGCCGCGGCCCGCCCCGAGGCGCCCTACATCGTGTTCTGCGGCGTCCACTTCATGGCCGAGTCCGCCGACATCCTCACCGGCGCCGACCAGAAGGTGATCCTCCCGGACCTCGCCGCGGGCTGCTCGATGGCCGACATGGCGACCTTCGACCAGGTCGAGGACTGCTGGGACGCCCTCAGCGACGCCGGGATCGCCGACCGGGTCGTGCCGGTGACCTACATGAACTCCTCGGCCGACATCAAGGGCTTCGTCGGCCGGCACGGCGGCGTCGTCTGCACCTCGTCGAACGCCAAGCGCGCGCTGGACTGGGCCTTCGCCCAGGGCGAGCAGGTCCTGTTCCTGCCCGACCAGCACCTCGGCCGCAACACCGCGGTGCTGGAGATGGGGATGACGCTGGACGACTGCGTCGTCTACAACCCGCGCCGCCCGAACGGCGGGCTCACCGTCGAGCAGTTGCGCGACGCCAAGATGATCCTCTGGCAGGGGCACTGCTCGGTGCACGGCCGGTTCAGCAAGGCCTCGGTCGACGAGGTCCGCGAGCGGGTCCCGGGCGTCAACGTCCTGGTGCACCCCGAGTGCCGGCACGAGGTCGTCAACGCCGCCGACTTCGTCGGGTCGACCGAGTACATCATCAAGGCCCTCGACGCCGCCGAACCCGGCAGCTCCTGGGCCATCGGCACCGAGCTGAACCTGGTCAAGCGCCTCGCGAACGCCCACCCGGACAAGAACGTCATGTTCCTGGACAAGGCGGTCTGCTTCTGCTCGACCATGAACCGCATCGACCTGCCCCACCTGGTCTGGGCCCTGGAGTCCCTCGTCCGCGGCGAGGTCCCCAACCAGATCACCGTCGACGCCGAGACCGCCCACTACGCCCGCGTCGCCCTCGACCAGATGCTGGCCCTGCCGTAAAGGCCGCGCCCCTGTTCTCCCCGCCACGACGGGGAGAACAGGGGCGCGATCCGACCCGTGGGCCCGGGGCTCAGTCGGGGATCAGGCCCGAGTCTCCGAGCATGCTGCGGACGTCGTCGATGTGCGCGTCGGCGGGCGGGAGGATCAGCTCCGAGGCTTCCAGGCTGTCGTCGGGCAGCGGGGTGCCCAGTTCGCGGACGCGTTCGAGGAGCGCGGTGAACGCGGCGCGGAAGGCCGCGTCGTCCTTGCCCTCGATCGTCGACTCGAGCGTGTCGTCCAGCTTGTTCAGTTCCGGCAGATCGCCGTCGGCGACCTGCAACTGCCCCTCACCCATGATCCGGACGATCATCGCTCAGCCCCCCTGCTGCGGCCTCTGGTCCTGCGGCTGGCCCTGCTGCTGCGCCTGCGGAGCACCGGGGTCGAGCTGCTTTTGCAGGCTGCCCTGGTTCAGCTCGGCCTTCAGCCGCTCCATCTCCAGCTCGACGCTCGAGTTCGCACCCATGCGGTCGAGTTCGGCCTGGATGTCGTCGCGCGGCCCGGAGAAGTCCTCCAGCGCGCCGGAGGCCAGCAGCTCGTCGATCGCGCCGGCGCGCGCCTGGAGCTGCGAGGTGCGGTCTTCGGCCCGCTGGATCGCCAGGCCCACATCGCCCATCTCCTCGGAGATGCCGCTGAAGGCCTCGTTGATCCGGGTCTGCGCCTCGGCCGCGGTGTAGGTGGCCTTGATCGTCTCCTTGCGGGTACGGAAGGCGTCCACCTTGGCCTGGAGCCGCTGCGCGGCGAGGACCAGCTTCTCCTCCTCGCCCTGGAGCTGCTGGTACTGGACCCTGAGGTCGGCCAGCTGGTTGTCCAGGCCGGAGCGGCGCTCCAGTGCCGAGCGGGCCAGATCCTCCCGGCCCAGCTCCAGCGCCTTGCGGCCCTGGTCGGTCAACTTGTTGTGCTCGCCTTCGATCCGGGAGATCTGGAGTTCAAGGCGCTTGCGCGAGGTCGCCACGTCGGCCACGCCCCGCCGCACCTTCTGGAGCATCTCCACCTGGCGCTGGTAGGAGTAGTCCAGGGTCTCCCGCGGATCCTCCATGCGGTCCAACGCGTTGTTCGCCTTGGACCTGAAGATCATCGACATTCGCTTCATCACGCTCATCGCGCGCGGACGTCCCTTCGTGTTACGGGTCGGGCTCTCCTTCACCCTACGCTTTCGACGCTCGGGGGATCTACGAGGTTCCTCACCGGTATAGGCATCAAATATCCTTCCTTTCGTGTTCCGACGTGGCAGTGCAACCCCGCAGACCGCTGAGACGGCTGAAGACCGCCCCCTCAAGGAGGGCGGTAAGAACCGTCCGACGCCCAAGCGCGCCGAGGCCGAGGGCATCCGGCGCCAGCAGCGCGTGACCGCGCCCAAGGACCGCAAGGAGGCCTACAAGGCCGTCCGCGAGCGCCAGGCCCGAGACCGCGAGAAGACGCGCGAGGGCATGGCCAAGGGCGATGCCAAATACTTGCCGAAGCGTGACCAGGGCCCGGTCCGGCAGCTCGCCCGCGACTACGTGGACGCCCGCCGCACGGTCGGCTCTTACCTGATGCTGATCATGTTCGTGGTCGTCATCGCGAGTTTCGTCCAGAACCCGATCACGGTCCTGATCTTCACGCTCGTGCCGCCGGTCCTGCTGGCCGTCGTGCTCACCGAGAGCCTCCTGCTCGCCCAGGGCGTCAAGCGTCTCGCCAAGGAACGGTTCCCGGACGAGAGCGTCAAGGGCGTCGGCCTCTACGCCGCCTCCCGCTCGCTCCAGATCCGCCGCCTGCGGCTGCCCAACCCGCGCCGCAAGCCGGGCGAGAAGAACCTGGTCTGAGGCCCTTCGCACGACTGAGGCCCTTCGCACGCTCCGGTCCTAAGATCCAGGAATGGAATTCCGATACCTGGGCCGGAGCGGGCTGAAGATCTCCGAGATCGCCTACGGCAACTGGATCACGCACGGGTCGCAGGTCGAAGAGGACGCCGCGCGCGCCTGTGTGGCCGCGGCGCTCGACGAGGGCATCACCACGTTCGACACCGCCGACGTCTACGCGGGCACCCGCGCCGAAGAGGTGCTGGGGCGCGCGCTCAAAGGGGTGCGGCGCGAGTCCCTGGAGATCTTCACCAAGGTCTACTGGCCGACAGGCCCCGGCCCCAACGACCGGGGCCTGTCGCGCAAGCACATCATGGAGTCGATCAACGGCTCGCTGCGCCGCCTCGGCACCGACTACGTCGACCTCTACCAGGCGCACAGATACGACCACGAGACGCCGCTGGAAGAGACCCTGCGGGCCTTCGAGGACATCGTCCGGCAGGGCAAGGCCCTGTACATCGGGGTCTCCGAGTGGCGGGCCGAGGAGATCGAGGCGGCGCTGAAGATCGCCGGCGAGCGCGGATTCGACCGGATCATCTCCAGCCAGCCCCAGTACTCCATGCTGCACCGCGTCATCGAGGCCGAGGTCGTGCCGCTGTGCGAACGCGAGGGCATCGGCCAGATCGTCTGGTCGCCGATCGCCCAGGGCGTCCTCACCGGCAAGTACCTGCCCGGACAGCCGCCGCCCGCGGGCTCGCGCGCCACCGACCCGCAGGGCGGCGCCGACTTCGTCAAGACCTGGCTGGGCGACGACGTCCTCGCCCGCGTCCAGGCCCTGAAGCCGATCGCCGACGAGGCGGGCCTCACCATGGCGCAACTCGCCGTCGCCTGGGTCCTGCAGAACCCGAACGTCTCGGCCGCCATCATCGGCGCCTCACGCCCCGAGCAGGTCCGCGACAACGTCAAGGCGGCCGGCGTGAAACTCGACCCGGCCCTCCTCACCCGCATCGACGAGACCCTCGCCGACGTGGTCATCAGGGACCCGTCCCACACCAAGTCCCCGGCATCACGGCCGTAACACTGCCGCGCTGTGTTCGATCGCCGCGGCGTGATCGGGCGCTTGAGATCCCTGGACCGTGTCTGATCGCGCCGCCTCCGGCGACGCGTGATCGGGCGCTTGAGATCCCTGGACTGCCCCTCCGGCCCTGGGGGCCTACGGGGCAGCCCAGGGGCGCCCGATCACTGGTCCTCGGCCCCAGGGGGCCTGCGGCGTGCAACTTGCCCGATGCGGTTCACGGTTCTCCGGCGCGGTTGACGGTTCTCCCGATGCGGCTCACAGCTCCTGCGGGCGGATGTGTCAGGGCCGCAGAGGTGAAGGTCATTCCTTCAAGGCGAGTTTCATGGGGCCGTAGACGACTCGGTCGTCGTCCAGGAGGTGGACCTGGGCGACGCCGGCGGCGGCCAGGGTGCGCCAGTTCTCGCCGAGCCAGCTTTCCGCGTCGCTCTGGGTGGACTGGTACTCGGGCTGTTCGTGGACGGCGGGGAGCCCGTTCGGGGGGATCACCGTGCCGTCGTCCTTCTCGTAACGCCAGCTCCACGCCATGTTCGCCTGACTCCCCTCGACCCCGGCAGAGTTCCGCGCGCCCCCGCGCCGGGACGGAGTGGACGCCCCGAGATCATAGTCGGGTGGACCTCGCGATAGACGGTGACGCCGCACCCGGGGGCTGGCCCGTCCCGGACTGCCGCTGCGCCTCCTGCCGGTCGGCGCGGGCCGCGCCGCACGCGCCGTTCCGCGCCCGGGTCGACGGGGTGCCGCTGGAGCGGCTGGAGGCCCGGCGGGTCTCCGGCGGGTTCGCGGCGGACGCGCCGGGCGGCGGAAGGCTGCTGTGCGCCGATCCCGGCGGCCTTCCGGAACCGGAGGACGGCGTCGTCTACGACGCGGTCCTTCTGGACCTTCTCGCCGATCCGTCCCACCTGGGCGCCCTGCGCGCGCTGGGCGCGGTCGTGTCTGAGACGGCCGTCCGCGCGATCCACGTGGACCACAGGGTCCGCGACGAAGCGGAACTGGCCCGCAGGCTCGCCTTCTGGACCTCCCCGGTGCGAGGCCCTCACCGGACGCTCCTGCTCGGCGGTTCCCGCTCGGGCAAGTCCGCCGAGGCGGAGATGCGCCTCATCGCCCACCCGGACGTCACGTACGTGGCGACGGGCCCGACCGGGGACTCCGATCCGGATTGGGCGCGCCGCGTAGGGGCGCACCGAGACCGCCGCCCCGGCCGGTGGCGCACCCTGGAGACGACGGACCTGGACGCCGTACTCTCCCGGGCCGAAGGCGCGCTGCTCATCGACGGCATGGGCACCTGGCTAGCAGCGGCGATGGACGAGACCGGAGCCTGGGAGTCCCCCGGTGCGGTGCTCCCCCGCCTGGAGTCCTTGACCGCGTCCTGGCGGGCCGCCTCCGCCATCGTCGTGGCGGTCTCGGACGAGGTCGGCCTCTCTCTCGTGCCCGACAACCGGGCCGGGCGGCTCTTCCGGGACCTCCTCGGCGACGTCAACCAGCGGCTCGCCGCCGCATCGGAGTCGGCGGCCCTCGTCGTCGCGGGCCGAGTCCTGGAGCTGTGAAAGCCGACTGCTGCGGCGGCCCCGAGAGGTAGGGTCGGCGGCCGTGGAGGTTCCTGTGGGGTTGCGGCTTTCGTTCGGTCTGCTCAGCGTGCTGCCCGTCCGCTACGCGCGGGCCGGCCGGGCGGAGTTCGGCGCGGCCATGCGGCTCGCGCCGCTGGTCGGGCTCGCCATCGGTGTGTGCCAGGGCGCCCTGTTCTTCGCGCTCGACCTCGCCGGGGCCGGCCCCCTGCTCGCCGCCGTCCTCGCCGTCGGGCTCGGCGCGGTGCTGACGCGCGGCCTGCACTGGGACGGCCTCGCCGACGTCGCCGACGGCCTGGGCAGCGGACGGCCCGCGGAGACCGCCCTGGAGATCATGAAGAAGTCCGATATCGGACCCTTCGGTGTGCTCACGCTCACCTTCACCGCCCTGGCGCAGATCGCCGCCGTGACCGCGACCGACCACCCTGCCCTGGCGCTCGCGGTCGCCGCCGTCGCGGGCCGGGCCGCGATCGTCCGCGCCTGCGCGCCCGGGGTCCCGGCGGCCCGTCCGGACGGCCTCGGCTCGATGGTCGCCGGAACCGTCGCGCGGGGCCCGGCGACCCTGCTGACCGGCGCGGTCCTCGCCGTCTCCGGCCTCGCCGCCTTCGCCTGGACCGGCTCCCCGAGGGAGGCTCTGCCCTACGCGCTCGCGCCCCTCGCCGGCCTCCTCGCGGCAGGCCTGTTCCGCCGCCACCTGGTGCGCAGGTTCGGCGGGATCAGCGGCGACGTACTGGGCGCACTGTGCGAACTCACCGTGACCACGACCCTGATAGTGCTCACTCTCGGTAAGTGATCCGACCGCGACGCTTGATCGAAACGGCGAAATCCGGTGCGGGGGGCGAGTAATGTCGAGAGACGTGACGACGATTCTCAACCTCACCCAGAACGAACCGGCCTCCCTGGACGTCGACGCGGTCGTCGTCGGCCTCCTGCCCGGTCCCGAGCTGGCGCCTGGCGCCGCCGGGGTCGACGAGGCCCTGGGCGGGCGCCTCGTGGAGGCGCTCAAGGCCGTCGGCGCGACCGGCAAGGCCGGTGAGGTGCACAAGCTCCCGACCCTCGGCGCGCTGCCCGCCAAGGTCGTCGTGGCCGCCGGGCTGGGCGGGGACCCGTCCGCCGAGACGCTGCGCCGCGCCGCGGGCGCGGCAGTGCGGGCGCTCGCGGGCTCCGCGAAGGTCGCCCTCGCCCTGCCCGCCGCCGACGCCGACGCGGCCTCCGCGATCGCGACCGGCGCGCTGCTGGGCAACTACGCCTTCGCCCGCTACCGCACCGGCGAGCAGCCCGAGACCGTCGGCGAACTCCTGCTCGCCGCCCCGGCCGAGGCCGCCGCGCGCGTCGCACAGGACACCGCGATCGCCGAGGCCGTCACCCTCGTGCGCGACCTCGTGAACACCCCGCCGTCCCACCTGTCCCCCGAGGACCTCGCCGACGTCGCCGACCGCGTCGCCAAGGCGTCCGGCCTCGGCGTCGAGATCCTCGACGAGAAGGCGCTGGTCGACGGCGGCTACGGCGGCCTCGTCGGCGTCGGGCAGGGCTCGGTGAACCCGCCCCGCCTGGTGCGCCTGGCCTACACCCACCCCGAGGCCGACAAGAACGTCGTGTTCGTCGGCAAGGGCATCACCTTCGACACCGGCGGCATCTCGATCAAGCCCGCCGAGGGCATGGACTGGATGAAGTCCGACATGGGCGGCGCGGGCGCCGTCCTGGGCGCACTCCAGGCCATCGCGGCGCTGAAGCCGAAGGTCAACGTGATCGGCTACCTGACGATCGCGGAGAACATGCCGTCCGGCACCGCGCAGCGCCCCTCCGACGTCATCACCATGTACGGCGGCAAGACCGTCGAGGTGCTCAACACCGACGCCGAAGGCCGCCTCGTCATGGCCGACGCGATCGTCCGCTCGGCCGAGGACACCCCGCACCTGCTCGTCGACGTCGCCACCCTCACCGGCGCCGCGCTCGTCGCGCTCGGCGTGCGCCTCACCGGCGTCATGGCCAACGACGACGACGTGCGCGACAAGATCGTCGCCGCGGCCGAGGCCGTCGGCGAGCCGTCGTGGGGCATGCCGCTGCCGGAGGAGCTCCGCAAGGGCTTCGACTCCCCCGTCGCCGACATCGCCAACATCCCGAGCGAGCGCTGGGGCGGCATGCTCGCCGCCGGCGTCTTCCTCAAGGAATTCGTGCCGGACGGAGTCCGTTGGGCCCATCTGGACATCGCCGGCCCCGCCTACAACAAGGGCGAGGCCTACGGTTACACCCCCAAGGGCGGGACGGGGGCCGCGACCCGGACCCTCGTCCGTCTGGCCGAGGAAGTGGCCGACGGGAACCTGTGACCCGTCTCATCTCCACACCCCGGCCCTACCGGTCAGTACAAGTGAAAAGATTGTCCTACCTGGCATTTCTCGGCTACACCCCGCCGGGTCGTTCAGCGTAGATCGGCTTATAAGGAGTAATCCAGTGGCGAACAAGGGCCCGTACGACCTCGTCGTACTCGGAGGCGGGAGCGGGGGCTACGCCGCGGCGCTACGCGCGTCCGAGCTGGGCATGCGCGTCGCCTTGATCGAGAAGGACGCCAACCTCGGAGGCACCTGCCTGAACCGGGGCTGCATCCCCACCAAGGCGCTGTTGCACGCGGCCGAGGTCGCCGACGAGATCAACGAGGCGAAGACCTACGGCATCAAGGCGACGTTCGAGGGCATCGACGTCGAAGGCGTGCAGGGGTACAAGAACAAGATCGTCTCCACGACGGTCAAGGGCCTCACCGGCCTGATCAAGGCCAAGGGCATCGACGTCGTCAACGGCTTCGGCCGCCTGGCCTCGGCCACCACCGTGGCCGTCGGCGACGACGTCTACGAGGGCGACCACATCCTGCTGGCCACCGGCTCGGTGCCCAAGTCCCTTCCGGGCCTGGAGATCGACGGCAACCGGATCATCTCCAGCGACCACGCCCTGGAGCTCGACCGCGTCCCGGCCTCCGTGGTGATCCTCGGCGGCGGCGTCATCGGCGTCGAGTTCGCCTCCGTCTGGCGCTCCTTCGGCGCCGAGGTGACCATCGTCGAGGCGCTCCCGCACCTGCTGCCGCTGGAGGAGGAGTCCTCCTCCAAGCGCCTGGAGCGGGCCTTCCGCAAGCGGGGCATCAAGTTCGAGATCGGCGTCCGCTTCGCCGGCGCCAAGACGACCGACACCGGCGTGTCGGTCAGCCTGGAGAACGGCAAGACGATCGACGCCGAGCTGCTGCTCGTCGCCGTCGGCCGTGGCCCGGTCTCCCAGGGCCTGGGCTTCGAAGAGGCCGGTGTGCACCTCGACCGCGGCTACGTGATCGTGGACGAGTACTGCCAGACCTCGGTCCCGACCATCTCCGCGGTCGGCGACCTCATCCCGACCCTCCAGCTCGCCCACGTCGGCTTCGCCGAGGGCATCCTGGTCGCCGAGCGGGTCGCGGGCCTCAACCCGACCCCGATCGACTACGACGGCGTGCCGCGCATCACGTACTCCAACCCCGAGGTCGCCTCCGTCGGCATCACCTCCGCGAAGGCGCGTGAGCTCGGCAAGGAGATCAAGGAGGTCACCTACGACCTCGCGGGCAACCCCAAGAGCAAGATCCTGGGCACCGCGGGCGAGGTCAAGATGATCGCCGAGGTCGACGGGCCGATCCTCGGCGTCCACATGGTGGGCGCGCGCGTCGGCGAGCTGGTCACCGAAGGCCAGCTGCTCTACAACTGGGAGGCCCTCCCCTCCGAGGTCGCGCAGCTCATCCACGCGCACCCCACCCAGTCCGAGGCCGTCGGCGAGGCCGCACTCGCGCTCGCCGGCAAGCCCCTGCACGTCCACGGCTGACCCAGCCGACCCATCCACGGCTGACACAGCCAAAAAGCAGTTAGATCAAGGAGTCGCTGAGAACCATGCCGGTCTCCGTCACCATGCCCCAGCTCGGCGAGAGCGTCACCGAGGGCACCGTCACCCGCTGGCTCAAGAAGGAGGGGGAGACCGTCGAGGTCGACGAGCCCCTCCTCGAAGTGTCGACCGACAAGGTCGACACCGAGATCCCCTCCCCGGCCGCGGGTGTGCTGACCAGCATCGCCGTCGCCGAGGACGAGACCGTTGAGGTCGGCGCCCTGCTGGCGACCATTTCCGACGCGGGCGAGGCCCCGGCTCCGGCCGCCGCGCCCGCCGCCGCTCCGGCTCCCGAGCCTGAGCCCGAGCCCGCGCCGGCTCCCCTGGCCCCGCCCGCCCCGGCCCCGACCCCGGCTCCCGCGCCGACCCCCGTGGCCGCCGCTCCGGCCCCCGCGCCCGAGCCCGAGCCGGCTCCCGCCGCGTGGCCGGCCGCCGCGCCCGCCGCCGCCCCGGCCGCCGCTGCCGCCCCGGCCGTCGAGGCCGAAGGCGCCTACGTGACCCCGCTGGTCCGCAAGATGGCCGCGGAGCTGGGCGTCGACCTCGCCGCCGTCACCGGCACCGGCGTCGGCGGACGCATCCGCAAGCAGGACGTCCAGGACGCCGCCGCCAAGGCCAAGGCCGCCGCTCCGGCTCCGGCCGCCGCCCCGGCCGCCGCTGCCGCCGCAGCGCCCGCTCCTGCCGCCGCCCCGGCCCCTGCCGCGGTTCCGGCCGCCGCCGCGGCCAAGCGCGGCACGACCGAGAAGATGTCGCGCCTGCGCCAGACCATCGCCCGCCGCATGGTGGAGTCCCTCCAGGTCTCCGCCCAGCTGACGAGCGTCGTCGAGGTGGACGTCACCAAGATCGCCCGCCTGCGCGACCGCGCCAAGGCCGACTTCCAAGCCCGCGAGGGCGTCAAGCTGTCGTTCCTGCCGTTCTTCGCCCTCGCCACCATCGAGGCCCTGAAGGCGCACCCGAACGTCAACGCGGTCATCGACTCGGCCGAGAACACCGTCACCTACCACGAGGCCGAGCACCTCGGCGTCGCGGTGGACACCGACAAGGGCCTCATCGTCCCGGTGATCAAGGACGCCGGCGAGCTCAACCTCGCCGGGATCGCCCGCAAGATCTCCGACCTCGCCGAGCGCACCCGGACCAACCGGGTCAGCCCGGACGAGCTGGGCGGCGGCACCTTCACGCTGACCAACACCGGCAGCCGCGGCGCCCTGTTCGACACGCCGATCATCAACCAGCCGCAGGTCGGCATCCTCGGCACCGGCGCGGTCGTCAAGCGCCCGGTCGTGGTGAACGACGAGGCCCTGGGCGAGGTCATCGCGATCCGCTCCATGGTCTACCTGGCCCTCACCTACGACCACCGGATCGTGGACGGCGCCGACGCGGCCCGCTTCCTCAGTACGATCAAGGCGCGGCTCGAGGAAGGCCACTTCGAGTCGGAGCTCGGCCTGTAGAAGATCATCCCGGCTCGTAAGGGCTAGTCTTCGGGCATGCGAGCGATCATCTCGGGTGCCTCAGGACTGATCGGCGGAGCCCTCGCCGCGCATCTGCGCGGTGCGGGCTTCGCCGTTTCCACGCTGGTACGGCGCGAGCCGCGGCATTCCCGCGAGGTGTTCTGGGACCCTTCGGCGGGCCGGATCGACGGCACCGGGCTGGAGGGTCTCGACGCCGTCATCCATCTGGCGGGCGCGGGCATCGGCGACCGGCCGTGGACCGACGCCTACAAGAAGAAGATCCGTGACAGCAGGGTGAAGGGCACCGCCCTCCTCGCGCACACGCTCACGGAACTCGACGCGCCGCCGCGCGTGTTCGTCAGCGGGTCCGCCGTCGGCTTCTACGGCTCGACCGGCGGGGACGTGCGCGACGAGGAGGATCCGCAGGGCGGCGGCTTCCTCGCCCAGGTCGTCGCCGACTGGGAGGGCGCCGCCTCCCCAGCCGCGGCGGCCGGGATCCGGGTCGTGCATCCGCGGACCGGGATCGTGCTGGCGCGCGAGGGCGGCATGCTGAAGCCGCTGCTGCCGCTGTTCCGGTTCGGGCTCGGCGCGCGGCTCGGCGGCGGGCGGCAGTGGATGAGCTGGATCACCCTGCGCGACGAGGTCCGCGCGCTCGCCCATCTGCTGGGCTCCGAGCTGTCGGGGCCGGTCGATCTCACCGCGCCGGAACCCGTCACGAACGCCGAGTTCACCAAGGAGCTCGCCGGAGCGCTGGGCCGCCCGTCGTTCCTCGCGGTGCCCGCGCCGCTGATGCGGCTGGCACTGCGCGAGTTCGCCGACGAGGGCCCGCTCGTCAGCCAGCGGGTCGTGCCGACCCGGCTGCTCGCCGACGGCTTCGACTTCGCCGACCCGTCCCTGGGGCCCGCCCTGCGCGCGATGTTCGCGCACTGAGCGAGGAGGCCCGATCCCCGGGGTGGCGGGATCGGGCCGTCGCGAGCTTCGTCCGGCGCCTGCGCGGGGCGCCGGAGGACGCGTCAGAGGGGGCGGCGTCAGAGGAGGCGGCGGAGCAGCTTCTTCGTCGACTCGGTGTACGGCGGGTAGATGAACTTCGGGTCGGGCGACGTGCCCTTGCGCATGACGGCCTTGCGGTGGCTGAACACCTCGAAGCCGAACTCGCCGTGGTAGGCGCCCATGCCGCTGTTGCCGACGCCGCCGAACGGCAGGTTCGGGTTCAGCACGTGGTAGCCGACCTGGTTGATCACCGCGCCGCCCGCCGAGACGTCGGCGAGGAACTTGCGCTCGTCCTCCTTGGACGGGCTGAACAGGTATGCCGCGAGCGGCTTCGGCCGGGAGCGGATGAACTCCAGCGCCTCGCCGAACGAGCCGTAGGAGACGACCGGCAGGATCGGGCCGAAGATCTCCTCGGTCATGAGCGGCGAGTCGGTGTCCGGGTCGAGGACCACGGTGAAGTCGACCTTCTTGGCGTCCGGCTCGGACCCGCCGCCGTGCACGACCTTGCCGCCGTGCCCGTCGAGCAGGCCCGCGAGGCGCGCCGCGTGCCGCTCGTTGACGATCGGCCGCGCCTTGCCCTCGGTCCCCTCGGTCATCGAGTCGACGGCCTTGGCGACCTCCTTGGCGAAGTCCTCGGCGACCGCCCGGTCGGCCAGCACGTAGTCGGGCGCGATGCAGGTCTGGCCCGCGTTCAGGTGCTTGCCGTAGGCGACGCGCCGGGCCGCGACCGCGAGGTCGGTGCCCTTGGTGACGATGACCGGGCTCTTGCCCCCCAGCTCCAAGGTCACCGGAGTGAGGTGCTTGGCCGCGCCCGCCATGATCGCCTTGGCGATGCCGGGCCCACCGGTGAACAGGACGTGGTCCAGCCCCTGGTCCAGGAGGTCCTGGGTCTCCTCGGCCGCGCCTTCCACGACGGCGACGGCGTCGGCGTCGAGGTAGGCCGGGAGCAGTTCGGCCAGCAGCGCCGAGGTCGCCGGGGCGTGCTCGGACGGCTTGACGATGACGCAGTTGCCCGCCGCCAGCGCCGCGATGACCGGGCCGATCGCCAGGTAGAACGGGTAGTTCCACGGGCTGATCACCAGCACGACGCCCAGGGGCTCGTACTGGATCCACGACTTGCCGGGCTGCATCGACAGCGGAGTCGACACCTTGCGCGGCTTCATCCACTTGCCGAGGCTCTTCTTGGCGTCGACGAGCTCGATGCGGGTCGAGGCGATGTCGGCGAACCAGGATTCGAACGACTCCCGGCCGAGGTCGGCCGAGAGCGCCTCGACGATCTGGTCCTCGCGCTCGACGAGGAGCCGGCCGAGCGCGTCGAGCTGGCGCTGCCGCCAGGCGGCGGGCTTGGTCCGACCCGTGGCGAACGTCGCGCGCAGCCGGGCGACGGTCTCGGCGATCGAGGGGGACATGTCGGGTCCTTCCCGAAACTGATTAGGACTGCTGGGCGTATTCGTCGCGCAGGACGCGCTTGAGAAGCTTGCCGGTGGGGTGGCGCGGCAGCTCGTCCCGGAAGTCGAGCGACCTCGGGCACTTGAAGTGGGCGAGGTTCTCGCGGCAGTACGCGATCAGCTCGGCCGCCAGCTCGTCGCTCGCCTCCGACGGGTCGGAGAGCTGGACGACGGCCTTGACCTCCTCGCCCATCTCCGGGTTGGGCACGCCGAAGACCGCCACGTCGGCGACCTTCGGGTGCACCGCGAGGAGGTTCTCGGCCTCCTGCGGGTAGATGTTCACGCCACCAGAGATGATCATGTGGGACTGGCGGTCGGTGAGGTAGAGGAATCCGTCCTCGTCGACGTGTCCGATGTCGCCGAGGGTCGTCCAGCCGCGGCCGAGGGGGTCCTGGGACGACTTGGTCTTCTCCGGGTCGCCGTGGTACTCGAACTGCGGCCCGTTGCCGAAGTAGAGGGTGCCGGTCTCGCCCGCGGACACCTCCTCGCCGTCCGGCCCGAGCACATGCACCTCCCCGAGGATCGGCTTGCCGACGCTGCCGGGGTGGGCGAGCCAGGAAGCCGAGTCGGTGTAGGTGAAGACGTTGCCTTCGGTGCCCGAGTAGTACTCGTGGATGACGGGGCCCCACCAGTCGATCATCTGGTGCTTGACCGGGACCGGGCACGGTGCGGCCGCGTGCACGGCGTACTTCAGCGAGGACAGGTCGTAGGCCTTGCGGGTCGCCTCCGGCAGCTTGAGCAGCCGGATGAACATGGTCGGCACCCACTGGCTGTGGGTGACGCCGTAGCGCTCGATCGCCTTGAGGGCGTCCTCGGGGTCGAACTTCTCCATGAGGACGACGGTCGAGCCGAAGCGGTGGAAGACCATCGAGTAGCGCAGCGGGGCCGCGTGGTAGATCGGCGCCGGGCACAGGTACACGGAGTTCTCGTCCGGGGAGAACAGCATCTGGATGAGCGTGTACAGGATGCCGGGCTGCTCGCCGAAGGCGATGCGCTCCAGCTTCGGCTTGATGCCCTTGGGCCGTCCGGTCGTGCCGGAGGAGTAGAGCATGTCCACGCCCTCGAACTGCTCGGCGAGCGGTTCGGGCGACGCGGCGGCCAGCGCGTCCTCGTAGGAGTCGAATCCGGGGGCGGGCTGCTCGGGCATGAGCTTGACGAGCAGCTTGGGACTGTCGGCCACGACCTTGCCCGCGATCTCGGCGACGGACGGGGAGGCGATGAAGGCCTTCGCCTCGCAGTTGTCGACGATGTAGGCGGTCTCGTCCAGGGTGAGCTTGTTGCTGACCGCGGTGTAGTAGAGGCCGGAGCGCTGCGCCGCCCAGGCGACGGCGAGGGCCTCCCAGCGGTTCTCCATCATGAACGCGATGTGCTCGCCGGGCCTGATGCCGGCCGCGTGGAACACCTGGGCGAGCCGGTTGGAGGCCTCGTCCAGTTCCTTGAAGGTCACGACCAGTCCGGAGCCGGTCATGATCACCGCGGGCTTGTCCGGGTTCCGAGCCGCGATGGTTCCGAGATCCATGAGCACCTCAACGTTGAAGCAGTGTTACGTTTTTCGCATTCTGTAACATGACGCCTCGGTAAGGGAAGACTTATCCGAACCCGATTCTAGGAGTTGCTCGTGCTGGCCCGCCCGTCGCGCGACCGCGACCGCACCACCGCACGCATCCTCGACGCCGCCCTCGCGGAGTTCCTCCAGGTCGGCATACGCAAGGCCCGCATGGAGGAGATCGCCAAACGCGCCGGAGTCTCCCGGGTGACCGTCCACCGCAGGTTCTCCAGCAAGCAGGACCTCGTCTCGGCCGTCCTCATCCTCGAAGCCCGCGCCCTGTACCGCCGCTGCCAGGACGAGGCCGCCCGGCACGCGCTGCTCACCGACAAGATCGCGGCCTGCTTCGCCCTAGTCCTCGACGCCTGCCGCAACGGGGCCCTCTCCCCGCTCCTGCACGACGACCCCGGCCCGTTCCTGCCCGCGTTCACCGTCCACGGCGAACCCCTCATCGCCCTCATGCGCGCCTTCTACCTGGAGCTCCTGCGCGAGGGGGGCGTCTCCTACCCGTCGATGGAGCAGGCCACCGATGTGCTGGCCCGCGCCGTCGTCAGCTACTGCCTGTCCCCCGCGGCCCTCACGCCCCTCGACGACCCCGGCACCGCCCGCGCCTTCGCCCGCACCCACCTCGCCCCGATCATCCTGCCCCCGATCGCGCCGCGCCCACGCTGAAGCGCCCGTCCTTCTCCCGTCCGGCCGGAAGCCCGCCCCGGCTTGCGCCTGCGAACACCCGAAGAGGGCCCCCGACCGAACCGCGCCGACCACCCCGCCGACGCAAGACTAAGGTTAGCCTAACCTAATAAACCTGTCACGCCGGGCCGCTGGTCCAGCACAGAGGACGCCACGAGCCGGCCCCCACAGCAGCGCGACCACCCTCTCCGCGGTACCACGCCCCCGCCGTCAGAGCCCTCCCGTGCACGCCCTAGGCGAGCCACACCGCCAGGGCCGCGGGCGCGGACAGCGCGATCGCGACCCGCGCCGCCCGCGGCGTCCGCCGGTCGAGCACATAGGAGGTCGCCGCGAAGGTCACCACGGCCGCGACGAGCCCCAAGGCGACGGCCGCCCCCAGGCCGCCCGCCGGCTCCAGCAGGACGGCCCCGTACGCCACGAGCAGGCACGGCCCGAGGAGCACCTCGTCGACGACGGACGGCACCTTTCCCCAGCGCAGCAGCAGCGGCGTCACCACCAGATACACGATCGGCACCGCCACCAGCCAGGCCCCCACCAGGGGAACCGCCGCCAACTGATCGCCGTCCCCCGCCGACCGCGCCCCCGGCCCGAACACCACCGCGAACCCCGGCACCAGCACCGCGAGCACCACCCCCGCCGCCCCCAGCCCCGCCACCCGCAAAGCCCGCTGGTGCACGCCCACATCCGCCTCCGCTCGACCCGACGCCATTGCGGGCACTCTCCCACCGGCACCGCACGCACCGCCCGACTTTCCGACCGTTTCGGGCTTCCATGATCGAAAATCGCAGAAGGCCCGCAGCGGGAGAACCCGCCGCGGGCCTCGTGGACCGCGCAATCAAACGCCCGCTCAGATGCGTCCCTCGCCTCACCTCCGGGAGGCGAACGCCGCTACCCGCCGCCCTCAGACGTCGTTACGACTCTCGTTCTCCCCTGTGAGGGGGAACGCCGCAACCTACCGAAGTGCTCAGACGTCGAAGTACAGCTCGAACTCGTGCGGGTGGGGGCGGAGGCGGATGGGGTCGAGTTCGTTCTCGCGCTTGTAGGTGATCCAGGTCTCGATGAGGTCCTGGGTGAAGACGCCGCCTTCCAGGAGGAAGTCGTGGTCGGCTTCCAGGGCGTCGAGGACGGCGTCGAGGGAGCCGGGGACCTGCGGGATGCCGCGGGCCTCCTCGGGCGGGAGCTCGTAGAGGTCCTTGTCGACGGGCTCGACCGGCTCGATCTTGTTCTTGACGCCGTCGAGGCCCGCCATGAGCATCGCCGCGAACGCGAGGTACGGGTTGCAGGACGGGTCCGGCACCCGGAACTCGATGCGCTTGGCCTTCGGGTTCGTGCCCGTGATCGGGATGCGGATGCAGGCCGAGCGGTTGCGCTGGCTGTAGACGAGGTTCACCGGGGCCTCGTAGCCCGGGACCAGGCGGTGGTAGCTGTTCACCGTCGGGTTCGTGAACGCCAGCAGGGCGGGCGCGTGCTTCAGCAGACCGCCGATGTAGAAGCGGGCCGTGTCCGACAGACCGGCGTAGCCGACCTCGTCGTAGAACAGCGGACTGCCGTCCTTCCACAGCGACTGGTGGCAGTGCATGCCCGAGCCGTTGTCGCCGAAGATCGGCTTCGGCATGAACGTGACGGCCTTGTTGTTGGCGCGGGCCACGTTCTTCACGACGTACTTGTAGAGCATCAGCTGGTCGGCCGACTGGAGCAGCGGCGCGAACCTGATGTCGATCTCGGCCTGGCCCGCGGTGCCGACCTCGTGGTGCTGCATCTCCACGTCGATGCCGACGGCGATGAGCTGCTGGACCATCTCCGAGCGCAGGTCGGTGTAGTGGTCCATCGGCGGGACGGGGAAGTAGCCGCCCTTGTAGGGGGGCTTGGCGCCGAGGTTGCCGCCCTCCTCCTTGCGTCCGGTGTTCCAGGCGCCCTCGATCGAGTCGAGGAAGTAGAAGCCCTCGTTCGCGGCGGTGCGGAAGCGCACGTCGTCGAAGACGTAGAACTCGGCTTCGGGGCCGAAGTAGACGGTGTCGGCGATGCCGGTGCCGATCAGGTAGTCCTGGGCCTTCTTGGCGACGTTGCGGGGGTCGCGGCTGTAGGGCTCGCCCGTGAGCGGGTCGTGCACGAAGAAGGTGATGTTGAGCGTCTTGTGCTGGCGGAACGGGTCGATGACCGCCGTCGACGGGTCCGGCAGCAGGAGCATGTCGGATTCGTGGATCTCCTGGAATCCGCGGATGGACGACCCGTCGAACATCAGGCCGTCGGTGAAGACGTTCTCGCCGAAGTTCGAGGCGGGGAACGTGAAGTGCTGCACCGTGCCGGGCAGGTCGACGAAGCGGACATCGATGAACTGGACGTCCTCCTCCCGGATGTAGCTCAGGACTTCCTCGGCGCTGCTGAACATCCAGCCTCCTAAAACGGGCGGTTCCTACCGATCATGCGAGGTCACATCCTTGTAACCCCGTGCCAGCCTACGCTTCGCCGTCCGAGCGCGCGGGTCACGACAGTCCGCCTGGCCGGTACCGGTAGTTTTGTGGGGTGAGCGGTAACGAGAAGGGTCCGAGCTGGACCGGCACGTGGCTGACCGGGGCCCGCACCGCGGGCGCCGACCTGGGTTATCCCGGTGAGCGGCTGGGCCTGCCGAAGAACGGGTCGGGTTCGGTCGCCGGCTACGCGCGGCGGCTGGTCGCCCTGCTGATCGACTGGTTCGCCTCGATGCTCGTCGCGGGGCTGATCGCCGGGATGCTGGGCTGGTCGGACCAGGCGAACTCGGTGCTGAACCTCGTCGTCTTCGTGCTCCAGGCCTGGATCGGCGTCGCGCTGATCGGCACGACGCTGGGCAAGCGGCTCGCGGGCCTGCGCGTCGTCCGCCTGGACGGCCGCCCCGTCGGCCCGCTGTGGGCGGCGGCCCGCGCCCTGCTCCTCGGCCTCGTCATCCCGGCCCTCCTGTGGGACCGCGACCACCGCGGCCTGCACGACCGGGCCTCGAACACCGCGGTGATCGAGCTCTAGCCGCGCCCTCGACCTCCGGCCGGTTCCCCGAGGGGACCGGCCGTTCTCGTCCCCGGAGAGCGCCGTCCGGCCATGCCGGGGTCTCCGTACGTTCACCCGTACGGCCCTGAGCTCCGCCAGACGCGCCCCACACCCTCGGATCAGCCCGACATGCCCGACAAGTCGGTCGAGGCCAGGAGATGCCCGCTCACGGCCTCTCGCGACGTCCCCGCCACCAGCCCGCCTCGCCACCGATCCCGTCTCAGACGGTCAGCACCCCCAGGAGACCCGAAAGCCCGCGACCGAGGCGGTCGCGGGCTTTTCCGTGCGTCTTCGGGGGCTCAGCGCCTGGGGCGGGGGCCCTTCGGCATCCGGACGCCCTTGGGGACCGGGCCGCCGGGGGCGGCCGGGCGCTGCGGCAGCGCGCGCATCCTGTCGTTCAGGTCGTTGACCTGGGCCTTGGTCAGGTTGCGCGGCAGCTTGGCGAGCTTGCCCTGCAGCTTCGACAGCGGAACCTGGCCTTCTTCGTCGCCGACCTGGATGTCGTAGATCGCGACGCCCGAGGCGAGCCGGGAGATCTTCTTCTTCTCCGCGCCCAGCAACGACCCGACCCGGCTCGACGGCCCCTCCGACACCAGGATCACGCCGGGCCGTCCGACGACCCGGTGCACCACGTCCATGTTGCGGTTGCCCGCGACGGCCGGGGTGACGACCCAGTTGCCGCGCATCGTGTCCAGGACGCCGTAGGCGGCGCCGATCTGGCCCTCCAGCATGCGGTACTGGGTGCGCTGCGCGAACTGCCCGAACACGACGAGGCCGACGATGATCGCCACCATCACGCCGAGCGGGATCATGAACCACAGCTGGCCGACGAAGATCCCGATCAGCACGAAGATCGCGAGGGCGAGCAGCGCCGAGCCGAAGACGATGGGAAGCGCCTTGCGGTCGGCCTTGGCCACCATCCCGGCGACCATGCGGATCTGCTTGAACCGCCCGGGCTGTTCGTTCTCTGCCATGCTGCTCATCCTAGTGATCGGCGCGGGCGTCGATCGCCTGCCGGTACAGGCGTCCCGCGCGGTAGCTGGACCGTACCAGGGGTCCGGACATCACTCCGGCGAACCCGATCTCGGTCGCCTCTTCCTGGAGCTCGACGAACTCCTCGGGCTTGACCCACCGCTCCACGGGATGGTGGCGCGGCGTGGGCCGCAGGTATTGGGTGATGGTGATCAGCTCGCAGCCCGCCTCGTGCAGGTCCCGCAGAGCCTCCGAGACCTCCTCGCGGGTCTCGCCCATGCCGAGGATCAGGTTCGACTTCGTCACCAGCCCGGCCGCTCGGCCCTGCGTGATGACGTCCAGGGACCGCTCGTAGCGGAATGCCGGCCGGATCCGCTTGAAGATCCGCGGCACCGTCTCCAGGTTGTGCGCGAACACCTCGGGAGCCGCCTCGAAGACCTGGCCGAGTAGCTCGGGCTGCCCGTTGAAGTCGGGCGCGAGCAGCTCGACGCCGCAGCCCGGCACGGCCTGGTGGATCTGCCGCACCGTCTCGGCGTACAGCCACGCGCCCTGGTCGGGCAGGTCGTCGCGGGCGACACCGGTGACGGTCGCGTACTTCAGCCCCATCGCCGCCACGGACTCGGCCACCCGGACGGGCTCGCCGGTGTCGTACTCGGCGGGCTTGCCCGTGTCGATCTGGCAGAAGTCACAGCGCCGGGTGCACTGGTCGCCGCCGATGAGGAACGTCGCCTCGCGGTCCTCCCAGCACTCGAAGATGTTGGGGCAGCCCGCCTCCTGGCAGACCGTGTGCAGCCCCTCATCCTTGACGAGCTGGGTCAGCTCCCGATACTGGGGCCCCATCTTCAACCGCGTCTTGATCCACGGCGGCTTCTTCTCGATCGGAACCTCTGCGTTGCGCACTTCAAGGCGCAGCAGCTTGCGTCCTTCTGGGGCCACAGCACTCACCCGTTTAGAGTACGTCCAGGAAAGGCCCCCTCACGCCCCCCAAGGAAGGCCGGCCGCTGTGATCGTGTCCACCATGAACGACATCCCCGGCTACGAGGTCACCGAGGTCATCGGAGATGTGTTCGGTCTCACCGTGATGGTCCGCAGCGGTCTGTCCAGCATCGAGGCGGGGATCAAGACGTTCCTCGGCGGCGAGCCACAGGGCCTCGCCCGGGAACTCCACGACTTCCGGCTCCAGGCGCGCGAGCGGCTGATCGCCGCGGCGAAGGCCAAGGGCGCGGGCGCGATCCTCGCCGTCCGGTACGAGAGCAACGACCTGCGCGACACCGGGACGGAGATCTGCGCCTACGGCACAGCCGTCAAAATACGCCCTCTATAACAATCGGGGGGCGCATGAGCGCCGATTCCCGCGATTCGCGCCCCCTGCCGCCGTTGACCTCTCTAGGGTGACTCGCTGTTGTCAAGCTTGGAGCAAGGGAGAGGATCCGCCGTGGCGCTGGCCATGACCTATTTGAGGCTGCCCGTGGAGGGAGGCGCCGACCCGGGCGACCTTGCGAGGCGGGTGTTCGGAAACGCCGGATGGCGGCAGGCCCAGCACGGGCGCGTGCTCGACCTGGGCGGCAACTGGCAGGGACTGCACTACCTGATCACCGGGGACCCGTGGGAGGGGCGCTCGCCCGAGGCCGACATCGTCTGCGGCGGGCGGCTGCTCACCGAGGACGGCAACGAGGCGCTGGGCTTCGACGTCATCTTCCTGTCGCCCGACCGGGTGAAGGTCGCCGCCGACCATCTGGCGGCGACGCCCTTCCCCTCGCGGCGGTTCGACCTCGTCGCGATGGCCGAGGCCGACGTGCAGGGCGTCAACGCCTGGGGCGAGGACGCGCGCGACAAGCTGTTCCGGCCGGGCTACGACGCGCTCGGCCGGTTCTTCACCGACGCCGCGGACCGCGGCGAAGGCGTGTTCAAGACGATGGGCTGAGGTCCTGGAGCTGGGCCAGGGTGCGGTGGAAGGTTTCCGCCGCGCCCAGCTGCTCGGCGATGTGCCGCTCGACGAGCGGCAGCACCTCCATGACGGGCACCGGCCGGCCCAGCTCGCGGGTGAGCGAGGTGGACGACGCGTCGCTGATCCCGCACGGGATGATCCGGTCGAACCAGCTCAGGTCGTTGTCGCAGTTGATCTGGATGCCGTGCATCGTCACGCCCTGGGAGACGCGCAGCCCGACCGAGCCGAGCTTGCGGTCCGGGCCCTGCCCGTCGACGAGCCAGACGCCGCTGCGGCCCTCGACCCGGACCCCTTCGAGACCGAGGTCGCCGAGCACCCCGATCATGGCCTCCTCCATCCTGCGGACGAAGGCCACGACGTCGATCGGGTCGGGCAGCCGGACGATCGGGTAGACGGTGAGCTGGCCGGGACCGTGCCAGGTGATCTTGCCGCCCCGGTCCACGTCGATCACCGGCGCGCCGGGGTCGCCCAGCGGCCGATCGAGCGGCTCGGTGCGCTTGCCCGCGGTGTAGACCGGCTGGTGCTCCAGCATGATCACGGTGTCGGCGACCTCGTCGGCCACCCTGCGCTCGTGGGTGCGGCGCTGTAGCGCCAGGCCCGCTTCATAGGGAACGGCCTGTTCGCCGAAGCCCGCATGCACGAAAATCACGTCACGACCCTACTCGACGTGCGCCCGCGCCCTCAGCGGAGCTGACGGGTCCAGTCGTCAGCGGAGCTGACGGGGTTCGATCGGGGTCTCCTTCACGCCCGCCCCGTCCCGCTCGATCCGCCACGCCCTGCCGGACGGGCGGTAGCCGACCGCCTGGACGAACTCGGTGCCGACGTAGTGCAGCGCGACGCCCTCGTCGGCGGCGTAGCCGTCGGGCAGCTCCCCCGAGGCGATCGAGGAGTGCAGCAGCGGACGGCGCTGGGAGTCGCTGTCGTAGTGGACGCCGCACGAGTACGGGAGCAGGCCGAGGCCGTCGCTCAGCGGACGCAGCGCGGGACCGAAGGAGTCGGTGTTGCCGCCGGAGTGCCAGCACAGCGCGCCCGCGCTCTGCCCGGCCAGGACCACGCCCGAGCGCCACACCTCGGCGAAGACCTCGTCGAGCCCGTGCGCGCGCCACAGGGCGAGCAGGTTGACGACGCTGCCGCCGGTCACGTACACGAGGTCCTGGGCGAGGAGGTGGCCGCGCAGGTCCTCCATGTTGGGCATGGGGAACAGCGCGACGTGGGTGACCTCGGCGTCCATCCGGCCGAAGGCCTCGTACATCTGGGCGACGCGCTCGGGCTGGTCGCCCAGCGCCGTGGCCAGGAAGCAGACGCGCGGACGGTCCTGCCCCGTCAGGTCGAAGGCGTACCTCAGCAGCGGGCTCGGGTCCAGGCCGAACCGGCCGTTGGCCACGAAGGTCCCGCCGCCGATGGCGAGGATGTGCGGCTGTCCGTCAGTGCTCAACTGTGCTCCCGGTCTTCGTCGGCGGCGTTGCCGTTGGTCTCGGGGTCCCCGTACCCCGCGCCCGCGGAGCGCAGCCGGAAACCCTTGCAGAGTCACCGTACGGCTACGCAGAGCCTCAGAAAGGCGTTTCCGCGTTTCTGTGGACATCCGCGGCGAGGAATGGGGAGGACCGCAACCCGCTAGCGTGGCCTGCAACCGGTAGTGCACTGCGTCGCGGGAGGAACCATGCCGTCTGTTCGGGTCGAGCGCACCGACACGGGATTCGTCGCCACGAACGAGCGGGGAGGGCGGATCGAGATCGGGTCGGCGCGGGACGAGGGGGTGTTCTCGCCCGTGGAACTGCTCCTCGCCGCGCTCGGGGGGTGCGAGATGGCGACGATCGAGCCTCTGACGGCCAAGCGGGGGCACCGGCTGGCGAAGCTCGCGAGCGTCGTGGAGGCCGAGAAGGTCTCCGACACTGAGCTGAGGTCCTTCACCGTCACGTATGACGTCGAGCTCCCCCCTGAGGACGAGAAGGCGCTGGAGGTCTTCCGCGCGGTCGCGCAGCGCGTGCACGAGCGGTACTGCCCGGTCGGCAAGGCGCTGAAGAACCCGATGCCGGTCGAGCAGCGGCTCCCCTGAGTGCCGCGGGGGGATCCCCCTAGGGAAGGACGCCCGCCCGGGGACCGGTCCCCCCGGAGGAGCACCGGGGTCGGAGTACGCCGAGAAGGCGAGGTGAAGACCATCCGTTCCGGTGATCACAAGCGGGCGCGACCGCCGGACCATGGACGACATGGTCCGCATCGCCCCCCGTTCACCTGTTCGTTCGCCTCTGGTCGGATTGCCCGGACCGGTCCCCGTCGCACCGCCCCGGCCGCGCGCGCCGCTCCCCGGAAGGGCGCCCGCTCCCCCGCCCCGTCCGACGGCGGCCCGTCCGTCGATCCTTCGGGAGTTCGTTCTCGTCGCCGTCTTCTACAGCGCCTACTCGCTGATCCGCGTCGTGCTGAACGACCCGGGCGGCCCGGCGCGCGCGTTCGCCAACGCCGCGGCGGTGCTCGACCTGGAGCGGTTCCTGTCCCTGGACGTCGAGCTCTCCCTCAACCGCGCGCTGGTGGCCAGCGAGCCCCTGTCGCTCGCCGCCAACCTCTTCTACCTCAGCGCCCACTTCACGGTGACGCTCGCGGTCCTGGTGTGGCTCTACCGCGCCCGCGCCGCGCACTACACGCGGATGCGGACGGCGCTCCTCGCGGCGACGGGGCTCGCGCTGGCCGGCTTCTGGCTGTTCCCCCTGGCCCCGCCCCGCTTCCTGCCCGCCGAGGGCTTCCTGGACCCCGTGACGGCCTTCGGAACGCCCGGCCTGTACGCCTCGGACGTCTCGGCGACCATGGCCAACCAGTACGCGGCGATGCCTTCGATGCACGCGGGCTGGGCCGCCTGGTGCGGCATAGCCCTCTTCGCGTACGGACGCCGCTGGTGGACGCGCGCGCTCGGCGTGCTCTACCCGGCCTGCACCGTCGCGGTGGTGCTGGCGACCGCCAACCACTACGTCCTGGACGTGGTGGTCGGGGTCGCCCTCGTCCTCCTGGCGCTGCTCGCGACGGCTCCGCGGGCCGGGCTCAGCGCCCGCTTCCGTAGAAGACGCGCTCGGTGACCTCGCGGGCGTGCCTGGCGTTCTTGCGCCAGTCCTCCAGCATGTCGCCCGTCCCGGGGTACCCGAGCAGGCGGCTGACCGCCGTCCGCTCGCGGTGGTGGTCGGTCGGCAGCAGGTCCGAGGCGCGCCCGCGCACGAGCATCACCGCGCCGCGGATCCGGGTGGCCAGCTCCCACGCCTCGGTGAGGACCCGCGCGTCGTGCGCCTCCAGCAGGGAGTACTCGACCGCGGACTCCAGCGCCGCGAGGGTTTGCGTGGTGCGCAGGCCCGGCACCTCCGAGGCGTACTTGAGCTGGAGGAGCTGGGCGACCCACTCGACGTCCGACAGGCCGCCGGGGCCGAGCTTGAGGTGCAGCCGCCGGTCGATGCCGCGCGGCAGCCGCTCGGCCTCCATGCGCGCCTTGAGCCGCCGGATCTCGTGCACGTCGCGCTCGGAGATCCCGCCCTCGGGCCAGCGGATGGGGTTGATCACCTCGGCGAAGGCCGCGCGCAGCCGCGCGGAGCCGATGAGCGGGTCGGCGCGCAGCAGCGCCTGGCTCTCCCACGGCGACGACCAACGCCCGTAGTAGGCGGCGTAGGAGGAAAGGCTCCGCACCAAAGGCCCGGACTTGCCTTCAGGACGCAGGTTGGGGTCGATGCCGACCGGCGGCTCCGGCGCGGGCAGCGCCAGGAGGCGGCGCAGCTCCTCGGCGACGGAGTGCGCGGCCCGGTGCGCCTCGCGGTCCTCGACGCCCTCGTGCGCCTCGTAGACGAACATGACGTCGGCGTCGCTGCCGTAGCCGAGTTCGTGGCCGCCGAACCTGCCCATCGCCACGATCGCCAGCTCGCACGGCAGCGGCCCTCGGCGCTCCATCTCGACCTTGTTGACGGCGGCCTCCAGCGCGGCCTCCAGCGTCACCGACGTGATGTCGGTGAGCGCCTCGCACACCTGGCGGACGTCCACCAGGCCGAGGAGGTCGGCGACGGAGACCCGGAACAGCTCGCGCCGCCGGATCGCGCGGACCGCGGCCACGGCGTGCTCGGCCTTCTCCCGGTCCTCGTGCCGGGAGACCACGGCCATCGCCTCGGTGCGCAGTTCCTCGACCGCGCGCGGGCCGAGCTCGTCGCCGCCGAGGATGGTGACCGCGTCGGGGGCGCGCAGCAGGAGGTCGGTGACGTAGGCGCTGGACGCCAGCAGCCGCGCCATGCGCTCGGCGACGGTGACGTCGTCGCGCAGCAGCCGCAGGTACCAGGGGGTGCTGCCGAGGGCGTCGGAGACCCGGCGGAAGCCCAGCAGGCCCGCGTCGGGATCGGGCGCGTCGGCGAACCAGCCGAGCATCACCGGCAGCAGCGTGCGCTGGATGGCCGCGCGGCGCGAGACGCCCTTGGTGAGCGCCTCGATGTGCCGCAGCGCGCCCGCCGGGTCGTTGTAGCCGAGCGCGAGCAGCCGGGCGCGCGCCGCCTCGGGGGTGAGGCGGGCCTCATCGGGCAGGTTGGCGACGGCGCGCAGCAGCGGCCGGTAGAAGAGCTTCTCGTGGATGCGCCGGACGCCGCGCGCGTACTTGCGCCACTGCTCGGTGAACCGCTCGGCGGGGTCTCCTTGGAGGCCGAGGGCGCGGCCGAGACGGCGCAGTTCGGGGGCGTCGGCCGGCACGAGGTGGGTGCGGCGCAGCTGGTGGAGCTGGAGCAGGTGCTCGGTGCGGCGCAGGAAGCGGTAGGCCTCGGCCAGGTCGGCGGCGTCCTCGCGGCCGACGTACCCGCCCTCCGACAGCGCCTCCAGGGCCTCCAGGGTGTTCGCGCTGTGGATCTGCTCGTCGGCCTTGCCGTGGACGAGTTGGAGGAGCTGGACGGCGAACTCCACGTCGCGCAGGCCGCCGGGGCCGAGCTTGAGCTGCCTCTCGACCTCGCCGTGCCGCTCCCGGAGGTCCTCCTCTACGCGGCGGCGCATGGCCTGCACGTCGGCGACGAAGTCCTCGCCCGCCGCGGCCTTCCACACCAGCGGCGATATGGCCTCGATGTAGGCGGCGCCGAGGCCGGCGTCACCCGCGACGGGCCTGGCCTTGAGCAGCGCCTGGAACTCCCAGGTCTTGGCCCAGCGCTCGTAGTAGGCGCGGTGGCTGGCGAGGGTCCGCACGAGCGGGCCCGACCTGCCCTCGGGGCGCAGGTTGGCGTCGACCTCCCACAGGGAGCCTTCGGGGGTGGTCGCCGAGCAGGCGCGCATCATCGCAGCGGCCATCCTGCCCGCGGCCTTCAGCGCGGCCTCCTCCGGCGCGCCCTCGGCGGCTTCGGCGACGAAGACGACGTCCACGTCGGAGACGTAGTTCAGCTCCCGTCCCCCGGACTTGCCCATGCCGATGACGGAGAGGCGGGCGAGCGCGTGGTCGGGGACCTCTGCGCGGGCGATGGCGAGCCCTGCCTCCAGGGCCGCGTCGGCGAGCGCCGCGAGTTCCGCGGCGACCTCGCTGACGTCGCACTCCCCGCACAGGTCGCGCCCGGCGAGGCTGAGGAGGCGGCGCCGGTAGGCGATCCGCAGGTGGTCGAGGGCGCCGGGTCCGGCGACCGGCGCCGCGGCCGCGGGGTCGGCGCCGACGGCGGCCAGCAGGTCGGCCCGCAGGTCGGCGGGATCGGGGGCCGAAGGCGCGCCCCTGAGAACGTTCCACTGCTCCGGATGGCGGGCCAGGTGGTCGCTCAGCGCCGCGCTGACGCCGAGCACGGCCAGCAGCCGGGCGCGGAACGCGGGGTCTGCTTCGAGCAGCCCCGGGAGGGAGGGGTCGGCGGCGGCCAGCCGGAGCAGGCCGTGCAGGGCGAGATCGGGATCGGCCGTCCCGCCCAGCGCGTCGATCACGGAGTCGGGGAAGGGTCCACCGGGACCGCCGGCGGCGGAGCCATGGGCGGCGAGGGCCTGCTCGGCCGCGGACGCGTCGGTGAAGCCCAACCGCGCGAGCCTGGCGGCGAGGGAGGTACGGCGTTCACTCACACCCATCAAAGTAACCTTCCCCGCCGCCTCCGCACCGGATCAAGGACCGCAAGGTCTCCGGAACGTTACAGATCTCACGTCAAGGTTACGCGCGGTTTGCGGCGCGGTGAGGGAACGGACGGATCGGGCATCGGGCTGTACCTGCCGCATTCGTGCAGCCAGTCGAGCTGCGCGCGCGGCGCGGCGAGCAGCGCGCACGCCACCCGGGACACGCCCCGGGCCCTGACGGGATCGAGGCGGAGCCTGCGCAGTTCGGCGTCCAGGTTCCGGGCCGCCTCCGCGACCTCCTCCAGCCGCCCCCAGATCCGCTCGTGCACGACCACCGCGGCGGCGGTGCGCGGCGACAGCCCGAGCTGCCTGCCGGCGACGGCGACGTGGTTGAGCGGGCCGTGGCCGTCCGCGGAGTAGGCGACGAGGTCGTTGCACCACGCGGTGACGTCGGCGGTGCCGTCGAGGAGCGCCTGCCAGGTCTTGGTGCCCAGCAGCTCGGCCGGGACCTCGGTCCCGAGCGCGGGTTCGAGGAGGTCGAGCAGGAACGGCGCGTGCAGTCGGCGGCGGACCGCGCCGTAGCGCGCCGGCGGGGGCAGCTCCCCGGTGCGGCGCGCGACGGCCTCGTCCAGGCGGCCCTGGCGGTGCCAGGCGAAGTGGTCGCGGAACCTGCGCCGCCAGCCCTGGCTCATGCCGGGCACGGTGCGGTTCCACAGGTCGGCGAGCGCGCTCTCCAGGGCGCTCGCGCCGGGCCGGGCGGTGCCGCGCCGCAGCGTCAGCGTGAGCGGCTCGCAGAGGGCGTCGACGGCCGTGGCCGACATGCCGAGCGTGCCGTCGTCGATGTGGTCGTCGAGCGCGAACAGCCAGATCAGCCATTCGGTGACGAGCACCGCGCGGTCGGGCGGGACGTCGGGGAGCAGCCGGCAGACCAGCCGCTCGAAGCGGCCCCTGCCGAGCCGGGTCGCGTCGGACTCCCCTATGACGAGCCCATGGCCGCCGGCCCAGGAGGTGGAGTCCTCGCCGATCTGCCACATGCCTTCGTGGACGCGGCAGGGGGCGACGAGCGCGGGGATGCGCTCGGCGAGCGGGAGCAGGAGGGAGACGTCCATCAGATCCGGCCGAACAGCCAGTTGCCGCCGGCCCGCGGGTCGTCGCCGGTGTAGAACTCGCGCGCCGCGCGCTCCAGCTCGCTGACGCTGACCATGCCGTCGCCGTCGGCGTCCAGGGCGCCGAAGGCGCTGGCGATGTCGGCTTCGGTGGTCCCGTAGGCGGTCTGCATGGTGCGGAAGGCCACGGGGTCGATGAGCCCGTCGGCGTCGGTGTCGCAGATGCGGGCGACGGCCTGGTTGGCCGGGCGCAGCACCGGCTCGTAGTCGGGCCCGACGATGAAGGCCTCGGCCATGCCCTTGCGGAACTGGTCGCGGCCGATGCGGCTCTCGGTGTCGAGGTCGAGACGGGACATCACCGCGGCCCAGACGTGGTCGAAGGCCTCCAGGAGGGTCCGGCCGGGGGTCGAGGTCGGCGGCTCGCCGAACCCGATCAGGAAGCGGGCGCCCAGGCCCGCGAGGTCCTCCCGGTCGACCATGCCGTCCCGGTTCACGTCGAGGTGGTCGAACGCCCGGTCCAGCTTCCGATCCTGCAATTCGGAGGTAGACATGCCCTCACGTTAGGTGAGGGCCCGCTCCCCGCATTCTTCATCGCTGGCCGCAGCAGGGTCAAAGTCCCGTCTTGACTTCCTCCGCCGCCCTCGAAGGACGGGGATGCCTTTCCTCGCGGGTCGGGGTTCCTGCTTCGTCGGGTCGTGCCCTCGCCGCTCTCGCGGGTCGGGTCTCACCGGCCCTCCACAGGCATTTCAGTCCTCCGTCGGCCCGGCGGCGAGAAGCTTCCCAGCTGCGTTGACGTTTCGGTCGTGGGCGACCGATTGCGCTACCGGGTCGAGCCGGGTGACGTGGTCCTCGCACAGGACGGACACCTCGCGCGCTGTTCCCTCCCGCGCATGAAGGCAGGGGTCAGCTCCCCGCGAAACTGATGACGCTCTCGCGGAGGAGCGGGGCGAGGATCGGCTCGGCGAGTTCGGCGGCGCCGTGGCCGGCGTGCCAGGTGCAGGCGCCGCCGACCGCGACGACCCGACCCGTCTCCAGGATCTTGCGGACGGCCTTGGCGACCTTCTTGCGGGACGGCCCGTTCGGCGCGGGGAAGAGCAGCCCGGGCAGTTCGCCGGAGTCGACGACGTCGAAGTCCACGTGGAGGTAGATCGGCCCTTCGGGCAGCACGAGGTCGTCGACGGAGCAGCGGGTGATCCGCGCGGACTCCAGGTACTCGGCCTCCGGCGGGTCGAGGTCGCGGGCGTCCACGAGGGTCACGTTGGCCTCGGGCACGGCCTCCAGGCCGAGGAGGTCGGCGATGACCTCGGGATGGGCGCCGACGAGCAGGCGCAGGGGCATCCCGCCGAGGTAGCCGGACAGGGAGCTGCGGGGGGTGTGCACGTCTCCGTGGGCGTCGAACCACACGATGGACGGCTGGACGCCGGCCCGCTGCAGACCGGCGACGACGCCGAGGGAGGTCGTGCAGTCTCCGGAGACGACGACGGGGCGGTCTCCCTCGGAGACGGCCTTCGCGACGGCGTCGGCCACCGTGTCGTAGAGGACGGCCATGCGCTGCCAGTGTCCGCCGTCGGGCAGCAGCAGCGTGATGGTCTCGTCGGCCTCCACGGGAGCCTCGAAGGCGGGGAGCCGCTCATCGAGGTGATAGGGCACGCAGATAACGCTCACATGATGACGGTATCCCTTAGGCCCGCGCTCCTTCGAGCACTTCAGGTGACAACCCCCGTACCTCGTCCGGGCCCGCCTTGTCATCCGGGCCCACGGAGTCGGCCCCGCGGCGGCCTTCCGCGAGGTCGCGGCCACCCATAACCGCGGTGTTCTAGATCCGTTCCGATCATGGCCGCCCCGGGCCCCCTGGTACTGCGGTCGGACCGTAATGCCCCGGCGTCCGGTGTGTTAACCAGGGGTGGACGTCAGGGGAGGTCTCCCCTCAACGTGCCCTGCGGGCCCCGGACGGGTAGGTTTGTAACGCTGGGGAAATACCGGCAGGGCAGACTGAAGGCCGGGGCCAGGGAAGCGATCGAAGCCTGCTTTCCGAGATGGCGTGGTGTGAAGAGGGAGAATGGTTTTGGACCGTCAGCAGGAGTTCGTCCTCCGGACGCTCGAAGAGCGGGACATCCGCTTCATCCGGCTGTGGTTCACGGACGTCCTCGGCTTCCTCAAGTCCGTGGCCGTGGCCCCCGCCGAACTCGAAGGCGCCTTCGCCGAAGGCATCGGCTTCGACGGCTCGGCGATCCAGGGCTTCGCCCGGGTCCACGAGGCCGACATGCTGGCCAAGCCGGACCCTTCGACGTTCCAGATCCTGCCGTGGCGGGCCGAGGCGCCGGGCGTCGCGCGCATGTTCTGCGACATCCTCATGCCCGACGGCACCCCGTCGTTCGCCGACCCGCGGCACGTGCTGAAGCGCACCCTGGGCAAGGCCGCCGACCTCGGGTTCACCTTCTACACCCACCCCGAGATCGAGTTCTTCCTGCTCAAGGACATGCCCAAGGACGGGAGCATCCCCGAGCCGGTCGACCAGGGCGGGTACTTCGACCACACGCCGCACTCGGCGGCGCACGACTTCCGGCGCAGCGCGATCACGATGCTGGAGTCCATGGGCATCTCGGTGGAGTACAGCCACCACGAGGGCGCCCCGGGCCAGCAGGAGATCGACCTCCGCTACGCCGACGCGCTCACCACCGCCGACAACATCATGACCTTCCGCCTGGTCATGAAGGAGGTCGCGCTGGAGCAGGGCGTGAACGCCTCGTTCATGCCGAAGCCGTTCACCGACTACCCGGGCTCCGGCATGCACACCCACATGTCGCTGTTCGAGGGCGACCGCAACGCCTTCTACGAGCCGGGCGCGGAGTTCCAGCTCTCCAAGGTCGGCCGGGCCTTCATCGCGGGCCTGCTCAAGCACGCGCCGGAGATCACCGCGGTCTGCAACCAGTGGGTGAACTCCTACAAGCGCCTGTGGGGCGGCCCCGGGGCCGACGCGGGCGCGGGCGGCGAGGCCCCCTCCTACGTCTGCTGGGGCCACAACAACCGGTCCGCCCTGATCCGCGTGCCGATGTACAAGCCGCAGAAGGGCCACGCGACCCGGATCGAGTTCCGTTCGCTGGACACCGCCTGCAACCCCTACCTCGCCTTCGCGGTGATCCTGGGCGCGGGCCTCAAGGGCATCGAGGAAGGCTACGAGCTGCCCCCGGGCGCCGAGGACGACGTCTGGGCGCTGACCCCGGCCGAGCGCCGGGTGCTGGGCATCCAGCCGCTGCCGCAGTCCCTCGACGAGGCGATCAAGGCGATGGAGCGCTCGGAGCTGCTGGCCGAGGTCCTCGGCGAGCACGTCTTCGACTTCTTCCTGCGCAACAAGCGCGCCGAGTGGGACGACTACCGCCGCCAGGTCACCGGCTACGAGCGCAAGCGCTACCTAGAGATCCTGTAGTTCGCCGGGACGAAACGCCCCGCTGCCCGTCCGGGCGGCGGGGCGTTCGCGCGCCCGGGCCCGTACCGCCCTCTCAGACCGCCCTGACAGGATCCTCGACTTGCCTTAACCTGCCGTTCGCCTTCTCTCAGCGGGAACTGCGGTTCGTCTCAGCCACGAGGGCGCGCGCCCTCATCGGGGCGCAAGGAAGCGTCCCTAACGTGCTGCTCGTCCCAGTAAACGAGAACCGGAGGACCAAGATGATCCGGAAGATGATCCCCGTGGCCGGCGCCTTCGTCGTCACCGCTTTCGCGCTCGCCGGGCCCGCCACCGCGGCGCACGCCGCCGAGCGGCCGCAGGTGTCCGCCACGCAGATCCAGCAGGCGCAGGAGCCGGCCGAGGACGCCGAGCCGGCGAAGCCCGCCACCGAGGCCAAGAAGGACGACAAGGACAAGCCCGTCCACAAGCGTGACAGCGCCGCCGTCAAGAAGGCCAAGGCCGTGTGCCTGGCCACCGGCGCGAAGGACGCGAAACTCGCCGCGAAGATCTCCGAGTACGACCATGCCAGGCCCACCAAGGCCAAGCGGGCCGAGGTGGCGACGCTGAAGAAGCAGCGCGCCGCGCTGGCCAAGACGCTGAGCTGGTGCGCCCAGAAGGGCTACGCCACCTCCTGACGCGGCGGGCGGGCCCGGCCGCGGACGCTCAGGCGCCGCGGTCGGGCAGGCCGTCCAGGGGCAGGCGGGGCAGCGGGAAGCTGTCGGTGTGGTGCTTCTTGCCCGGCCACTCTTCGGTGAAGGCGGTGTCGTCGGGGTCGATCCCGGGCAGCTTCAGGTCGCACCAGACGACCTTGCCGAGGGCCGTGCGGCGGGTGCCCCAGCGGCGGGCGTACTCCGACACCACCAGCAGGCCGCGGCCGCCCTCATCGTCGTCGGCCGCGCGGCGCAGCCGGGGCAGGGCCGCCGAGCGGTCCATCACCTCGATGACGAGGGTGCGCTCGCGCAGCAGGCGCAGCTCCAGGGGGCCCGGCGAGTACCGCATCGCGTTGGTCACCAGCTCGGAGGCCAGCAGTTCGGCGGTGTAGGACAGGTCGTCCAGACCCCAGTCGGCGAGCTGGGTGCGCACCAGGCCGCGGGCGCGGCGGACGGCGGCCAGGTCGTTCGGCAGGGTCCAGGACTCGCAGGTGTCCGCGGGCAGGCGGCGCAGGCGGGCGATGAGCAGGGCGATGTCGTCGCGGTCGACGTTGTCGTAGACGCCCGCGAGGCACGCCTTGGCGAGGTCCTCCATCGGCCGGTCCAGCGCCGAGGGGTCGAAGATCCCCTTCAGCCGGTCCAGGCCGTCGTCGATGTCGCGGCCCCGACTCTCCACCAGGCCGTCGGTGTAGATCACGAACATGCTGCCGTCCTCGACGGCGAACTCGCGGCTCTCGATCGGACTGCCGCCGACGACGCCGAGCGGCGGGGCGTCGGGCAGATCCAGGTACTCGGTGGTGCCGTCGGCCCGCAGCAGCAGCGGCGGCAGATGCCCTGCGGAGGCGATCTCCAGGGTGCCGGTGGTCGCGTCGTAGACGCCGAACACGCAGGTCGCGAAGTGCGGTTCCTGCTCGCCCAGCTCCGTCATCAGCTCGTGCACAATGTGCAGCGCGTCGGCGGGCGGGTAGTCGAGGTTCGCCAGCGTGTGCAGGGCGGTGCGCAGGCGGCCCATGGTGACCGCGGCCTTGACGCCGTGCCCGGCCACGTCGCCGACGATCAGCGCGACCCTGCCGCCCGGCAGCGAGATCGACTCGTACCAGTCGCCGCCGACCTCCACCAGCTTGCTGCCCGGGAGGTAGCGGTGCTTGACCTCCACCGACGACGGGTGCGACAGCCGCAGCGGCAGCAGGCTCCGCTGCAGGGTGAGGGCCGTGGCGCGCTCCCGGCTGAAGCGCCGCGCGTTGTCGATCACGATCGCGGCGCGCGAGGCGAACTCCATGCCGATCTCGACGTCGTAGGCGTCGAACCTGCGGAAGCCGGGGGTGCGGGTGCAGGCCATCAGGCCGAGCAGGTTCCCCTTCTTGCCGATCAGCGGCAGGATCACCATCGACACGTCGTCCAGCAGCTCGCGGACGGGGTCGCGGCGCCAGGCGTCGGCGATCCGGCCGGCGTGCTCGGCGCTCATGACCTTGAGGTGGACGGGCGCGACCTTGTCGAGGCACTCGCGGTAGGGGGTGCCCGGCGGGTAGACCAGCACCTCTCCGGTCGGGAAGGTGGCGGCCCAGTCGAGCTCGTGGTTGTCGGTGGCCAGCGCCAGGCGGCGCAGCACCGCCGAGCCGTTGGCCTCGCCGTGGCTCTCGTCGGCGGCGACCAGGCTCTCCAGCAGGACGATCGAGGCCACATTGCAGTAGTGCGGCACGATGACGTCGGCCAGGGCGCGGGTGCACAGGTCGAGGTCGAGGTTGGAGCCGAAGCGGGTGAGCTGGTCGTCGAACAGGGCGCGGCGGACCCGGGCCGGGTCCTGGAAGCGCTCGGTCGTCGACAGGGCCACGCGCAGGTGGACCATGGCGAACAGATCGGTGCCGCCGACCATCGGCTGGACCGTGACGACGGCGTCGCCGGGGCCGTGCAGGCGCCAGACCGAGGTGCGCTCCTGGCCTTCGGCGACGGCCTCGAGGATCGCCGGGATCTGGTCGCCGCCCTCGTCGAGAAGGTCGTACAGGCGGGTGCCGATCAGCGCGTCGGCCTCCAGGCCGATGACCTTCTCGGCGTTGTGCCCTGCCTGGACGATCACGCCGCGGTCGTCGATGCCCAGCACGAGCGTCCGGGACGCCGAATCGGCGGTCGACGCATTGGCCTTGCGCGCCATCGCGGTTCTCACGTTGGGCTCTCCCGCCGACCGGTTGCTCCTTCGTCCTGCCGGACAAGTATGCGCCACTCGGGCCTTCTGCGCGGCTTGTTGCGCACTATGGATGTCACGCAGGCGACCCTGTCCGTCACCCACCGGTGATCACGAACTCCCGGCCAGGGGCGGGCGTTCCTCTCCTCACATCGGGAATGGCCCCCTCTTCCCCTCCGGTTGAGTTGGTGGAATCATCTATTTCGTCCGGGTACGCCGAAGGGGCGATTCGAGACCGAGAGGTAGAGGAAGCATGTCCGAGGGACAGCAGAACCACGTGCAGAAGGACCGGTCGACCGCTCTCTACGGCGGCCAGGGAACCAGGCGCATCACCGTTCGCGACATCGCCGCCGCCAAGGCCCGCGGCGAGAAGTGGCCCATGCTCACGGCCTACGACGCGATCAGCGCGCGGATCTTCGACGAGGCGGGCATTCCGGTGCTCCTCGTGGGCGACTCCGCCGCCATGGTCGTCTACGGCTACGAATCCACGATCCCCGTCACGGTCGACGAGCTGGTCTTCCTGACCGGCGCCGTCGTCCGCGGCTCCAAGCGCGCGATGGTCGTGGCCGACCTCCCGTTCGGCTCCTACCAGGCCTCGGTCGAGCAGGCCCTGGCCACCGCCACCCGCTTCCTCAAGGAGGCCGGCGCCCACGCGATCAAGCTGGAGGGCGGCCGCCGGGTGGCCGCGCAGGTCGAGGCGATGGTCGCGATGGGCATCCCCGTCATGGGCCACCTGGGCCTCACCCCGCAGTCGGTGAACACCTTCGGCGGCTACCGGGTCCAGGGCCGCGGCGAGGACGGCGAGCAGCTCATCCACGACGCCAAGGCCCTGGAGGCGGCGGGCGCCTTCGCCGTCGTGCTGGAGTGCGTGCCGGCCGAGCTTGCCGAGCGGGTGACGGCGTCGCTGTCGATCCCGACGATCGGCATCGGCGCGGGCGGCGGCACCGACGCCCAGGTCCTCGTCTGGCAGGACATGGTCGGCCTCGTCGAGAAGCCCGCCAAGTTCGTGAAGAAGTTCGCGCAGGTCGGCGACGCCCTCGGCGCCGCGGCCCGCGCCTACGCCGACGAAGTGGTCGGCGGCACCTTCCCGGCCCCCGAGCACACCTACCACTAGTCCTTCTCTCCCACCCCACAGAAACGGCCCCGGTTCCCCCGCCGGGGCCGTTTCGCCTTCCCGCGGCTTCAGGCGGGCCGGTGCCTCACCACGATCAGCCGGTCGCCCCGCTCCAGGACGCGGCTCGGCAGGCCCTCGTAGGGGAGGGTCTCCTCGTCGCGGACCACGGCGAGGACGGGCTCGTCGATCTCGTGGACG
Source organism: Actinocorallia aurea (assembly GCF_054783995.1). Classification (NCBI taxonomy): domain Bacteria; kingdom Bacillati; phylum Actinomycetota; class Actinomycetes; order Streptosporangiales; family Thermomonosporaceae; genus Actinocorallia; species Actinocorallia aurea. Next base: position 70,063 of record NZ_BAAGPQ010000032.1, read on the forward strand.
GGCCTGCCGACCTCTCCCCCGGTGACCTGCCGTTCCAGCAGGCCGAGGCGGCTGCCGAGGACGAGCAGATCCTCGATCACCGCGCTCACGTTGGGCTCGCTGGTGGCCAGGCCCAGCAGCCTTCCGGCGGACTCGGCCGCGGGGATCACGTGGTCGGCGCCGCTCTGGCGCAGCAGCGGCTCGTTCTCCGCCTCGTTCACCGCGACCTGGATGGCGGCCGCCGGGTTGATCTGGCGGGCCGTCAGGGTGATCAGGACGGCGCTGTCGTCGCGGCCGGTCGCCACGATCACGTCGCGGGCCCTGTCGACCGCGGCGCGGCGCTGCACGGCGCTGCGGGTGGCGTCGCCGAGGACGCCGGTCAGACCGCGCTCCGAGGCCTCGGCGACGGCGGCGCGGGCGACGTCTACGACGACGACCTTGTCGGGCGCCGTTCCCGCGTCCAGGAGCGCCTCGGCCGCCGCGCGGCCCTTGGTCCCGTACCCGATGACGACGACGTGGTCGCGCACCTTGGCCTCCCAGCGCCTGCGCCGCCATTCCTCGCGCGACTGCTCGGCCAGCACCTCGAGGGTGGTGCCGACGAGGATGATGAGGAAGAGGATCCGGATCGGGGTGACCACGACGCTGTTGACCAGCCGGGCGACGGGCGTCACCGGCACGATGTCGCCGTAGCCCGTGGACGACAGGGCCACGCAGGCGTAGTAGAAGCAGGCGAGCAGGTCCACCGGCTGCCCTGTGGCGTCCTTGTAGCCCGCGCGCCCGAGGTAGACGACCCCCACCACGATCCAGAACAGCAGCACGGCGACCGCGACGCGCCACAGCACCCGCTCCAGCGGACTCCTGTGGCGCGTCGGCAGCAAGATCCCCGCGACCGCCCCCACAGCCGAGTGCCTACCCGGCAGTGACCGGGATCACCCGGAACCCGCGAGAGCGCCCCCGGCGAAGCCGGGATCTCAAGGCGCCCGAGCCGCGGCGACGAAGGGGCCGCGAACGACAGAGCGCCCGAGCCGGCGGCGAAGCCGCCCTAGATGTCAGTGAGGCGGATGCCGGCGTGGGCCTTGTAGCGGCGGTTGACGGAGATGAGGTTGGCGACGAGGGCTTCGACCTGGTGGGCGTTGCGGAGGCGGCCGCCGTAGACGCCGCGGAAGCCGGGGACGCGTTCGGCGAGGGCCTGGACGAGGTCGGTGGCCTCGCGGTCCTCGCCCTCGCCGAGGACGAGGACGTCGAGCGCGATCTCGTCGACGGCGGGGTCGAGCAGCAGCACGGCGGACACGTGGTGGAAGGCGGCGACGACGCGGCTCTCGGTGAGGATCGCGGCGGCCTGCTGGGCGGCGCTGCCCTCCTCGACGGGCAGCGCGTAGGCGCCCTTCTTGTCGAAGCCGAGCGGGTTCACGCAGTCGACCACGATCTTGCCGGCCAGCTCGGACCTGAGGGACTCCAGGGTCGCCTTGTGGCCGCCCCACGGCACCGCGACGATCACGATGTCGGACTCGGTGGCGCAGGCGGAGTTGTCGAGGCCGCGGACGCCGTGGCCGAGCTCGTCGGCGGCCTCCTGGGCCCGCTCCGCGGCGCGCGACCCGATGATCACCTTCAGGCCGGACAGGGCGAAGCGCCGCGCCAGGCCCTTGCCCTGGTCCCCGGTGCCGCCGAGGATTCCGATCGTCAAGCCGCTCACGTCAGGGAGATCAGTCATGGCGGCATCCTGTCAGAGCGCGCTTCTCCCGCTCACCTCGGGGTGAGCGCCGGTCGCTTCGGGGTGCGGCACCGCTCACCTCGGGGTGAGCACGGTGTCCCGGGGTGAGCGCGCGTCGGCGCGAACACCGCGTGTCGCGCGGAGAATTGCGTCACCATGTGGCGCATGGACAACGGACAGGTGGCCTTCTTGCGGGAGCTGCTGGCGTCCTCCGAGACGATGGCCGAGACCCGCCGCTTCGCCCGAGCCCTTCGTTCCTCGGCCCGCGAGGACCTGCTGCTGCTGGGCGCGCCCGGCGAGGAGGACCCGTGGCATCTCGCCGCGCACCTCGACGCGGAGTCCCGTTTCGTCCCGTCGCTGAAGCCCACCCTCGTGCGCTGGCAGCCGCCGCCCGGCGCGCCCGCGCACCTGGCCGTCGGGCTGGACCGGCTGGCCGCGGCCCGGCGCGGTGAGGCCGTGCTGGTGGTCGCCGAAGGCGCCGAGGCCCCGCCTCCGCTGCTGGAGCGGGTCGACGACGCCCGGCGCACCGGCGCGGTGATCCTCACCCTCGACGGCGGCGACCGGGAGCTGACCGGTCTCGCCCATGAGGCGCTGACCGTCCGGCCGGACGGTCCGGTGAGCTTCGACCAGGCGCAGCACCTGGTGAGCGCCACCGCGGGCGAGGAGACGGGCCGGCGGGGCCTGCGCGACCGCCTGGCCCGCTTCCTCGAGGTGGTCTCGGGGCCTCAGGAGTCCTGAGAGTCCCAGGCCTCGTTGCGCTCCTTCGCGTGCTCCAGCGCTTGCGCCGCCTGCTCCTTGGTGTCGTAGGGGCCCATCCTGATCTTGTCAGGGCAGCCGGGTCCCTCCTCGACCTTCATGTGCTTCAGGCAGAAGAACCAGTGTCCCTCGTCCGCCATCGCCTCTCGCCTCCCTAGACCGCATCCGACTGCGGCTCCCTCGTCGCCGCGGCCCGGACTCTTGCGGGAGCCCGGCCCGACCGACCGTCCCGGATCCTGCCCCGAAACGGGAACTAAACTCTTCCGCATGACGACGACGTATCTCACGCCCGGCCGGGTCTCCGCCCCGCGCAAGGTCCCCGCGAGCATCACGCGGCCCGAGTACGTCGGGAAGAAGGCCCCCAAGACCGGCGAACCCGACGTGAAGACCCCCGAGATCATCGAGGCGATGCGCGTCGCGGGCAGGATCGCCGCCCAGGCCCTGGAAGAGGTCGGCAAGGCGGTCCGCCCCGGGATCACCACCGACGAGCTGGACGCCGTCGGCCACGAGTTCCTGCTCGACCACGGCGCCTACCCCTCCACCCTGGGCTACCGGGGCTTCCCGAAGTCCCTGTGCAGTTCGATCAACGAGGTCATCTGCCACGGCATTCCGGACGACACCGTGGTCCGCGACGGCGACATCGTCAACATCGACATCACCGCGTTCGTCGGCGGCGTCCACGGCGACACCAACGCCACCTTCCTCGCGGGCGAGGTCCCCGAGGAGTCCCGGCTGCTCGTCGAGCGCACCCTTGAGGCGACCATGCGCGGCATCAAGGCGGTCCGCCCCGGCCGGGCCATCAACGTGATCGGACGGGTCATCGAGGCCTACGCGCGCCGTTTCGGCTACGGCGTCGTGCGCGACTTCACCGGCCACGGCATCGGCACCACGTTCCACTCCGGCCTGGTCGTCCCCCACTACGACGACCCGAACGCCACCACGGTGATGGAGCCGGGCATGACCTTCACCATCGAGCCGATGCTCACGCTCGGCACCTACGAGTACGACATGTGGGACGACGGCTGGACGGTCGTCACCAAGGACCGCAGGCGCACCGCCCAGTTCGAGCACACGATCCTGGTGACCGACACCGGCTCGGAGATCCTCACCCTGCCGTAGAACGGCGCGGCGGGTGGGCCGGACGGGGCGGTCCCGCGATAATTCGCCGCATGATGGGCCAAACCCATGCGCTGAGCGGGGCCGTCGCGTGGCTCGCCGCCGTGCCGCTGCTCACCTCGCCGGATCTGCTGCACGACCACGCGGTCTCGCTGAGCCCCGGCCAGATCGCGGCGGGCACCGTGGTGTGCGCGGGGGCGGCGCTCCTCCCTGACGTCGACCATCCGCGCGGGACCATCGCCAACACCTTCGGCATCTTCACCCGGTGGCTGTGCAAGGCGATGGCGTCGATCTCCGGCGGGCACCGGCACGGCACCCACTCGGTCCTGTTCGCGGTCGGCGCGGGCTACGGCGCGCAGTGGCTCGCCGACAACAACGCCTGGGGCTGGTGGGTCGCGCTGTTCCTGCTCGTCGGCCTCGGCCTGCGCGGGCTCGGCGTCGGCTTCGAGGGCAACGACGTCACCACGGGCGTGCTCAACGCCGCCCTCGCGGCGGGCCTGGTCTTCGCGATGCACGACGTCGGCGCGTCCTGGGCCGGGTACGCGGTCGCGCTCGGCTGCGTCGTGCACGTCGCCGGGGACTGCTGCACCCCGCAGGGCTGCCCGGTGCTGTGGCCCGTGCCCTGGCGGGTCGGCGTCCCCCTGGTGCCGCGGACGGACGGCAAGGTGGAGCGCTGGATCGTCACGCCGCTGCTCACGCTGGGCGTCGCCGTCCTCGCCGTCCGCACCGCGCTGGGCGAGGAGATCACCCACTGGCTCGACACGCACGCCTGACGACCCCGCCGGAGGGCGGGGCCGCCAAGCCGTCAGTCGACGAGAGTCACCGAAAGCAGCGTCACCCCGACGGACTGGGCCTCGTCGGAGCAGTCGCACTGCCCGCAGCCGGGAAGAAGGTCGCTGTTCATTTCCCGGGCTCCCTTCATGAAGAGTGATGAGGACGTTTCCGAGCGTACGCGGGAGAACGCGAAACGGGCACTGTCACGCGGGGGCAAATCTGTCGTCAAGGTAGCGGGGCGTGTCCCGTCGGGCGGGGGCCCGCAGGGTAGTGAACGCCTGTGAGAAAACGACACCTCCGCGCCACCGCGTCCGTGCTCGTCCTCGGCTCCGCGCTCGCGGGATGCTCCGGCGGGGAGAGCCCGCTGCACGTCGGCGGCTCGGGTTCGGCGCTGCCCGCCGTCGCGGACGGTTCGGCGACGGGCCTGGAGGCCGGGTACGAGCGGGTCGTCACCAAGGTGCTGCCGTCGGTCGTGCAGATCGTCACCGACCAGGGCGAGGGCTCGGGCGTGGTGTTCGACGGCTCCGGCAACATCGTCACCAACGCGCACGTCGTCGCCGGGGCCAAGAACTTCGAGGTCTTCCCGTCCAGCGGCGGTCCCGGGCTGCCCGCCACCCTCATCGGGTCCTTCACCGCGGGCGACCTCGCGGTCGTCAGGGTCGACGACGCGGGCCTGCCGCCGGCGACGTTCGGGCAGTCGAGCGGGCTCAAGGTGGGCCAGCTCGTCCTGGCGATGGGCAGCCCGCTCGGCCTGTCCGGCAGCGTCACCAACGGCATCGTGTCGGCGACCGGCCGGACCGTCAGCTCCCGCCAGGAGGGCCCGTTCCCTGGCGCGACCATCTCCAACGCGGTGCAGACCAGCGCCGCCATCAACCCCGGCAACAGCGGCGGCGCCCTGGCCACGATGGACGGCAGCGTCATCGGCATCCCGACCCTTTCGGCGGGCACCAGCCAGGGCACCGCCTCCGGCATCGGGTTCGCCATCCCCAGCGACACGGTGAAGAACATCGCGCCGCAGCTCATCTCCTCGGGGAAGGTCACCAACTCGGGGCGGGCCGCGCTCGGCGTCACCATCGCGCAGACCGTCAACATCTCCTCGGGCGAGCAGGACGGGGTCGCGGTCGTCGCGGTCACGTCGGGCGGCGCCGCCGCGCAGGCCGGCGTCAAGACCGGCGACGTCATCACCGCCGTCGACGGGCAGACCACCGACAGCACCACGGCGCTGGCCGAGGTGCTCGCCGAGCACCAGGTCGGGCAGACGGTCCCGGTGGAGGTCCGGCGCGGCCAGGAGACCCTCACCCTCGACGTGAAGCTCGGTGAGCTGCCCGGTTCCTGAGCCGTCGGGTTCCGGGGCGGTCCACATCCTCGAGAGAACAGGAAATTCACCGAGATCCCACGAACTATCCGCCGGGCGGAATGCTCCAAGAATCGGGTTCGCATGCTCTGGTCGTGTTCGTACGGCCACCGACATAATGCGTGCAGCCTGATCGGAGGAAAGCTGCATTGTTCGGGGTAGTTCGCCCGTGTCGCCACGTCATGAGCGCGGCGATGTTCCGGGACTGGATGGCGCATCTGTGCGGACACTGCCTCGCACTGCGCGACGAGCACGGCCACGCCGCCCGGCTCGTCACCAACTACGACGGCCTGCTCGTCTCGGTGCTCACCGAGGCGCAGGAGCCGGAGGCGTCGCCGCGCCGCAAGGCCGGGCCCTGCGCGCTGCGCGGGTTCAAGGGCGCCGAGGTCGTCGCCGCGCGCGCCGAGGGCGCCCGGCTCGCCGCCGCGGTGTCGCTGCTGCTGGCCGCGGGCCGCACCCGCGACCACATCGCCGACGGCGACGGGATCTTCGCCCGCAGGGCGCCCGCGGCGCTCGCCGAGCGGGTGTCGGCGCGCTGGGACCGCGCGGGCGGGCGCACCGCCGAGGCGCTGCGCTTCGACCCGTCGACGCTACGCGAGGCCGTCGCCCGGCAGACCGTGCTGGAGAACACGCCGGGCCTGTCGCTGCCGGCCCTGCTGGAGCCGACCGAGACCGCGGTCGCCGCCGCGTTCGCGCACACCGCGGTACTCGCCGGCAAGCCCGGAAACGCCGCGCCGCTGGCCGAGGCGGGCCGCTTCTTCGGCAGGCTCGCCCATCTGCTGGACGCGGTCGAGGACCTGCCCGAGGACCACGAGAGCGGCGCGTTCAACCCGCTCCTGGCCACCGGCACGTCGCTGCGCGAGGCACGCCGGCACGCCGACGCCGCCCGGCACGGGCTGCGGCTGGCGCTGGCCGAGACCGACTTCGCCTCCCGGGAGCTGGTCGAGGCGCTGCTTCTCGGCGAGACCCGCCGGGCCGTGCAGCGCGCTTTCGACGGCCACCCCTTCGCGGTGTTCGACGACAGGCCGTGGACGCCGGACGCGGACCCCGCCGAGTGGGCCGAGGCCCTCGCCGCACTCGCCGCCCGGCCGCGGCACCGGCACGGGCACGACCGCGAGCACCGTGAGTCGTGCGCGCACCGGACGCCGAGGTCGCCGCGGGCCGAGCTCGCCGACCAGGTCGGCGGGACCCTCCAGATCCTGCGCGTCGACGGGTCCGTCTGGACCCCGGCCGTCGCGCCCGTCCTGCGGCTCGACCAGGCCGCGGCACCGGGCGACCCGGCGGCGCCCGCACCCGGGGCCGGGCGCGCCGTGCCCGCGATCGCGGCCCATCACCCCCAGGAGCCGCCTCCCGGTGCGCCGTACTACCCGCAGGGAGGCCACCCGCCTCAGCCGGGTCAGTACCCACAGGGCGGCTATCCGCAGGGCGCGCCGTACCCGCCGCAAGGCGTCCCGGCCGGGCACGCGCACGCTGGGAGCCCTCCGCCTCCTCCCCCGCACGTTCCGTCCTCGGCGAAGGGCCCCTACCCGCCTCCGGGCTCTCCCCTGCCGCCCGGCTTCCGGCCGCGCAGGCAGCGCCCTGGCTGCGGCCCCGAGCTGTGCCTCGCGGGCGCGCTCGTCGGCTGCACCTGCGGCCTCTGGCGGCCCGAGTGGAGCGAGTACCACCAGGCGGACTGCACCGACCGCTGCGCCTGCGGGCGCTGCGACTGCGGCAACTGCGACTGCAGCGGCTGCTGCGACTGCTGCTCGTGCGGCGGTGATGGCGACGCAGGCGGTTCCGATGGCTGCTGCGACGGGTGCGACTGCTGCGACTGCGGGTGCGACTGCAACTGCTGACGGATCCGCGTCGAGGGTGCTGACACGAGAACCAACCAAGCGTACGCTCGGTTCCCGTGGAGACTCACGCGACTTTCGCCGAGCTGCTGACGGCCCGGTCCGGTGACGACCGAATCGGGCTGGTCTTCGAGGAGGAGGCGCACACCTGGGCGCGGGTGGTCGACGAGGCCCGGCGCAGGGCGTCCCTCATCGAGGGCCTCGCGACCGCCGTCCCCGGCCGCGCGCCGCACCTGGGCGTCCTGCTGGAGAACGTGCCGGAGTACGTCTACTGGCTGGCCGCGGCGGCGCTCGCGGGCGCGGTCGTCGTCGGGGTCAACCCGACCCGGCGGGGCGCGGAGCTGGCCGCCGACATCGCGCACACCGACTGCGACGTGCTGATCACCGACGCCACGGGCCTGGACGTCCTGCCCGCCTCCCACCGGCCGGGGAACGCGGCCGAGGGGCTCGCACTGCGGGCCGCCGGAGGAGGGCCGCCCGTCGTCCTGGTCGACTCGCCCGCCTACGCGGACGCCGTATCGGCCGCGCCGCCCTACGACGGTCCCGCGCCGAGCCCCTCCGCGCGCTACCTACTGCTGTTCACCTCCGGCTCGACGGGCGCGCCGAAGGCCGTGAGCTGCTCCCAGGGGCGGCTCGCGGTGATCGCGGCGATGGCGCCGGGCTTCGGGCTGACCCATGACTCCGTGACGTACGTCGCGATGCCGCTCTGCCACGGCAACTCGATCATGGCCAACCTCGCGATGGCCGTCCACGCGGGCGCCCGGGTGGTGCTGCGGCGCAGGTTCTCGGCGTCGGGCTTCCTGCCGGACGTCCGGCGCCACGGCGTCACCTACTTCAACTACGTGGGCCGCGCCCTCGCCTACATCCTCACCACCGGCGCCACAGACCCGGACTGCACCCTGGAGAGGGTGTTCGGCACCGAGGCCTCGGCCCGCGACCGGGAGGCGTTCGGCGCCCGCTTCGGCTGCGCCGTCGTCGAGGGCTACGGCTCCAGCGAGGGCGCGATCGCGATCCGGCGCACCCCCGAGACCCCGCCCGACGCCCTGGGCGTCGCCCAGCACGGCGTGGAGATCCTCGTCCTCGATCCCGACACCGGCCGGGAGTGCCCGCGCGCGGTGCTCGGCCCCTCGGGGCGGCTGGAGAACCCCGAGGCGATCGGCGAGCTCGTCGGCCTGACGACGGCGTTCGAGGGCTACTACAACAACCCCGAGGCCGACGCCGAGAGGCTGCGCGGCGGCCGGTACCACAGCGGGGACCTGGCCTACCGGGACGAGGCGGGCTTCTTCTACTTCGCCGGGCGCACCCCCGACCGGCTGCGGGTGGACGGCGAGAACTTCGCCGCCGCGCCCGTCGAGCGGATCCTCGCGCGCTGGGCGCCCGTCGTGATGTGCGCGGTCTACCCGGTGCCCGACCCGCGCACGGGCGACCAGGTGATGGCGGCCCTCGAACTCGACGGCACCGCGTTCGACCCCGCCGCGTTCGCCGCGTTCCTCGCCGCCCAGGAGGACCTCGGCACCAAATGGGCGCCCCGGTTCGTCCGGATCGTCGGTTCCATGCCGCTGACCGCGACGACCAAGGTCGACAAGAAGCCACTGCGCGCCCAGGCCTGGCTCACCGAAGACCCCGTCTGGCACCGCCCGGGCCGCGACCTGCGCTACGAGCCGTTCACCGACCCGGCGGCCCTCCGCGCCGAGTTCGCCGAACACGGCCGCCACCCCGCCTGACCGCCCCCGGCCCGCAGGGCCGACGGCCACGCCCTGCGGGCCGGACGCCCCGGTGGAACCGGCCCTCAAGCGCCTGGGCCGCAGGGCCCTACCCGCGCGGTTGTCCACAGGGGTCGGGGCGCGGCATCGGTTCTGGTCAATAAGGTGGGGGTGGCCACCGCTACCCGAATCGGACGATCATGAGATTCTTCGCCCTCACCAGGGCCGCCGGCGCAGTCGCCGCGTTCGCCGCCCTGACGCTCGCGGCCTTCGCCGCGCCCGCCTCGGCGCACACCGCGCTGAGCGGCAGTTCGCCCGCCGACGGGGCGAAGGTCGACTCCGTCACCGAGGTCGTGCTGACCTTCAACGAGGAGGTGCGCTCGGGGCAGCTCGTCATCCAAGACCAGGACGAAAAGCCCGTCCACAAGGGCAAGGTGACCATCTCCGGGACGGACGTCGAGCGCAAGGTGCGCGAGGCCCTTCCCGCCGGGAAGTACACCGTGGGCTACCGGGTGATCTCCGCCGACGGCCATCCCGTCACCGGCTCGCTGTCGTTCACCGTCACCGGGACCGCCGCCACGGCGCCCGCTTCTCCCGGGGCCGTTCCCGAGACGGCGTCCCCCTCGGCCTCGCCCGAGGGCGGGAGCGGGAGCGGCACGGCACGCTGGCTGATGGTCGGCGTCGGCCTGGCCGCGGGCGCCGGCGTCGGCCTGCTGATCTCGATGCGGAGGCGCCGGAATGCGTAGCGCGTACCGCGCGGCCGCGGTGGCCGCGCTCGCCGCGGTCCTCGGCCTCGTCGCCGCCCTGTACGCGGGCGGCTCCCTGGCCGAGAAGGTCATCCCGGGCATCGGCGACGCGGGCGAACTCGTCCGCTGGGGCCTGCCCGTCTCCCGGACGGTCATGGACCTCGCGGCGGCGCTGACCATCGGCTGCCTCGTGATGGCCGTGGTGCTGCTGCCGCTGATCCGCGACGGCCTCACCTCCGCCGCGCAGAACTACCTGCGCGCGGCCTCCTGGTGCGCGGCGGTCTGGGCCTGCGCGGCCGGGGCCACCCTGGTCTTCACCGTCGCCGACATCCTCGGCGTGGGCGTCACCGGCCTGCTGCGCGGCAACGAGCTGTCCAGCTACGTCGGGCAGCTCCCGCAGGGCACCGCGCTGCTGCTGGTGATCCTCGCGACGGTCGTCGTCGCGCTGCTCGGCCGCACGGTCGACACCCCGGCGGCCGGGCTCGGCCTGCTCGCGCTGTCGTTCTTCGCGCTGCTGCCACCCGCGCTGACGGGCCACTCCGCGTCCTCCCCGAACCACTCCCTGGCGATGATCGGCCTCGCGCTGCACCTCGCGGCGGTGGTGCCATGGGTGGGCGGCCTCGCCGTGCTCACCTGGCACGCGCTCGCCAAGGGGCGGCTGCTGGAGACCGCCGCGGCCCGGTTCAGCACGCTCGCGCTGTGGTGCGCGGTCATCGTGGGCCTGTCGGGGCTGGCCAGCACCGTCTCCCGGCTGCCCGACCCCGTCCAGCTCTTCGAGACCGACTACGGCAGGCTCATCCTCGCCAAGATGGCCGCGTTCGCCGTCCTGGTGTGGATCGGCCACCGGCACCGCGAGAAGACGATCCCGCTGATCGCCGCGCGCAAGCCGCGGGCCTTCACCCGGCTCACCTCCGTCGAGGTCGCGATCATGGCCGCCACCATGGGCCTGGCCGTCGCGCTCGCGCAGACCGCGACCCCGGTGACGTCGCTGGAGGCCGAGAGCACCGTCAAGACGCTCCTCGGCTACGACATGCCACCCGAGCTGAACCTGGCGAGGCTCGCCTCACTGTGGCGCTTCGACCTGTTCTGGGTGGTCCTGGTGGTCGCGCTCGGCGGGTTCTACCTCGCCGGGGTCGTCCGGCTGCGGCGGCGCGGCGACTCCTGGCCCTGGTACCGGCTCGTGTTCTGGCTGATCGGCCTCGCCACGATCGTCATCGCGACGCTCAGCGGGCTGGCCACCTACGCGCCGCTGATGTTCAGCGTCCACATGGTCCAGCACATGGTCATCGCCATGGTCACGCCGATCTTCCTGGTGCTCGGCGCGCCCATGACGCTGGCGCTGCGCGCGCTCAAGCCCGCCAAGGTCCGCGGTGACAGGGGGCCGCGCGAGTGGCTGACGGTCTTCCTGCACAGCCGCTACACCAAGGTCGTGGCGCACCCTGCGGTCGCCACCCTGCTGTTCATGGGCAGTACCTGGGCGCTGTACTACAGCTCCGCCTTCGAGTGGCTGATGGGCAACCACCTGGGCCACATCGCGATGCTGCTGCACTTCCTGGTGAGCGGCTACCTGTTCTACTGGGTGATCATCGGCGTGGACCCCGCGCCGAAGCCGCTGGGCTACCCGTGGCGGCTGCTGCTGCTGTTCGTCACCATGCCGTTCCACGCGTTCCTCGGCCTGGCGATGATGAACATGGGCGAGCCGATCGCCGCGGACTGGTACAAGATCGTCTACCCGCCGTGGGCCGGGTCGCTGGTCGACGACGTCCAGACGGGCGGCGCCATCGCCTGGGGCTTCGGGGAGATCCCGACCTTCATCGTCATCATCGCGATCGTCGCGCAGTGGGCCATGTCCGACACCCGGCAGGCCCGCCGCACCGACCGCCGCGCCGAACGCGAGGAGGACGCCGAACTCGCCGAGTACAACGCGATGCTCAGCGGCCTCGGCAAGGGCGGCGACAAGTAGCCCGAGCGGCGCGGAACGGCGCGGGATGCGCCGAACCGCACGACGGGCCCGGCCCCCTGATCGAGGAGGGGGCCGGGCCCGTCGCCTTTCCCGTGGTGGCCTGCGGCGCGCCGGGCTCAGCCCGCGAGCGCGGCGGCGTCGGCGGCGATCACCGCCGCATAGTCCGCCGGGAGGCCCTTGCCGCTCTCACGCTCGGCGTAGGCGACGACCTCGCTGTACTTGCCGTCGAGGACCTTCTTGAGGATCCAGTCGACCGACTTGGCCTCGGCGCCGGAGTTCAGCACGAGGTGGGCGAGGCCCGTCCGGGAGACCTCGACGGTGAAGGTCGAGGCCGCCGTGACGGTCCCCTCCTCGCCCGTCGCCGCGGCCTCGACCCTGTGCTCGCCCGCGGCGAGCAGCGACAGGTCCAGGGCCGTGCCCTGCTCGACGGCCCGGCCGTCGACGGTCACCTTGACGTCCTTGGCGTTCGCGGCGACCACGCCGACGACCGGCTTCTGCGAGCGGTCGAGGGCCGCGTCCGCGAGCGGGGAGGCGATCGTCACCGACGCGGGCGCCGGAGCCGCCGCGGGGGCCTCCTGCTGCCGGGCGGCGTTCCAGCCGGCCAGCTCGGTGGGCCGGTTGGTGATGATGCCGTCGACGCCCGCCTCGTCGAGCTTCTTCCACTGGGCGGCGGAGTCCACCGTCCAGGCCATGACGGCGATGCCCGCGGCGTGCAGGTCCTGGATCGCCTTCGGGTTCGCGATCAGCGCGTCACCGGTGGGGTTGTAGGCGGTGACGCCGAGGTCCTTGGAGACGGCGACGGGGTCGGCGTCCAGGCCGCTGCGCAGGAGGCCGGTCGGCAGTTCGGGCGCCAGCTCGCGGGTGTACTTGAGGGCGTCGACCTCGAAGCTCTGCACGAACACGCGCTGGGTCATCCCGGCGTCGCGGATCACCTTGACGATCGTGGCGACCTCGTCCTTGGTGTGCGCGCCCTTGATCTCCAGCAGGAGGTTGCCGCCGCGCGCCTTCAGGTCGGCGAGCTGCTCGGCGAGGGTCGGCAGCTTCTCGCCGGCGAAGTTCGGGGAGAACCAGGAGCCGGCGTCGAGGGCCTTCAGCTGGGCGGAGGTCAGCGAGCGGATCTCGCCGGTGCCGCTGGTGGTGCGGTTGACGGTGCCGTCGTGCAGGACGAACGGGACGCCGTCGGCGCTGGGCTGGACGTCGTTCTCGATGAAGTCGGCCCCGCCGCGCCGCGCGACCTCCTGGGCGGCCATGGTGTTCTCCGGCGCGGCGGACGAGGCGCCGCGGTGGGCGATCACCGCCATGGGGGTGCCGGCCGGGCGCAGGTAGCCGTTGGCGGGCAGTTCGGTGACCTTGACGTCGTCGAAGGAGACCGTGGAGCCGTTGACGATGAAGGCCTGGCCGCCGTCGGCGGAGCGGACCAGGCTCGTGGTGCGCTGCATCTGGACTCCGTCGAAGAACCAGCGCGCCTGGTTTCCGTGCACCTCGATGGAGACCTTGATGTCGCGGCCGGTGCCCGCGGCGTAGGGCGCCGACGCGGTGTTGGTCACGTTCCAGGCGTTCGCGGTGGTGAGCTGGGCGAACTCGAGGCCGTTGGAGGCCGTGGTGCCGGAGCGCATGGTGGCGATCCACCAGGGCACGGCGCCGCTGGCGGGGATGTCGAGGCCGAGCGCGGTCCAGCGGGTCGCCTCGTTGACCTTGTCGAAGCGGACGGTGGCCTCGAAGCGGAAGTCGTTGAGGTGCTTGCCGAAGGTGATCCGCTTGTTGCCGGAGGCGGAGGTGCCGACCAGCCGGCCGTCCTTGACCGCCCAGGCCCCGTCGGAGTTCCAGCCCGCGGGGATCCGGCCGTCGTCGAAGTTCGCGGAGACCGCGACGTCGCCGGGTGCGGCGGAGGCCGGCTCGGAGGCCGTGAGGGACAGGGCGGTGATGCCCGCGACCGCCACCGCGGAGGCCGAGGCGGCGGCGGCCAGCCGCCGCGCGGAGATCTTCTTACCGGGGAGCGGACTCTGTGTCAGGGGAATTAGTGTCACGCCGGGTGACGCTAAGGACCGCTCCGAAACACCCGGCGGCCACCAAACGATCTTCCCCGCAATAAGGGATTAACAGCGACCAATGCGACTAACAACACATTTTGCGGACACCGCCTGGCCGCCCCGCCGTCACCGCCAGGACGTCAACGGGGCTGGATGTAGGACGTCTCGTAGGCCAGGATCACGGCCTGGGTGCGGTCTCGGGCGCCGAGTTTGGCGAGGAGGTTGCCGACGTGGGTCTTGATGGTCTGGAGGCTGAGGAAGAGCGTGTCGGCGATCTCGGCGTTGGACAGGCCCGTGGCCATGAGGCGGAGCACTTCGGCCTCGCGTTCGGTGAGGTCGCCGTGCCAGCGGGCGCGGACCGGGGAGGTGCGCTGGGCGGCGAGCGCGCGGATGGCGGCGGGGAACAGCAGCATGTCCCCCTGCACGACGAGCCTGATCGCCTGGAGGATCTCCTCGGGCCGGGAGCGCTTGAGCAGGAAGCCGCTCGCGCCGACGCGCAGCGCGTCGTAGACGTAGTCGTCGTTCTCGAAGGTCGTCAGGACGAGGATCTTGGGCGGGTCGGGCTGCTCGGCGAGGATCGTCCGGGTGGCCTCGAGGCCGTCCGCGCCGGGCATCCGCACGTCCATGAGCACGACGTCGGGGGCGAGCCTGGCCGACTCGCGGCACGCCTCGACGCCGTCGCCCGCCTCGCCGACCACGGTGAGGTCGGGTTCGGCGCCGACGATGGCGGCGAGCCCGGCGCGGATCAGTCGCTCGTCGTCGACGATGAGCACGGAGGTCATGCGGTTCCCTTCGGGAGCGGGGTCATGCGGTTCCCTTCGGGAGCGGAATGGAGGCGGCGAGGCGCCAGCGGCCGTCGCGCGCGCCGGCGCTGAGCCCGCCGGCCAGCACGCCGACGCGTTCGCGCAGTCCGGCCAGGCCCCGCCCGCCGGTCTCCCTGCCGTGCGTGCGCGCCCCCATCGGATTGCACAGTTCGAGGTCGAGGACGCCGGGCCGGGCGCTGAGCCGCAGGTCCACCGGGACGCGCCCGGCGTGCTTCGCCACGTTCGTCAGGCCCTCCTGGACGATCCGGTAGGCCTCCCGGGAGACGGCCGCGGGCAGCCGGTCCAGATCGCCGTCGCACGAGACGCTCACGTCCAGGCCGGTCTTCGTCAGGAGGTCGTCGAGATCGCGAAGGGTGCGCTGCGGGGCTCGGGCCGTCTCCTCCTCGCGGAGGAGGCCGAGCACGTGGTCGAGGTCCTCCAGCGCGGTCCGCGCCGACTCCTCGATGGCCTTGAGCGCCTGGCGCGCGAAGTCCGGGTCGCGGTCGAGCACCCGTTCGGCCGCCGCGGACTGCACGGTGACGATGCTGAGGGCGTGGCCGACGGAGTCGTGCAGCTCCCGGGCCAGCCGCGTCCGCTCCACCTGCACCGAGGCCCTGCGCTCGGCGGCCTCCAGCCGCTCCTGCGGCGTCGGGCCGAGCGCCCGTTCGGCGACGCGCGCCGCGACGTGGCCGGTGAGGACGACCCCGTAGAGGAAGGCGGGGATCACGAGGAAGCCGAGCAGCGACGGCCAGACCGGGGCGTCGTCGGCCAGCAGTGGCCGGATCAGGCCGTAGCCGATCGCGGGCGGCACGCAGATCGTCGCGGTGCAGGCGATCGCCCCGCAGAACAGGTGCCCGACGAACCAGAGCGCGGCCCGTATCCGGGCGGCCCAGCGGTCGGAGACTCCCGCGACCAGCGGCGCGCCGAGCAGTTCGGCGGCGACGGCGGCCTCCAGTTTGCGCACCACCGGCAGGAGCCCGAGGCCGCTCATGAGGACGAGACCCGACCCGAAGGTCACCGCGATGGCGCCGGCCTCGGTGTCCAGGAGGGCGCCGGCGGTGCCCCCGACGAAGGCGACGACGACCGCCGCCGGAGCGCACAGGAGCCCCCCGAGCAGCAGGAAGGTCCATCTGCGCCAGGTCACGCCGGCGAAGAGGGGGCGGAGCGGTCTCACACCTTCATCGTGCCAGTGCGGGGCCCTGGATCGTCTCACTCTCAGGTGCCATACGGATCTCCTTCTCACGCGGGAGTGACGAAAGAGACAAGAAACGGTTGTATCTGAAGCACTAGGTCAAGGCTATGGTGAGCAGAACGTTAAAAGTGTCAGCGACTGTCGATAGCGTGGGATCATGAGCGTAGGGAACCCCCCCGGGGCCGAACGGCCCTTTCTAGGTCAGACCGGGCCGGCGACGCCGGGTCCGGTCCGCTCCTTCGTGCTCTTCGTGGTGCTGGGCGGCGGAGTGACCGTCCTGTCCAGCCTCGTCCTCTCCCTGTTCGGCGTGATCAGCGACGTGCCCGCACAGCTCGTCGCCATCAACGCCCTGATCACGGTGGCGGGCACGGTCCTGTCGACCGAGCTGCACCGCAAGATCACCTTCCGCAGCGGCCGGCGTGGGCTGCGGATGCACGCCGAGTCGGCGGTGACGGCCTTCGGGGCGTTCGCGGCGACGTCCGTGGCGATGGTCGTGCTGCGCGCCCTCCACCCGAACCCGAGCGTCCTGCTCGACCAGAGCGTCTACCTCGTGGCGTCCGGCGTCGCGGGGACCGTCCGCTTCATCGTCCTGCGGCTCATGGTCTTCTCCAAGCGGCTCGGCGGCATGGACGACCGCGACACGGTCGCCCTCGCCGCCTGACCCCGGCACGACGAAGCCCGGCCCCTCGGGGGACCGGGCTTCTTCCGTTCTCGGCGATCTTCGGCGACCGTCAGAGGCCCACGCAGGTCAGGGCGCGGCGGTAGGCGTCGCGGCGCTGCCCTTCCTCGCCCGTCTCCCCCAGCAGCTCGGCGAGGTCGAACCAGGCCTGGGCGGCGTCGCGGGTGGACTCCATCTCCTCAAGGCAGGTCGCGGCCTTGGTCAGGAACGTCAGCGCCTCGCCGCGCCGACCCAGCCGCACGTGCGCCTCGCCCAGGACCGTCAGCGCCCAGGCCGAGGAGCGGCGGGGCTCCTCGCCCAGCAGCGCGAGCGCCTGTCCGGCCAGCTCGACCGCCTCGGCCGGGCGGCCCAGCATCGTCTCGGCGCGGGCCAGCTCCGTCAGGCACCAGGCGGTGTCGACCTCTCCCGCGGCGTTGCCCTCGATCTCGGCGCGGGCCTGCACGAGCACCTCGCGCGCGCGCGAGGCCTCCGACGGGCGGGCGCGCAGGAGCAGCGAGGCGTAGGCGAGCTTCAGTCGGGACAGGTTGCGGGCGTCCTCGTCCTCGCCCAGAAGGCTCAGCGCCCGCTCGGCCTGGGCGACGCCGCGCTCGTACTCGCCGCGCATCTCGGCGACGTAGGCGGCCTCCCAGTAGGCGGCGATCCTGGCCTGGACGGTGCCGATCCGCTCGGCTCGGGAGATCAGCTCGTCGGCGAGCTGCCCCGCGCGCACGAGGTCGCCGCGCTCGATGCAGCAGCCGAGCAGGGTCGCGCCCAGGTGCACCGCGGCGTCGGTGAACTCCCCGCCCGCGATCGCCAGGCGGCGCAGCGCCTCCTCGGCCACCTGGACGCCCGCGCTGGTGTCGCCGCGCTCGCGCAGACAGCGGCTGAGCGCCACGTGCGCCCGGGTCCAGTGGTCGCGGTCGTACTCCAGGGACGCCCCGGAAGCGATCTCGCGCAGGGCCGCGATGGCCTCTTCCAGCGCGCCGCCTGCCTCCAGCGCCAGCGCGTGGCCCCAGCGGGCCTGCTTGAGCATGTCGGGCAGGGCGAGGGCGTCGGAGTGCGCGAGCACCTCGGCGAAGCGGTCGCGCGCCTCGGCGGCTGCGCCGTTCTGCAGGGCGATCTCGGCGTACTCCAGGGTGACCCGCAGCTCGTCGACGATGTCCTCGCTGACTCCGCTGACGAGGTAGGTGGCCGAGCAGTTGAGCTTGCGGGCGAGCAGTTCGATGACGCTCGGCGCGGGGACCCGCTTGTCGCTCTCGATCAGTGAGATGTAGCTGTCCGACAGTTCGGGAAAAGCCAGCTGCGCCTGGCTGACGCCCAGCTTGATCCGGAGATTCCTGATCCGGTCTCCCAGAGTCTCTTGACTCACTGCCGCCCGCTCCTCTTAGCTTCCAGTCATGAACCGTAAGCGCACAGTCATCGCCGCTCTGGCGATCTTGGGAGTCTGCGGACTCCTTCTGGCACCCTCGACCGCCCATGCCACGCCCCATGGGATCGGCCCGCGCGTGCATTGTTGCTGATTCGGGCGGGGTCCGCCCTTACATCGCACGAAGTGCCAGGAAAAAGTCCACTCTGTCCTCCAAAGTCGACAGGTCCCGGCCCGTCAGCTCCTCCACCCGCCGGATCCGGTACCGCAGGGTGTTGACGTGCAGGTGCAGGGCCGCCGCGCACCTGTTCCACGAGCCCGAGTGGTCGAGGAAGGCCGCGAGGGTGGCGACGAGATCGGAGTTGTGCTCGTCGTCGTAGTCCTGGAGCGGGCGCAGCAGCCGGTCGCGGAACGAGCGGCGCACCCCGTCGGGCACGGTGGCGAGCAGGAGCGCGTGGGAGTGGATCTCGTCGCTGGTCACCACGTGGGCGCGCCCGGCCCGGCGGGCCGCCGCGAGCCGCCTGGTGTGCCTGGCCTCCTCCACCGCGCCCCGCAGCATCGACGGACCGGTCGCCGGGCCGCTCACGCCCACGGTGAGCCGCTCGCGGACCAGCCCGGCCTCCAGCAGCGCGACGGACTCCCGGAGGCGCTCCACCAGCCTCTGAACGCCGTCCTCGGCGCGCACCACCGTCACCGCCTCCCCCTCGACGGCGGTCACCGCGGTCGCCTCGGGCATCAGCTCCCGCAGCACCTCGACGCCCTCGGCGGCGTCCGCCGTCCCGTCCCCGAGCGCGCAGGCGACCGCGACGAACGGGCGCACCGGATCCAGCCCGCAGGTCCGCATCCGCGCGCCGATCTCGGCGGGCTCGGTCAGGGCGGGGTCGAGCAGTTCGCCCAGCAGCCTCCGCTCGACCTTGTGGCCCTCCTCCAGCCTGGCCCGCTCCAGCGCGGCCAGGGCCGCGAGCTCGTGGGCCGACTCGCGCGCCTCCTCCGGCAGGTCGGCCAGCTCCCCCTCGCAGGCCAGGAACCAGCCCGCGACGCGGTGCGCGGCCCGGCTGTTGATCGGCAGCAGCGTCCGCGGCCCCTCCGGCCCGCCCGAGACGACCTGCGGGAGCCGGACCGCGGTGAGGTACTCGGCGGCGAGGCGCCGGGCGTCCGGCGGGTCCTGGCCGGGGCCGACGACGACCCGCCCGGTGGGCGACAGCACCCAGCAGGCCCGGCCCAGCTCGGCCTGGGTGACCTTGAAGACCGATTCCAGCCCCGAGCCCTCGGCGACCGACGCGATGAGCCGCCGGTGCCGTCCGAGCACCGTGGCCAGGCCCGCGGCGCGCTCGGTGGTGAGCCGCCGGGTCACCAGCTCGCTGATCGTGCCGAACGACAGCTCCCGGGAGACCTCCAGCAGCGGCAGCCCGCGCCGCGCGCAGGCCTCGCGCACCCGCGCGGGCACCTCCTCGTGCACCGACAGCCCGACGCCCAGCGCCGTCGCCCCGGCGTCGACGAGATCGTCCACGAGGGCCTCGGGCCGCTCGCGCAGCTGCGGCCCGATCAGCCCGGTGAGCACCAGCTCGTTTCCCGAGAGGTAGCGGCCGGTCTCCACCAGCTCGGTGAGGTACACCCAGCGGATCGGCCGGTCGAGCGCATGCTCGCCGGACACCAGCACGAGCCCCAGCTCGCCCATCTCCAACAGGTCCCTCAATCGCACAGCGCAAGGCTAACGGGCGGGAGGATGAGGGTATGAGCATCACGATCAAGGTGGTCGACACCGTCCAGGGCAAGCCGGCGAGCCAGGTCCCGGCCCGGCTCGACGCCTACGACGGCACGACCTGGAGCCCCGTCGGCGAGGACGTCACGGACCCTTCCGGCCGGATCTCCTTCGACGCCCCGGGCGACGGCCCCCTGCGGGCGCGGCTAGGGGTGGGCCAGTACTTCCGGAGCGCGTTTCCCGAGGTTCAGGTGATCTTCGATCCGTCGGCGGGAAGGAGTCTTCATGTGCACATCGCACCCCACGCGTATACGGCGACGGTCGTAGCGGAATAATCCCGGATGAAAATCTCGGCGTAGGAGGATCTGCATGGCCGCGGCCGGTCTCGATGGTTTCTTTCAGGTGTCGGCCCGCGGCAGCACGATGCCCCGCGAGCTGCGCGGCGGCGTCACCACGTTCGTCGCGATGGCCTACATCCTCCTGCTGAACCCGATCATCCTCGGCGGCGCGTCCGACGTCACCGGCGCCCAGCTGTCAGTGCCGCAGCTCACCGCGATGACCGCGCTGTCGGCCGCCATCGGCACGTTGTTCATGGGCCTCGTGGGCAACGCGCCGATGGCGGTCGCGGCGGGCCTCGGCATCAACGCGGTCGTGGCCTACCAGGCGGCCCCGCAGATGCTGTGGAGCCAGGCCATGGGCCTGGTCGTCCTCGAAGGCGTCATCATCATCCTGCTCGCCGTCACCGGCGTGCGGGAGCTGATCATGAACGCGATCCCGCTGGCGCTCAAGTACGCCATCACCGCGGGCATCGGCGCGTTCATCGCCCTCATCGGCATGGTCGACGCGGGCTTCATCAGCGGAGGCGGTGGAACGGTCCTGTCCCTCGGACCCGGCGGCGCGGGGCGGCTCACCGGCTGGCCGATCGTCATCTTCGGCTTCACGCTCGTGCTCATGGTCGCCCTGTACGTCCGGCGCACCCCGGGCGCGATCCTCATCGCGATCGTCTCGGGCACGGTGCTCACGATGATCATCAACGCCTTCGCCGACATCAAGGACGAGTCCTGGGGCCTCGTCGTGCCGAAGCTGCCCGAGGGCGTCCTCGGCCTGCCCGACTTCAGCCTGTTCGGCCAGGTCGACCTGTTCGGCGGCTTCGGCCGGGCCGGCTTCATCACCGCGCTCGTCGTGCTGTTCACCCTGGTCCTCTCGGGCTTCTTCGACGCCATGGGCACGATCGTCGGCCTGAGCGAGGAGGCCGGGACCGTCACCGAAGAAGGCAAGGTGCCGGGCCTCGGCCGGATCCTCACCATCGACGGCGTCACCGCCGCGCTCGGCGGCGTCACCAGCTCCTCGGCCAACACCGTGTTCGCCGAGTCCGCCGCCGGCATCGGCGAGGGCGCGCGGACGGGCCTGGCCAACATCGTCACCGGCCTGCTGTTCACCCTCGCGCTGTTCTTCACCCCGCTGGCCTCGCTGGTCCCCGCGCAGGCCGCCGCGCCCGCGCTCATCGTGGTCGGCGCGCTGATGATGAGCCAGGTCGGCAAGATCGACTGGCGCGACCCGGAGATGGTGATCCCGTCCTTCATCACCATCGTGTCGATGCCGTTCACCTACTCGATCACGAACGGCATCGGGCTCGGCGTGATCGCCTTCACCGTCGCCCGCACCGCACTCGGCCGCAGGGTGGCCTGGCCGCTGTGGGCGATCTCCGCGGTCTTCCTCGTCTACTTCTTCCTCGACCCGCTCCAGAGGCTCTTCGGTATCGGGTAGGACACTCTGGCCCTGAGGACACTTGCGTCCGGCTTGAATGGACCGATCCCCTTAGAAGATCCGCCAGGAAGGCACGACGAGGTGGCTTCACCCACCGGGCACGTTCTCATCGCCCCGGACAAGTTCAAAGGCTCACTGACCGCCTCGCAGGTCGCCCGGCACGTCGCCGCCGGGCTGGCCAGGCACCGCCCCGGCGTCCCCGTGACCACGCTGCCCGTCGCCGACGGCGGCGAGGGCACCGTGGAGGCCGCGGTGACCGCCGGGTTCACCCCCCACCGCACCGAGGTCCGCGGCCCCACCGGGCAGCCCGTCCAGGCGTGCTACGCCGTGCGGGGCGACCTCGCGGTCGTCGAGCTCGCCCAGGCCGCAGGCCTGGACCTGCTGCCCGAAGGCAGACCCCAGCCCATGACCGCGACCAGCGCCGGGACGGGCGAGCTGATCCTCGCCGCGGTCCGCGGCGGCGCGCGGCGCGTGGTGCTCGGCCTCGGCGGCAGCGCCTGCACCGACGGCGGCGCGGGCATGATCACCGCGCTCGGCGGCCGGCTCCTCGACGCCAAGGGCGTCCCGCTGCCGCCCGGCGGAGCCGCCCTGCGCGGCCTGCACGCACTCGACCTGCGCGGGCTCGCCGACCTCGGCGGCGTCGAGATCGTCGTCGCCTCCGACGTCGACAACCCGCTGCTCGGCAAGCAGGGCGCCGCCGCGGTGTACGCGCCGCAGAAGGGCGCGACCCGCGAGGGCGTCCAGGTGCTGGAGGCGGGCCTGCGCCGGTGGGCCGACCTCGCCGAGGCCGCCACCCGCGCGCCGTCGCGCGACAGGCCGGGCGCCGGAGCCGCGGGCGGGGTCGGGTTCGCGGCCATGGCGTTCCTCGGCGCCCGCGTCGAGCCCGGCATCTCCTACCTGCTCGACCTGCTCGGGTTCACCGAGGCGCTGAGCGGCGCCCGGCTGGTGATCACCGGGGAGGGCAGCCTCGACCCGCAGACCCTGCGCGGCAAGGCGCCCGTCGGGGTGGCCCGGGCGGCGGCCCGCGCGGGCGTGCCCGTCGTGGCGGTCGCCGGACGGCGCAGCCTCACCGGCGAGCAGCTCCGCCGCGCCCGCATCAGCGCCGCCTACGCCCTCGGCGACATCGAGAGCGACCCCGAGCGCTGCATGCGGGCGGCCGGACCGCTCCTGGAGGAGCTGACGTTCGCCATCGCCGAAGAGTGGCTGCGCTGACGGGACACCCACCCCGGAAAGCCGAGAATTCCCACGAGGCGACTCCTTTACGGCGGGATCGCCCGCAAACGCTGACCTGGGCTGACACCTTGTCAGGAAGAAGCGCCGCGCCCCTACACAGTGACGATGTCCCCGCCCGCCCTTCCGGCCGCACCCTGGAGGTGGTGGGCGACGGCACGGCGCCGTGTGCCACCGGGAAGGACACTGTGTCGGGCAGCGGAGCGGGCGGCGTCCAGGTGGGCGTGCCCCGCGAGATCAAGGACCACGAGTACCGGGTGGCGATCACGCCCGCGGGGGCGCACGAGCTCGTCAGGCACGGGCACGAGGTCCGCGTCGAGACGGGCGCGGGCCTCGGCTCGTCGATCACCGACGAGGAGTACCTGCACGCCGGGGCCAAGATCGTCGACACCGCCGCCGAGGCGTGGGCGGCCGACCTCGTCCTGAAGGTCAAGGAGCCCGTCGAGGCCGAGTACGGGCGGATGCGCCGCGGCCAGGTCCTGTTCACCTACCTGCACCTGGCCGCCTCGCGCGCCTGCACCGACGCGCTCCTCGCCGCGGGCGTCACCGCGATCGCCTACGAGACGGTGCAGCTCCCGAACGGGTCGCTGCCGCTGCTCGCGCCCATGTCGGAGGTGGCCGGGAGGCTCGCCCCGCAGGTCGGCGCGCAGTGCCTGCTGCGGCAGGAGGGCGGGCGCGGGGTCCTGCCGGGAGGCGTCCCCGGAGTCTCCCCGGCGAAGGTCCTCGTCATCGGCGGGGGCGTGTCCGGGCTGAACGCCGCGCAGATCGCCGCGGGCATGGGGGCCGATGTCACGATCATGGACGTGAACATGGACCGGCTCCGCCGCA
The DNA here is from genome assembly GCF_054783995.1 of Actinocorallia aurea. Classification (NCBI taxonomy): domain Bacteria; kingdom Bacillati; phylum Actinomycetota; class Actinomycetes; order Streptosporangiales; family Thermomonosporaceae; genus Actinocorallia; species Actinocorallia aurea. The sequence continues at coordinate 93,573 of NZ_BAAGPQ010000032.1, forward strand.
TCGACGAGGTCCACCAGGGGCGGATCACCACCCTGATGTCGTCGGCCTACGAGATCGAAAGGCAGGCGCTCAAGGCCGACCTGGTGATCGGGGCGGTCCTCATCCCGGGCGCCAAGGCCCCGACCCTGATCTCCGACGCCCTCGTCGCCCGGATGACGCCCGGCTCCGTCCTCGTCGACATCGCCATCGACCAGGGCGGCTGCTTCGAGGACTCCCGGCCGACCACGCACACCGACCCGACCTATCCCGTCCACGGGTCGGTGTTCTACTGCGTCGCGAACATGCCGGGGGCCGTGCCGAACACCTCGACGCGAGCTCTCACCAACGTCACCCTCCCCTACGCGCTCGCGCTGGCCGACAAGGGCTGGGAGCGGGCCCTGCGCGACGATCCGGCGCTCGCGCTCGGCCTCAACACCCATGCCGGAGCCCTCACCCACGAGAAGGTCGCCCAGGCGCACGGACTCGGCTTCACTCCCACCGCCCAGGTGCTGGCCTGACCTGCGGCGGCCGCGCGTAGCATGATCGGTATGGGCGAACTGGTCATTCTGCGGCACGGCGAGACCGAATGGAGCCGGACCCGCAAGCACACCGGCAGGACCGACATCCCGCTGACCCCGCGGGGCGAGGAGCAGGCCAAGGCCCTCGCCCCCTGGGTGGCCCGGCGCGACATCGCCGTCGCCTTCTGCTCGCCCGCCGCGCGCGCACGACGGACCGCCGAACTGGCCGGGGTGCCCTCCCCGGAGATCGAACCCGACCTCTGGGAGTGGGACTACGGCGGCTACGAAGGCCGCACCACCGCCGAGATCGGCCGGGACCTGCCCGGCTGGTGGATCTGGAAGGACGGCGTCGTGCCCGGCGCGACCCCCGGCGAGACCGTCGAGGCCGTGGGCGACCGGTGCGACCTGGTGATCGCCAGGGCCAGGGGGCACCTGGCCGAAGGCGACGTGGCGCTGGTCGCGCACGGGCACGTCCTGCGGATCCTCACCGCGCGGTGGCTGGGCCTGCCCGCGCGCGACGGACGGCTCTTCGCCCTGGACACCGGCACCGCGAGCACCCTCGGCTTCGAACACGGCCGCGAGGTCATCACGTCCTGGAACATCCCACCGTCCGCCTAAGGCCGCCCGCCGTACGGGCGTCTTGTCAGACGACGGCGTAGCCGGCCTCTTCGACGGCGGCGCGGACGGCGTCGTCGGTGAAGCCGTCGCCGGAGACCGTCACCAGTCCGCCCGCGAGGTCGACGGCCACCTCGGTGACGCCGGCGACCTCGCCGACCTCCTCGGTGACCGAGGCCTGGCAGTGGCCGCAGGTCATGCCCTGGACGGTGTAGGTGCGCTGGGTCATCCCGATCATCCTCCGTGCCGCCGGCAGATGGAACACCTACCGGGTAGGGGTATGCGAATCCGGGTCGAGCATACCCCTGAGGGGTTGGGTAGGCTGGAGCACCCCGCCCCCGACGCCGGCCTCCGCGCCCCTCCCTCCGGCGCCCCCGACACGTAGAGGACCGCCATGACCACGCGCGGCTACACCGCCACCAAGGACGACCTCCAGGCGCGGCTGCGGCGGATCGAGGGCCAGGTGCGCGGAATCGAGCGCATGGTCGCCGACGACCGCTACTGCATCGACGTCCTCACCCAGATCAGCGCGGTGCAGGCGGCCCTCGACAAGGTGGCGCTCGGCCTTCTCGACGGGCACGTGCGGCACTGCGTCACCGAGGGCGCGCACGAGGGCAAGTCCGAGGAGATGTCCACCGAGCTGATGGCCGCGGTGGGCAGGCTCATGCGGCGGGGTTGAGGGAGTCCCTCGTCAGCCCGTGGGCCCGCTTGGCGTCGGGGCCGTAGCGCAGGCCCGGCGGCACCAGGTGGGTCGTCCGGTACAGGCCCTTGAGGGCGAGGGTCGTCGCGAGGTCCGTGGTCGGCAGGCCCGGCAGGCCGTACATGCGGCGGGCCCAGCGCGGAAGGGTCGAGACGGTGAGGGCCGCGATGCCGGGGGCGGCGAGCTTCAGCGGCAGGTAGGGCGACGGCACCGGCGGGTTGAACAGCCTGCGCAGGCCCTCCTTGGCCTCGTCGCAGGCGAACAGGTGCGGGCGCATCCCCTCGTAGTAGTCGGCCATCTCCGCGACGGAGGCGGGCACCCCGGCCGGGTCGAGGCCGACGACGGCGGCGGACCTGCGCTGCTCGTCGACGAAGCGGTCGCGGTCGGCCTTGGTGAGCGGGATCCCGGCGCGGCGGGCGATGTCGAGGTAGGAGTCCACCTCGCCCATGTGCACCCACAGCAGGTTCTCGGGGTCGTCGACGGGGAAGGTCTCGCCGGTCCGCGGGTCGACCCCGCTGAGGCGCGAGTGCAGGTTCCGGATACGCCGGCCGATCCGCTCGACCTCGTCCGTCGGCTCCCAGGTCCGGATCCGGACGAACTCGATCGTCCGCCCGAGCCGCGCCCACGCCGCGTCCTTGTCCATGAGGTCCGAGTTCTGGGCGGTCCCCCACATCGAGTGCGGGTGCAGCGCCTGGAGCAGCAGCGCCCGGAACCCGCCGACGGCCAGCACCGGCTCGGCCATCACCCGCCACGTCACCGACCCGGGCCCGAACATCCCGTGATCCGCCACGTCCCCTCCTCAGAGTGACCCAGCTCATATACCCGCATATGTCACCGTACGCCCGCCTCGGCAAACACCAACCCTTTGCCGGTTCCGAGGTTTGGACGGGTCAGGCGCGTGCGAAGCGCAGCGCGGTCCACGCCGGGGCGATCTCCCAGGTGTGCTCGCCGGTGGTGAGGGCGTGGCCGTGGGCCTCGGCGCGGACGGCGTCCTCGGCGAGGGGGCCGTTCGCGGGCCAGGCCAGGCAGAGGGTGCCGGACGGGGCAAGGACCGTGGCCACCTCGGGAAGGACCTCCTCCAGGGCGGGCAGGTCGGCGCAGAAGGCGACGACGACGTTCCAGGAGGGCTCGCCGGCGCCCGGGCCCGGCGTGCCGGGCAGGGCGGAGGTGAGCAGGACGTCGGCGGGCAGCTCGCCGAGGTCGAAGGCGGCGGGCGCACCGACCAGGAGCACCCGGGAGTGCGCCACGACGCCGAGGGCGCGCGCCAGGTGCCCGGTCACTCGACGATCTCCAGGTCGTCCTCGTCGGCGGCCTCCAGGAGTTCCTCGTCCTCGTCGTCGTCGCCGGTCTGCTCGGCGACCCAGGCGAGGTAGTCGGCACTTCCCGCGGTGATCGCGGTGGCGATGATCTCGGGCGTCTCGTAGGAGTGCCGCTCGGCGATCAGCTGCGCGAGCTGCGGAAACGTGTCCGCGGTGGTCTTGAAGACCACCATGTACTCCTCGGCGGTCTCGATCTCCCCTTCCCACCAGTAGGTGCTGGAGATCGGGCCCACGACCTGGGCGCACGCCGCGAGCCGCTCGGCCACGGCCGCCGTGGCCAGTTCACCCGCCTCCGCGCGCTCGTCCGTCGTGGTGGTCACCTGCACATACGCCTGCGCCATCGAGGGCTCCTCCCGCTGCCTTGATCGTAACAACTGGACACGGTGCGCGGGGTGCGTTATGTTGTACTCATATCGAGAAGAACTCACTTCGAGAATGACACCTCTGAGACCGATGAACCGGGAGCCACCGTGACGGAAGAAGCCTTCCTCGCCGACTACGACCCCTCGCGCTACCCCGCGGTGGCCGTCACCGTCGACGTCGTGGCGCTGACCATCCGGGACGGCGTCCTGCACGTCCTGCTCGTCGAGCGCGGTGAGGCTCCCTTCAAGGGCCGCTGGGCGCTGCCGGGCGGGTTCGTCAAGGTCGGCGAGGAGAACCTGGACCAGGCGGCGGCGCGGGAGCTGGCCGAGGAGACCGGCCTGCGGTCGCCCGGCCGGGTCCACCTGGAGCAGCTCGCCTCCTACGGCGACCCCGGACGCGACCCGCGCATGCCGATCGTCTCGGTCGCCTACCTCGCGTTCGGCCCCGAGATGCCCGACCCGCGCGCGGGCAGCGACGCCTCGGACGCCGCCTGGACTCCCGTCGCCTCCCTCGGGCTGACGGCCTCGGGCGCGCAGCCTCCGGGCGCCACCCGGCGGCTCGCCTTCGACCACGCGCGCATCCTGTCCGACGGCCTTGAGCGCGCGCGCGGCAAGCTCGAATACACCCCGCTGGCCACGGCCTTCCTACCGGAGACGTTCACGATCCCCGAGCTGCGCGCCGTCTACGAGTGCGTCTGGGACGAGTCCCTGCACGCCGGCAACTTCCACCGCAAGGTGCTGTCGGTCCCCGGCTTCATCGAGGGCACCGGCGACACCACCGCGTCCGGCGGCCGCAAGGGCGGGCCGCGCGCCCGCCTCTACCGCGCCGGAGACGCCAGGCTCCTCCACCCCGCCCTGCTGCGGCCCGCTTCGGAAGAGGACATCAGATGACGCGCGAGGAGGCCGTCGCGCTGCTCGACCGGCCCGCCGCCGAGATCTTCGGGGCCGACGAGCGCGAGGCGCAGCGCCGCTACCGCCGGCTGGCGCGGCTGCTGCACCCCGACACGGGCGCGGACCCCGCCGCGTTCGCCCGGCTGACCGACAAGTGGCGCGCCCACACGGGCGGGACCGTCCTCACCACCCGGCGCGGCGCCTACCGCGTCGGCGCGCGGATCGCCCGCGGGGACGTCGCCGACCTCTTCGCCCTCACCGGCGAGGACGGGACCGAGGCGCTGCTCAAACTGCCGCGCGACCCGGCCGACGGCGACCTCATGGACCGCGAGGCGAGCGCGCTCAGGCGGCTCGCCGAGCAGGGCGATCCCCGGTACCTGCCCTACGTGCCCAGGCTCGTCGAGAGCATCCGGCACGACGGCAGGCGTGGCGCGATCCTCTCGCGCCACGAGGGCTTCCACACCCTCGCCGAGGTGGCCGCGGCCCGGCCCGGCGGACTCGACCCGCGCGACGCCGCCTGGATGTGGCGCAGGCTCCTGGTCGCCCTCGGGTTCGCGCACCGCGCCGGGGTCGTGCACGGGGCCGTGCTGCCCGGGCACGTCATGATCCATCCGGAGCTGCACGGGCTCGTCCTGGTCGGCTGGGGCCAGTCCGTCACCGACCCGCCCGGCCGGATCCCGCTCGTCGTGGACGCCTGGGCGTCGCTCTACCCGCCCGAGATCACCGGCCCGCCCAAGGCGGAGGAGCCCGGTACCCCCGCCTTCGACCTCTTCATGGCGACCCGCTGCATGACGCACCTGATGGGCCCACTGGCCCCCGCGCCGATGCGCGCCTTCGCCCGCGGCTGCACGAACCCGTCGCCGCACCGCAGGCCGGACGACGCCTGGGCGCTGCTCGGCGAGTTCGACGAACTGCTGGAACGCCTCTACGGGCCGCGCGTCTTCCGGCCCTTCACCCTCTGATCCCCCACACGAAAGGACCCCCGACATGGGAAGCGGAACCTGGTCGACCAACGTCTACGACGCCGCCGCGAGCTACCGCAAGGCCACCGGCAAGAGCGCCTTCGCGCACAGCGACTCCGGCGCCCGGCACGTCCACGACGCCCTCAACCCCCTCGACGTCGCCTTCCGGGAGAGCCGGGACGGCGACGACCACCCCGAGTCGCTCGCCATCGCCGTCCTCTTCGACGTCACCGGCTCGATGCGCACCGTCCCGCGGGCGCTGCAGACGAAGCTGCCGAACCTGCTGGGGCTGCTCCAGCGCAAGGGCTACGTGGCCGACCCGCAGATCCTCTTCGGCGCGATCGGCGACGCCACCTGCGACCGCGCCCCGCTCCAGGTCGGCCAGTTCGAGTCCGACAACCGGATGGACGACGACCTCGGCCGCATCCTGCTGGAAGGCGGAGGCGGCGGCCAGATGACCGAGTCGTACGAGCTCGCGCTGTACTTCATGGCCCGGCACACCGCGGCGGACTGCTGGGACAAGCGCCGCAAGCGCGGCTACCTGTTCCTCATGGGCGACGAGCTCGCTTACGCCAAGGTGAAGAAGACCGAGGTCAAGCGGATCATCGGCGACGACCTCAAGGCCGACATCCCGGTGGCGGACATAGTCCGCGAACTCACCGAGAAGTGGGATGTGTACTACATCATCCCGGCCGGGACGTTCCACGGCGACGACCCGAAGCTCACCGAGTTCTGGCGCGGACTGCTCGGCCAGAACGTGCTGTTCCTGGATGATCTGAACGCCGTGTGCGAGACCGTCGCGCTGACGATCGGGCTCGCCGAGGACGCGATCGACCTGCACGAGGGGCTCGACCACCTCGCCGAGGTCGGCTCGACCGCGGGCGCGGCCGTGTCGCGGGCGCTCGCGCCGCTCGACCGGGGCGCCGTCGCCCGGACCAGCGCCCCGCTGGACCTCGGCGACGACGTGCCGCGCGGGACGACCCGGCTGTGAGCGACGGGCATGTGATCGTCGCCGACCTCGGGTACGGCGACGCCGGCAAGGGCACCGTCGTGGACTGGCTGTGCGCCCGGGAGGGCGCGCGGCCGGTCCGCGCGGTGGTCCGGTTCAACGGCGGCGCGCAGGCCGCCCACAACGTGGTGACGCCGGACGGGCGGCACCACACCTTCGCGCAGTTCGGGTCCGGCACCTTCACCCCCGGCGTGCGGACCCACCTGTCGCGGTTCATGATGGTCGACCCCCTGGCGCTCGCCGCCGAAGCCGACCACCTGCGCGCGGTGGGCGTCCCGGACGCGCTGGACAGACTGACCGTCGAGGGAGACGCCCTGCTCACCACGCCGTACCACCGCGCCGCCAACCGGGCCAGGGAGCTGGCCCGCGGCGCGGCCCGGCACGGCTCGTGCGGCATGGGCGTGGGCGAGACCGCCCGGTACGCGCTGGAGCACCCGGACGCGCCGCGCGTGGCCGACTGCCTGTCACCCGCCCGGCTCAGGCGGTCGCTGACGGCGCTGCGCGCGCGGGTCCTGGAAGAGTTCCCCTCGGCCGAGGTTCCTCCGGTCGACGACTGCGCGGCGGCCTTGACCGCCTTCGCTTCGGCCGTCGAGATCGTCGGCGATCCCCACCTGCGCAGTCTGCTGGCCGAAGGTCCCGTGGTGTTCGAGGGCGCGCAGGGCGTCCTGCTGGACGAGCTCCACGGCTTCCACCCCTACACGACCTGGTCGACGACCACCTTCGCGAACGCCCTGGAACTCCTGGACGGAGCGGACGCCTTGCGCCTCGGCGTCGTCCGCAAGTACGCGACCCGCCACGGCTACGGCCCCTTCGTCACCGAAGACCGCGACCTGTCCTTCCCGGAGCCGCACAACACCGCCGCCACCTGGCAGGGCGCGTTCCGCTGCGGCCACTTCGACGCCGTCGCCCTGCGCTACGCCCTCCGCGCCTCCGGCGGCGCCGACGTCCTGGCCGTCACCCACGCCGACGCCGCCGACGTCCGACTCTGCACCGCCTACGAGAACTACGCCGAGCTCCCCCTGCACGCCGACCTGACGGCCCAGGAGTCCCTGACCGGCGCCCTCCTCACCGAGCGCCCCGTCTACACCGGCAAGATCTCCTCCCCCGCCGACGCGGCCGCCGCCCTCGGCCTCCCGCTGGCGCTGGAGTCTCACGGCCCGACCGCGCGTGAGAAGCGACAGATCGAAACCGCCCTTTAGTATCCGGACGGCCTAAGGTGGCACAGCTGTTCCTGTTGCCCCTTTGGAGACACCTTGCGCCGCCTCGCCCTGCTCCTCTCCCTCTCGACCGTGGCCCTCGCCGCCTGCTCGACGGCCGAGCCGCCGGTCGCCGCCCCGTCGGCCGCGTCGCCCGCGGCGAGCGGCGCACCCGTCGTGCGCGGGCTCGATGAGGCGCACCCGGAGGCGGCGACCGCAACCGTCGCTTTCGGCGCCGAGATGCGTCCGGGGCTGACGCTGGTGCCCGCGGCGGTGACCGGCGACGGACTCGTCGCCGGATCGCTCGTCGACGCCGACGCCCGGCAGCACGCGCTGGTGCTGGCCGATCCGAAGACGGGAAAGGTCACCGCGACGCTGCGCGAGCAGCGCCCCGCCTCGAACGGCCTGGACGGACCCTGGTTCGACCCCGTCGCGGCCGACGACCGCCATGTCGCCTGGGTCGAGGGCGTCGCGGATGGGGACTTCACCGACTGGCGGCTCTTCCTGCACGACCGCGAGAGCGGACGGACCGAGGCGGTCGCGGCCGGCCGCGCGGACATCGACTGCGCCGTGGACGGCTCGCGCCTCTTCCTCGGCGAAGGGCGCCTGTGGTGGACGGACTGCGACATCGCGAAGAACGGCCGGGCCCCCGCCGTGTTCTCGGCCGATCTCGCCGACCGCGAGCCCGGACTGCTGCGCAAGAACGCCATCCTGCGCGGCCTCGCGGGCGGCGGCGAGACCTTCGTCGAGGACGCCTCCGCTGATCTCCTTCCGGTGGTCCTGCTCGACGCCACGGGCGAGCCGAAGGAGACCGTCGTGAAGACGGGCCCCGACGGGTTCGCCGCCGACGCCGAGCTCAGCGCGCGGGAGGTCTGGGGGGAGGAGGAGGGCCGCCTGCACCTGCGCGACGGCGCCCGCGACCTGGTCCTGCCGCACACGGCTTCCGGCCCCGTCTCCGTCTCCGGCCCGTTCGCCGCGTGGGCCGCGATCGATCCGGCGGACACCGGCTGGCTCTACGACGGACGCACCGGGACCGCCCTCCGCCTCCCCGGCGCCCCGGGGTCCGTCGTCCTCGGCGGCTCGCACGTGGTGTGGACGACCGGTCAGGATCCCGCCCCGTCCGCCGCGCCGGGCGAGGTCGTCGCCGCTTTCTCCCTCCCCGACACCGTCCACCTGCTCCCGCTGTCCGCACTCACCCCGTAGCGCGGTCACCGTGCCGGAGCCGGATGCCTGTTCCGGCGAACGGCGTTCTAGGCTCGCGCGGGATTCTCACCCACCCTCGCCCCGGGAGATCACTTGCGCCGCCTCGCCCTCGGTCTCGTCGCCGCCTCCGTCGCGGCCTCTGCCGCCTGCTCGCCCTCCGCCCCGGCCGCCGCCCCTCCCGAGCCCTCGACGCCGCCGGCGACGCCGGCGGTCGTACGGGACCTCGCCGAGACCCACGGATTCGCCGAGGCCGTGACGGAGACCTTCGACGCCGAGGTGCGGCCCGGCCTCCGGCTCCTCGCCAAGACCGTGACGCCGGACGGGCTCGTGGCCGGGTCGCTGCTCGACGGGGAGTCCCGCGCGCACGCGATCGTGCTCGTCGACCCGAAGACGGGCGAGGTCGAGGCGACGGTGCGCGAGCAGCGTCCGGCGAAGGACGCCCGGGACACGCCCCAGTTCCGGGCGATCGCGGCCGACGGCGCCCATGTCGCCTGGATCGCGGCGACGCCCGGCCTGAACTACACGGACGCGAAGGTCATGCTCTACGACCGCGCGAAGAAGACCGCGTCGGTCGTCGCCGAGACCGGGCGCGAGGAGCCGGCCTGCGCCCCGGACGACGGCCTCCTCCTCGTCGGCGACCGCCTGTGGTGGACGGCCTGCGACGGCTCCGCCGACCAGGCGGTCTTCTCCGCCGCCGTCGCCGACCCCGAACCCGCGGTCCGGGCCGCGCACGCGCGGCTGCTGGGCGTCGCCGAAGACGGAGACGTCATCGTCAGGCAGAGCCTGAAGGGCGACGACCCCGGACAGATCCTGAGGCTCGCCCCGGACGGGACGCGCAAGGCGGTGATCTCGGAGGCCGGCCGCTTCGTCATGGCGGCGAGCGCCGACCTGACCGTCTCCACCGACGTGAGCAGGAACGAGCTGCGCCTGCGCCACGGCTCCCGCGAGGAGTGGGTGCCGCACCGGACCGCGACCGCCCCCGTCGCCGCGGGCCGCTTCGCCGCCTGGACCGCCGAGGACCCCGTCGGCACCGCATGGCTGTTCGACACCGGAACCGACACCGTCTACCGCCTTCCCGCCCCCTCGCTCGCCGCCCTCACCCCCGGCCATCTCCTCCTCGCCGACTCCTCTTCCTCCCCCGGCGAGTACTCCTTCCTCCCCCTGTCCACCCTCTTCGCCTGACCTTCACCCCCGGCTCCCCGGGCGTCGCGGACCTCGCCGGGGGCCGCCTGCGGTTCTCGGTCCGCCTCGCCTCCTGACGGCCCGCGAGGCCTCAGGCGTCGACGGTGAAGCGCACCTCGCGGCGGCCGTCGGGGAGGCTGCGGGAGGACCACTCCTTCGCGAGCGCGTTCAGGAGCCAGAGGCCGCGGCCGTGCTCGTCGTCGCTTGCGGCGGGGCGGGCGACGAGGGGCGTGCCGCCTCCTCCCGCGTCGAGCACGCCGATGCGGACGCCGCGGTCCGCGGTCTCGGCGGTGAACTCGACCAGGCCGCCGGGCAGGCGCGAGTCGCTGTGCGCGCAGGCGTTGGCGAGGGTCTCCGACAGGAGCAGCACCGCCGTGTCGTGCCAGGGGTGGGAGCGGCCCAGCCAGGCGCCGAGCACGTGGCGCGCGCGGGCGATGTGCGCCAGATCCCCCGGCAGCACGACGGTCATCCGCCCGGGGCAGGCGCCGGGGCCGGTCACGCGGCGGCCTTCCCGGCGAGATGCGCGGCGACCTGGTCGAGGTGGCGGACGTCCGCCCACCGGCCGCCCCACGCGTACACCCAGCCCCCGGCCCGTTCGGCCGCGGCGACCGCGAGCAGCCCGGACGCCGCCCGCCCGACCCGCAGCACCGCCCCGCCCGACGCGGGATTGACGAGGTACGAGGGGCATCCCCGCTCGCCCAGCCCCCGGCACAGGTCGGCCAGCAGGAGAAAGCGCGTCACGTTCGCGGGCACCGCCCGCGCCGCCGCGCCCTCCCCCGCCCAGCCCGGCCGCGGCCCCCCGGACCGCGAACCCCGAAGAGAGACAAAAGCACTCATCTTCACCACTCCAGTTCTCTCGATCGAGACGATGCACCCCCGTGCACGGGAGATCCCCCGAACTCCAGCCGGAGCGCGCATGTCTCGTTACTCTCCGAGTGTGACCCAGCGAGAGTCGCGGCGTTCGCATTTTCAATCGGAACTAGTTCCATTTGCCAAAGTCGCGAGAGACGAAAGGTGGTAGACCGTGCCGAAACGGACCAGTCCCACGGTGCGACGACGCCGGCTGGCGGGCGAGCTCCGGCGTTTGCGCGCCCAAGCCGGCCGGACCCGTGAACAGGTGGCCCAGTTCGTGAGCTGCGCGCCCTCCACGATCACCAAGATCGAAGCCGCCGCCACCGGAGCGCCTCCGGCTTACGTCGCCCGCATGCTGGAGTTCTACGGCGTCGACGGCGAAGAGAAAGAGGCCTGGCTGACGGTGGCCAAGCAGGCGCGCAAGCGCGGCTGGTGGACGCCGTTCTCGCGCGCCATACCCGAGTGGTTCACCATCTACATCGGGCTCGAAGAGGAGGCTTCGACGATCAGGGAGTACGAGTGCGAGATCGTTCCGGGCCTCTTCCAGACCGAGGGGTACATGCGGGCCCTCATGAGGTCGACCCCCGTTGCACCGACGCAGGACGAAGCTGACCGGCGCGTCACCGTGCGGCTGAAGCGGCAGCAGCTCCTCCTCAGCCCCGACGCTCCCGACCTCTGGGTGATCCTCGGCGAAGCCGCGCTCAGACGGGAGGTCGGCGGCACCGATGTCATGGCGGACCAGCTGAGGGAGCTCGCGGGAACCGCACGGCTTCCCAACGTCACCGTCCAGGTCCTCCCTTTCACCGCGGGCGCCCATCCCTCGATGCAGAACGGGTTCGTCGTCCTCGGTTTCCCCGAACCCCTGGACCCTGACGTCGTATACGTCGAATATCGGACAGGAGGGATCTGCCTCGAACAATCGGCGGACATACGGATATATGAGACAGTTTTCGACCACCTTCGAGCGAAGGCGCTCAGCCCCGAGGACTCCGCCGCGCTGATTCAGCGGATCGCCGATGAGATGTCCCACCCCCGATGTTGACGAGGCGGTTTCTGCACCATGCGCGAGTCCGTGATCTGGCACAAGAGCAGTCACAGCGACAACGGCGGCCTGAACTGCGTGGAGGTCGCCTCTCGGCGGAATCCTGGAACGGACGCGCCATCGGTCGCGACGGTCGCCGTGCGGGATTCGAAGAATCCCGGGGAGGGGGTGCTGGAGCTGTCGCGGCGGGCGTGGCGGGCGTTCTCGGGCGGGGTGAAGACGCGGGCGTGACCTCCGGGCGGTGCGCTCCTGCGGACCGACTCCGGAGGGACTTCACGGGGTGAACTCCGGGCCGGGTTCCGGCGTCTACCGGTCGGCGCGGCCCGCGGATGGGGCCTGCGGGCTCGGCGGGTCGGGAGGTGCCGGTGGAGACGGTGTTCCGCGGGGGCGGCGAGGGGTGGCGTGTCGTCTGGAGCGGGGGGACCGGGCTCGGGAGACGGGTCGTGCACGCGTTCGACGGAGAGGTCCGGCTGCGGGCCGTGGCTGCGGAAGGGTGGCTGCTCCACCGGGAGGTGCCGGGCTGGCGCCGGCCCGACGGCAGGACCGCCTTCGCCGCGGGTGAGCCGGGGCAGGAGTGGGCGGAGCCCACGACGGCCTTCTCCCCGCTGCTCGGAGTGCCCGTGGTCCTCGCCGCGTCCACGGTCTCCGCCAAGGGCGGCCGCTCGGTCATCGCGATGCATGCGGTGCCCGGGATGGAGCTGATGAACGCATGGGAGACCGGGTTCCCCTACACCGCCCGCCATCTCACCGCCGTCGCGGCGGACGGACGCTGCCTCGCGGCGGCGCGGGCCCCGTGGTCGCCCGAGTACCGCGTCTGGGACGCCGAGACCGGCGCGGAGGTCTGCGCCTGGACTCAGGAGCACGAGGGCACGATCGCCGCCGCCGAATTCGACGGCGATCCCCTCCTGCTGACGGGCGACGGACCGCTCGTGCGGGTACGCGACCCGCGCACCGGTGCGGAGACGCGGCGGCCCCTGGTGTTCGAGGGCGTCGAGGAGGCCGTGTCGATCTCCGTCGCCGCCGGGTACGCCCTGGTCGCCGGGCGGCTCAGGACCGGGCTGTACCCGCTGGCCGGTGGCCCACCGCTGTGGACGTCCGACGGCGACGGCCCGGACGCGCCGGTCAGCGGCCTCGGCCTGCTCCGCGGCAGGCCCGTGGCCCTGGTCAACACCCGCGGCCCGGGTGCGGGCCACCCTGTCCTCACCACCATGCTCGGGCGGCTGTCGGGACCCGCCGTCGTGCTCGACCTTCTGAGCGGGCGGCCGGTCGGGGATCCGCTGCCATGCGGCGCGTCGGGCGGGGGCTTCCTGCCGGCTCCGGAAGGAACACTCGCCTACGCCGCGCTCGCGTGGTCCCGGGACGATCCGGGCGACACGTGGGTGTGGGATCCCGAGATCCCCGACGACGCGCCCGCCTGGCACGGCGGCCCCGTCCGCGCGTTGCACTGCACCGTGCTCGACGGGGCCGAGGCGGCGGTCTCCCTGGACGAGGACGGCGACGCCCACCTGTGGGACCTCGACGCGCTCGCCCGCGACCCCGGCGCCGCCGCGGGGGTCCCCCTCGGCGGCGACGTCGGCGCCCTGGACCTGGTGACGTACGGCGGGCGGCCCGCCGCCGTGCTGGGCGGCGCGGGCTGGGTGCGCCTGGTATCCCTGGCCGACCGCGCCGTGCTCGCCGAGACCGCGCTCGCGGAGGACGAGGAGGTGACGGAGCTCTGCCACACGGGCGGGGACGACGACCTGCTGATCCTCGCCGGGGTCGCCACTCCCGACCCGCACTCCCCCCGCCGGCACGGATCGGTGCGCGCCTGGAAGCCCGGAGCCGCGCCGGCCCCGCCCTTCGGCCGGGGTTTCGGGAACGGCCTCTTCCGGGTCTGCGCCCTGGCCGCGATGAGGGACGGCGACCGCACGATCGCCCTGCGCTCGGGCGAGATCCACAACCTCTCCCCCGAACGCTGGTCCGTCGAGGACCGTGCCTACCTCGACACCGTCAGCACCGGCGGCGACGTCTTCGCGGCGGCCGCCACCGCACTCGACGGAGTGGCCCATTTCGCCTGCACGACCTACGCCGGCGGCGTGGCGCTCAGCCGGGTCTCGGACGGGAGGATCGTCGCACGGCTCGCGAACGACTCCTACGGGGTGGCCCAGGCCCTCGCGGTGTCCGGCGGCACCCGGCCCCTGATCGCCGCGACGAACCACTTCCGCGTCCTGTCACTCTGGCGCGCGCCGGACCCGTCGCCGCTGTCGCCCTCCGGCCGCCTCGCCCACGCCTCCTTGGCCTGTGCGTGGACTCCGTCCGGCCGCCTCCTGGTCGGCCTCGGCCCAGGGCTGGCCCTTCTCGAACCGCGGGTCCGGGGCGGGGCCGGCTGACCGCCCCTCGTGGCACCCGGCCCTTCGCCGGAGCGGCCCGCCACCCCGCGGAACGCTCCGGGGACCGGGCGCCCACCCCTCCGGGGCACCCGGTCCCCGGGTTCAGCGGGGTGCGACCTCGCGGTAGCGCGCCAGGACGTCAGGCGCCGGCTCGGCCGTGCACTCGACGGTGCCCGCGGCGGCCCACTCGGGCGGCTCCGCGCCTCCGTCGAGCAGCCAGGCCGCCTGGCGGGCCGCGCCGATCGCCACGTACTCGGCGGGTTCCGGCACCAGGACCGGGCGGCCGAAGATCGCCGGGGCGAGCCGCCGGACGGCCTCCGAGCGGGCTCCGCCGCCGATGAGGAGGATCCGCTCGGGTTCCAGGCCGAGCGCGGCGACCGCGTCGGCGAGGTGGCACAGCAGTCCCTCGACGGCGGCCCGCGCGAAGTGGGCGGCCGTGGAGTTGGCCAGGCGGATGCCGTGGAGGGTGCCCGTCGCGTCCGGGAGGTTGGGCGTGCGCTCGCCCTCCAGGTAAGGGACGAGGACCAGGCCGTCCGCCCCCGAGGGCGCGGCGAGGGCCAGGTCGCTCAGCTCCGGCAGGGACACCTGGAGCGTCGCGGCGGCCGCGTCCAGGACGCGGGCCGCGTTGAGCGTCGCCACCAGCGGCAGGTAGCGGCCCGTCGCGTCGGCGAACCCGGCGACCTTGCCCGTGACGTCGGCGCTCGGCGCGGACGCGACCGCGAAGGCCGTCCCGGACGTGCCGATCGACACGACGACGTCGCCGGGCCTGCCGCCGACGCCGAGCATCGCCGCCATGTTGTCGCCGGTGCCCGGGGCCACAGCGATCCCGTTCCACTCGCCCGCCTGGGCGCGCGGCGCGAGCACCTCGGGCAGGCGCGGGACCTTCCCGAAGGCGTCGGCGAGGATGTCGGTCCGGTACTCGCCCGTGGCCGGGGAGAAGTAGCCGGTGCCCGAGGCGTCGCCCCGGTCGGTGACGAGTTCGCCCGTCAGCCGCCACGTCAGCCAGTCGTGGGGCAGGCAGACGGTCTCGGTGCGCGCGGCGCTCTCGGGCTCGCTCCGGGCCAGCCAGCGCAGCTTGCCGACGGTGAACGACGCCACCGGGACGCTCCCGACGGCCTCGGCCCAGAACGGCGCGCCCTTCTCGGCGACGAGGTCGGCCGCGTCGGGCGCCGAGCGGGTGTCGTTCCACAGCAGCGCGTCGCGCACGACCTCGCCCGAGGAGTCCAGGCAGACCATGCCGTGCTGCTGCGCCCCGACCGACAGCGCGGACACGTCGGCGAGGCCGCCCGCGCGCTCCACGGCCGTCTCCAGCGCGCTCCACCACGCCGAAGGCGCGACGGAGGTGCCGGGCGGGTGGGGCGCGGCGCCCTCGCGGACGAGGGCGCCGGTCTCCGCGTCGCGGACGACCACCTTGCAGCTCTGCGTGGAGGAGTCGACGCCCGCGACGAGACGGGGTGCGGTCATCCGCGGACCCCGAGGAGGTGCTCGATGGCGAGCTGGTTGAGGCGGGTGTAGGCGCGGTCGCGCAGGGCTGCCGCGTCGGGGTCGAAGTCCTCGGCGAGCAGGTCGGCGAGGGACTCGCCTTCGCCGAGCGCCGGGAGGGCCAGCTCGGGTGCGTGGCTCGCGGCGAGGGCCTCGGCGACCTCGGGGTCGGCCCGGTAGGCCGCGGCCTTCTCCTTGAGGATCAGGTAGGTGCGCATGTTGGCGGCGGCCGACGGCCACACGTCCATGTCGGTGCGCAGCGGCTTGTAGTCGAAGTGCCGGGGGCCCTCGTAGCCGGCGTTCTCCAGGAGGTCGACGAGGAAGAACGCGCTCTTCAGGTCGCCGTGGCCGAAGATCAGGTCCTGGTCGTACTTGGGCCCGTGCTGGCCGTTCAGGTCGATGTGGAACAGCTTGCCGTGCCACAGGGCCTGCGCGATGCCGTGGACGAAGTTCAGGCCCGCCATCTGCTCGTGGCCGACCTCGGGGTTGAGGCCGACGAGTTCGGGGTGCTCCAGCGAGTTGATGAACGCCAGGGCGTGGCCGATGGTCGGCAGGAGGATGTCGCCGCGCGGCTCGTTCGGCTTCGGCTCGATCGCGAAGCGGAGGTCGTAGCCCTTGTCGATCACGTAGGACGTGAGGATGTCGAAGGACTCCTTGAAGCGGTCCAGCGCGATCCGGACGTCCTTGGCGCCGTCGGACTCCGCGCCCTCCCGGCCTCCCCAGCACACGTAGGTGGTGGCGCCCAGCTCGGCGGCGAGGTCGATGTTGCGGATGACCTTGCGCAGCGCGTGGCGGCGGATGTCGCGGTCGTTGCTGGTGAACGCGCCGTCCTTGAAGACGGGGTGGGTGAAGAGGTTGGTGGTGGCCATGGGGACCTTGAGGCCGGTCTCGGCCAGGGCGCCCTTGAACCGCTCGATCGCCTTGGCGCGGTCCTTCTCGACGGCCAGGAGGTCGTCGTCGTGGAAGGTGACGCCGTAGGCGCCCAGTTCGGCGAGCCTGTGCACGGACTCGACGGGGTCGAGGGGCGCGCGGGTGGCGTCGCCGAAGGGGTCGCGGGCCTCCCAACCCACGGTCCACAGACCGAACGTGAACTTGTCTTCAGGCCTCGGGGTGTAGGCGGACACGGTGCGGCTCCTCTGCAGCCAGGCGGGGGCGGACCGCATGAATCCGCCCTGGACCGGGAATTAGTCCATAATATTAACTTAATAAGACCCGATGGAGGTGGCATCGTCAAGCCCATGCACGCGAACCCCACGCAGGCGCCCGTCCGGCACGGCGCGATGCGCGCGCAGAACCTCGGCCTCGTGCTCGGCGAGGTGGCCCGGGGCGGGCCGCTGACCCGCGCCGCCCTGGCCGAGCTGACCGGGCTCACCAAGACCACGGTGTCCCGCCTGGTCGCCGACCTCCTGGACGCCGGGCTGGTGGCCGAGGCCCCTGCCGTGTCCGGCGGCGAGCGCGGCAGACCGGGCGTCGAGGTCAGCCTGAGCGGCGGCCGGGTGGCCGCCCTCGGCCTGGAGGTCAACGTCGCCTACCTCGCCGCCTGCGTCGTCGACCTGACGCGCGAGGTGCGCGTGCGCAAGGTGATCCACCGGGACAACCGCGCGGAGCGGCCGGAGGACGTCCTGTCGGCCGTGCGCGCACTAGGCGACGAGGCGGCTTCCGAGGCCTCCGATCTGCTGATCTCGGGCACCGTCCTGGCGATCCCCGGACCCGTCGGACGGGGCCGGGTGCACAACGCGCCGAACCTCGGCTGGCGCGACGTCGACGTCGCCGCCCTCTTCGGCAGGCCCGTCACCGTCGAGAACGAGGCCAACATGGCGGCCCTCGGGGAATTGGAGTTCGGCGGGGCGCCTTCGGACTTCCTGTACGTCTCCGGAGAGACGGGCGTCGGAGCGGGCCTCGTCAGCGGGGGCTCCCTCTACCGGGGCGTCCTGGGCGTCGCCGGCGAACTCGGCCATGTGGCCGTCGCGTCCGAGGGCCCTGCCTGCCGCTGCGGGGCGACCGGCTGCCTTGAGGTCTACGCGGGCCGGGACGCCCTGCCCTCCCCCGAGGCCCTCTCCTCCGGCGACCCGTCCGCCCTCGAAGCCTGCCGCCGCGCCGGGCACGCCCTGGGCGTCGCGCTCGCCTCGGCCGTCAACCTCCTCGACCCCGGCACCATCGTCCTCGGCGGTATCTACGCACCGGTCTTCGGCCGGCTCGCCCCTGCCGTCCGGGAGGTCCTCGCCGAACGCCTCGCCCGCCTCCGCCCCACGCTCCCTGACCTCGTCCCCTCCGCCACCGGCCCCGACGCCGCGGTCCTGGGCGCCGCGGGGCAGATCCTCCAGCGGGTCATCACCGAACCGATGGCCTATGCCGGGAAAGCGACTCCCTGACGCCCGGACGGCTTTATGTCGGTAAGACAACGGATGTGGGAAGGTGCCCCGCACACAGAACTTATGACCGGATCGCGGAGTCAGAGTAGGTGGTTGATCCCCCGCCCTGACCTGCACGGAGCGATCCAGTAATGCTGTTCAAGCGCCTCCTCCCGATCACTCTCACGGCCGTTCTGGCGACGTCCGCCTGCACCTTCCAGTTCCCCGACCCGGCGGCCACCGTCCAGCCGACCTCCGGGACCACGGTGAAGCCCGACGCCCAGCAGACCGGCGACGGCCCCGCCACCGAAGAGCCCGGCGTCCCGACCGCCAACCAGAGCTTCTCCGACGCCGAGGTGACCCAGGAGATCAACGACGCCGTCGAGGTCGTCAACACCTACTGGCAGACGCACTGGAGCGAGTACTTCACCGGCACCTACACGCCGCCGCAGGTGTGGGGCTCCTACTCCGGCAACGACCCCGAGCGCTTCACCTGCTCGGGCGAGCCCGCCGCCGAGATGAACGCCTACTACTGCATCGGCGAGGACTACGTCGCCTGGGACTTCAACCTCATGCGCGAGGGCTACGCCCAGGGCGACGCCTGGATCTACCTGGTCGTCGCGCACGAGTGGGCGCACGCGATCCAGAACCGCCTCGACGACAGCCTTGTGGACGTGGCCGGCGAGCTCCAGGCCGACTGCATGGCCGGCGCGGTCCTCTACGGCTCGACCACCGACGGCACCCTCACCTGGGAGCCCGGCGACACCGCCGAGATCAGCGCGGGCCTGACCACCCTCGGCGACGAGAGCCCCTGGGCCGACCCGTCCAGCCACGGCGACTCCATCGAGCGCGTGAGCGCCTTCGGCCAGGGCCGCACCGGCGGCGTCGCCGGCTGCCTCGCGAGCTCCTGACGGCACGGAAGGCCCCTGACCGGCGGGGCGCGCGGTCAGGGGCCCGCAAGCCCCTCAGCTCAGCCTGGTGACCTCCACGCGCACGTCCATGGTGCTGCTGGGGGCGCCGTGGTAGATGCCCTTCAGCGGCGGCACGTCGGCGTAGTCGCGGCCCCGCGCGACGGTCACGTGGCACTCGCCGACGGGGACGCCGTTGGTCGGGTCGTGCGCCACCCAGTCGCCCGCCCAGTACTCGATCCACGCGTGACTCTGGCCTTCCAGGGTGTCTCCCGGAGAGGCCGAAGGGTCGGGGTGCAGGTAGCCCGAGACATAGCGCGCGGGCAGGCCCAGCACCCGGAGCATCCCCACGGTGAGGTGCGCGAAGTCCTGGCAGACGCCCCTGCCGTCCTGCCACGCCTCCTGCGCGCCCGTGTAGACGCTCGTCGCCCCCGGCACGTAGGCGAGCCGGTCGCGTACCCAACCGGACACGAGCAGGGCCGCCTCGTGCGGCTCCGTCCCCTTCGCAAGGGCGCGGACCTGCTTGGCCAGCTCGTCCGACAGGGCGGTGTGCTCGGTGGACGCGAGGTACTCCTCCAGCCGGAGGCTCTCCACACAAGCGGGCAGCTCCGCCCAGCTCGGGGAGTCCGGCAGCGGAGCCGGCGCGCTCGTCTCCACGGTGCTGCGCGCCACCAGGACCAGTCCGTGGTGGTTCGCCTGGAGGTCGAAGGACGCCACTTCGCTTCCCCAGTAGTCCCAGTACGACCAGACGGGCACGTGCGGCTCGATCGTGAGCCGGTTACCGAGGACGGTCTGCCCGGGGAGCGTCAAAGGCGCCATCCGCACCTCGTTGTAGGACGCGCGCGCGTCACCGTCGTAGGAGACGCGGGTGGTGTGCGTGATCTGAAGCCGCCAGCCCATCTCAGCCCTCCTGTTCCCAGGCCACGGGGAGCGCGTACTGGAAGTACTTGTCCGCGACCGCCCCGGTGGCCCGCACGCACGTGTTCTGCAGCGCCGTGAGCAGCTCCGGCAGCTGCTCCAGCAGGAGCGCCGCGTCGGTGTACTCCAGGCGGGTGCGCAGCTGGCCGATGGGGCGGCGCGCGGCGTCGGTGAACCCGGCGCGCGCCGGGTCGGGGTCCAGGACGGCCAGGCAGTCCTCGGCCAGGGTGAGCGCGTGCAGGACCGAACGGGGGAACAGCCTGTCCAGCATGAGGAACGCCGCCACAAGGCGCGGCTCCCCGGTGCCGCCATGGGTGCGGATGTAGGACTCGTCGGCCCCGCTGGCCCTGAGGAGCATCGACCAGTCGGGCGCGTAGGAAGCCGAAGGCATCCGCA
The DNA here is from genome assembly GCF_054783995.1 of Actinocorallia aurea. NCBI lineage: Bacteria > Bacillati > Actinomycetota > Actinomycetes > Streptosporangiales > Thermomonosporaceae > Actinocorallia > Actinocorallia aurea. The sequence goes on from NZ_BAAGPQ010000032.1 coordinate 113,827, forward strand.
GCGAAAGCAGTCGGGCCGTCATGTCGATCCGCTCGACGCTGCGCCCTAGAACGAGGAAGTGCCAGCCCTCGTCGCGGCTCATGGTCGCGTCGGCGAGGCCGGAGAACAGCGCGGCCCGCTCCCTGACGTAGCGCAGGAACGCGTGCGGCCCGAGCCGCTCGGCGGCGCGGCGGCGCCCGTCGAGCTCGTGCCAGGTGACGTTCAGGCACTCCCACATCTCGGTGGAGATGACCTCGCGTACGCTCCGGCCCCCTGTGCGGGCCGCCTGGAGCGCGCCGGTGATGGCCGAAGGGGTGCCGTCGTCGTAGGCGAGCCGGGTGAGGACAGTGCCTATGTCGATGGCGGTGTCGCCCGGCGGCACGCCCAGGATGGCCAGCAGCGCGCGGCATCCGGCGTCCACGTCGGCGGACGGCTCCTCCAGCATCCGGTGCAGGTGGACGTCGAGGATGCGGGCGGTGTCGTCGGCGCGCTCGACGTAGCGGCCGATCCAGAAGAGGGTCTCGGCGATCCGGCTGAGCAGTCCTGTGCTCACTGCTGCTGCACTCCTTCCATCTTTCCGCCGTAGCCGGGTCCGCCTTGTGGAACCGTGACGTCGGCGTAGGCACGCGGCAGTGGGAGGGGCGGGTGCTCGGCGGCCTGAGCGGCCGACCTGTCATTGGCGAGCACCCAGGTGTCCTTGGAGCCGCCGCCTTGGGAGGAGTTCACGACGAGTTCCCCTTCGGGCAGCGCGACGCGGGTGAGCCCGCCGGGCAGCACCCACACGTCCTCGCCGTCGTTGACCGCGAACGGGCGCAGGTCGACGTGGCGGGGCGCCGGTCCGCGGTCGGTGAGGGTCGGCACGGTCGACAGCGAGACGGGACGCTGGGCGAGCCAGCCGCGCGGGTCCGCCGTCACGGTCGCGTGCAGCGCCTCCAGCGTCGCGGCGTCGGCGTGCGGGCCGATCACGATGCCCTTGCCGCCCGCGCCGTCGACGGGCTTGAGGACGAGCCGGTCGAGCCGGTCGAGGACCCAGGAGCTGACGTCGGGGTCGTCCAGCCGGTAGGACTCGACGTTGGCCAGGACGGGCTCCTCACCGAGGTAGTACCGGATCATCTCGGGCACGTAGGTGTAGATCAGCTTGTCGTCGGCGACGCCGTTGCCGACCGCGTTGGCGATCGTGACGTTGCCGGCCCGCGCGGCGTTGACGATGCCGGGGCACCCGATGACGCTGCCCGCGTTGAAGTGCAGCGGGTCGAGGTAGGCGTCGTCGATCCGCCGGTAGATGACGTGGACGGGGCGGCGCCCTTGCGTCGTCTGTATGTAGACGCGGTTGCCTGCGCAGATCAGGTCGCGGCCTTCGACGAGTTCAACGCCCATCAGACGGGCCAGGAGGGTGTGCTCGAAGTACGCGGCGTTGCCCACACCGGGTGTGAGGACCGCCACCACGGGGTCGGAGACGTCGCGGGGGGCGGACGCGCGCAGGGCGGCCAGTAGGCGGGCCGGGTACTCGTCGACGGGGTGGACGTGCTGTTCGGCGAAGAGCCCGGGGAAAGTCCGGGTCATCGCCAGCCGGTTCTCCATGACGTAGCTCACGCCCGACGGGGTGCGGACGTTGTCTTCGAGGACGCGGAAGCGGCCGTCCTCGTCGCGGATGAGGTCGATGCCGGAGACGTGGGCGCGCACCCCGTTCGGGGGCGTGAGCCCGCTCACCTCGCGGTGGAAGTGCGCCGAGGTGCAGATCAGCCGCCACGGCACGAGGCCGTCCTTGAAGATCTCGCCGGGCCCGTAGACGTCGGCGAGGAAGGCCTCCAGGGCCAGGACCCGCTGCCGGACGCCGCGCTCCAGGGTGGGCCACTCCAGTGCGTCGATCACTCTGGGGATCAGGTCGAGGGGGAACGGCCGCTCCTCCCCCGCGTAGTCGAAGGTGACGCCGCGGTCGGTGAAGACGCGTGCCAGCTGGTCCGCCCGGAAGCGCAACTCGGCGGGGTCCAGCGGTTGCAGCGCCGCGAGGACGGGCCCGTAGGCCGCCCGGGGCACTCCGGCACGTTCGAACATCTCGTCCCAGGCCGCCGCGGGCTGATAGTCATCGAAGATGTCCGCCATGGCTCGGCAGAGTAGGTCGCGTCTGTTTCAGGCGAGTGAAGCTTGATCCCGGGTCGTGTCAACTTACGACATTCCTCCCATTTGCAGAGGAATATGCCACACGTTGCGCAGTGGTGACCGTACGGAATGTCCGGATATCATGGAGTGGTAAGATCGCTGTCCCGTTGAAAGACGGTCTTCCATGACGACTGAGCCGGTCTCCTCACCGACCGGCGAGCCGTCCGTCGAACCAGCCGAGTTGAGGAACGCCGTGACCGATCAGCCCGCCTCCGTGCCCGAGGACGCCACCGAGAACACCGCCGCCGACACGGTGGCCGACGCCCTCGCCAACTGGCCGACCACCACGGCCAACCCCCGGCGCACCCAGATCTGATCCCGCGCGACCCGTCCCCGCCGTCCCGTCCAGGGCAGGCGGGGATTTCGTCTTCCCGGGCCGGCGCGCGGGCCCGGCCCGCGCGGCCCTCAGGCGGTCAGAGGGAGCCGAGGAACAGGGCCTCGGCGTAGGCGAAGTGCTCGATCTCCGACGGGTCCACGCTCTCGTTGGGGGCGTGGATGAGGCAGGCGGGCTCCTCGACCCCGAAGAGCATGATCTCGGCTTCGGGGTAGGTCCGCTGGAAGACGGTGCACAGAGGGATCGAGCCGCCTTGGCCCTGGCTGACCGGGTCCATGCCGAACGCCGTCTTGAAGGCCTGGCTCATGCGGTCGTACGCCGGGCCGCCCGTGCGCGCGCTGAACGCCTCCCCTACGGACTCCGGCTCGACCGTCACCCTCACCTGCCAGGGGGCCGCCGCCTCGATGTGCGCGGTGAGCAGCCGCAGAGCCTCATGCGCGTCCAGGCCGGGCGGGACCCGGAGGTTCAGACGCGCCCGCGCCTTCGCCTGCACGGCGGCGGCCGACCCCACGACGGGCGGGCAGTCGATGCCGAGCACCGTCAGGGCGGGCCGTGCCCACACGTGGTCGGCCACCGTCCCGGAGCCGGCGCGGCCGACCCCGTCGAGCACCCCGGCATCGGCGCGGAAGCGGTCCTCGGGGTAGGCGACGCCCTCCCAGACCTGGTCGGCGCGCAGCCCCCGCACGGTGACGTCCCCCAGGTCGTCGTGCAGGGAGCCGAGGATCCTGACGAGCGCGACGAGGGCGTCCGGGGCGGGCCCTCCGTAGGAGCCCGAGTGCATCGGCCCCTCCAGGGTCTCCACCGCGACGGTGACGTTCACCGCCCCGCGGAGCGTCTGCGTGAAGGTCGGCACGCCGACCTCGACGTTGCCGCAGTCGGCGACCAGGACGATGTCGGCCCGCGTCAGGTCGGGATGGGCCGGAAGGAACTCCTCCAGCCCTGCGCCGCCCTGCTCCTCCGACCCTTCGGCGACCAGGACGACACCCACAGGCAGCTCCTCGCCCAGCGCGCGCAGAGCGGTCAGGTGCATGACGAGGTTGCCCTTGCAGTCGGCGGCACCGCGCCCGTACCAGCGGCCGTCCGGCTGGTCGGTGAGCCGCCACGGGTCGGTCAGCCATGCCGTCTCGTCTCCGGGCGGCTGCACGTCGTAGTGGCAGTAGAGCAGAACCGTCGGCTTGCCTGCGGGGGCCGCCTTGCGGGCCACGACGGCCAGCGACCCGTCGGGCATCTCATGGAGCCCCGCGTCGGTCAGGCCCTCGGCCCTGCACGCGTCGAGCACCCACTGAGCGGCGCCCTGGCACTCCTGCTCGGGGTACTGGCTCGGGTCGTAGACGGACCGGAACGCCACGAGCTCCGCGAGATCGTCGCGGGCCCTGCCCATGAGCCCCCGCACCCTCGCCCGCAACTCTTCGCTCACTGTGCCCCTCCCGATTCGTCCGTCTCTCTTTCGAGCATGCCCCACCACGGGTCCCGCCGAGCACCCGGGCGCTCCGATCCCGCCGCTCCGCCCCCTGTCCGGAACCGATTCCGCCAATGGGGTGGACCGGACGGCCACCGCCCGCTCTACACTCTTGGTGCGGATAAAGGCTCCCCGCGGAGCCCGAATCCCTGCCCGCGCCCGCCACTCGCCGCGATGATCACGGCGAATCCCGGGAAAGGCGCAGGTAGAGACGTCACTGGGGGGCGGTAGCTCAGCCGGTCAGAGCAGCGGACTCATAATCCGCCGGTCGTGGGTTCGAGCCCCACCCGCCCCACCTTCTCCCCCTCCCCTGGGCCAAGGGCCTCTCCGGGCGTCTGACCGGGGGGCTGACGGGGGTGGCGGCGGGATGTGGGGGTTGCGGGGACGGGGATTGCGGTAGGTGGTCGGTGTGAACGTGATCGCCAGGCGGGTGCTGCAGCTCCACGATGTCGACGGGCAAGGGGTCGGCGACGTCGTCGTGTCCATCGGCCAGCCTTACCTCGATCCCGAGGGCGAAGGGGAATGGACCTGCCCCTACGCGATCGAGGGGCTCGGCGACTGGGACGGGCAGTACCAGATCGCCGGAGAGGACGCCGTCCAGGCGCTCCAGCTCGTCCAGGGCGTCATCTGGGGGGTGCTGACGGGCTCGGAGATGAGCCACCGGCTCCGGCTGTGGGGCAGGCCCGACCTGGGCTTCCCGTCGCCGTTCCACCGGATCCGGGTCATCCACGAACCGTCCTCCAACAGCGCCTACATCGGCCTGTCCGGCGTCTTCGACCACGACGGCGACGCCGTCGACCAGCTGGAACTCGACGGCCGCGACGGGGAGCTCGCGGCCATCCTCGACTTCGCCCACTCCGGGGAGCTGGTCGGCATCGAGCTGTTCGACGCCGCGATCCGGCTGCCCGAGGGCATGCGCCACCGCACCCACCCGGCGGAGCCTTGACGGCCCTGTTCCCGATCAGCCTTCACTGACTAGGCTCACCGCCATGTCCAGACTTCGCACCCTCATCGCGGCGTTCTTCGCCGTCACCCTCCTGGCCGGATGCAGCGCCGAAGACAAGTCCGGCGCCTCGGACCTGCCGCCCGCCCAGGAACTGCTGGAGCAGTCGGCGCAGGCGATGACCGAGGTCTCCAGCGTCGCGTTCTCCCTGACGACCGAGGGCACGCCGGACATCCCGGTCAAGGCGATGTCGGGCGACCTGCTCCGCAGCGGCGACGCGCAGGGCTCGGTGACGGCGGTCCAGCTGGGCATGACGCTGGAGGTGAAGTTCGTCCTCCTCGGCGAGGACCTGTACTACAACCTGTCCGGCAGCTACGCGAAGACCGACAAGTCGGCCATCACCAGCTTCCTCGACCCCGCCGCGATCCTCGACCCGCAGCGGGGCATCCCCGTCCTCCTCCGCCAGGCCAAGGACGCCAAGGTGACGGGCCTCGAAGACGGGGCCTACAAGGTCGACGCCACCCTTCCGGCCGCGGCCGTCACCGCGATCGGCGTCAAGGTGACCTCCGACCTCAAGGGCTCGGTGTGGATCGACGAGTCCACCAAGCGGCTCACCAAGGTCCGGATGGAGCTCACCGGCGGGTCGGCGACGCTCCAGCTCAGCGACTACGACGCGAACCCCGAGATCAAGGCGCCGAAGTAGATGGCCGGCCGCCGACTGGCGCTCGGCACCGGCGGGGCCGTCGTCCTGCTCGCTTCGCTCGACGCCTACGTGATCGTCACGGTGCTCGTGGACATGGGCGGCGACCTGGGCATCCCCGCCAACCGGCCCGAGCGCCTCATCCCCGTCGTCACCGGCTTCCTGCTCGGCTACGTCGCGGCCATGCCGCTGCTCGGCCAGCTGTCGGACCGGCTCGGCCGCCGGACCGTCCTGCACGCCTGCCTCCTCGCGTTCGCGGCGGGCTCGGCCCTCACCGCGGCCGCGGACGGCATCGGGCCGCTCATCGCCGGACGGGTCCTCCAGGGCGTCGCGGGAGGCGCGCTCCTGCCCATCACGATGGCCCTGGCGGGCGATCTGTGGGACGAGCGGCGCAGGCCCGTCGTCCTGGGCGTCGTCGGGGCGCTCCAGGAGCTCGGCAGCGTCCTGGGCCCGCTGTACGGGGCGGGCCTCGCGGCGCTCATAGGCTGGCGCGGGCTCTTCTGGATCAACATCCCGCTCGCCTTGGCGGCCATGGCGGCGCTGCACTTCACCGTCCCGCCCGGGCGCCCGGAGCGGACCGGCAAGGTGGACGTCGTAGGCGGGCTCCTGCTGGCGGTCGGCCTAGGACTCCTCGTCGTGGGGACGTACAACTCCGAGCCCGGGACCAGCGCGCTGCCCTCCTACGGCCTGCCGATGGTGGCGGGCGGAGCCGTCGCGCTCGTCCTGTTCGGCGTCTGGGAGTTCCGCACGCCGCACAAGCTGCTCGACCTCACCGGCGCCCGGAAGGGGCCCGTCTTCGCGGTCCTCGGCGTCAGCCTCCTGTCAGGCGCGGCCCTGATGGTGACGCTCGTGGACATCCAGCTCGTCGCCACGACGCTGCTGGGGCGGACCACCACCGAGGGCGCGTTCCTGCTCTCGCGCTTCCTCGTCGCCCTCGCCGTCGCGGCGGTCGCCGGAGGCTTCGTGGCCAGGCGCGTCGGCGAGCGGATCCCCCTGGTCGTCGGCATGGTGGTCGCCGGGTGCGGCTATCTCCTCATCTCCGGCTGGCCGCTCGACCCCACGGCCGCCGCCTACGGGCCGCTGCCTCGCATGGACGTGGACCTCGCCGTCACGGGGCTCGGTCTGGGGCTCGTCATCGCGCCCGTGTCGTCGGCCGTGCTCCGGCTCGTGCCTTCGGGGCAGCACGGCGTCGCGTCCTCGGCCGTCGTGGTGTCCCGGATGATGGGCATGCTGCTCGGCATCGCCGCCGTCTCGGCGTACGGGTTCCACAGGTTCTCCGAGCTCGTCGCGGGGCTCGCGGTGCCGCTCCCGTTCGACAACCCGAATTTCAAGGAGGAGCTGGCGGTCTACACCGACGGCGTCCAGCGCGCGCTGCACACCGAGTACGGCGAGATCTTCCTCATCACCGCGGTGCTCTGCCTCGCGGGCGCGCTGATCGCCCTCGCGGTTCCCGGGCGGTCCGCCCCGGAGCCGGCCGTGTCGCCCGGCAAGGCCCTGGACGAGGCGCCCACGACTTCCGGACGGCCGTAACCACCGACACCGGAAGTCAACGCTTTGTCAGGAAGGTCCGACAATGGTTACGTCGAAGCCATGGAGCGGATGAGCGGACTTGACGCCAGTTTCTACCTGATCGAGGACGAGAACACCCCGCTGCACGTCGCGGCGGTCATCGTCATGGAAGGCCCCGCGCCGTCCTACGGCGACCTGGTACGGCTCATCGCGGCGAAGCTCCCCGGCATGGCGCGCTACCGGCAGCGCGTCCGGGCCGTCCCGCTGCACGCGGGGCGGCCCGTCTGGGTCGACGACCCGCACTTCCAGATCCTGTACCACGTCAGGCACACCGCGGTCCCCGGGCCGGGCAGCCCCGAGCAGCTGCGCAGCCTCGCAGGGCAGATCGTCGCCCAGCGCCTCGACCCCAAGAAGCCGCTGTGGGAGCTGTACCTCGTCGAGGGCCTCGAAGGGGACGGCTGGGCCGTCATCGGCAAGGTCCACCACTGCATGGTCGACGGGGTCGCCGGGATGGACCTCATCACCTCCCTGTTCTCCCTTTCGCCGGACGAGCCCCTACCCGTCCCCGAGCAGGCCTGGCGGCCCCGCCCTTCGCCGTCCGACCTCGCGCTCCTCGCCAACGCGTTCGCCGACAACGCCCTCCAGCCGCTGAGGACGCTCCGGAACCTCCCCGGAGACCTACTCGGCACGCTGAGCCGGGCGCCCCGGATCGTCGACTACGCGGGCGGCCTCGCCCGGCAGCTCTACCGGTTCACGCGGGCGTCGGCGAGCGTGCTCAACGGCCCGATCGGCCCGCACCGGCGCTGGTGCTGGGCGGACGCCTCCCTGGACGACGTCAAGGCGATCCGCAAGGCCCACGGGGGCACGGTCAACGACGTCGTCCTCGCGGCGGTCACGGGCGGTTTCCGGGCCCAGCTCGCCGGCCGCGGCGCGCTCGCCCCTGACCTCGTCGTCCGCTCCGCCGTCCCGGTGTCGGTGCGCGCCGAGTCCGAGCGGGGCGTGCCGACCAACCGGATCTCCTCGGTCTTCGTGAACCTGCCCGCCGGCGATCCCGACCCGGTCTCGCGGATGGCCTACCTGCGCGCGCAGATGGACGACCTGAAGTCCACCCGCCAGGAGCTGAGCGGCGCCCGCCTCACCCAGCTGACCGACGCCGCCGTCGCGCCCGCGCTCCTCGCCCTCGGCGCGCGCACGCCGATCCGGCTGTTCAACCCGATCGTGCAGACCGTCACCACCAACGTCCCCGGCCCGCAGTTCCCGCTGTACATCCTCGGCAGCCGCGTCCGGGCCATGTACCCGTACGTGCCCCTGACGGGCGGCATCCAGATCGCGACGGCGATCTTCAGCTACGCCGGCAGCCTCCACTTCGGCGTCTGCGCCGACTTCGACGGCCAGCCCGACACGGCGGTCTTCGCCGAAGGCATCGAGGAGGCCATCAGGGAGCTGCTGCCCTGAACGTCAGGCGGGAGCCCGCCTTGCGGGAGAACTCCTTGGCTGCCGACCCCTGGTTGACGGCGAGGGCCAGAAGGCCGGAGGAGTCCTTGAACAGCAGAGGGGCGCCCACCGGGACGTCGCCGTAGGTCTCGGACCAAGGGACGGGCGTCCCGTCCAGGTCGAGGACCGATCCGTAGGGCAGCGGGCCGAAGGCGTCCGCCAGGTCCGACGGGCGCGCGCCCAGCACGAGGCTGCCGAAGGAGTCGGCGTACAACGCCGTCGCCGACAGGACGCCCGAGGAGACCTCGGGCACGGGCAGCTCCAGGGGGACGAGGGAGGCGGCCGGCCCGAAGTCCGCGAGGGGCACGCCGTTCGCCAGGTGGCCCGCGGCGGGCGCGAACACGTCGCGCCCGTGGAAGGTGCTGGAGGTCTCCGCGAGGCGCAGCCGCGGCTCGGCCAGCACCCTCGCCTCCGCCACCCCGCCCAGCGCCTCGGCGGCGGGCGCGAGGAGCCCGTTGTCGGGGCCGACGAGCAGGTCGCCCCGCCCGGTCCTGACCCCGACGGGCAGCCGCGCCGTCCCGACCCCCGGGTCGACCACGGCGACGTGCACGCCGACCGGAAGGTAGGGCAGCGCCTGCGCGAGCAGCATCGCCCCCTCGGCCACCGCGTAGGGCGTCACCTCGTCGCTCAGCACCTGGACCCGCGCGGCGGGCGCGATCCGGGCGACGACCCCGGCCATGACGCCGGTGTAGGCGGCCCCGAAATCCGTGGTGAGGCTCACGAAGACCGATGCGGACATGCGGGCCACGTTATCGGGCGCGGGCGGGCCGCCCGCCGCCAGAACCCCTCAGCGGCCTTCCCTGCGGGTGGCGAGGAGGTCCATGACGAGCGCGGCCGACCAGCTGAAGTCGTGGCCGCCGCGGCCGGTGCCGTCGAACGGGTCGAAGAACTCGCGGAACCCCGACTGGCGCACCAGCCGCAGCGTCGAACCGTGGACGAGGTCGGCGACCGCGCCGAGCCCGTGCGCGCGCACCCCTGCCCAGACGATCCAGTTCGTCGCGATCCAGGACGACCCCCGCCAGAACGCCCCGCGGTCGAACGCCGCGGCCTGGATGTCGCAGGTCGGCACCGGATACCCGGCGGAACCGGCGAACCGGGAGGAGAGCAGCAGATCGGCGAGACCGCGGACCGCGTGCGCCGGGAGCCCAGGATCCAGCAGCGGCCCGAACGCCGCGACGGTCACGGCGGGGACCGACTTGCCCGTCCGCACGTCGAACGCGCGAAAGCACCTCTGCTCGGCGTCCCACAGCCGCTCCAGCAGCGCCCCGCGCACCCGCTCGGCCGCCTCCCGGTAGGGCAGCGGATCCGTCCCGACGACGTCCGCCAGCTCCGCCAGCGCGTGCAGGGAAGCCAGGTACATGCCGTTGACCAGCGGATCCTCGACGGCGAACGGATGGTCGTCGCGCAGGTGGCCGCTGGCATAGCCCGCGTCGCGGAACGCCGTGACGAGCCACACGTAGCGGTCGTAGTCGACGCCTGTAGGCGCCGCCAGAGGGCGCGCGCCCGGGGCGTAGCGCATGGGCGGCAGGCGTACAGCCGCCAAGGGCCGGTCCCAAGCCGGGCTGTTGTCCATGCCCGACTCCCACGGATGGCAGATCGACACCAGCCCCGCCCCGCCGAGATCGCGGGAGGTCGCCAGATAGCGCTGCTGCGCGGCGAGCCGGGGGAAGATCGCGCGCAGGAAGGCGCGGCTGCGCTCCGGGTCGGGTGAGACGGCGTGCAGGCGCAGCGCGGCGAGCGCCTGGATGGGCGGCGGGGTGATCCCGGAGGTCTCCACGCCCTTCGGCGCGTCCGCGACCCCCGCGCTGCGCCACAGCTCCGGCCCCGGAAAGTAGGCGTGCCGGGCGACCTTCCCGTTGAAGACGATGTGCGGCACCATCCCGTTGGCCCACTGGGCGCGCAGCACGCTCGCCAGCTCCCGCTCGGCCCGCTCGTAGCGGTGGCGGGCCAGGCCCAGGCAGACGAACGCCGAATCCCAGCTCCACTGGTGCGGGTAGAGGCCCGGGGAGGGCACGGTGGCCGACCCCGTCCAGTTGGCGTCCAGCACCCTGGCGGCCGCCTGCCAGAGGACGGTCTCGTCACCGGTCAGTCGCGGGCTCATCACCCCAGCGTGAACCCGTGCTCGCGTTCTGAAAAGCCCCTGTCAGGTACGCATCATCTCTTCGTGGTCCTCGCGGTGCAGGCGGTCGTTCACCTTCTGCCGCGCCGAGGTCGCCGCCTCGCCCGTCTTGGCCCAGCCCTCCTTGGCGAGTTCCCCGGCCCGGTGCGCCCCTTTGGCGCCCACCTCCGCGGCCTGCTCCTTCACCGAGGCGGCGGCCGTCTGCACCTTCGGGTTCCCCCACACCTCCTGCGCCGCCTTCTTGATCTGCTCGTACCGCTCCCGTCCGGCCCGCGCCCCCAGCACGTACCCCACGGCCATCCCGCCCGCGAAGATCGCCCGCTTCATCCCTGCTCCCCACCGCTCTGGACACCTGTTCCCCAACCCCTACCCGCCTTCTCTCCACCGATGCGCGACCACCCCGGAAGATGCGCTAATCTAGACGAGCACGCAGGGGGAACCCCACTCCCCGCACCGCATTCCCGCGTAGCTCAATTGGCAGAGCAGCCGGCTGTTAACCGGCAGGTTATTGGTTCGAGTCCAATCGCGGGAGCTGGGCCGACTGGCCCACCTTCCCAGCTCAGGGCCGGTTCTCTTCATGAGAACCGGCCCTGATGCATTTCCGCAGGGTGGGCCGAGTTCAGGTGGTCGGGCGCTTTGTTCGGAGTGCTGATATGCGGTGCAGGATTTCGGTGACGGCTTCGGAGGGGGTGCGGGCGGTCGGGAAGGTGTGCGGGTCGCCTTGGGCGATGAGCTGCGGGCTTCCCATGGCGATCAAGGGTTTTCCCGTGCGCATCGCCAGGGCGATCTCGCTGAGGGTGCCCCAGCCGCCTCCGATCGCGATGATCCCGTCGGCGGCCGCCACGACCAGGCCGTTGCGCAGCTCGCCCATGCCGGTGGGCACGGACACGGTCAGGTAGGCGTTGCCCTCGGTCCGGTCCCGGCCCGGTAGGAGGCCGAGGGTGCTCCCCCCGTTCTCGACCGCCCCTCGGCACGAGGCCGCCATGACCCCGCCCAGCCCGCCGGAGACGACGGTCGCGCCGCGCGCGGCGAGCAGCCCGCCTACCTCGCGGGCGGCGCTCACCTGCTCCGGCGTCGCCTCTCCCGGCCCGATGACGGCGACGTAGGGCCCCCGCACGACGACCACCCGCCCGTTCCTCCCGACGACGAAGACCGGCCCAGCGTAGCCGTGCGGCCGAACCCGGCCCGGCAGGCTCGGGTACGGGGCGGATCGCTCAGCCGTGCTGCGGGCGCGCGTGGCCTGGGCGAGAGCCGAAGGCCGGTCCGGGCCGCCCGCAATCGTCCGGAAGCGGGCCTGTGGATAAACCGCGGGCGGGGAGATCGGCTGGGGTAGGTTATGGGGATGGTGCGGCTGGAGCGGGCGGTGCGGGGGAAGCTCGGACTTGCGCGGGGGGAGCGGGTGCTCGCGGTGGCGGGCACGCGCGGAGGATCCCATGTCGCGGTGACCCGGTATGCGTTGTTCGTGCCCGATGGCGAGGGCGGCTTCCAGAGGGTCCCCTGGGAGCGGGTGCTGCGCGCCTCGTGGAACGGCGAGTGGCTGCACGTGTGGGGCGACGACGGCGAGCATCACATCCGGCTCACCGAACCCGGCTCGGTGCCCGACCTCGTCCAGGAGCGGGTCACCTCCACGGTCGTGGTCACCCGCTACTTCGCGTTCGGCGACGACGGCGGCGTCCGGGTCGTCGGCCGCAAGCCCACGCAAGGCAAGCCATCCCCGGCCCCCGACGGCCTCCTGTGGTCCGTCGTCTACGACGACGACCTCGACTCCTCCGACCCGGGCGTCAAGAACAAGGCCGAACAGCTCCTCCTCGCCGTACGCCGCGAGATCGGGCTGTGACGTCGGCGCCTACCGCCCGGCGCCTGCGCGGGTCGGTAGGCGCACTCGGCGGCTTAGCAGGGCTCCGCTTCTGACCGAAGCGATCCCCGCTCACGACCGAGGCGGGCGGAGGCTTCCCAGAGGCGCCAGGGCCACCGCCGCCCGTGTCCTCCACAGCGCCGCGATCGCCGGTGCGGCGGCTTCGCTCAGGAGCGCCAGGGGCACCGCCGCCCCCGTCCCCCTCCGCGCCGCGATCGCCGGTGCGGCGGCCTCGCTCAGGAGCGCCAGGGCCCCGTCTTCGGGATGAAGGAGGGGTCGAGGGCGCGGGCGAGGAGCCATGAGGTGATCTCGGCGCCGGCCCGGACTCCCGCGGCGCGGGTGACGGCGGAGCCGGTGTGCGCCGTGTCGTGCAGTTCGCCGTGGGCGGGCCGGATGGCCGCGTCGGCGACGGCGAGGAGTTCGGCGTCCAGGAGCGAGTCGCCGGCCGCCAGCAGGTGGGTGGCGCCGCAGCGGGCGGCGACCTCGCGGGCCGCGGCGGCCTTGGTGAGCGGGACGGGCAGGAAGTAGACCTTGCGGCCCTGCAGGGAGACGGTCCAGGAGCGCTCCGCGCACCAGGCCGTCAGTTCGGCGAGCCAGCCGGACGGGAGGGCGGCGCGGTCCACGACGGTGTAGACGAACAGGTCGGCGGCCACCCGGACGCTCTTGGTGAACTCCCCGCTCGCCGCGGTCACCCGGTCGAAGACGTCGAGGACGGGCGCGCAGTCGGCGACGCGTTTGCGCACGCCCGCCGTCCAGGAGGCGTCCTCCTCCCCGTCGACGAGAAGGCGGCCTCCGTTGGCGCAGATCGCGTAGCGCGCGGGCGGCCCCGGCAGGGACACCCGCAGGTACTGCTCGGGTGTGCGCGTCGTGGTCGGCACGAGGACGGCGCGCCGGGCGAGCAGTTCGAGGTCGGCGGCGGCCTCCTCGGTGAGGTAGGACAGGGGGCGGGCCTGGTAGAGCTCGACGCACAGCAGCCGGGGCGGCACGTCGTCCTCGGCGAGGGCGAGCGCGTTCGCCGAGTAGATGAGGGTGCGGTCGAGGTCGGTGCAGGCGGCGACGGTCACGGCCGGGGCTCCCGGGGCTTGATCAGTCCGACACAGGCGTAAGGCAAGTCGGTGTCGACCTCTTCGACGGGCACGCCGCGTTCTGCGGCCAGGACCCGGATGTGCGCGAGGTCGGCGTCGGCCCCGCGCCGGGCGAGCACCTTCCAGGGCACCCGCCGCAGCAGCACCCGGGTCGTCTCCCCCACCCCTGGCTTCACCAGGTTGACGTCGCCGATGCCGTGGGCGTCGCTGATGCGCTCGACCGCCGCCCAGCCCGACCAGTCCGGCTCCTCCTGCGGCGGCGCGTCCCCAGGGTCGGCGGACGGGAAGTGGCGCGCGACGGTGTCCAGGAAGAGGTTCGAGACGTCGGACGGGGCGAGGTCCTTGTAGAACTTCGCTCCGTGGAAGTCGCCCGGCCCGATGAGGTCGCGGTTGAGCACCGTCCGGCTGACGAGCCCCGAGACCGTCGAGTTCAGGCACGCGGAGGGGATCAGGTAGTCCTCGCGGGTGCCGTACACCGATACGCAGCGGCCGGGGTCGGCGAGCACGGCGAGCTCGGGAGAGAAGTCGCGGCCTTCGAGGGCAGCCGCGAGCTCCCGGGTGATCGCGCCCTTGCCGGTCCACCCGTCGACGAACATGACGGACCGCGGGTCGTGGCGGGCGGCGATGTGGTCCATGGCGACGGTGTCGATGCCGCGTCCGCGCACGATGCTCACCGCGTAGTGCGGGAGGTCGAGCCCGTGCGCGTAGGCCGCCCAGCGCCTGCACAGCGCGCCGATGGGCGTGCCCGCGCGGGCGAGGGACACCAGGACGGCCTCCGGCCCGCGCGCCGCGAGGATCCGCTCGGTGATGACGGCGACGGCCTGCGCCAGCCGCTCCGCCGAGGCGTCCAGCGCGGTGTGGAAGAGCCGCTGGTACTCCGGCGACGGCTGGAACTCGATCGGCAAAGACTCGGCGTAGTGGGCGGCGCCCGACTGGATGGCCTCTTCGCGTTCCTCGGTCGGCGCTTCGAGTTCGACGTCGGAGAGGTCGGTGAGCAGCCAGGCGACGTCCTCGGCCGGGTAGCTGCCGAAGCCCGGCCCGTACAGCGGCGCCGCGCTCACGACGGCACCGCCGCGAGAACGACACGGCCGGTCAGGCCGGCGAGTTCGGCGAGCAGTCCTTCGTGCAGCACGGGGGTGTCCCCTTCCTCGTCCACGACGACGACGACGGCGTCGAAGCCCTGGGCGACGTTGTAGGCGTACCGCTCCCCCGGGCCGTCGGCGGGCGCGTCATGGGCGGGGAAGACGATCCTGCCGCGGATGGCGTAGCCGGGGTGGTCGACGGCCAGGACGGGCGAGCGGGTGGTCGTGGAGTAGCGGACCGCGGTGTCGGGCAGAAGGTCGGCGAGCGCCTCGGCCAGCCGCAGCGGCGCGTACATCAACTCCTCGAACCCGAGGACGAGGATCCGCCGCGCCCCGGCCGGCACCGCGCCGGCCACGTCCGCGGCCATCGCCGGCAGCCCCTTCTCCAGCGCCTCCCGATGCCCCGGCCCGAACCCGTGCCGCCCCCCGGACGGCACCCCGCCGGGCCACCTGACCGAAGCCCGCACGACCCCGTCGGCGTCCGAGCCCCGGCCCTCGCCGGGAGCGGTCGCGATGAAGGCCTCAGGACGGGGCCCGTCGGGAGCCGCCGGAGGGGTCCGCCGGGGCTTTGCCGGTGCGATGGCCGCTGCCGGGAGCGCGGGGCGGGAGTGGTTCACGTCCAGCGTGGCGACGAGGTCAGTGCCCGCCTCCAGGAGTCCGGGCGGCAGGAGGACCGCGCCGCGCGCGAGCGCGACGACTTCGACGGACGCGCCGAGTTCGGCGGCGAGCGCCTCGGTGGCGGCGATGTCGGCGGCGTCGCGCAGGTCGATCAAAGACGCGACGACGTAACGCGTGCGGGGGCGCACCGCGTGAAGCGCGCGCAGGGTGTTGCGGACGGTGCGGCCCGTGGAGAGTTCGTCGTCCACGAGGACGAGGGGCGCGTCGGTGTCGAACAGTCCCGGCGGGTCCGGGAGCAGGAGGTGGCTCGTGGCGTGGCTGTGCTCCTCCTCGAAGCCGCCGTACGGGGTCACGCCGGGCACGGGACGGCGGGTCGAGTGCAGGTAGGGGGCGTTCGCGAGCGCGTCGGCGACGCCGTGGCCGAGGGCCGTGGCCGTCTCGGCGTAGCCGAGCACGACGGCGTCGCGGGGCACGGCCCGGGAGGCGAGGAGGTCTCTCAGGGACGCCGCGGCCGAGCCGTCTCCGGCGAGCCCCTCGCGCAGGAGAGCGCCCGCCTGGAGGGCGACCTCATCGTGCTCCGCCGAAGACTCCCCGCCGAGGGCGTGTCCCGCGAGGCGCCCCAGCAGCAGCGCGGACCCGTAGACGAGCCGCGGATCAGTAGGCACGTGCTTGCCCAGCACGGTCGAGACGAGCAGGTGGGCGCGCCTCGGGTTGCGCCGCACGGCGAGCCCGACGAGTTCGGCGAGGGTGAGCCGCACGGGCGAGGCGTGGTCGACGAGGCCGAGGCCGAGCCGCGAGGCGACCCAGGAGCCTGACCAGACGGGCGCGCTCACCGGCTCACCGCCGCCTCGAAGAGGTCGACGAAGCCGACGTGCTCGGCCGCGACGCCGAAGACCTCGGCCCGCAGCAGGGTCCGCTCCGCCCAGGCCCGGTGGGGTTTGGCCTCGTTCATCTTGTTCGCGTAGCTGGAGGCCATCGCGCCTCCGGCGGGGACGCCGAGGATGTCGACGGCGTCGCTGTACTCCTCGTGGGAGACCACGGAGAGCGCGTGCACGGCGGCGACGTGGCTGGGGTGGATCACGGTCTTGCCGGTGAGCCCGTTGGCCCTGTCCAGGATGACCTCGCGGATGAAGCCGTCGACGCCTTCGGTGATCAGCCTCTTGCGCAGCGTCTCCGCGGAGTGCTCGGCGAAGGGCGCCTCGCGCAGCTGCGGCTTGAACAGCCGCTCCCCCGCCGAGAAGTACTCCCAGACGGGCCCGGTCACCGTGAACCCGGTGCCGTCGGCCCGGCCGAAGACGTTGACGACGTCGGCGATGAGGCTGGCGACGAGGTGGAGGTCGTAGATCGTCAGCTCGCGGGGCCTGCGCAGGCCGTACGCGGCGCACAGGTCGGTGCCGCCGAGTCGCACGGCCAGGACCTGCTCCCGGCGCCCGTCGAGCAGCCGGGCGATGTCGGTGAGCACGTCGGTCCGGGTCTCGCGGTAGAGCGCGTCGCGGGTCTCGATCACCGGCATGGCCAGCAGCGGGACGCCGGAGGCGGCGGAGGCCTCGGCGAGGGCGTCCAGG
This sequence comes from Actinocorallia aurea, assembly GCF_054783995.1. Taxonomy (NCBI): domain Bacteria; kingdom Bacillati; phylum Actinomycetota; class Actinomycetes; order Streptosporangiales; family Thermomonosporaceae; genus Actinocorallia; species Actinocorallia aurea. Next base: position 130,729 of record NZ_BAAGPQ010000032.1, read on the forward strand.
AACGGTTTGCCGCCGACGGCCTCGAACTTCGGCAGGACGAACCCGCTGAGCAGCCTCGCGGAGTCGCCCAGGCGGCGGATGAGGTCGGTGATCTGCCCGGCGGTGCGGATTCGGACGAAGAGGAGCGGCGCGGTGGCCGGGTCGACCGCCTTGAGTTGGGCGACGAGGTTGTCCTCCGCGGCGGGGACCTCACCGTCGGAGATCGAGTCCTCCAGGCACAGCACCATGCTGCGCACACCGAGCCCCGCGCACTTGGCGATGTCGGTGGCGAGCCGCGGCCGGGTCGCCGGGCTGTAGAGCGTGGCGCCCAGCGCCATCGCGAGCAGACCGGGATCGGAGTCCCGGTCGAAGTCCCCTGGCTGCCGATGGAACAGTTCCGTGCGGCGTCCGGCGTCGATCTGGTCGAAGTGACGCACGCTCAGCTACCTTCTCTCACGCGAACTCCAACGCCGGGCACGGTACTGGAGGTTCCGTCGGAGCACCCGGAAGAGATGCAACCTTGGTCACAGACGTTTCCCCCGGAGCCCGGGAACGCCGAAGCCCCGGCCGCCGCGGGACGGCGGGCCGGGGCTTCGCGCGGGTGCGTCAGAGCCTGCTCGACTCCAGCTCTTCGGCCTTCGCCGCCGCGATGCCGTCGCGCTTGCGCAGGATGATCGAGCTGACCAGGGCCAGCAGGATCAGGCCCGCGCCGATGCCGCCGGTGATCCACTCCGACAGGTGGTGGCCGATGGAGATCATCATGCAGACCGCGAGCGCGCCGATCGCCCAGTGCGCGCCGTGCTCCAAGAACTTGAACTCGCTCAGCGTGCCCTGGCGGACCAGGAAGACGGTCATCGACCGGATGTACATCGCGCCGACGCCCAGGCCGATCGCGATGATGATCGGGTCGGTGCTGATCGCGAACGCCCCGATCACGCCGTCGAACGAGAACGAAGCGTCCAGGACCTCCAGGTAGAGGAACAGGAAGAAGCCCGCCTTGCCGGTGGCCAGCACGAGCCCGTTGGGGCCCTTGGGCGTCTCCTCCTCGGTCAGCTCCGGGTTGTTGAACAGCTCGCCGAGTCCGTTGACCAGGATGTAGACCACGATGCCCAGCAGGCCCGCGATGAGCACGTTGGTGCGGTGCGCGTCGTCGGCGACCCAGGTGGCCACGCAGGCCAGGGTGGTGCCGGCGATGACGACCGGCAGCTGCTCCAGCTTGCCGATGCGCAGCAGCGGCTTCTCCAGCCACGACAGCCAGTGGATGTCCCGGTCCTCGAAGATCCAGTTCAGGAACAGCATCATGAGGAACATGCCGCCGAACGCGGCGATCATCGGGTAGGCGAACTCCATCTCGGCGTGGTACCGGTCAGGATCGTTGAACGCCATGTCCAGCGTCGCCCACGGGCTCATGCCCGCCGTCAGCGCGACGACCACGATGGGGAAGACCAGCCGCATGCCGAACACCGCGATCGCGATGCCGATCGTGAGGAAGATCTTCTGCCAGAACGGGCTCATCCGCTGCAGCACCTTGGCGTTGACCACGGCGTTGTCGAAGGAGAGCGAGATCTCCAACACCGCCAGGATCGCCACCACGGCGAGGGCCGAAGCCCCGCCGTACCAGAAGCCCGCGATCAGGCCTACCGCCGTGATCGCGAACGACCACCCGAACGTACGAAAAATCATGATGTGCTGTTCCTTGCCCGTCACCGGGCCTGTTGAGCGGCGTCGGTCGGCTGCTAGCCGACGTTGACGCCGAAGTCCTGTGCGATCCCGTGCAGGCCTGAGGCGTAGCCCTGTCCGATGGCCCGGAACTTCCATTCCGAGTTGTAGCGGTAGAGCTCGCCGAAGACCATCGCGGTCTCCGTCGAGGCGTCCTCGCTGAGGTCGTAGCGCGCGATCTCCACGCCGTCCGCCCGGTTGACCACCCGGATGAAGGCGTTGCGCACCTGGCCGAAGGCCTGGCCGCGGTTGGCCGCGTCGTGGATCGAGACCGGGAAGACGATCCGCTCGACCCTGGGGTCGACGGACGCGAGGTTCACGTTGACCGATTCGTCGTCGCCGTCCCCTTCACCCGTCAGGTTGTCGCCGGTGTGCTCGACGGTGCCGTCGGGGCTGGAGAGGTTGTTGTAGAAGACGAAGTGCTGGTCGGAGAGTACCTTGCCGTTGGACCCGACGAGCAACGCCGAGGCGTCGAGGTCGAAGTCCGTGCCGGTGGTGGCCCGCACGTCCCAGCCGAGGCCGACCGTCACCTCGCGGAGGTCGGGGGCCGCCTTGCTGAGAGAGACGTTTCCACCCTTGGAGAGGCTGACGCCCATCTTGACCTCCTTCAGGCCTGGTCCGGGGGGTGGGTCCGCGTCAGACGTTGACGCCGAAGTCCTGGGCGATGCCCTGGAGACCGGAGGCGTAGCCCTGGCCGACCGCGCGGAACTTCCACTCCGCGCCGTGCCGGTACAGCTCGCCGAAGATCATCGCGGTCTCGGTGGAGGCGTCCTCGGAGAGGTCGTAGCGGGCGATCTCGGTGCCGCCCGCGGCGTTGACCACGCGGATGAAGGCGTTGCGCACCTGGCCGAAGTTCTGGCCGCGGTTCGCGCCGTCGTAGATCGACACGGGGAAGACGATGCGCTCGGCGTTCGGGGGCAGCGTGCCGAGGTTGACCTTGACCTGCTCGTCGTCGCCTTCGCCCTCGCCGGTGAGGTTGTCGCCCGTGTGCTCCACGGCGCCCTCGGGGGTCTTCAGGTTGTTGAAGAACACGAAGTGGCCGTCGGAGAGGACCTTGCCGCCCGCGTCGACGACGATCGCGGAGGCGTCGAGGTCGAAGTCGGTGCCGGTGGTGGTGCGGATGTCCCAGCCCAGACCGACGATCACCGCGGAGAGGCCGGGGGCCTCCTTGCTCAGTGAAACGTTGCCGCCCTTGCTCAGGCTGACCGGCATCTTTGCCTCCAGGTTGCGGTTGATCGAGAGTGTTCTCGCATTGGATACGAACTGGTTCCACCTGACAGACGTCTAACCGAGCTTATCGGTTCCCTCCTCGCCCGGCCCTTATCCCCGCTTCCCCGTCCGACGTGGTTTGCGGCCGGATGCGGAAATGGTTGTCTGGATGCTGGGACAATCTGTCGGGGAGGCGACTTGAGGAGCTGCCGTGGCACGTGAGCAGCGCCGCCGGGGACGGCGCGACCCCAGGGCGGTGGCGGCGCGCGAGACCGCGCTCCAGGCGCGGCAGGACGCCGTCCAGGCCTTCTTCGATCTGGATCAGGCGCAGAAGTTCGTCGCGGGCCGGATGAGCGCGCTGAGTGGCCTGGACGCCTCCGCGGCCGACCCCTTGCGTCCGCGCTTCGCCGCCGCGAACACCGCCGCCGACCAGGCCTCCGCCGCCTACATCGCCGCTTTCGACGGGTGTGACCTCGACGACGAGGACCGCTCGATGATCGAGTACGAGGACGCCGGGCGCACCCTGCACGCGACCATGCCCGCGCTGAACCGGGCAGCCGAGACGCTGAACCGCCTGGCGGCCGACCTGGCGCCGCTCCTCACCCGGGCCGAGGCGTCCCTGGACCAGCTCGCGCCGCTGCTCCGCGCGGCCCGCGAGGCGCTCCAGGAGGCCCGCGAAGCGGTCGACGCGGCCGCGGCGGCCGGCATGGACACCGCGGAGGTCGGGGCGGAGCTCGCCGCCGCGCGCGGGCGGCTCGCGGAGCTGACCACCGAGGGCCTCGGCGGACTCGGCGTGCGCGGGGCGATGGCGAGGGCCGCCGAGGTGCGCGACGACGCCGGGCAGATCGCCGAGGAGGCCCGCGATCTCGCCGAGGCCGCCTCGCGGACCCGCCACGGCCTGGCGAGTGTCCGGACCCGCGTGCAGATGGCCGAGGGCAGGCGCGCGCGGGTGGAGGAGGCGATGAGCGAGCTGCGCCGCGGCTACGCGCTGGCCTGCTGGCAGGACCTGCGGGGCGCGCCGGAGGCGATCGGCCAGGCGCTGGAGCGGGCCGGCGAGCGGATCGCCGAGACCGAGCGGGCCGCTTCCGCGAGCGATTGGCGGGCCGCGCCGCGCGCGCTGGCGGCGGCGCGCACCGAGCTGAAGGACGCCGAGCGCAGGGCGGCGCGGGTCGAGGAGCGGATCACGGACCTGCGCGGGGTCGAGGCCGACCCCGCCGGGCCGCTGGAGCGGGCGAGGTTCACCGTGCGCGACGCCCAGCGCCTCGCCGTCGCCATGCCGGGCGGCCCGGCTCCGGCGCACGCGAGGGCGCTGGACGGCCTGGTGGTGCGGCTGGACCGCGCGCCGGACCTGCTCCAGGGCGCGCACCCGGACTACTGGGCCTACCTGAGCGAACTGCGCTCGGTCGAGGAGCGGGCGCGCGACGAGGTGGCGCTGATCCGCGCGGAGATGGCGGGCTGACGCCTAGAGCCGGCCGCCGGGCACCTGGACGGTGAGGTTGCGGCCGACCATCGGCATGCCGCCGCTCGACGGGGCGGGCACCGGCGGGGGCACGGCGATCCTGTCGTTCGTCTGGGTCTCGGTCTTGACCTGCTCGACCAGCACCGCGGTGCCGTAGGCGTACACCTCGAAGGACCCGTCGCCGAGCGGGCAGTTGGCGAAGCGCATCCCGACCACGGCGTTGCACCCGTACCGCTCGGTGTCCTGCTTGAGCTTGTCGATCGCCTCCCGGCGCGCCTGCGACAGGCCGCCGTGCGCCACCCCCGCGCCGCTCACAGCGCCTCGCACGTAGCGGATCTCGTACCCGGGGACGGTGTCGGTCGTCACGATCAGCATGCACTCAACCTAGACGACGAATCCCCGGCGCGGGGGGCCGTGCCGGGGAATTCGCCCGAACAGTCCGTTTTGTCGACCTCGTCGGGGTGGGGGTCGACGGCTGGGTGAGAGGAATGTCGCTATTCGAGGTACTCGCGGAGGACTTGGGCTCGTGACGGGTGGCGGAGCTTCGCGAGGGTCTTGGACTCGATCTGGCGGATGCGCTCCCGCGTCACCCCGAACTCCCGGCCGACCTCCTCAAGCGTCCGGGGGTGCCCGTCAGCGAGGCCGAAGCGCAACTGGATGATGCGCTGCTCGCGGTCGGAGAGGGTGGCGAGGATGTCCTCCAGCTGGTCCTGGAGGAGGATGAACGCGGCGGCCTCGATGGGGACGACGGCGTCCGCGTCCTCGATGAAGTCGCCGAGGTCGGAGTCCTCCTCACCGATCGGGGACTGCAGCGAGACGGGCTCCTGGGCGATCCGCTGGATCTCCACCACCCGTTCGGGCGACAGGCCCATCTCGGCGCCGATCTCCTCGGGCAGCGGCTCGCGCCCGAGGTCCTGGTGCAGCTGCCGCTGGACGCGGATCAGCTTGTTGATCGTCTCCACCATGTGCACGGGGATCCGGATCGTCCGCGCCTGGTCGGCGATGGCGCGGGTGATGGCCTGGCGGATCCACCAGGTGGCGTACGTCGAGAACTTGTAGCCCTTCGTGTAGTCGAACTTCTCGACCGCACGGATGAGGCCCAGATTCCCTTCCTGGATCAGATCGAGGAACAGCATCCCGCGGCCGACATAGCGTTTGGCGATGGACACCACCAGACGCAGGTTGGCCTCGATGAGCCGCTGTTTGGCCCGCACTCCGTCGCGTGCGAGCGTTTCCAGATCGAGCCTTTCCGGAAGGAGAAGCACGGCCGTGCGGACCGTCTTCTCCTCCGCGAACAGACCCGCCTCGATGGATTTGGCGAGTTCTACTTCCTGTTCTGCCGTAAGCAGCGGGACACGGCCGATCTCGCGCAGATAGATCCGTACCAGGTCGCTCGTAGGCGCCCTTCTGCTGAGGTCTCCCTCTTCCGCTCGCGTGAGCTCCTTGGGGTCCTCCTCGGACTCCAGGACCTCTACCCCCTGCTCTGCGAGCAAACGGACGACGCCTTCCAGCGCGTCGGCCGGCAGTTCGGAGCGATCGAGTGCGGCGGCGACGTCATCGACGGTGACGCCTCCACGCTCTCTGCCACGTGCGACGAGGTCGGCGACCTGCTCGGCCGACGGCGCCTCGCTGGGCAATGTCAAAGGGCCCACGTTCACAGTGTGCGCTAGAACACACCGAAAACGCAGGCCCCAATTTCCCGACGTGGCGGGCGGCCCGGTCCCGCGGGTTCAGCGCATCGCGCGTCGGCGCTGCTCAAGGGCCACGAGGTCCCCGAAGAGCCGGTTGTACTCTTCCGCCTCGGAGACCGGATTCAGCCTCCCCAGTTTGGCTTTGAGCCCGGCGATCTCACGGGTGAGCTGGAGTTCCATGAATCGGGCCAGGAGCGCCCGGGAATAGGTGTCGTCCGAAACCGAGTCGAACTTCGGATCGGTCTTCGGGGGCTCCACGCTGAGCCGCGTCACGAGCGAGCGCACCTCCTCGCCGGGCGCGAGCTCGCGCAGCCGCGCGGCCCACTCCATGAGGCCGGCCGCCGTGCCGATGCCGCCCGCGGCGAGGACCGTCTCGTGGACGGTTCTGTGCTCGGGCACCGTGAAGGCCTCCGAAGGCAGCGTGTCGTAGGCGGGGCCGAGGGTGGCGGGGCGCTGGAGCGCCATCTTCAGCAGCTCGCGCTCCAGCTCGACGGTCGGGTCGTTCGGATCGGCCTGCGGCTTCTCGCGCGGTTTGGGCGCGGTGCCCTTGAGGTGCTGAGCGACCCTGCCGAGCACGAGGCGCTCGTCCATGAGGCCGATCCAGCGGTCGACGCGGCCCGCCCAGACCTTGCGCCGCCCGGCGTCGCGGATCCCGCCGACGATCGGGGCGACGGCGTCGAGGGCCTTCATCTGGCCGTCGGGGTTGTCGAGGTCGTAGGAGGCGATGGCGTCGCGGATCGCGAACTCGTACAGGGCGACGCGCGCGGCGACGAGGTCGCGCACCGCCGCGTCGCCCTCCTTGACGCGCAGGTCGCACGGGTCGAGGCCGTCGGGCTGGACGGCGACGAAGGTCTGCGAGGAGAACTTGTCGTCATTGCGGAAGGCGCGCAGCGCGGCCTTCTGCCCGGCTGAGTCGCCGTCGAAGGTGAAGATGATCTCGCCGCGACCCTCGTCGCGGTCGAGCAGGACGCGGCGCAGCACCCGGATGTGCTCCTCGCCGAAGGCGGTGCCGCAGGTGGCGATGGCGGTGGTCTCGCCCGCGAGGTGGCAGGCCATGACGTCGGTGTAGCCCTCGACGATCACTGCCTTGTTGGCCTTGCCGATGGCGTTCTTGGCGAGGTCGAGGCCGTAGAGGACGGAGCTCTTGTGGTAGATCGGGGTCTCTGGGGTGTTCAGGTACTTCGGGCCGTTGTCGGACTCCAGCAGCTTGCGCGCGCCGAAGCCGATGACGTCGCCGGAGATCTCGCGGATCGGCCAGACCAGGCGGCCGCGGAACCTGTCGCGCGGGCCGCGCTGGCCCTGGACGGCGAGGCCGCCCTCGATCATCTCCTTGTCGGTGAACCCGCGCGTGCGCAGGTGCCGGACGAGGGCCTCCCACTCGTTGGGGGCGTAGCCGACGCCGAAGTGGGCGGCGTCGGCGGCCTGGAAGCCGCGGTCCATGAGGAAGCGCCGACCCACGGCGGCCTCGGGCGAGGTGAGCTGGCGCTCGTAGAACTCGGCGGCCTCCTTGTGCGCGGCCAGGAGCCGGGCACGCTGCCCGCCGTCCTTCTTCTGGACGTACCCGCCCTCTTCGTGCCGGAGCTGCACGCCGTGCTTGGCGGCCAGCCGCTCGACGGCCTCGGCGAAGCTGAGGTGGTCCATCTCCTGCACGAACTTGATGACGTCGCCGCCGACGCCGCATCCGTGGCAGTAGTACAGCCCCCGCGAGGGGGTCACGTTGAAGGAGGGCGTCTTCTCGTCGTGGAACGGGCACAGCCCCTTGAGGTTCCCGCCGCCCGCGCTGATCAGCTGGAGGTAATCCCCGATCACACCGTCGATCGGGGCTCTCTCCCGGACGACCGCGATGTCCTCTTGTCGGATGCGCCCAGCCATGCGATGAGTCTATGACCGCGCCGGACCGTCCGGGCGGAACACCACCATGTCCGCTACATCAGCTTTGATCCCGGTGCCAGGACCTCGCGCGGCAGCGCGTTGAGCAGGGGCACCAGGTGCTCCTCCTCATAAGCGAAGTGCGCCTCCAGCGCGCTGGAGATCCGCTCGGCCTCCTGCGCGATCTCCTCCGGAGCCGCCCCCTTCTCCGCGAGGGCGCGCAGGCCGTCGTTCATGGCCGCCACCTCGGCGTGCTCGCGCCGCAGCACCCCGACCACCTCCGAAAGGCCCGGGAACAGGGATTCCAGGCGCGGGAACACCCCGTCCTCGGCGGTGTGGTGCTCACCCAGGGCGGCGCAGGCCGTCAGGCAGTGGGTGTGCAGGTCGCGCCCGGCCCGGACGTCTCCGGCGGCCGCGAGATCGGCCCGGAGCGCGGCGTGCACCCGCAGCAGGTGGTCGCCGACGGCGGCGGCCCGATCGGCCCGGTAGGCGGCCGGGTAGAGCGCGACGACGGGGATCACCCGGTCGGTCTGCCGCTGGTATTCGGCGTACGCGGGGACCAGCGCGCCCTGCCGGGCATAGGCGTCGTCGCGTTCGGCGCCGTGCAGCGCCAGCGCCGTCGCCGGGTACCGCTCCTCCCCCACCTCGACGGAGACGCGGGGGTCGGCGAGGACGTTGCGGTACCAGACCGGATCGCGCGGCCCGCCCGCGTTGGAGGCGAAGACCAGGAGGCGCTCCTCCTCCGCCAGGTACCCCAGCGGGGTCGTGTGCGGCCGCCCCGTCTTCGCGCCTGTGCTGGTGAGCAGCAGCAGGGGCGAGCCTTCGAAGGGACCTCCGACCTTGCCCTTGTTCGCCCGGAACTCGGCGATGATCTGGTCGTTCCACCCTGCCATGAGCACGCTCCCTATCCTGGACCTGCGAGACATCTTTGCTTTGCAAGCAAAGATACTTTAACCACGAAGCTACTTTGAAAGCAAAGGCATGTCTGAGGAGAACTCCGCCGGGACGAGCGTCGAGGACGGCGTCCGGGCGATGCTGCGGCTCATGCCGCGCATGGTGGCGACCGTCAAGCGGATCAAGGTGCCGCCCGCGCTCGGCGGCTTCGACCTGGCGCCCCGGCACCTGTCCCTGCTCGCTTACCTGCTGTTCGACGGGCCGACCGGCGTCAACGCGCTCGCCGAGCGGCTGGAGGTGGCGCCCGCGACCGTCAGCCTCATGGTCGGCGACCTGAGCCGCCAGGGGATCCTGGAGCGCGGCGAGGACCCGGGCGACCGGCGGCGGACCATCGTGAGCATCGCCGAGGCGCACCTTCCGGCGATCCGGGAGTGGCTCGCGGTCGGCGCGGAGGCCTGGCGCAAGGCGCTCGCGCCGCTCACCGCCGAGCAGCGGACCCTCGTCGTCGAGGTGATGGCGGCCTACGAGCGGGAGGCGTCGGCGGCGCGGCGCCCGTGACGGCGCTGGGGAGTTCGTCACGTTTCACACCGTGCGGACTCACCTAGTTAATTCGTAGTTAAATCGGCAATTTCCGTGTTGCGTCGGTGGAAGGCCGGTCTTGACCAGCGATAACGTCATCGGGTGCTGATCTCTCCCCATGAGCAGGAACGGCTGCTCCTTCATGTGGCCGCGGGTGTGGCGCGCGAGCGCCAGGGGCGCGGACTGAAGCTCAACCACCCCGAGGCCACCGCGATCATCGCCGTCCACGTCCTGGAGGGCGCGCGCGACGGGCGGACCGTGGCGGAACTCATGGAAAGCGGGCGGAGCGTGCTCACCCGCGAGGACGTCATGGAGGGCATCCCCGAACTGCTCGACTCCGTCCAGATCGAGGCGACGTTCCCCGACGGGACGAAGCTCGTGACCGTGCACAGGCCGATCCCGTGAGCGCCGCGGAGCCTTCGGGCGGCTGGGCGCCGGGCCAGGTCGTCGTCGGCGACGAGGCCGTCGAGCTGAACCCGGGACGCGAGCGGATCACCCTCACCGTCCACAACACCGGGGACCGGCCGATCCAGGTCGGCTCGCACTACCACTTCGCGCAGGCCAACGCCGCGTTGGACTTCGACCGGGAGGCCGCCTCCGGCTTCCGCCTCGACGTCCCCGCGGGCACCGCCGTGCGCTTCGAGCCCGGCATCGTCCGGGACGTCGACCTCGTGCCCCTCGCCGGGCACCGCCTCGTGCCGGGCCTTCGGCCGGAAGGTGGCCTGCATGGCTGACATCTCACGCGCCCGTTACGCGGCGCTCTACGGCCCGACGGCGGGCGACCGCATCCGCCTCGCCGACACCGACCTGTTCATCGAGGTCACCGAGGACCTCGCGCGCGGCCTCGGCGCCGGCGACGAGGCGGTCTTCGGCGGCGGCAAGGTCATCCGCGAGTCGATGGGCCAGGCGCGGGCCACCCGCGCCGAAGGCGCCCCCGACCTCGTCATCACCGGCGTCGTCATCCTCGACCACTGGGGCATCGTCAAGGCCGACGTGGGCGTCCGCGACGGCCGGATCACCGCCATCGGCAAGGCCGGCAACCCCGACATCATGGACGGGGTCCATCCCGATCTCGTCATCGGGCCGTCCACCGAGATCATCGCGGGCAACGGCAAGATCCTCACCGCGGGCGCGGTGGACTCCCACGTCCACCTGATCTGCCCGCAGCTCATCGAGGAGGCCCTCGGCGCGGGCGTCACCACGCTCGTCGGCGGCGGCACCGGCCCTGCCGAGGGCACGAAGGCCACGACCGTCACCGGCGCCTGGTACCTGCACCGGATGCTGGAGGCGATGGACTCCTGGCCCGTCAACGTCTCGCTGCTCGGCAAGGGCAACACCGTCTCCGAGGCCGCCCTGTGGGAGCAGTTGAAGGCGGGCGCGTCGGGCTTCAAGCTGCACGAGGACTGGGGCACGACCCCCGCGGCGATCGACGCCTGCCTGAAGGTCTGCGACGCCTCGGGCGTCCAGGCGGCGCTGCACTCCGACACGCTCAACGAGGCCGGCTACGTCGAGTCGACGCTCGGCGCCATCGCGGGCCGCTCCATCCACGCCTACCACACCGAGGGCGCGGGAGGCGGGCACGCGCCCGACATCATCACCGTCGCCGCGCACCCCAACGTGCTGCCGTCCTCGACCAACCCGACCCGGCCGCACACCGTCAACACCCTCGACGAGCACCTCGACATGCTCATGGTGTGCCACCACCTGTCGCCGTCGGTGCCCGAGGACCTCGCGTTCGCCGAGTCCCGCATCCGGCCGACGACCATGGCGGCCGAGGACGTGCTGCACGACATGGGCGCCATCTCGATCATCGGCTCGGACTCCCAGGCGATGGGCCGGATCGGCGAGACGATCATCCGGACCTGGCAGACCGCGCACGTCATGAAGGCGCGGCGCGGCTCCCTCGAAGGGCCCGCCGACAACCTGCGGGCGCGCCGGTACGTCGCCAAGTACACGATCAACCCGGCCATCGCGCACGGCCTGGACGGCGAGGTCGGCTCGGTCGAGGTCGGCAAGCTCGCCGACCTCGTGCTGTGGGACCCGAGGTTCTTCGGGGTGCGGCCGACACTGGTCGTCAAGGGCGGCGTCATCGCGTGGGCGCAGATGGGCGACGCGAACGCCTCCATCCCGACCCCGCAGCCGGTCCTGCCCCGGCCGATGTTCGGCGCGGCCCCGGCCGTCGCGGCGGCGACCTCGCTGCACTTCGTGTCGGAGGCCGCGATCGAGGACGACCTGAAGTCCAAGATCGACGTGCGGCGGCGGCTCGTGCCCGTCAAGAGCACCCGCGCGCTCGGCAAGGCCGACATGCCGCTCAACGACGCGCTCCCGCGCATCGAGGTCGATCCGGACACCTTCACCGTCCGGATCGACGGCGAGGTCATCGAGCCCGCGCCCGCCACGGTGCTGCCGATGGCGCAGCGGTACATGCTGTTCTGATGCGCGCCCACCTGCTGATGCTGGCCGACTCCCGGCTGCCCGCCGGGGGCCACGCCCACTCGGGCGGCCTGGAGCCCGCGGTGAGCGCCGGGGCGATCGCGTCGGTGCCCGACCTCGCGGACTTCCTGCACGGCAGGCTGTGGACGGCAGGCCTCGTCGCGGCGGCGCTGGCCGCCGCCGCGCGGGCCCACGCGCCGGCCGGGACGGACTGGGCAGGGCTGGACGCAGAGGCGGACGCGCGTACTCCGTCTCCGGCGCAGCGGAACGCTTCCCGGGCGCAGGGCAAGTCCCTGCTCCGGGCGGCGCGGGCCACCTGGCCTTCGCCCGTGCTGGACGGGCTGCGCGTGCCCGTCGCCGAAGGGATGCCGCGCGCGGCGCACCACCCGATCGTGCTGGGCGCCGCCGCGCACGTCATCGGAGGCACCGACCTCGACGCCGCCGCCGTCGCCGCCTACGGCGCGGTGACGGGCCCCGCGTCGGCCGCGGTGCGGCTCCTCGGGCTCGATCCGATGGCCGTCCAGCGCGCGCTGGCCGAGCTCGCGGGCGAGGTGGACGGAGTCGCCGAAGAAGCCGCCGCTTACGCGGCGAAGGATTGGGCGGAACTGCCCGCGGTCTCGGCGCCCGCGCTGGACCTGTGGGCCGAAGAGCACCTGCGGGCCGATCTGCGGCTTTTCGAGTCGTAAGGAAAGAAGGAGAACCATGGGCGGATACCACGGCCCGGACCAGCACCACGCCGCGCCGAAGGCGGGCCGCCCGATGCGGCTCGGCATCGGCGGGCCCGTCGGCAGCGGCAAGACCGCGCTGACGGCCGCGCTGTGCAAGGTCCTCAAGGACGAGCTCAACCTCGCCGTCGTCACCAACGACATCTACACCACCGAGGACGCCGACTTCCTGCGCCGCAACGCCGTCCTCGACGACGCCCGCATCATGGCCGTCCGCACCGGCTGCTGCCCGCACACCGCGATCCGCGACGACATCTCCGCCAACCTCGACGCCGTCGAGGACCTGGAGGAGCGGCACACGGGCCTGGAGCTCGTCATCGTGGAGAGCGGCGGCGACAACCTCACCGCGACGTTCAGCCAGGGGCTCGTGGACAAGCAGATCTTCGTCCTCGACGTGTCCGGCGGCGACAAGGTGCCGCGCAAGGGCGGGCCGGGCGTGACCACGAGCGACCTCCTCGTCATCAACAAGACCGACCTGGCCCCCCTCGTCGGCGCCGACCTCGGCGTCATGGACCGCGACTCCGCGCAGGTCCGTGAGGGCCGCCCCGTCGTCTTCAGCTCGATCCGGCAGGAACCGGACGTGCCGAAGATCGCCGACTGGGTCCGCGCCAACGTCCACGAGTTCCTGCACCACTGAAGTCCACCGGCAGCGCGGCCGGACGCTCGAACGGCGAACGGCCCCTGCCCGAACCGCCCGGCGCGCGGCCTTCGGGCCGCGTGTCCTCGCAACCCCCAGGAGACAGCGATGGGACGCGGCTACGTCGCGCACGCCGCCGTGACGGCCGAGGCCGGCCCGGACGGCCGCACCCGCCTGACGCGGCTGCGCTCCGACGGCCCGATCGCTCTCCGCGAGACCCCCGACGGGGTGTACCTCGTCGGGGCCGCGGCGGGCCCGCTCGGCGGCGACCGGTTCCGCCTCGACATCGAGGTCGGCGCGGGCGCGTCCCTCACGATCCGCTCCGTCGCGACGGCGATGGCGATGCCGGGCGACGGCGAGTCCGTCTACACCATCGACGCGCACGTCGACGGCCGCCTCGACTTCGCCCCGGAGCCGACCGTCGCCGTCCGCGGCTGCCTCCACCGCGCCGTCACCCGCGTCGCCCTGGGCGAGTCCGGCTCCGTCCGCTGGCTTGAGGAACTCGTCCTCGGCCGCCACCACGAGGAGCCCGGCACCCACACCAGCCGCATCGACATCACCCGCGCGGGCCGCCCGATCCTCCGCCACGAACTCCGCGCCGACGCGACGTCACGAAGCCGCGCCATCCTCGGCACCTCCAAGGCCGTGGGTTCTCTTATCCGCACCGAGGGCTCGGTGTCCTACACCGAACCCGGCCTCGCCGTCCTCCCTCTGGCCTCCGGCGGCACCCTCGCCAACGCCCACGCCCCCGACTCCGCGGCCCTGCGCCGCCTCCTGCGCACCGCCGAGTCCCGCACCGCCTGACGCCGCGGTCCGCTCAGCGGCCGTCCTGCCCGCGGAAGATGGGCGGGTTCAGGATCGAGGCGGGGCCCCTGCGGTACAGGCTCGCCGGGCGGCCGAGGTCGGCGGCGCGGCGTTCGCCCGTCTCGGTGAGGAAGCCGGGTGAGCGGGTCACCTTGCGGCGGAAGTTGCTCGGGTCGAGACGGGTCTCCCAGACGATCTCGTAGACCTCGCGCAGTTCGGAGATCGTGAAGGGCTCGCGGCAGAAGGCGGCGGCGACCGTCGTGTACTCGAGCCCCGCGCGGGCGCGCTCGATCCCGTCGGCGAGGATGCGCGCGTGGTCGAACGCCAGTGTGCCGGCCCGCATGTCCCGCGCCGGTGTCCACACGGCCCGGCGCGCGTCGGACCCTGCGACGGGCTCCGGCAGATCGGGCACGAAAGCGAGATAGGCGATCGTGACGACCCGCCCCCTGGGGTCCCGATCAGGCTCCCCGTAGGCGCGCAACTGCTCAAGGTGCAGCGAGGCCCCATCCAGCCCCGTCTCCTCCTTCAGTTCCCGCAGCGCAGCGGCGTCGGGCCCCTCCCCGACCCGCAGGTACCCGCCCGGCAGGGCGAGCGCGCCGCGGTACGGCGTGTTCCCCCGCTCCACCAGCAGGACGTGCACGGCCCCATCCCGGATCGTGAGCACCACAAGATCAACGGTGACCGACACGCCGGTCTCATGCTCGCGCGACATCTCCGACTTTCCACCAAAGGTCATCTTGACTCTAAATACCCTAACACTTAAGGTCATACCTACCTAATCCCCCTGTCCTCGCGGAAGTGACATGTCAGCTCACCCGCATCACCGCGCCTCGCCCTCCCGGTCCGCGCCCCGAAGCCGGGCGACCCGCCGCATGTCCGCGGGCGTCTACCTGGACCGCGGCCTGCGCGACCTCGTCCTCGCCCGGATCCGGCTCGACACCCGCCGCAGGGTGGCGCCCTCCTACGGACACGACATCGTCCCGGTCGCCGTGCACGCCGGGCGGTCCCTGTACATCGACCTCGCCGCCCAGGCCGCGACGGTCGGCCTGATCGTCCACTTCTGCCCGAACGCCGACCTCACCGCGGCGCTCGTCGTCCTCCTCGCCGACGTCTCGTGGCCGCGGCCGCGGCCGCGCGACACCTCCCCGGAAGCGGAGGACATCAGGCGCAGCCGCACGAAGTTCGTCCGGCTACTGTGGATCGGCGCGCTGGTCTACGCCGCCGTCCGGATCTACCGGGATCGAGACCTGACTCCGGCCGCCCTCGTCGTGCCCGGCCTCACTTGCGTCGGCGGGATCATGCTGGTCGCCGCGGTGGCCGCGCTGCTGCGCCGGGCGCTGGCCCATTGCGCGTCCGTCCGCGAACCCGCCACCGGGCCGTGGCCGGGACGGCTGGGGAGGATCGACGCGCAGCAGCACGACGGGCTCGTGCTCTACCGGCGCGCGTCGGCCAAGAACGATCCCGGTGTCGCTCGGCGGAGGGTGTCCGAGGTCCACCTCGGCGCCGGCCTCATCGTGCACCACTGGGGGTACCCCCTCACCGTGCCGCTGCTTTCCCCGGGCGAGCGCGGCGGGACCGCCCCGACGGCGGCCGCCGCATCGCGGCATGAGCACGTCATGACCCCCTTCGAGGTCGAGGACTGCATCGACGCGCTGGCCCGGGCCGTGCGTGAAGTCGGCGACGCCGACGAGCCGGGAGCGCTGCCGCACCTGGTCATCCGCGACCGCGTCTTCGCCGAGGAGAAGAGCGCGGTCGGGTCCCTGCCGCCGATGCCGCTGGAAGGCGCCGCGCGGACCGCCGTCATCAACGAGCCCCACGGGAACTTCCGGCACGTGCTGGAGATCACCACCACCGCGACCGGCGACATCGTCACCACGGTCTTCGTCCGGGTGACCCTCATCGCCCGGACCCTCAATCTCGACTTCACCGCCTGCGCGCTCACCCCGCTCCCGGCGCTGTACGAGAAGCCCGAGTACCAGCGGAGCCTTGTCGCCCTCCCCCTGGCCGCCGCCAAGGCCGCTCTCCGATGGCCCGACGAGATGGCGTCCGGGTTCAGCTCCGCGGTCCTGTGGGCGGCGGCCAAAGCGCTGCCGCACGCCCTGCTGTCCCGCGCCTTGATCCGCGGCGGCGCCGAGGCCGGCACCACCATCAGCGCGCGGGAGCATGTCGCCGAACCCTGGTCGGCGACCTCCGAGGCGGCGCGGGAGATCGCCAGGAACGTCTGGGTCGTCCAGGAACGCCTGCTGCGCAGCATGGTGTCCTTCCTCGACGACCACGGTGTCGATGTCTCGCAGTTCGAGAGGTGGGCCAATCTGATCATCGCCGCCAACGTGCTCAACATGGGAGACGGCAGCATCACCTTCAACAACACGCCCACCGCTCAGGGCGGGCCGGCCCCCGGCACCGGCGCCGACGGCGGTAAGGGAGGAACCCGGTGAAAGGTCTCGGCAACGCTCGGATCACGGCGAACATCATCAACACCGGAGACATGGTGATCAACGGCCCGGTCACCTCGTTCACGGGAGAGAGCCCGCAGCCCTTCCCGCAGCCCGTCCCGGTGGACGACCGGGCCGCGCAGCCCTGCGACGTCGGCGTCATCACGGTGACGGCCAAGGAGACGCACGCCGTCAAGCGGGTCCTCGGCCTACGCGCGGGGAGGGAGGGCCTGATCCCCGTGTACTCCGGTGAGGTCGAAGGCGTCTCCGTCTGCGCGGTCATGGCGCCCGCCCAGGGCCAGCGCTCGGCGATGGCGGCGGTGGAGAACCTCCTGCACGTCTGCGACCCGGGCGCCGTCGTGCTCTGCGGCATCGGCGGGGGCCGCCCGCCCACCGCGCTCGGCGACGTCGTGGTGGCCACGGAGGTCGTCTACTACGACCAGCGGAAGATCACCGCCGAGGGAGTGCGCCGCCGGGCCGACGCGCACCCGGCGCCCGCCGTCGCGCGGCACGCGGTGAACGCCTTCCGCACCGAGGTCGACCTGCTCACCGCGACCGATCCCGACGGGCGGGTCAGGTCGTTCACGGTGCACGACGGGCCGCTCGGCTCGGGCGAGGCGGTCATCGCCGCGGAGGGGGCCGCCGAACTCGCCTGGCTCGATCAGGTGAACGACAAGCTCCTCGCGATAGACATGGAGGCGGGCGGTCTCGCCCGTGCCCTGCACGAGCGGACGGCGCGCACCGGAAGGCAGCAGCCCTGGCTCGTCGTCAGAGGGATCTCCGACCACGCCGACGCGGCGAAGAGCGACGAGCCGCAAAGGGACGCCGCCCTGCACGCCGCGCTCACCCTCGTCCGGTTGCTGCCGTACCTGAAGGGGCTGCGGTGAACGAGTTCACGGTCGGGGTCGTCAGCTCGCTGGCCGCGACGGCGCTCACCGTGGCGGCCGGCTGGCTGCTGTCGAGACGCGCCAGGCTTTGGGCGGTGCGCCTGGCCGGACGCTCCACCGGCACGGGAGTCCGCAGCCTGTACCGGCGCCAGCGCGAGGCCGCCGACGATCTGGCCCGCGACCTGGCCCGTGCACGGTGGGTGGGCGTGCTGGCGGGACGGGGCAACGAACTCACCCGCGAGCCGTTCGCCCCGCTGTGGTCGGGCGCTCCCGGCGGGACCGAGACAATCAGGGTGGCGCTGCCCGACCCGTCCGGCATCTGGCTGGAACGGCGCGCGGAGTCGGTCCACCGCGCCGACCGCGGCCTCCGCCCCGGGGTGCTGCGAGAGCAGGTCCGCAGCAACCTCTCCTACCTGGCGGAGGTGGCGCGGCATACGCCGAGCCTCGAACTGCGCCTGTACGAATCGCCCAACCTCTACCGCCTCATCGTCACCGACGAGGTCGCCTACATCACCCTTTACGAGGACTCCAGGCACAGCAGGAACTCCCCCTGCGTCGCCGTGCGCCGTCCGGGGTTTCTCTACGAGTTCGCCGTCCGGGCCTTCACCACCGGATGGGAGGCCTCCGTCCCCGGATCTCCGGAGAGACCTTCCCCCCGAACCGGAGATCCGCGCTGATCGCGGCTCCGATCCGCCGAGGCGCGGGTCAGCTCGCCTTCGCGGTCGATGCGGAAGCTCTCCGCGCTGGGGTCCCGGACCGCCGGATCACCTGTACCGCGCGACACATATCACGGGATCAGACACGAACTGCCGCTTCAGCGCCATTTGGGGCGGTTCTGGCGGTACTTTCTGAGTGGATCATGAAACGGGCAGATAGTGAGGATCCTTGGTGAAAGTCCTTTCAGGGCGGTACGAGCTCGTGGAGCCCCTGGGGCGGGGCGCCATGGGCGTGGTGTACCGCGCGCAGGACCGGGAGCTGGGCCGGGTGGTCGCGGTCAAGGTGCTTCCCGCGGAACTGCTGCGCAGCGAGGCCTACCGGGCGCGGTTCCGGCGGGAGGCCAGGGCCGCGGCCGGGCTGGCGCACGCGAACATCGCGGTCGTCTACGACGTGGGCGAGGACACCGGCGGTGAAGAACCCGTGCCGTATCTGGTGATGGAACTCGTCGAAGGCGGAACGCTCTCCGACCTGCTCGACGAAGGGCCGGTCACCCCGAAGGAGGCCCGCGAGATCACCGTGGCGATCCTTGAGGCGCTGGAGCACAGCCACGGGCGCGGCATCGTGCACCGCGACCTCAAACCGGCCAACATCATGGTGCATCGCGACGCCGACCGGACCCGCGTCAAGGTGATGGACTTCGGGATCGCCCGGCTGCTGTCGGACACCGCCACGAAGCTCACCGCCACCGGCATGCTCATCGGCACACCCTCCTACATGGCCCCCGAACAGGCCCAAGGCAAGCCGACGGATACGCGCTCCGACCTGTACTCCGTCGGCTGCGTCCTCTACGAGCTCCTCACCGGTCGGCCGCCCTTCGTCGGCGACTCGCTCCCCTCGGTGCTCTTCCAGCACCTCCAGAAGGACCCCGACCCGCCCTCCGAACTGAACCCGGCCCTTCCCGCGTTCTGGGACGCGATCATCGGCACCGCGCTGGCGAAGGCCCCGGAGCACCGCTTCACCGACGCCGCCGCGATGCGGCAGGCCGTCGAGGCAGGCTCGGTGCCTTCCGCCGAACCGGTTCCGGCTCCCGCGCCCGAGGAGCCCCCGGCTCCCACGCCGACGCCGCAGCCCGTCACCGTGCCTCCCGTCGTGCCCGGCCCTCCTCCGGCGCCCCCTTCCCCGGCGCCCCCCGTCAACCCGCACCATGTGCTTTACGCTCCCCCTCCCGCGCCGCCTTGGTCGGGCCCCGACCCGCACCACCCCGGCCCTCGGCCCCAGCAGGCACCCCGCCGACGGACCGGCACGGGCCGCCGCGGACTGGTCGTCGGCGCGGTCACCGGCGTCGTCCTCGCGACGCTGGCCGTCGTCGCGGCGGCGGCCGGAGACCTGATCCCGGGCATGTCGCAGGGCGGTGACCGGCAGGTCGCCACCGGCGGCGGTACCCGGTTCCCCGCCGCCGATGACCGGACCCCCGACGAAGCGGGCGCGGAGACCCCCGTCGAAGAGTCGGCGTCTTCCCCCTCGGCGACGCCGACGGCCCGGTCCGTCGCGGAATGCCTCATCGGAAGGTGGGAGACCGTCGAATGGCCGCGCCACCTGGAGATCAACGACGTCACGACCGACGTGACCTGGTCCGGCTACGCGTACGTGACCTTCACGGACGACGGATTCCAGAACCTGGAGAGCAACAACAGCACCTTCTGGACGCTCGACGACGGCAGCCCCGTCGAGATGCGCCGCCGCGGCACCTCCTCGGCCGAATACAGAATCAGCGGCGACCGTCTCTCCTACACCCCGGCCCAGGACTCGGAAACGAGAACGCTCCTCATCTCCGGCCAGGTCGTCCAGGACGCCGACCTCGGCATCGGGTACTCCGACGACGACGTCTCCTCCTGCACCGACACCGAACTCGTCCTCATCGACTCGATGCTCAACCACGTCACCTACCGCCGCGTGCCCTGACCACCCCCACCCGCGTCTCCCGCCCCGGCAGGAGACGCGGGGCCTCCCCCGCACACCCTTGACCACCGACGGCGCCGACTTCCCGGAGAGACGAGCAGCGTCGCCCGCTCCTCCGCCGTGCCCTTCCTCCGCCTCGTCCAGCAATCCCCTCCCCCGCGGCCTCCACTGATGCCATCTCCTCGACATGGCATCGTCGTAGAGCCGATGGCCGCCCCGGCGAGCCCGGATCCGGTTGCGGCGAGCGGGCCGCAGGCGGCTGTCGGGAGCCGGTCAGGCGGAGCGGAGGGAGGCCGAGAGCGCGTCGCAGTGGCCGGTGAAGGACTCCGCCGGCGTCACGAAGGCGACGGTGCTCGGATCTCGATCCTGCGGGGGCCGGTCGAGCGCACCACGGGCGACTCCGATCAGTCGGCGCACCGCCGCCTCGTCGCCGAGCAACGCCGCTGCGGGCGCCTTGCGCATCTCGATGAGCGCGTGCAGTTTGGGGCACGGTTCGTGGCGGGCGACGGCCGTGGCCCGATCCAGCAGCCGAAGCGCCTCGCGCGCCGGTCCGGCATCACCCGTCATCCGGCTGAGATGGGTGGACTACAGCGCCAGCGAGGCGTAGGTGAGCACGGCGTCGCCGGAAGTCTCAGCCAGCGGGACGCTCTCGCCGAAGAGACCGCGCGGGAGGGCCTGGGCATCAGGGTCGTAGGCGCGAAACCCGCCTCGATCCCGATCTCAGCGCAGAGGGCGAGCAGGTCGCGCCCGATGCGCTCGGTGTGGTCGCTCGCGTCGAGCATCGCCCGAGCGCGTTTGGAGAGAGCCACCCCTTGCCGTACCACTCCGCTTCCGCCCCGGGAGCGATCCTGCCTGCGCAGACCGTTCACCGAGGCGCGGAGCAGGCGGAGGTGCGCGTCCGTCACTTGGACGGGCGGTGCCGAGCCCGCCGGAACCATCGTAGCGGCCGTCACGGCCATGGTCTGCCCTGCGAACGTGCGCCGGTCGATGCTTTCCGCTCCCCTGCCCGCTGCCTCCCCCTCGACCGGTACGTCGGCGGAATCGGGATCGCCGAGGAACAGCGGGAGCAGGGACTTCCTCGGCATGCCCACCGCGTCGACGAACGCGCGCAGTTCCCGGAGGTCGTACAACGTGTCGCGTTCGCCGCGCTCGACCCGGCCCACCTTGGTCTGCGTCCAGCCGGGGACCAGGTCGGCGAGCTCCTGCTGACTCATACCCGTCATTTCACGCAGTCTCGCCGCCACCGCCGCCAGGTCTCCGTCCGCGAGGGCGGACCGCATCTCGGCCGAGTCGAACAGTCCTGCGGCACCCGCCGCCGCCCCGCGGGCCCGTGAGCACGGGCCGCATCGGACACCCGGGTTGTACCGGGAAAGGTGTACGTCGCACGCGGAGCAGCGTCGGTCCGCCGCCATGACCTTCTCCCTCCCGCCCGCTTCGTGCGCTCGGCGCGGGCGACCGTTGCCATTGTGCAAGCCCGAACCCGGCACGTCCGGGGATGTCGTCTCGGGGGCCGCTTCTCGAGCGGATCACCGCGCGCCGCAACGGCGAGGGGCGCTGGATGCTGCGCTGGTTTTGGGGCGACGCCCTCGGCCCCGCCACCGGCCTCGGCGCCGTGGTCGTTAAGATCACCCACGTTCTCACCCCTTCCCCCGGCGTCGCGAGTCCGCCTGACCGTGCCGGGATGACAGAGCGCGCCGGCCCAGGTTCGGGATTTCTTGGGCGACGAGCGTGTGGGGGCAGCCGCTCGCCGGGCGGGCGGCCGACGGGGCCTGCCGTCCGATCCGGCGCTGTCGAGGGCGGGCCCGGCGGGCGGTCGGCTCCGCCTCGGCGGAGGCGTCGCGGGCTCGGGTCAGTGTGCGGGAGCCGGTCGGGCGGGGTCGGGGGACTCGATCGGGGTCGTCGCCCAGAGGAGGAGGGCGGCGAGGCTGAAGGCGGCGCCGAGGGCGCAGACGCCGAGCCAGCCGGCGGACGCGTAGGTCAGGGACGAGCCCAGGGCGCCCAAGGCGCTTCCCACGGAGTAGAAGACCATGTATCCGCCGATGACGCGGCTTCCGGCGTCGGGTCGGACGGTGTAGATGAGGGTCTGGTTCGTCACGTGGACGGCCTGGACGGCGAAGTCGAGCAGGACCGCGCCCAGTGCGAGGGCCCACAGGGAGTGTTCGGTGAGGGCGAGGGGGATCCAGGAGGCCGCGAGTACGGCGAGGCCGATGCCGGTCGTGCGCCGGGCCAGGCCGCGGTCGTTCCACCGGCCCGCCACCCGCGCGGCCAGCGCTCCGGCCAGGCCGGCGAGGCCGAACGCGCCGATCGCGGTGTGCGACAGCGACCACGGCGGCTCGCTGAGCGGCTGGACCATGCCGCTCCACAGTGTGCTGAAGGCCGCGAAGACCAGCAGCGCGAGCGCGCCGCGCACGCGCAGGAGCCGGTGGCGCGCGAACAGGGAGACGGTGGAGCGCAGCAGGTCCGGGTACCGCGTCGCCTCGGCGGGTGCTCCGGCGCGCGGCAGCTCCCGCCGCAGCAGGAGCGCCAGGCAGGCCGTGACGGCCGCCGAGGCGAGGTAGACGGCGCGCCAGCCGGCCAGGTCGGCCAGCACGCCCGCGACGGTGCGGGCCAGGAGGATGCCGGTGACGACACCGCCGGTGACCGCCCCCACGACCCTCCCCCTGCGTTCGGGCGCGGCGAGCGACGCCGCTGCCGCGACCATCGTCTGAGTGACCACGGCGAGGAACCCGACCGCGCTCAGGGCGGCGAGCAGCATCGCCCCCTCGAACGCCAGCCCGGCCACCAGGAGCGCCGCGCACAGCAGGCCCAGCTGAACGGTGATCAGGAGCCGGCGGTCGAGGAGGTCGCCCAGGGGCACGAGCAGGAACAGGCCCAGCCCGTAGCCGACCTGGGTGGCGGTGACGACCGCGCCCAGCAGTTCCGGGCCGAGCGAGAACCGCGCGCCCAGCGTGACCAGCAGGGGCTGGGCGAAGTAGACGTTGGCCACCGCACTGCCGCAGGCGACGGCGAACAGCCGGACTGTCCGCGCGGATATATCCGCTTTCCCAGCCGCGAGGGCGTGTTCTCCTGACATCCCACCTCCAGTTGCATCTTGCTACCAGATGGACCCTAGGCCGACGAGGTAGCATGTTGCAACCAGATGTCGAGGAGGACGCGGTGATGGTCGCCCGTACGAGATTCGAAGCCGATCCCTGCCCGGTCGCGCGGTCGGTGGACGCCATCGGCGATTGGTGGTCGCTGCTGATCGTCCGCGACGCGTTCGACGGCAGCCGCCGCTTCGGCGAGTTCCAGCGCGGCCTCGGCATCGCCAAGAACATCCTTGCCGCCCGCCTGCGCGGCCTTGAGGAGGCCGGCGTCCTCCGCCAGGAACCCGCCTCCGACGGCAGCGCCTACCGCGACTACGTCCTCACCGACAAAGGCCGCGACCTCTTCCCCGTCATCGTCGCCCTCCGCCAATGGGGCGAATCCCACTGCTTCACCCCCGACACCCCCCGCTCCCGCCTCCTCGACCGCCGCGACCACCTCCCCCTCCTTCCCCTCACCCCCCGGGCCGCCGACGGCCGCCCCGTCACCCCCGCCGACACGATCGTCGAAAAAATCCCCCCACCCCCTCTCTGAGCACCCCGCACCCGACACCGGGCCGCCCCCACCGGGTCGAACACGCCCACACCGTCATCCCCCTCGAGGACAAGCACCTCCGACCGGCCCGCGACACCCCGGACCGGAACCGCCGTTCCGGATCGGCGCATCCCCCGGCTCGTCCATCAGCAATCAGATATCTGATCCCATGAGAGTGATCAGTGCCACCGAGGCCTCGCGCAATTTCGCCCTGGTGCTGGACGAAGCGGAACGAGGCGAGACGATCATCGTCACCCGTGGGGGAAGGCGGATCGCCACCATCGGTCCCGCGCCCACCGCGCCCGGCCGCATGGTCAAGGCCTTCCTCTCCCGGTCCGAGGGCTCCTTGGACGAGGAGTTCGGGCGCGATGTGGCGGCGGCTCGCCAGAGCGTGGACGAGGAGATGAGGCCGACGTGGCCCGACGCCTGATCCTCGCCACCGGTGTGCTGATCGCGTCAGAGCGCGGCACCGCCTCGGTCGACGAGGTGATCGGCGACACGGACGACGTCGCCATCTCCGCCATCACGGTGGCAGAACTCCTGGTCGGCGTCGAACTGGCGGACGCGGCGCGCCGCCCCGTGCGCCAGGCCTTCGTCGACGAAGTCCTGGCGCTGATCCCCGTTGAGGAGTACACCGCCGACGTCGCTCGGGTACACGCCCGGCTTCTCGCCGAGACCCGTCGGCAGGGAAGACGGCGCGGCGCCTATGACTTGCTCATCGCCGCCACGGCCGCGGCCACCGCGCGCACCATCATCACCGCCGATTCCTCGGCGGCGTTCGATGACCTGCCCGGCGTACGGGCCCAGGTCCTCTGAGCCGGGCGCACGGCCCGAGCGCGCGCGACGCGCGACGGCGGGCGGGGCCGATCAGAGGTCGGTGAGAGGCACGGATGGGTCGGTGAGGCGGGATTCCTCGACCTTCTTGCCGGAGCGGATGAGGGCCTGGAGGGGGGCGGTGACGTCCCAGATGTTCGCGTTCATGGCAGCGACGATCGCGCCTTCGGAGAGCCAGAAGGCGATGTACTCGCCGGTGGACGGGTCGCCGCGGAAGACGACCTTGTCGTAGGCGCCGGGGGCGGCGTAGCCGGAGAACTCCATGCCGAGGTCGTACTGGTCGGAGAAGAAGTAGGGGACGCGGTCGTAGGTGACGTCCTGGCCGAGCATGGACTTGGCGGCGGCCGGGCCGGCGTTCAGGGCGTTGGCCCAGTGCTCCACGCGGATGTGGCGGCCGTACAGGGGATGGAAGGCGTTGGCGACGTCGCCGGCGGCGTAGACGTCGGGGTCGTCGGTGCGCAGGGAGGAATCCACCAGGACGCCGTTCTCCGTCTTCAGGCCCGCGGTCTTGGCCAGGGAGTCCTCCGGGACGGCGCCGACGCCGATCACCACGAGATCGGCCGGGACCTCGTGGCCGAGCGAGGTGGTGACGTGCTCGACGGAGCCTTCGCCGCGCAGGGCGAACAGGCCCTCCCCGGTGCGCACCTCCACCCCGTGTGCGCGGTGCAGCTCGGCGAACAGGGCGCCGACCTCCGGGCCGAGCGCCGCCTGCAGCGGGGCGGCCTCGGCCTCCAGCACCGTCACCTCGTTGCCGTAGGTGCGGGCGGCGGCGGCCACCTCAAGGCCGATCCAGCCCGCGCCGACGATCACGACGCGCAGGCCGCCGCCCTTGATCCGCTCGCGCAGCGCCAGGGAATCGGCCTTGGTGCGCAGGGTGTGCACTCCCCCGAGGTTCGCCCCGGGCACGCGCAGCCGCCTTGGCACGGCGCCCGTGGCGAGCAGCAGTTTGGCGTACTCCACCGACGAGCCGTCGGCCAGGCCGACGCGGTGGGCGGAGAGGTCGAGGCTCCGCGCCTCGGCGTCCTCGCGCAGCTCCACCTCGTGCTCGGCGTACCAGCCGGCCTCGTGGACGTAGACCGAGTCGTCGTCCTTCTTCCCCAGCAGGACGTCCTTGCTGAGCGGCGGCCGCTCGTAGGGGCGCTCCCCTTCCCGCCCCAGCAGGACGATCCGGCCCCCGAACCCCTCGGCGCGCAGCGTCTCGGCGGCCTTGGCCCCCGCCAGGCCCGCTCCGACGATCACAAAAGTGCTTCCGGTCCCCGACATCGCGCTCTCCCCGAGTTGCGCAGATCCACCGGCGACGCGGGCGCGCCGCCGACCCCACAACGCCCACACTGCCACACCGGACGGAAGAGCGTTCCGGGCCTGTGGACAACTTTCCGCGACCCGCCCGACCCGCCCGCGCCGGCCCCCGCGTCAGCCGCGTGTCAGCCGCGTGTCAGCCGCAGAGCCTCGCGTGCCAGGCCAGCGCGCTGGTGTCGGTCAGCGACGCCACCTGGTCGACGATGACGCGGCGGCGCGCCTGCGCGTCGGCGGCGTCGGCGTAGGCCCAGCGGAACATCGGGTCGAGGGTGCCGGGCGCGCCCGCCGCGAGGGCTTCGGCGAGTTCGGCGATCACCTGGCGCTGCCGGGCCCGGTTCGCCTCGTAGCTGATCCACACGTAGTGCGCGGTGACCGCCTTGAGCAGCGACACCTCCTGCCGGATGTGCCGCGGGACGATCAGGTCCGCGTCGTAGCGGGTGAGCCGCCCCGGGCCGTAGGTGTCCCGGGTGGCCTCCTCGGCGCCCATGCAGAACCGGCCGATCAGCCAGCTCGTGAGGTTCTTCAGCGCCGCGTACGCCGAGGCGGTGTGGTCGATCTCGCGCGGCCAGAACGGCTGGGACAGCAGGACGGTGAAGCGATCCTCCAGCTCCGGCGCGTCCCCCTCACTGCCGTACATCTTCGCCGCGACCTCGGCGACGTCCTTGCGCAGCACCGAGTCGGCGAGCATCCCGAGGTTGACCGAGCCGGTGACGAGGGCGTCCTCAAGATCGTGCACGGAGTAGGCGACGTCGTCGGACCAGTCCATCACCTGGGCCTCGAAGCACGTCCTGCCCTCGGGGGCCTCCGACCGGACCCAGAGGGCGACCTCGAGGTCGTCGTCGTAGACCCCGTACTTGGCGGGGTTGTCCCGCCGCCGCCACGGATACTTCATGGTCGCGTCGAGGGACGCGCGGGTCAGGTTGAGCCCGACGCTGCGCCCGTCCTCGGCGAAGGACTTGTGCTCCAGCCGGGTGAGCAGCCGCAGGCTCTGCGCATTGCCCTCGAAGCCGCCGCAGTCTCCGGCGAAGACGTTCAGGGCCTTCTCGCCGTTGTGGCCGAACGGCGGGTGGCCGAGGTCGTGGGCGAGGCACGCGGTCTCGACGAGGTCGGGATCGCAGCCGAGTGACTTGCCGAGTTCGCGCCCGACCTGGCCGCACTCCAGCGAGTGGGTGAGGCGGGTGCGCTGGAAGTCGTTCGAGCCGGGGTCGCCCACCTGGGTCTTGGACGACAACCGCCGCAGCGCCGCGCTGTGCAGCACCCGGGCGCGGTCGCGCTCGAAGGCCGTCCGGTCGCGGCGCTTGGGCACCTCGGGGGCCCACCGCTCGATGTCGAAGGAGGTGTAGCCGTTCATCCGCCGAGGATAGTGCGCGAAGGTGACGCCGCCATGACGTTCAGCTCTTGGCGCGACTACGGCCCAGCAACACGTAGTAGAGGTAGCCGCCCGTCTCGCGGATGATGGACTGCGCCTGCGTGTCCCGGGTCATGACGCTGGGGCCGCTGCGGGTGGGCGACGACGCGGCTTCGATGCCGTTCTCCGAGGCCATCTTCTCCGAGCGGAGGCTGTGCCAGGGGTCGGTGACGACCACGCCGGTCTTCCAGCCCCTCTCCTTGTACTCGGCGCCTACCGCGACCATGCTCTGGAGCGTGTCGCGGCCGCTCTCCACGGCGAGGACGTCGTCGGCGGGGACGCCGAGGCCGATGAGGAAGTCGCGTCCTGCGGCGGCCTCGGTCACCCGGTCGCCGGTCTGCTTGCCGCCCACGGTGACGATCTTGGGCGCGACCTTCTCGTCGTAGAGCTCCTTGGCGTGCCGCAGCCGGGACTCCAGGTACGCCGAGGGGCGTCCGTCGTACTGGGCGGCGCCGAGGACGATGATCGCGTCGGACGGCGGCCGGTGGTCCTGGCGCGCCTCGTACCAGACCCGCCAGCCGACGACGAGCGGGGTCAGCACGCAGACGGACACCACCACGAACAGGATCCTGCCCGTCCAGACCAGGAACCGCGGTCTGCGCCGCTTCTTGCGGGGCCCGCGCCCCTGGCCGCCCTCGTTCCGTTCCATCCGCTGTTCCGTCGCGTCCGCGTCCATCGCCATCGTGGCTCTCACACTATGTGAGACGGACGCGGGGATCAGGCAGTTCGGCCCGGTGGCCGGTTCCCCTGCGCAGCCGGGTCCTCCAAGAACCGGCCACCGGGCCCATGAGCACGCCCGGCACCCGGAAGGATGCCGGGCCTTGCCCGATATGACCGTCAGCGGCTGTCGCTGCCCGCCGTCTCGACCGACGCCCGGCCCGCCTCAAGGCGGGCCACCGGCACGCGGAACGGGGAGCACGACACGTAGTCCAGCCCGACCTCGTGGAAGAAGTGGACGGACTCGGGGTCGCCGCCGTGCTCGCCGCAGACGCCGAGCTTGATGCCCGGACGGGTCTTGCGGCCCTCCTCGACGGCGATCTTGACGAGGCGGCCGACGCCGTCGCGGTCGAGGGTCTCGAACGGGGACACGCCGAAGATGCCCAGGTCGAGGTAGCGGCTGAAGAACGAGGCCTCGACGTCGTCGCGGGAGAAGCCCCACGTCGTCTGGGTGAGGTCGTTGGTGCCGAAGGAGAAGAACTCGGCGCCTTCGGCGATCTGTCCGGCCGTGAGCGCGGCGCGCGGCAGCTCGATCATCGTGCCGATGAGCGCCTCGACGCCGCCGCCGACCTCGGCGAGGACGCCTTCGGCCTCTTCCCTGGCGTGTTCCAGCTCCTGGATCGACCCGACGAGCGGGATCATGATCTCCGGCTTCGGGCTGCCGCCCTCGGCCAGACGCTCGGCGGCGGCTTCGGCGATAGCCCGCACCTGCATCGCGAAAAGGCCAGGAATCACCAAACCCAGCCTCACACCTCGCAACCCGAGCATAGGGTTCTGTTCGTGGAGGCGGTGGACGGCCTCCAGCAGCGTGCGGTCCTTCTCGGAAGCGTCGGCACCGGCAAGTGCCACCTTCACCGACAGTTCGGTCAGATCCGGGAGGAATTCGTGCAGCGGCGGGTCGATGAGCCGGATCGTGACCGGCAGCCCGTCCATGTCCTTCAGGATCCCGTGGAAGTCCTCGCGCTGCAGCGGCGCGAGCGCGTCGAGGGCCTGGATGCGCTCGGCGTCGGAGGTGGCGAGGATCAGGTCCTCCACGAGCTGCCGCCGGTCGCCGAGGAACATGTGCTCGGTACGGCACAGGCCGATGCCCTGCGCGCCGAAGCGGCGGGCGCGGGCGGCGTCCTCGGGGGTGTCGGCGTTGGCCCGGACGGCCAGGCGGCGGGCGGTGTCGGCGTGCGTCATGATCCGGTGCACCGACTGCACGAGCTCGTCGCCGTCCTCGGGGGCGAGGGCGCCTTCGAAGTACTGCACGACCGGGGAATCGCTGACGGGGACCTCGCCGAGGTAGACGGCGCCGGAGGTGCCGTCGATGGAGATGACGTCGCCCTCGTTGACGACGACGTCACCGACCCGGGCCACCTTGTTCTTGACGTCCACGTCGAGTTCTTCGGCGCCGCAGACGCAGGTCTTGCCCATGCCGCGGGCGACGACGGCGGCGTGGGAGGTCTTGCCGCCGCGGGAGGTGAGGATGCCCTGCGCGGCGATCATGCCGGTGAGGTCGTCGGGGTTGGTCTCGCGGCGCACCAGGATGACCTTCTCGCCGCGCGCGGCGGCGGCCTCGGCCGCCTCGGAGGAGAAGACCGCCTTGCCGACGGCCGCGCCCGGGGAGGCGTTCATGCCCTTGGCGATGCGGTTCTTGGGGGCGTCGGCGTCGAAGCGGGGGAACATCAGCTGGGCGAGCTGGTCGCCGTTGACCCGGTGCACCGCCTCGTCGAGGTCGATGAGGCCCTGGTCGGCGAGCTGGCAGGCGATGCGGAACGCCGCGGCGGCGGTCCGCTTGCCTACTCGGGTCTGCAGCATCCAGAGCTTGCCGCGCTCCACCGTGAACTCGATGTCGCACAGGTCGAGGTAGTGGTTCTCGAGCTTCTCCATGATGGCGAGGAGCTCGTCGTAGACGTCCTTGTTGATCTGCTCGAGGTCCGCGAGGGGCACCGTGTTGCGGATGCCGGCGACGACGTCCTCGCCTTGGGCGTTCTGGAGGTAGTCGCCGTAGACGCCCTGCTGGCCGCTGGCCGGGTCACGGGTGAAGGCCACGCCGGTGCCGGAGTCCATGCCGAGGTTGCCGAAGACCATGGAGCAGATGTTCACCGCGGTGCCGAGGTCGGCGGGGATGCGCTCCTGGCGGCGGTAGAGGATGGCGCGGTCGGCGTTCCACGAGTCGAACACCGCCTTGATCGCCAGGTCCATCTGCTCGCGGGGGTCGCCGGGGAACTCGCGTCCGGCGTGCTCGCGGACGATGCCCTTGAAGGTGTCGACGAGGCCGCGGAAGTCCTCGGCGTCGAGGTCGAGGTCGTCGGTCGTGCCCTTGGCGTGCTTGAGCTCCTCGAGCGCCTCCTCGAACAGGTCGCCGTCCACGCCCAGCACGGTCTTGCCGAACATCTGGATCAGGCGCCGGTAGGAGTCCCACGCGAAGCGGTCGTTGCCGCCGGCCTGCTTGGCCAGGCCCAGCACGGAGTCGTCGTTCAAACCGATGTTGAGGACGGTGTCCATCATGCCGGGCATGGAGAACTTGGCGCCCGACCGGACGCTGACGAGCAGCGGGTCGTCGGACTGGCCGAGCCGCTTGCCCATGGACTCTTCCAGAGCCGTCAGCTTCGCGGTGATCTCCGCGGTCAGGCCTTCGGGGGTCCTGCCCTCGGCCAGGTAGTGCCGACAGGCCTCCGTGGTGATGGTGAACCCCGGAGGCACCGGAAGACCCAGGTTTGTCATTTCGGAAAGATTTGCACCTTTTCCGCCCAGGAGATCTTTCAGATCTTTGTTGCCCTCGGTGAAGTCGTACACGAACTTCGGCACGGCCAGCTCCTTCCACCCTTTGGTCGTGAACTGTACCTGTTGCCCTGTTCAGGCCCCTTCACCCCATTCTCCCGGAGGGCAAACCGCCTGGTCAGAGGGGGTGCTGTGGTCTAAGCCAATCGTCCTGTTCCAGAAACTTTGCGTTCTTTTCACACTGGATTGGAGCGTGCCCACCCGTGAAAACCGGGGAAGCAGAGTACGAGGGAGGTGAGGCCGTGCGTCGTCGTGGGGCCCTGGGGCCCGGCAGCGAACCGTTCGCGCCCATCGCGGACTTCGGGTTCCTGTCGGACTGCGAGACGACCGCGCTGATCGCGCCGAGCGGCAATGTGGAATGGCTGTGCCTTCCCAAAATCGACTCGCCCAGCGTGTTCGGCTCGATCCTTGACCGCGATGCCGGATATTTCCGGATCGCTCCGGCAGGGGTCGAAGTACCCGCAGCGCAGCGCTATATCCCGGGCACCATGGTCATGGAGACCACATGGTGGACCCGCGGGGGCTGGCTCGTCGTCACCGACGCCCTTCTCATGGGGCCCTGGCACCATGAGGGAGAGCGGTCGGAGTCGCACCGCCGCGCCCCCACCGACTACGACGCCGACCATGTGCTGCTGCGCAAGGTCAAGTGCGTCAACGGCAACGTGCAGGTCCGCATGGACTGCATGCCGGTGTTCGAGTACGGCCGCACACCGGCCCGCTGGAACTACACCGGCCAGGGCTACCAGGCGGCCGTGGCCGTCGGGGGCGGCCTCAGCCTGCACATGACGACCGACATGAACGTCGGTTTCGAGGGCTCGCTGGCCACCAGCCGCACCCTCCTGAAGGAGGGCGAGTCACGCTACGTCGCGCTGTCGTGGAGCACCCACGGTGCGCCCAAGGACCTGACCGAGGCCGAGGAGCGCATGCGGTGGACCATCCACCACTGGCAGCACTGGCTGGATCGAGGTGATTTTCCCGACCACCCGTGGAGGTCCTTTCTCCAGAGGAGCGCCCTCACCCTGAAGGGCCTCACCTACGCGCCCACAGGCGCGGTGGCCGCGGCGGCGACGACCTCGCTGCCCGAGGCCATCGGCGGAGACCGCAACTGGGACTACCGGTACACGTGGATCCGCGACAGCACCATGACGCTGTGGGCCTTCTACACGCTGGGCTACGACTGGGAGGCCAACGACTTCTTCCACTTCATCACCGACGTGGCGGAGGAGTCCGACGGACGCCTGCAGATCATGTACGGGGTGGACGGAAGGTCGGAGCTGCCCGAGTCGGAGCTGGAGCACCTGACGGGCTACGACAACGCCAAGCCCGTCAGGATCGGCAACGGCGCCTACACCCAGGCCCAGCACGACGTGTGGGGCGCGATCATCGGGTCGATCTACCTGTTCGTCCGCAAGCGCGACAGGCTCGACGACAGGCTGTGGAAGATCGTCGTCACCCAGGTCGAGGAGGCGCTGCTGCACTGGCGCGAGCCGGACTGCGGCATGTGGGAGGTGCGCGGCGCGCCGCAGCACTTCACCTCCTCGAAGGTGTTCTGCTGGCTGGCCGCCCAGCGCGGCGCCCAGCTCGCCCGGCTGCGCGGCGCCGACGAGCACTCGCGGGCCGAGCGCTGGCAGCGCGCGGCCGACGAGATCCGCGACGACGTGCTCGCGGGCGCCGTCGACCAGCGGGGCGTCTTCACCGCGCACTACGGCGCCAAGTCCCTGGACGCCTCGGTGCTGCTCATCCCGCTGGTGGGCTTCCTGCCCGCCGACGACAAGCGGGTGCGCGAGACGGTCCTGGCGATCGCCGAGGAACTCACCGAGGACGACCTGGTGCTGCGGTACCGGGCCGACGAGACCGACGACGGTTTCACCTCGGACGAGGGCACCTTCACGATCTGCTCGTTCTGGCTCGTGTCGGCCCTGGTGA
Organism: Actinocorallia aurea; assembly: GCF_054783995.1. Classification (NCBI taxonomy): domain Bacteria; kingdom Bacillati; phylum Actinomycetota; class Actinomycetes; order Streptosporangiales; family Thermomonosporaceae; genus Actinocorallia; species Actinocorallia aurea. The sequence goes on from NZ_BAAGPQ010000032.1 coordinate 163,233, forward strand.
TGATCGGCGAGACCGAGCGCGCCAGGACGCTCTGCCAGAAGCTGCTGAGTTACGCCTCGCACCTCCAGCTGTACGCCGAGGAGATCGACCCGCACACGGGCCGGCACCTCGGCAACTTCCCTCAGGCGTTCACCCACCTGGCCCTGATCAACGCGGTGATGCAGGTCATCGGCGCCGATCGCGGCCAGCGCCTGTATCCGTTCAGTTAGCGAACGGGATCGTCCCGGGACGGTGGCTCACGAGGCCGCCGTCCTGAGGTGGCGGTTCCGCCTCCGCCCACCCGACATGGGCGGAGACGGACCCGCTGACACCCAGCCTAATCCGGCGCCGCCCGCCACACCGGGCGAACCGGCCACCCGTTCGATCCTTCTCAGGACGCGGCGCAGTCGGGGCAGGTGCCGAAGATCTCGATGGTGTGGGTCATGTCGGTGAAACCGTGCTCCTCGGCGAGCGCGTCGGCCCACTTCTCGACGGCGGGGCCGGCCACCTCGATCGTCTTTCCGCAGGAGCGGCACACCAGGTGGTGGTGGTGTTCGACGCTGGAGCACGCGCGGTAGACGGCCTCACCGTCGACGGTGCGCAGCACGTCGACCTCGCCGGACTCCGACAGCGCCTGGAGCGCGCGGTAGACGGTGGTCAGGCCGATCTTCGAGCCTTCGGCGCGCAGGACCGCGTAGATGTCCTGCGCGCTGCGGAAGCCCTCTCCCCCTGCCAGGGCGCGGCGAACGGCGTCGCGTCTGGCGGTCGTCATGAGGCCTCCTCTAGCGCGGTTTCTCGCCCCGACTCTAGCGGTCCGTACCCGGCCCGCGCCGCGCGGCGGCGGGTGAGCGGGCCGAGCACCGCGGACACGACGAACAGGGCCAGCGCGCTCATCACGATCGCCGGACCCGGCGAGATGTTCACCTCCCCCACGCTGAACTGGTAGGACGCGGTGAGCCCTCCGAGTGCGGACAGCACCCCGTAGACCATGGCGAGCGCGGCGGTCGCCTTGAAGCCGCGGGTGAGCTGCTGGGCGGCGGCCACCGGCACGACCATGAGCGCGCTGACGAGCAGCAGGCCGACGACCCTCATCGCGACGACGATGGTGAGCGCGGCGACGACCGCGAGCAGGATGCTGAGGAAGCGGGTCCGCACACCGGACGCGCGGGCCATCTCCTCGTCCTGGCACAGCAGGAACAGTTCGCGGCCGAACACCAGCAGCACGGCGAGGACCGCGACGACGAGGCCGCCGATCACGTACAGGTCCTCGGCGGACACGCTGCTGATCGAGCCGAACAGATACGACAGCAGGTTGGAGGTGCTGCCGCCGGGCGCGAAGTTGGTGACGAGGACGCCTCCGGCGAGGCCCCCGTAGAACAGCAGCGCGAGCGCGACGTCGCCGCCGGTCCGCCCCGAGGAGCGCATCAGCTCGATGAGGACCGCGCCGAGCACCGAGACGACGACCGCGCCGAGCAGCGGCGAGGTGCTGGTGACCAGGCCGAGGGCGACGCCGGTGAGGGCGATGTGGCCGATGCCGTCGCCGAGGAGCGACAGCCGCCGCTGCACGATGAACGTGCCGACGGCGGGCGCGGCAAGGCCGATGAGCAGCGCCGCGAGCAGGGCGCGCTGCATGAAGTCGTAGGCGAGCACTTGTCAGTCCTTCAGTACTTGGCCGTCGTCCTGGCGGAGCGCCGGGAACCCGGTGTCCCACAGCGACGCCTCGGCGGGGCCGCCCGTGTGCGGGTGGACGTGGTCGTGGCCGGGTTCGGCGCAGTCGCCGGACGGCTCGGGGGCCTCCCCCACGTGCACGATCTCGCCGTGCTCCAGCACGACGCTGCGGGTGATCAGCCCGGCGAGGGGTCCGAGTTCGTGCAGGACGAGCAGCACGGTGACGCCGCCCTCGACGAGCCGGGCGAGGGTCTCGGCCAGGGCCTGCTGGCTCGCGGCGTCGACCCCGGCGAGGGGCTCGTCCATGACGATCACGTCGGGCTGCCCGGCCAGCGCGCGGGCGATGAGGACCCGCTGCTGGGTGCCGCCCGAAAGGCCGGAGGCGCTCTGTTTGGCGAGGTGAGCGATGCCGGTCGCCTCCAGGGCCTCGTCGACGGCCTTCCGGTCGGCGGCCGAGGCGGGGCGCCAGCGGGAGCGCCGCGCGATCCGGCCCGAGGAGACGATCTCCCGGACGGTCACCGGCACGCCGCCGCCGACGCTGAGCCGCTGCGGCACGTAGCCGATCCGGCCCCAGTCGCGCACGCGCCGCGCGCCGAACACCTCGCGGTCGCCGGCGCTCAGGGGGACGAGCCCGAGGAGCGCGCGCACGAGCGTGGACTTGCCCGAGCCGTTCGGGCCCATGAGGGCGACGACCTCGCCTGGCGCGATCTCCAGGTCGATGCCGTGCAGGATCTCGCGGCCCTCCAGGCGGACCCGGCCGCCCTTCAGCCGGAAGACCGGGGTGGTGCCGGTCTCCGCCGGCGCTTCGGCGGTCGTCGTCATCGTCGTCCTCTTTCGGGGCGCTACGCGGTTCTGGAGCATCTCGTTCAGGAGCAGGTCGTTCAGGAGCAGGTCGTTCAGGAGCAGGTCGTTCAGGAGCAGGTCGTTCAGGAGCAGGTCGTTCAGGAGCAGGTCGTTCAGGAGCAGGTCGTTCAGGAGCAGGAGAGAGCCGTTCGCAGCGCGGCGAGGTTCGCGCGCTGGAGCGACAGGTAGTCGTCGGAGGAGCCTTCGGCGACGCCCTCGACCGGGTCGAGGACCGCGGTCTTGACGCCCGCGGACTCCGCGAGGGTCCGCGCGACCTTGGGGCTGGCGAGGGTCTCGGTGAAGACCGTGGTGACGCCGTGCTCCTTGATGTGCTCGACGAGTTCGGCGAGGCGGCGCGGCGAGGGCTCGGCCTCGGGGTCGAGCCCGGACACGCCGACCTGCTCCAGGCCGTAGCGGCTGGCGAGGTAGGTGAAGGCGGTGTGGCTCGTGACGATCGTGTGGTCCTTGCAGGAGGCGAGGCCCTCCTTGAACTCGCCGTCCAGGGCCGTCAGTTCGTCGGCGGTCTTCTGGGCGCCCGCCTTGTAGTCGGCGGCGTTGCCGGGGTCGACCTTGGCGAGGCGCTCTCCCAGCGCGGCGGCGACGGTCGCCATCCGGCTCGGGTCCATCCAGAGGTGGGGGTCGTGATCGCCCTCGTGGGCGTGCTCCTCCTCGGCGTGCGCCTCCTCTTCGTGGGAGTGGCCGTCGGAGGGGAGCAGGTCGACGACGGAGCCTGCGTCCAGCGCGCGGTCCGCGGCGTGCTGGGCGATCGCGTCGTCGACGGCGGGCTGGAGGTCCTTGACGTAGAGGGCGAGCCCGGTCTCGCTCAGTTCGCCGACCTGGCGCGGCGAGAGCTCGAGGTCGTGCGGCTCGGCGCCGGGCGCGGTGAGCGTGCTGACGGACACGTGGTCGCCGCCGACGCGCTCGGCGAGCCAGGCCATCGGGTAGAACGAGGCGGTCACCGCGGTGCGGCCACCGTCAGCGCCCGTGCCGCCTCCGCCGCCGCACGCGGCGGTCGCAAGGAGCATTCCGGACATAACAGCTGATGTCAGAAGGGGGCGCTTCATGCCCCCATCATGCGGAAAATGAAAACGATTGTCAAAATCGAGTGATATCTCCGACCGCGAAGGCGATCAGCAGGACGACCGCGCCCACCCGCAGCAGCCGCGCCGACCACGCCAGCCCCGGCCACGAAAGATAGGCGAACCAGCCGAGGAACAGCGCGAGCGCCGCCATGGCCAGCGCGCCCGCCCACGTGCGCACGAACAGGCCCACCACCATCAGCGCCGCCACCACGAGCGGGAGCACCCACGGCGGCAGCCTGTGCAGGAAGACCACCGTCGTCGCGCTGCGCCGTTCCACCAGATCACGCAAAGGCATGCCGTCCAGGGTGCCAGGATGGCCGGATGTTCGCGATCACCAGGTACCGCGTCGCCGACGACGCCGACTTCACCGCCCGTATGGCCCCCGTCCTCGCGGCGATGGAGTCCTCCCCCGGGTATCTCGGCGGAGAACTCGGCCGCTGCGTGGACGAACCCGACCTCTGGGCCCTGGTCACCCGGTGGGAAGGAGCCGGCTTCTACCGCCGGGCGCTCGGCGCCGTCCGGCAGGTCTTCGTCCCGCTGTCGGCGCTGGCCGTCGACGAACCCGGCGCCTACGAAGTGATCAAGCCCGGGTAAGGCCTGGCCACCGCGGGTTTGCCCGCCCTCCCCGCCGGTGATCAATGGCGAGATCCGCTTGGGGGGAACGTCACATGCGCAGAGCCGTCATCCTTTCCATCGGGGGCCTCGGCGCGGTCTCCGCCATCGTGGGGATCACCGCGATCACCCCCGGCCCGGACGCGACCGCGCTGCCGGACGCGCCAGCCCACACCGTCGAATACGGGGGGCTGCGGATCGCCGTTCCCCGGGGCTGGCCCGTCTACCGCCTCGACGGGGACCCGCGCCGGTGCGTCAGATTCGACGAGCACGCCGTCTACCTCGGCGTACCGAGCGGCGAACCCGACTGCCCGGCCCGGGTCGTCGGCAGGACCGAGGCGATCCACGTCACGGCGCTGCCCGCCGCCGAGCGCAAGGCGCCGGACGCGGGCCGCCGCGCCGCGCGCACCTCGCTCAGCACGCTGAAGGTCGCCGAGGCCGTCGACCGCCAGACGACGGTCGACCTGCCCCAGGCCGGAGTCCGGGTCACCGGCGTCTACGGCGCCGACCGCGCGCTCCTGGAACGCACCCTGCGCTCGGCGACCGCCGGGCCGGGCGCGCCGCCCGAGCCCGAGGACGAGGAGTTCGACGAGCCCGAGCCGCAGCCGCGGGCCTGGCACCGGGGCCCCGCGTTCGACACCTGCTCCGCGCCCTCCCAGCGCACCATGCGCGCCTGGCGCGAGGCCTACTCGATCACCAACATCTACATCGGCGGCGCGGCGCGGGGCTGTGCCCAGCCACGGCTCACCAAGGCGTGGGTGAAGAACGTCCGGGCGATGGGCTACCGCCTGATCCCCACCTACGTGGGCCCGCAGGCGCCCTGCTCGCCCTTCCGGGCCCGCTTCGGCAAGCGCGACGCCGCCGAGAAGGGCGTGCTCAGCGCCGAAGACGCCGTGGCCAAGGCGCAGGAGCTGGGCATCCCCGAAGGCCAGCCGCTCTATTTCGACATCGAGGCCTACAGCCGCAAGGACAAGGGCTGCCGCAAGGCGGTCCTGCGGTTCCTGCACTCCTGGACCGAGCGGCTGCACGAACTCGACTACAAGTCCGGTGTCTACAGCAGCGTCTCCGCAGGGATCAAGGACGTCGCCGACGCCGAGCGCACCAGGGACGGCGAGGAGCGGTTCCGGCGGCCGGACGCGATCTGGTTCGCCCGCTGGGACGGCCGCAAGCGCGTGCACGGCGACGAGCACGTGCCCGACGACCTGTGGCACCCGCACCGGAGGATCAAGCAGTACCGGGGCGGCCACGCCGAGCGGCACGGCGGGGTGAAGCTGCATGTCGACAGCAACATCGTCGACGGGCTCGTGTACTGACGCCCGGTGACGGGCCCGGCACGGCCCGCACCGTAACCCAGGCCGTCAATCGACCTTGGGTCCTACCCCCGTGCCCTAGACTCAAAACCGTCAATTACCGGGGTTCCCTGCTGGAGACATACTCATGGCCCGCCGTTCCGATGTGATGGAAAAGATCGTCTCGCTGTCCCAGAACAGGGGCATCGTGTTCCCCTCCAGCGAGATCTACGGCGGGCTCCGTGCGTCCTGGGACTACGGCCCGCTCGGCATCGAGCTGAAGAACAACGTCAAGCGCCAGTGGTGGAAGTCCATGGTGCAGGGCCGCGACGACGTCGTCGGCCTCGACTCGTGCGTGATCCTCAACCGGGAGGTCTGGGAGGCCAGCGGCCACGTCCAGACGTTCACCGACCCGCTCACCGAGTGCCAGAACTGCCACAAGCGGTACCGGGCCGACCACCTGGAAGAGGCGTACGAGGAGAAGCACGGCCGCCCGCCGGCGAACGGCCTCGCCGACCTCACCTGCGTGAACTGCGGCACCAAGGGCGCCTTCACCGAGCCCAAGCAGTTCAGCGGCCTGCTCAAGACCTACCTCGGCCCCGTCGAGGACGCCTCCGGCCTGGCCTACCTGCGCCCGGAGACCGCCCAGGGCATCTTCATCAACTACAAGAACGTCGAGCAGTCGGCCCGCCGCAAGGTCCCCTTCGGCATCGGCCAGATCGGCAAGTCGTTCCGCAACGAGATCACGCCGGGCAACTTCATCTTCCGCACTCGCGAGTTCGAGCAGATGGAGATGGAGTTCTTCGTCCAGCCGGGCACGGACGAGGAGTGGCACCAGTACTGGATCGACACCCGCATGGCGTGGTACCGCGACCTGGGCATCCGTGAGGAGAACCTGCGGTTCTACGAGCACGCCAAGGAGAAGCTCTCCCACTACTCCAAGCGGACCGTCGACATCGAGTACCGCTTCGGCTTCCAGGGTTCGGAGTGGGGCGAGCTCGAGGGCATCGCCAACCGCACCGACTACGACCTGAACGCGCACTCGGCGGCCTCGGGCAAGGAGCTGAACTTCTTCGACCAGGCGAGCGGCGAGCGCTACACCCCGTTCGTGATCGAGCCCGCGGCGGGCGTCGACCGGGCGCTGCTGACCTTCCTCATGGACGCCTACACCGAGGACGAAGCGCCCAACGCCAAGGGCCAGATGGAGACCCGCGTCTCGCTGCGCCTCGACCCGCGCCTCGCGCCGGTCAAGGTCGCGGTGCTGCCGCTGTCGCGCAACTCCGACCTCTCGCCGAAGGCCCGCGACCTCGCCGCCCAGCTGCGCAAGCACTGGAACGTCGACTTCGACGACGCCAGCGGCATCGGCCGCCGCTACCGCCGCCAGGACGAGATCGGCACCCCCTTCTGCGTCACCGTCGACTTCGACACCCTCGAGGACAACGCGGTCACCATCCGCGAGCGCGACAGCATGAAGCAGGAGCGCATCGGCCTCGACCAGGTCGAGGGCTTCCTCGCAGCCCAGCTCATCGGCTGCTGACACCGCACGACCCCGGAAAGGGGCCGCCCCGCAGGGGCGGCCCCTTTTTCGTGTGCCGGACCTGGCCAGTACGCGCCGGGCGGCGCGGCCGGACGGCACAGCGCGCAAGCCCTCGGCCGGGGGCGGCCGAGGGCTTGCGCGTCGGAGGGTCAGGGGATCTGGAGCGCCGGAGGGTGTGGAGCGTTCCAGATCAGGTCTTAGGAGCCGAAGGGCTGCCAGGCGCCCTTGGTGCCGGCGCCGGTGCCCCACTTGAGGACCTCGACCTTGACGCCCTTCAGGTGGCCCTCGTCGACGCCCGCGCTGTAGACGCTGGACGGCTTGCCTCCGTCGTACAGGTACCGGAAGGTGTAGGTGTCGAGGTCGAGCATGACGCCGCGGTGCGAGGGCTCGCCCGGACCGCGGTCGCCGACGAAGCCGGTGACGGAGCGGTCCTTGTAGGTGACCTTGACCTTGGTGTTCATGGGCCAGGACGGGGAGGCGAACATGCCCTTCTGCATCGGCTTGCCGGACGCCGGGGCGCCGGTGTCGCCGGCGACGCCGGAGCCGTCGTCCCAGAAGTAGGAGGCGGTGGTGGTGCCGCTCCACAGGACCTTGGCCTTCGCCTCTTCCTTGTCCTTCTTCGCCTCGTCGGCGGCCTTCTCGGCCGCGGCGGCCTTCTCGGCCGCGGCGGCCTTCTTGGCGGCGGCCGAGTCGGTGGCAGCGGCGCTCTTCGTCGAGACCGCGGCGGTGGCGGAGGTCGGGGCGGTGGACTCATCGGCGTTGGCGACGACGCCGGTGGTGACGGCCGCGAGGGCCACAACGCCGGTCAGAGACAGGGTGAGAGCACGCTGAGAAGACAAGGTCGTTCCTTTGATCGGGTGACAGGGCTCAGCCCGGGCGGCGGGATCTCGATCTGGATCTCCGTGGCCGTCGGCTCCGCTGGAAGGGAGTCCGGGCTGTCGCGCGAGTCGGGCGCCGGGGACGCAGGACCGCGCATGATGCGGGCTGAAAGCCGCTTTGTCTGACCAAGACCCGGGACTGGTTTGCCCGTTCTTGTCTTGATAACGGTTAGTTAACCATATCCGTCAAGGAGGCGTCAAATGTCCGCTTCACTTGGGTCAGTAGTAGGGCGCGGAACCCCATATCTCCAAGGGATAACGAGATTGGCGCTAGCATTCCGATCATGGCTACGACCCGCACCGCGCACGCGCACTGGGAGGGCCCGCTCATCGGCGGGCAGGGCACCGTCTCCCTCGACTCCTCCGGCATCGGCACCTACGAGGTGAGCTGGCCGTCCCGCGCCGAGAAGCCCGAAGGCCGCACCAGCCCTGAGGAACTCATCGCCGCGGCCCACTCCACCTGCTTCTCCATGGCCCTGTCCCATGGCCTGGCCGGGGCCGGAACCCCGCCCGACACCGTCGACACCAAGGCCGACGTCACCTTCCAGCCGGGCGAGGGGATCACCGGGATCCACCTGACGGTCCGCGCCTCGGTGCCCGGCCTCAGCGCCGCCGACTTCGAGACCGCGGCCCAGGCCGCAAAGGCCGATTGCCCCGTCAGCAAGGCCCTTTCGGGCACGACGATCACCCTCGACGCGACGCTCCTCTGAACGGCGCGGCCCCGGGGCCGAAAGGTAAAGAAAAAGCCGCCTCCGGATCTTCCGGAGGCGGCTTTACCGATTTCTTGACTCTTTACCTTGACGCGCCCTCAGGGCACCTTGAAGGTGATGTTCGTGTGGGTGTAGACGCTGCACGTCACCCGGCTGCCGCCCGTGTTCCAGGCCGCGCCGTCCGGGTAGTAGGCCAGGACCTGGAAGCCCGGGTCCTTCTTCTCCAGCTTCTTGACGGCGGCGGGGTGCCCGTCGAACCAGGTCTGGAGCTTGGTGCCGCACTTGTCGACGACCGCCTGGCCGCCGGGGAACGCCCCGGTCAGCGTCAGCGTCGTGAGCACCTGGGCGTTGTGCGGGTCGGTGCAGGGCAGCGCGTCGATCGAGTAGACCGTCTGGCCGTCGGCCGAGGTGTTCGTCGTCTGGTCGTCCAGGAAGCAGTCGCCGACCTTGAGGTCCCACGGGTCCAGGGTGCCGCCCTCGGTGATCTCCGCGGACGGCCCGGCGCGGTCGGGGCCGTTGAGGGCGTCGTCGACCTCGTCCACGCCCGAGCCGATGAGGACTTTCACCACGCCGAACACGATGAGGACACCGACGACGCCGGCGCAGCCGAGAAGGCGCGCGCCGATCCCCTTCTTGGGCGGGCGGCCGGGCGGCGGCGGGAAGCCGCCGGGGGGCGCGTCGAAGGGGTTGCCGCCCGGGACGGGCGCGCCGGGGAACGGCGGCGGGGTGCCGGGGCCGCCGGGCTGGCCATAAGGAGCCTGCTGCTGGCCGTAAGGGCCGGGCTGGTTGCTCTGGCCGTAGGGGTCGTACCCGCCCGGACCAGGTCCGCCAGGCTGCCCGTAGGGCTGCGCTGGCTGCCCGTACGGCTGCGGCGGCTGGTTGGGGTCGCCGGGGTAGGGCGGACCAGATGGGGGGAAGCTCATGAGGCGGCACCCTACAGGCATGCTCCGACAAACCTGACCTTGTTTCCACTCGCGGTGTCCGCCATGTCGGATCCCTCATGTGGCGTCCCCCACATTCGACGGCCGGGTGACGATCAGGGGACGCCCCGAGCCGAGCCAAGGCAGGAGGGGCACCGATCGCGCGCCGTGAGAGCGGTGCCCCTCGCCGAAACCGATACTACACTAATCAGGTAGTAATTACAGGATTGGGTTCGGCGCCGCCGTAGCGGCGGTCCCGGCTCGCGTACACCTCGCAGGCGTACCAGAAGTGCCGCCGGTCGAAGTCGGGCCAGAGGGTGTCCATGAAGACCATCTCGGCGTAGGCCGACTGCCAGGACAGGAAGTTCGACGTGCGCTGCTCCCCCGACGGGCGCAGGAAGAGATCGACGTCCGGGACCGACGGCTGGTAGAGGTACTTCGCCACGGTCTTCTCGGTGATCTTGTCCGGACTGAGCCGGCCCGCCTTGACGTCGCGGCCCATGGCGGCCATCGCGTCGGCGATCTCCGCCCGGCCGCCGTAGTTCACGCAGAACTGGAGAGTGAGGACGTCGTTGCCCCTGGTGATCTCCTCGGCCGTCTCCAGTTCGCTGATCACCGAGCGCCAGAGCTTCGGCTTGCGGCCCGCCCAGACCACCCGGACGCCCAGGGAGTTGAGCTGGTCGCGGCGGCGGCGCAGCACCTCGCGGTTGAAGCCCATGAGGAAGCGGACCTCCTCGGGCGAGCGGCGCCAGTTCTCGGTGGAGAAGGCGTAGGCCGACAGATACGGCACGCCGAGCTCGATCGCCCCCTCGACCACGTCGAAGAGCGAGTACTCGCCCTGCTTGTGGCCCTCGGTGCGGGCGAGGCCCCGCTCCTTGGCCCAGCGGCCGTTGCCGTCCATGACGATCGCCACATGCCGCGGGATCAGCTCCTTGGGCAGTTCCGGCGGCTTAGCTCCGCTCGGGTGCGGGTCCGGTGCGCGGAACCTCAACAGTCTTGCTCCTCTCGACATGGCGCAGCGATCTGATCCCGTGCTCCAGATGCCATTGCAGGTAGGCGGCCACGAGGCCGCTGCACTCTACCCGGTGTCGATCATCACTGCCGTCGGCGTGCTCCCAGTCGCCGCGCAGCAGCGCGATCATGAGCTCGAAGGTCTCCGGGGCCGGCGTCGCCGAGCCCGGCACCCGGCAGGCCAGGCACAGCGCGCCGCCCGCCGGGAGGGAGAAGCCGCGGATCCCGGCCCGGCCGCCGCAGCGCGCGCACTCGTCCAGCGCGGGCGCCCATCCGGCGACCGACAGCGAGCGCAGCAGGAAGGCGTCGAGCACCAGCCGGGCCTCGTGGCTGCGGTCGCCGAGGGTGCGCAGCGCCCCGACGAGCAGGAGGAACTGCCGCAGCGACGGCTCGCGCTCCTCGGCGGTGAGCTTGTCGGCGGCCTCCAGCATCGCCACGCCCGCGGTGTAGCGGGGGTAGTCGGAGACGAGCGGCTCGCCGTAGGGCCGGATGGTCTCGGCCTGGGAGATCAGGTCGAGCGAGCGCTTCTCGTACAGTTGGAGGTCGACATGGGTGAACGGCTCAAGCCGGGCGCCGAACTTCGACCTGGTCTTGCGGACGCCCTTGGCGACGGCCCGGATCTTGCCGGTCCGCCGGGTGAGGACGGTGACGATCCGGTCGGCCTCCCCCAGTTTCTGGGTGCGCAGCACGATGCCCTCATCACGATAGATCGTCACATCGCCCATTGTCCCGCATGGGCCGCCGTGAAACGGGCGCCCCCGCCGCCACACGGTGATCATCCGGATGCGCAGCGCGACCGGATCCGGCCGCGCCCCGGCGATTTCCCTGGGCCGGGCGCCCCCGCCGTGACACGGTGGGGCGCATGAGATGCACGATCGTGCCCCCGCACATCCTGGAGCGGGTCCTGGAGAGCTCCACCGATCCGGAACTGCGCGCGCTGGCGCTGCGCACCCTCCGGCTGGACGCCGCCACCCGCACCGAGAGACGCCTGGCCGGACCCGGCGGGCAGGGCAACGGGCGCAGGGACGAGCCGTACCGCACGATCAAGGACGCGATGAACCTTGAGGAGCTGCCCGGCAAGACCGTCCGCTCCGAGGGCCAGCAGCCGACCGGCGATCCCATCGCCGACCAGGCCTACGAATGGCTCGGCGCGACGTTCCGCTTCTTCGAGGACGTCTACGACCGCGACTCCATCGACAACGCCGGGATGGAGATGGTCTCGACCGTCCACTACGGCGCCGACTACGACAACGCCTTCTGGGACGGCGCCCAGATGGTCTACGGCGACGGCGACGGCAGGCTGTTCCTGTCGTTCACCGGCCCGCTCGACGTCACCGCGCACGAACTGGCGCACGGCGTCACCCAGCACACGGCCGACCTCGCCTACTACGGGCAGCCCGGCGCGCTCAACGAGTCCGTGTCGGACGTGTTCGGCTCGCTGGTCAAGCAGCACCACCTCGGGCAGACCGCCGACGAGGCGGACTGGCTCATCGGCGCGGGGCTGTTCGGCCCGTCGGTCCAGGGGGCGGCGCTGCGCTCGCTCAAGGCGCCCGGCACCGCCTACGACGATCCGGAATTGGGCGCCGACCCGCAGCCCGGCCACATGGACGCCTACGTGCGCACCCACCAGGACAACGGCGGCGTGCACATCAACTCGGGCATCCCGAACCGCGCCTTCTACCTGCTGGCGGCCGAGCTCGGCGGCCACGCCTGGGAGCGCGCGGGGCTGATCTGGTTCGACACCCTGACGGGCGGGACGCTCTACCCCGACACCGACTTCCAGGGGTTCTCCGCGGCGACGGCGGCCGCCGCGTCCGCCAGGTTCGGGGCCGGCTCACCCGAGCACGAGGCCGTCGTGCACGCCTGGACGTCGGTGGGCGTCCGGCGATGAAGGTGACGGTCGTGCGCACCGGCGGTTTCGCCGGGATCGTCCGGCGGGGCAGTTCCGACACCGCTGCCGACCCGGTGCTGCGCGCTCTCGTGGCGCGGGTCGATCCGGCCGCCTCAAGCGGCGCGCGGGCCCGCCGGGCGCCCGACCGGTTCTCCTACGAGATCGACATCGACGGCAGGCATGTCACGGTCGGCGAGTCGGAGCTGACGGGCGCGCTCCGCGAGCTCGTCCACCATGTGCTGGACGGCTGACCTCGGCGGGCCGGAGGCCGCGCGCCGAGGGAGGGGCGGGCCATGCCGAAGGTGTGCCCGATGGCCGCATCTGAGGTGTGACATTCTCAATCCGCCCATCGCTGAAGATGGGGAGGGGTAGGTCGGGCGCGGTGACCGTGGCGGCGCCGGCGACCGCCCCGCCGCCGACGCTGTCAACCTCGGCGGTCCCGCCGTCCGCCCCCACGAAAACCCAGCGCTTGTAGCCGAAGTAGCGGAACACGGTCGCCAAGCCGATACCGACCGTCAGCGCGATATTTGACCAAAGTTTACCCTCCAACGTCAGGTGGGCCGCGAGCGCCAGGACCGCTTGGGTGATGACGTATCCCACACCATTCATCACAAAGAACAGTGTGTATTCGCGCGCTGCACTCTCCGTGCGGATGTGGCGGAAGGTCCAGTAGCGACTGGCGAGGAATCCGACGGTCGTGGAGACGACCATGGCCAGGGAGTTGGCGGTGAGCGCCCCCCACCCATAGCTGATGCTCAGGAGGTTGAACAGGAGGTAGTTGATGCCAACGCAGATCACGCCCACACCGCCGAAGCGGGCGAGCTCGCCGATCAAATTCCGGTATCGGTGCACCTCCCGATCCTAGGGCAGAATCACCTATTTCTCGGCAATACGGAACAACCCGGGTAAACTTTGGGATACTCTTCCGTCCCAGTTGAGCGATGCTCCCCCCTGCGCTCAACGGGAAGGAGAACCACAGTGTTGTTGCCTGCGGCGCTCCTGATCACAGCGACTCTCGGAGTCCTTGCAGGCGCCTTCGGGCTCACGGTGTGGACGAGGCCGTCCAGGGCCTCGGACGCGGTCATCGCGTTCTGGGTGTTCTCCCTGGGCTCCATCATGCTGCTCACCGTGGTGGTGGGCGCCCTCGCCCACCTCTACCAGCCGATCCCCCTTACCCTCGGCGCCTGGGTCTTCGGCGCCGTCGGCCTCTTCGCCGCGTTCCGCGAGGAACGCCGCAACCCCGGCCTGTTCCGAAGGCGCGCGCAGACCTGGCTGCGCCGCGCGTTCCGCGGCTGGGGCCCGCACGGCATCGTCTTCGCCCTGACGCTGCTCACGGTGTTCGTCTACGCCGTGCGCGCCTGGTTCGGCGTACGCCTCCCGGCCAGCGACTGGGACGGCCTCATGTACCACCTGGTCGCGCCGTCGGCGTGGGTCCAGGCCGGAGAGGTCGGCAGGGCCACCGAGGTCATCTGGGCCGACGCCTACCCGATGGGCGTCGAGTCCCTCGCCGGCTGGCCGATGGTGTTCCTCGGATTCCCCGACTACGGCGTCCTCTTCCTCCTTCCCGGCTACCTGCTCGCCGGCGCGTCGCTCGTCGCCCTCGCCCGGCGGCTCGGCCTGAAGCGGGCCCCCGCCCTCCTCGTCGGGCTCGTGTTCCTGCTGACACCGTCGGTGTTCGCGCAGGCCAACACCTTCTACGTCGACGTGCAGAGCGCCGCGTTCGGTCTCGCCGCCCTCGCCGTGCTCGCCAGCCTGCCCGGGGCCACGGAACTGTCCGGCAAGCCCACCCAGGTGATCGTCCGCAAGATGCTGGTGCTCGGCTTCGCGCTCGGCGCCGCCACCGCCACCAAGTCCAGCAACCTCGCGGTGATGGGCGTCGCCGGCTGCGCCGCGTTCGTCGCCGTCGCCTGGGCGTCCGGAAGGCACCGGCTCGGCCTCTGGCCCTTCTTCCGGGCCGCGCCCGCGCTGATCCTGCCGATCCTCGTCATCGGCGGCTACTGGTACCTGCGGACCTGGATGCACTACAAGAACCCCTTCTACCCGGTCACCATGCTCGGGTTCGAGGGGCTGGGCACCGTCGAGGACGTGGTGATGAACACCAACGTCCCGCTCGAACTGCGCAAGATGTCACTGCCCGAGCAGCTCTGGGAGTCCTGGTCGCAGCCGTTCACCGACCTGCTCACCACCCAGGTCTACGACGTGCGGCTCGGCGGGCTCGGCATCGCGTGGATGACGTTCGTGCTGCCCATCTCGATCCTCGGCATCGTGATGTGGCTGAAGAACTCGTGGCGGCACCCCGGCATCGGCCTCCTCCTGCTGCTCGGCATCGGCGCCACCTACGGCCCGAGCCTCGCCCCCTGGTGGGGCAGGTACGTACTGCTCGGCTACGGCTGCCTGCTGATCTTCGCGGTCTACTTCACCGCGCGGCTCTCCGAAGGCCGCTCCTTCGCCCGCAACTCCGCGGTGGCGCTGCGGCTGGTGCTCGCGGTGAGCGTCGCGATGGCGGTCTTCACCGGCCACCGGCACGTCGCCATCACCACCGGCGACCCCGCCGACAAGGCGATGTTCGACAGGACCGGCGGCCTGCCCCTGGAGCGGGCGCTCGCGCTCACCATGGAACCCGACCGGTCGCGGCGGATCTGGCCGTGGACGGAGTTCGGCGCGCTCGACGCCCTCCCCGCCGGGACCGTCATCGCGGTCGCGCGCGGCAACCTCCAGTCGCTGCTGCAGCCCATCCGGGGCACCGCCATGCAGCGCGACCTCGTCGTCGTCGAGCCGCCGCCCGACACGGCGACCCTCATCAAGGAACTGCGCGAGGTGGGGGCCGATCACGTGCTCATCGATCGCTCCGTGGTGTGGGACCCGGTACGCGAGGCCCTGTACAAGGACCCCTCGTTCACGTTCGTCACCGACCTGGGCGGCGTCGCCCCCCGTTACAACCCGCCACCGGACGGCAAGCTGTTCCGCCTGGAGGCCGACCCCGACACCCGTCGCTAGACTCCTCCGAAAGGAACCCCCCGCCGTGAGTCTCACTCTCGATACGACACCACTGCCGTCACGGCTCGGCCTGTACAAAGGCCTGCTCCGGACGGCCCGGCCCAAGCAGTGGACCAAGAACGTCCTCGTGCTCGCCGCGCCGCTCGCGGGCGCGCGGATCTTCGAGGCCGCCGTCCTCGGCAGGACCGCCCTGGTCTTCGTGCTGTTCTGCTGCGCCGCCTCGGGCATCTACCTGCTCAACGACGCGATGGACGCCGAAGCCGACCGGGCCCACCCCACCAAGAGGATGCGGCCCGTCGCGTCCGGGATCGTCCCCGTTCCGGTGGCCTACGGCGTCGGGCTCGGCCTGTCGATGCTGTCGGTGCTCGGCGCGGTCCTGCTGCTCAACTGGCAGACCTCGCTGATCCTCGCGGTGTACGCGATCGTGCAGATCCTCTACTGCGTGAAGCTCAAGCACGTCGCGGTCCTCGACATCGCGGTCGTCGCCTCCGGCTTCCTCATGCGGGGTCTGGCGGGCGGCACCGCGTCCGACGTCGCGCCGTCGCAGTGGTTCCTGGTCACCGTCGGGTTCGGCTCGCTGTTCGTGGTGGGCGCCAAGCGCGCCGGGGAACTCGCCAAGCTCGGGGAGGACGCCAAGCACACGCGCAAGCTCCTCAGCGAGTACAGCGAGAGCTACCTGCGCTTCGTGTGGCAGGGAGCCGCGGCGCTGATGCTGCTCTCCTACTGCCTGTGGGCGCTGGAGGGGCCCGACGGATCGTCCGTCGGGCAGCTCAAGCTGCTCTCCATCGTCCCTATGACGCTCGCCATCCTGCGTTACGCCCTGATCGTCGACAAGGGCGAGGCAGGCGCCCCCGAGGACGTCCTCCTCGGCGACCGCGTCATCCTGGCCCTCGGCGGCACCTGGGTCGCCGTCTACGGCGCCTCAGTGTTCCTCTAGGGCCGTCCTAGAGGGCTGTCCTCTAGGACGTTCCAGCGCGCTGCGGACGGCGGGGCCGCACGGGCGCAAGCAAAAGGCCCCCGATGGGTGAGATCATCACCTCTCGGGGGCCTGTTTTTTTGCCCGGCTCCGGCCCTGTGGGGCCTGCGCCGGGCTGTGATCGGGCGCTTGAGATCCCTGGGCTGCCCTCCGGCCCTGGGGGCCTGCGGGCAGCCCAGGGGCGCCCGATCACGTGCGGCATCGCGCCTGGCGGCGCTCCCTGGAAACCGATCTGGTCAGGGCCGCACTCGATCAACGGTGAAACTGAGCGAGTCAGCCCTATCAAGCACGGTTCACGGCGGACAGGACGGCCTTCAGGGAGGCCGTGACGATGTTGGCGTCGACGCCGACGCCCCACAGGGTCTGGTCGCCGATCTGGCATTCGACGTAGGCGGCGGCCTTGGCGTCGCCGCCCTCGCTCATGGCGTGCTCGGCGTAGTCCAGGACGCGGACGTCGATGCCGATGGGGGCCAGGGCGTCGACGAAGGCGCTGATGGGGCCGTTGCCGATGCCCTCGATCTCGCGGATCTCGCCGTCGACGCGGACGTCGCAGTTCAGCAGGTCCTTCTCGTCGACGCGCGAGGAGGTGCGGTGCGCCAGCAGGCCGACGCGGGGGCCGGCCGACAGGTACTCCTTCTCGAAGATCTGCCACATGGCCTCGGCGGTGACCTCGCCGCCCTCGTCGTCGGTGCGGGCCTGCACGACGCGGGAGAACTCGATCTGCAGCTTGCGGGGCAGCTCCAGCGAGTGCTCGGTCTTCATGATGTAGGCGACGCCGCCCTTGCCGGACTGGCTGTTGACCCGGATGACCGCCTCGTAGGAGCGG
Source organism: Actinocorallia aurea (assembly GCF_054783995.1). Classification (NCBI taxonomy): domain Bacteria; kingdom Bacillati; phylum Actinomycetota; class Actinomycetes; order Streptosporangiales; family Thermomonosporaceae; genus Actinocorallia; species Actinocorallia aurea. The sequence goes on from NZ_BAAGPQ010000032.1 coordinate 180,452, forward strand.
CCGACGTCCTTGGGGTCGATCGGCAGGTAGGGCACCTGCCAGGTGAACGCGTCGACGGGCACGCCCGCGGCCTTCGCGTCGCGCTCCAGGTGCTCGAAGCCCTTCTTGATGGCGTCCTGGTGGGAGCCGGAGAAGGCCGTGTAGACCAGGTCGCCGCCGTAGGGGTGGCGCTCGTGGACGGGCAGCTGGTTGCAGTACTCGACGGTGCGGCGGATCTCGTCGATGTCGGAGAAGTCGATCTCCGGGTCGACGCCCTGGGTGAACAGGTTCAGGCCCAGGGTGACCAGGCAGACGTTGCCGGTGCGCTCACCGTTGCCGAACAGGCACCCTTCGATGCGGTCGGCGCCGGCCTGGTAGCCCAGCTCGGCGGCGGCGACCGCGGTGCCGCGGTCGTTGTGCGGGTGCAGCGACAGCACGACAGAGTCCCGGTAGGCCAGGTTCCGGTTCATCCACTCGATCTGGTCGGCGTAGACGTTCGGGGTCGCCATCTCCACCGTCGCCGGCAGGTTGATGATGACCTTCCACTCCGGGGTCGGCTGCCACACGTCGTTGACGGCGTTGCAGACCTCGACGGCGTACTCCAGCTCGGTGCCGGTGAAGGACTCGGGCGAGTACTCGAAGAAGATCCGGGTGCCCTGCGCCTCGGACTCGGCGGCCAGCTTCTTGCACAGCTTGGCGCCCTCGACGGCGATCGCGGTGATGCCGTCCTTGTCCTGGCCGAAGACGACCCGGCGCTGCAGGGTGGAGGTCGAGTTGTACAGGTGGACGATCGCCTGCTTGGCGCCCGCCAGGGACTCGAAGGTCCGCTGGATCAGCTCGGGGCGGGCCTGGGTCAGCACCTGGATCGCGACGTCGTCGGGGATCAGGCCGTCCTCGATGATCGTGCGGACGAAGTCGAAGTCCGTCTGCGAGGCGGCGGGGAACCCTACCTCGATCTCCTTGTAGCCCATCTGCACCAGCAGCTTGAACATCTTCAGCTTGCGGGCGGAGTCCATCGGGTCGATCAGCGCCTGGTTGCCGTCGCGCAGGTCCACCGCGCACCAGCGGGGCGCCTCGGTGATGACCTTGTCGGGCCAGGTGCGGTCCGTCAGCTTGATCGCCGGGAAGGGGGCGTAGCGCTGGTAGGGCATTCCGCTGGGCTTCTGCTCGTTCATCGGGGGTACCGCTCCTCGTCTTCGATCTTAAGAATCTACGACGGGCGACACTCAGCTCCGCGACGAGGAAGCCCGTCCGTCAGGCCTCGTCGCGGCCGCTAAGGAGGAGCAGACCGAACAGCACATCTGCGAACGTAGCAGATTTCCGCCCGGTTAACGAAACCGGCGGCGTCGTGATCTTTGCCCGGAATCTGCCTGCGCACTGCCCGCCTTGTGCTTCGATGGGGCGACGGAAAGCCCCAGGAGGAAGGCCGGTTCTTGCGAGCGACACTGGGTGGCGCGGCCGCTATCGCGCTGGTGGCGGCGCTGTGCCCCTGGGGCGCGGCGGCGCGCGCGGAGACCCGCTGCAACACCGGCGAGCCCGGGTTCGTCGAGGGCGGGTACGCGGTCCAGGCGAACCGGTGGAACAGCAACGGTGAGATCTGTGTCACCTACGAGGGCGGTGCGGGCTTCACCGTCAGCGCCAGCTCCCTCGACTGGGGCAACCTCCAGAACGGGGCGCCTCCCGGCGCGTACCCGAACATCGGCACGGCGCTCGCCGACCAGCGGCTCCCGCTGCGCGTGGACGATCCCAAGGACGTCCGCACGACCTGGCGGATCGGCACCGCAGAAGGCGACTACAACGCCTCCTACGACGTCTGGTACCACCCGGACGCCGCCGCGTGCACCTCGACGGCGCCGCACATCGTCGCGAACGGCGGCGCGCTGGAGATCATGATCTGGCTGACCAGCCCGGGCATCGACCCGTCCCCGCAGTGGAAGATCGCCGACGCGGTGAGCCTGGGCGGCCGCACCTACGACCTCTACCGGTTCACCGGACCGACCGGGCAGGTCGGGCTCATCTACGACATGCGCGAGAACACCACCGCCATCGACGACTTCGACCTCAAGCCGTTCGCCGCGGACGCGGTGGCCCGCGGCTTCCAGCGCCCCGACGCCTACCTGTGCAAGGTCCAGGCAGGGTTCGAGATCACCCGCGGCGGCGTCGGCCTGCGCACCGACGCCTTCGCCCTGCACGTCGGGGAGCCGCGCGCGACGCAGCCGACGGGCCCGGAGCTGAACGGCCAGCAGATGCCGAACCCGACCGCCACGCCTCCCCCGGCCACCCCGGCGCCGACGGTGCAGGAGTCCGCGCCGCCGGCCGCGCAGAAGGCGGTGGCCGACGATGAGCCCGCCTCACGGCTGCCGCTGCCGCTGCTCGCCGTGCTGCCGCTGGCCGCGGGCGTGGCGGCCGGCCTCTGGTGGTGGCGGCGCGGGTCCGCGCGCTGAGCGCCCGGCTCAGCCGATGTGGACCCAGGTCGCGACCGACGGCTTGCCGCTCTTGGTCTTCACGTACAGCATGTACCAGCCGGGCGGGGCGACCGAGGCGTTCTTGGTGACGCTCAGCCGGTAGCGGCCCGCGCCGAGGGACTTGAGCGGCAGCTTCACCGCGCGCTGGTTGGGGTCCGAGGAGTGCGTCACCGCGATGGGGCGGACCAGCGACGCCGAGGTGATGGGCGTGTTCGTCGTGATCGTGGGGGCGCCGCCGTAGGACCAGTTCTTCGACGCCTTGGTGATCTTCGGCGCCTCGCCCTTGGTGTAGAGGTAGGGCGGGTAGTAGATGGAGATGCGGGTGTCGAAGTAGCTGTCGCCGCCGTCCTCCGGCACGGGGATGTCGGGGTTGCTGCCGCTGGCCAGGACCCTGCCGTCGGCGAGCAGGACGGCGGTGCTGTGGTAGGTCCGCGCGACGGGGTCGGCCGCGACGGGCTGCCACTTCATGGACCCGGTCGACTTGCTCGGGTCGAGGATCGACGCCTCGTGGACGTGCTCCGCCCGGTTGTACTGCGAGCCTCCGGTCTCCATGATCTTGCCGTCGGCGAGGATGACGGCCGAGACGTACGTCTTGCCCTTCCCGCCGCCCTGCTTGACCATCTGGTCGCCGATCTCGACGGTGCCGTAGGGGATGTTCGGGCCGTCGGCGAAGCGCGCGGCGGCGCCCTTCCTCAGATCGATGACGTCGGTCGCCCGCAGGCCGTACCCGTTGGCGTCGGAGAAGTTCTTGCCGCCGATGACCATGACGCGCTGGTCCTGGGCGGGCGGCAGGAGCAGGGCCGCCGACTGGTCGCGGGCGTTCGCGTAGCGCAGTCCCGCGTTGTCGCCCTCGTTGTCGCGGGTCCCGCCGAGTTCGGCGTAGCCGCCGGTCGCCGGATCGAGGTAGCCGGGGCCGACGAGCTTGCCGTTGCCGTAGTACGTCGGGTGGCCGAAGACGCTGCTGCCGTTGTAGAAGAGCTTGCCGTTGGCGGCGAGCACCAGCGACGGGTAGGTCGCCCAGTTGATGCCGGTCTCGGGCACCTGGGCGTCGCCGAGCCACTTGCGGCCCTTCCAGGAGTACCGCTCGGACGTCACCGAGACGACGCTCTCCTCGTTGGGTCCGCGCTCGTAGTCGTAGCCGCCGACGGCGTAGACGTCGCCGTTCTGCAGGATCGTCGCCGACGGGTACCAGTGCCCGTCGACCATGTCGTTGATCCGGCTGTAGCGGTTGGTGGCCGGGTCGAAGACGTAGGACTTCTTGGCCCCGCTCCAGCCCGCCTTCTCGTACACGTAGCCGACGCCCTCGTCGGAGACGCCGCCCGCGAACTCGGCGAACTCCTCGGTGCCGCCGAGCACGAGCACCTTGCCGTCGGGGAGTTGCACGTGGCCCGCGCAGAACATGTCGTACGGCGTCGGCACGTTGGTGAACTTGTTCGTCTTCGGGTCGTAGACCTTGGTGACGAACTCGCCGCGCTTGAAGCGCTCACCGCCGTTGCCCGAGCCCGCGATGAGCAGCACCTTGCCGTTCTTCATCATGACGGTGTGCATGGCGCGCACACCCTTGGTGCCGAAGTCCTGGACGATCCAGTGGCCCTTCGTGCACTCCGAGCCGGCGCACTTCGCCGCGCCCTTGGCCACGGAGATCTTGTAATTGTCCGTGGTCAGCGTGCCTGTGTCGGAGATGCCCTGGCCGAAGCGGATCGCCTTCGTGCCCGCCGGGACGGCCGGGGTCCGGCCCACGGACAGGCGGAAGCCCTTGGAGGAGGGCAGGTAGGGGAAGGTGTGCCACTGCACCCAGGCGCCGTTCGCCTTCTGCCGCAGAACGGTCAGCGCCGTCTTCTCCGACCCCGTCTTGTAGGCGAGCTGCAGGTCGTACTTCTTGCCCGGGTTCACCTTGATGGCGCAGCCCGGCGACTGCACGAGGGCGCGGGCGCCGCTGCTGAGCCTGCTCACGGTGAGGGTCGCCGCCCGCGCGCTCTTCTGCCCGCCCGCCACCGTGCCCGCGGTGCCCGCGTTGCTGCCGGTCGCGTACTGCGTCCAGCACTTCGGAAGGCCGCCCGCGACCTGCTCCAGCCCGGGGTTCTGCACCTTCGGCGAGGGCGCCGCCTTGGCCGCGGCCGGCCCTCCCGCGAACAGCGCGGTGGCCCCCACCGCGGACATGAAGAGGATCGTGGGGGTTCCGTGGCGTTCGTACCGCATCGGCACTCCTCCAAAAACTGTTTTCAACTGTGCAGCGTCACTTGATGTGCACCCAGCGTGCTTCGGACGGCTTGCCGGTCTTCGTCTGGACGAAGAGCATGTACCAGCCCGGAGGCACGATGCTCTTTCGCTTGTCGACCGACAGACGGTACTTGCCTCCGCCGAGTGCCTTCACCGGAAGGTTGATGGACCGCTGGTTCGGGTCGGACGAATGGGTGACCGCCATGGGGCGGATCAGGGACGCCTTGGTGATGGGCGCGCTCACCGTGATGGTGGGCTGCGATCCCGTCGTCAGGCCCTTCTTGAAGGCGGTGATCTTCGGTGCGTCGCCGCTCTTGTACAGGTACGGCGGGGAGTAGATGGAGATGCGGGTGTCGAAGGAGTTGTCCCACGGGTTGCTGCCGACGGCCAGGACCCGGCCGTCCGGGAGCAGCACGGCCGAGGCGTGGTAGCTGCGGCTGACGGGGTCGGCCGCGACGGACTTCCACTTCATCTTCGACACCGACGGGACCGGGTCGAGGATCGACGTCTCGTGCACGTGCTCGGAGCGGGTCCCCTGGGAGCCGCCGGTCTCCAGCACCTTGCCGTCGGGCAGGATGACCGTGGAGACGTACGTCTTGCCCGCCGCGCCGGTCTGCTTCGGGCCCGGGCCGTCGGTGCCGTTCCCCCAGTAGACGGTGCCGTGCGGCAGGTCGGGGCCGGCCTGGAACCTCGGGTTCTTCTTCGTCAGGTCGATGACGTCGGTCAGCCGGATCGAGGGGGCGGCGTCGGCGAAGTTGTTGCCCCCGACCACCATGACCCGCTGGGACTGCGCGGGCGGCAGCAGCACCGCCGCGGACTGGTCGCGGGCGAGCGCCTGGCGCAGGCCGCCGTTGTTCGGCAGCGCGCCCCACGCGCCCGTCTCGGGGTCGAGGAAGCCGGGGCCGCGGAACGTCCCGTCGGCGTACGCAGGCGGGCCGAAGACGAAGCTGCCGCTGTAGAACAGCTCGGCCTTGGTGTCGGTGAGGTGCAGCGACGGGTAGGTGGCCCAGTTGATGCCGGGCTGCGCGACCTCGCCCTCCTTCAGCCACCGCTTCTTGGACAGCGAGTAGCGCTCGGCGGTGAGGGACATGAGGTTGCCCTGGTCGGCGTCGTTCTGCCGCTCGTCGGCATAACCGCCGACGGAGTAGACGTCGCCGTTGGCGAGAATCGTCGCCGACGGGTACCAGTGCCCGTCGATGAGCTGCGCGTCGGCGTTGTCTACCTTGACGTAGCGGTTGATCTTCGGGTCGAAGAGGTAGGACTTGCGCGAGCCGAGCCACCCGGTGTCGGGGGTGACGTTGTAGTCGGAGTACTCCTGGGTGCCGCCCATGACCAGGACGCGGCCGTCGGGGAGCTGGACGTGGCCCGCGCAGAACATGTCGTACGGGGTGGGGATGTTCGTGAACTTGTTGGTCTTCGGGTCGTAGACCATCGACTTGGGGTTCTTGAACTCGTCGATGTTGTTGCCCGAGCCCGCGATCATCAGCACCTTGCCGTTGTGCAGCAGGACCGTGTGGACGGACTTCACCCCGCCGCCCGCGCCGAAGTCCTGGACGATCCAGTGGCCCTTCGTGCACTCCGAGCCGGCGCATTTCGCGGCGCCCTTGGCCACGGAGATCTTGTAGTTGTCCGTGGTCAGCGTGCCGGTGTCCTGGATGGCCTGGCCGAACCGGATCGCCTTCGTGCCCGCCGGGACCGCGGGGGTCCGGCCGACCGAGAGCCGGAAGCCCTTCGACGAGGGCAGCTGGGCGAAGGTGTGCCACTTCACCCAGGCGCCGTTCTTCTTCTGCCGGAAGACGGTGAGCGCGGTCTTCTCCGACGTCGTCCGGTAGGCGAGCTGGAGGTCGTACTTCTTGCCGGGGTTCACCTTGATGGCGCAGTTCGGCGCCTGGAGCAGCGCCTGGGAGCCGCTGCGGTAGGCGGTGACCTCCAGCGTCGCGGCCTTGGCGCTCTTGTTCCCGCCCGCCACCGAGGTGAGCGTGGCGGTGCTGCTGCCGCTCGCGTACTTCGTCCAGCACTTCGGCAGCCCGCCCGCGACCTGTTCGAGTCCCGGGTTCTGCACCTTGGGCGAGGGGGCCGCGTTGGCTGCGGGCACCGCGCCCGCGAGCAGCGCCGTGGCGCCGACCGCGGAGGCCGCGAGGACCGCGGAGGTACGGGAATGGGCGTACCGCATGAGGGGCTCCAGGACTTCTGTGCGGGGACGGGGGTGGGAGGCGTCGATCGCGGCGGCGGCTCGGGGGACGGCCGCCGCCGCGCCGTGACTACTTGATGTGCACCCAGACCGCTTCCGACGGCTTGCCCGTCTTGGTCTGGACGAAGAGCATGTACCAGCCGGGCGGCACGACGCTCTTGCGCTTGTCGACCGTCAGCTGGTACTTGCCGCCGCCGAGCGCCTTCACCGGCACGTTGATGGAGCGCTGGTTGGGGTCGGAGGAGTGGGTGACCGCGATCGGCCGGATCAGCGACGCCTTGGTGATGGGCGTGCTGGTCGTGACCGTGGTCTTGGAGCCGGTGGTCAGGCCCTTCTGGTAGGACGTGATCTTCGGCTGCTCACCGCCCTTGTACAGGTACGGCGGGGCGTAGATGGAGATGCGGGTGTCGAAGGAGTTGTCCCACGGGTTGCTGCCGACGGCCAGGACCCGGCCGTCCGGGAGCAGCACCGCCGAGGCGTGGTAGCTGCGGCTCACCGGGTCAGGGGCGACCGACTTCCACTTCATCTTCGACACCGACGGCACCGGGTCGAGGATCGACGTCTCGTGCACGTGCTCGGCGCGCGCCTGCTGCGAACCCCCGGTCTCCAGCACCTTGCCGTCGGGCAGAATGACCGTCGAGACGTAGGTCTTGCCCTGGGCGCCGTTCTGCTGTCGGACGGGCGCATCGGTGCCGTCGCCGTAGTAGACGGTGCCGTGCGGCAGGTCCGGGCCCGCGACGTACTTCGGGTTCGCCCGCTTCAGGTCGATGACGTCGGTGAGCCGGATCGCGGGGTCGGGCTTGCTGAAGTCCTTGCCGCCGACGACCATCACCCGCTGGTCCTGCGCGGGCGGCAGGAGCACCGACGCCGCCTGGTCGCGCGTGTCCGCCCTGCGCAGGCCGCCGTTGCCCGCCAGTGCCGTCCAGGTACCGGTGTAGGGGTCGACGAAGCCGGGCCCGCGCAGCGTGCCGTCGGGGTAGACCGGGTGGCTGAAGACGCTGACGCCGCTGTAGAACAGCTCCTGCTGCTTGGTGGTGAGGTGCAGCGACGGGTAGGTCGCCCAGTTGATCGCGTTCTGCGCGACCTGGGACTGGGGCAGCCACTTGCGCTGCGCGGCCGAGAACAGCTCGGCGACCAGCGACACCTTGTTGCCGCCGACGTCGCCGCCCGCGCGCTCGTAGGCGTAGCCTCCGACGGAGTAGACGTCGCCGTTGGCGAGGATCGTCGCCGACGGGTACCAGTGCCCGTCGACCATGTCGTTGACCTTGGTGTAGCGGTTGGTGGCCGGGTCGAAGATGTAGGACTTCTTCGAGCCCTTCCAGCCCGCGGTCTCCGCGCCGGTCTGCGGGTCGTACTGGGCGTACTCCTCGGTGCCGCTCATGACGAGCACCCGGCCGTCGGCGAGTTGGACGTGGCCGGCGCAGAACATGTCGTACGGCGTCGGCACGTTCGTGAACTTGTTCGTCTTCGGGTCGTAGACCTTCGTGGTGAAGGAGCCGGCCTTGAAGTTGTCCGGGTCGTTGCCGGAGCCGGCGATGAGCAGCACCTTGCCGTTGTGCAGCAGGACGCTGTGGATCGCCCGCACGCCTCCGTCGCCGAAGTCCTGGACGATCCAGTGGCCCTTGGTGCACTCCGAGCCGACGCACTTCGCGGTGCCCTTGGCCACGGAGATCCTGTAGTTGTCGGTGGTCAGGGTGCCGGTGCCGTAGAGGCCCTGGCCGAAGCGGATCGCCTTGGTGCCCGCCGGGACGGCCGGGGTCCGGCCCACGGACAGGCGGTAGCCCTTGGACGACGGCAGGTGGGGGAAGGTGTGCCACTTCACCCAGGCGCCGTTCTTCTTCTGCCGGAAGACGGTCAGGGCGGTCTTCTCCGAGTCCGTCTTGTAGGACAGCCGGAGGTCGTACTTCTTGCCGGGGTCGACCTTGATCGCGCAGCCGGGCTGCTGGAGCAGGGCCTTGAAACCGCCGCGGTGCGCGGTGATCTTCACCGACGCGGCCTTGGCGCTCTTGTTGCCGCCCTTCACCGAGGCGAAGGTGCCGGTGTTGCTGCCGGTCGAATACTTCGCCCAGCACTGGGGCAGCCCGCCGGACACCTTCTCCAGGCCAGGGTTCTGGACCTTGGGGGACGGCGCCGCGTTGGCCGCCGGGACCGCGCCCGAGAACAGGGCGGTGGCTCCGACGGCGGAGGCGAACATGATCGCGGACGCTCGGGGGCGTGTGTACCGCATGGGGGTGACTCCAGAACTCTTCTTGCACGGAACGCGTCTTCGCGTCCCGCGTGGTTGCGAAGCGTGGCGGCGACGGGGGCCGCCGCCACGCGCGCGGGGATGGCTGAGGGGCGCTAGCCGATGTGCACCCACTTGGCGACCGAGGGCTGACCGCCCGCGGTCCGGACGACGAGCATGTACCAGCCGGGAGGCGCCATGTTGCGCCGCTTGTCCATCGTCAGCCGGTAGCTGTTGCCGCCGAGGGCCTTGACGGGCAGGTTCACCAGGCGCTGGTTCGGGTCCGAGGAGTGGGTGACGGCGATCGGCCGGAGCAGGTACGCCTTGGTGATCTTGGCGCTCGTCTTGATGACCGGCTTCGACCCGTACGTCCAGCCCTTCTTCACCGAGGTGATCTTCGGCCGCGCGCCCTTGTAGAGGTAGGGCGGGGAGTAGATCGAGATGCGGGTGTCGAAGAAGCTGTCGCCGTCGGCGCCCGGGTAGTCGGGGTTGCTGCCGACGGCCAGGACCCTGCCGTCCGGGAGCAGGACCGCGGTGTTGTGGTACGTGCGCGCGACCGGGTCGGCGGCGACGGACGTCCACTTCATGTTCTTGGCCTGCTTGGTCGGGTCGAGGATCGAGGCCTCGTGCACGTGCTCGGAGCGGGTGAACTGCGAGCCGCCGGTCTCGAAGACCTTGCCGTCGGAGAGGATGACCGCCGACACGTAAGTCTTGCCCGCGCCGCCGCCCTGCTTGACCATCTGGTCGCCGATCTCGACGGTGCCGTAGGGCAGGTTCGGGCCCGCGGTGTACTTCGGGTTGCCGGACTTCAGGTTGATGACGTCGGTGTAGCGGATCGCCTTGGTCGGCGTGGCGAAGTTCTTGCCGCCGATGACCATGACCTTCTGGTCCTGTGCGGGCGGCAGCAGCAGTGAGGCCGACATGTCGCGCGACTCGGGGGCGCGCAGGTTGCCGTTGCCCGGCAGCGCGCCCCAGGCCCCGTTGTTCGGGTTGAGGAAGCCCGGCCCGCGCAGCGAGCCGTCGGCGTTCACCGGGTGGCTGAAGACGCTGCTGCCGTTGTAGAACAGGCGGCCGTCCTGGGTGAGGATCAGCGAGGGGTACGTGGCCCAGTTGATGCCGGGCTGGGCCACCTCGTTCTCGCCCAGCCAGCGCTTCTTCGACCACGAGTAGCGCTCGGCGATCGGCGACACCAGGTTGCCGTTGTTGGCGGCCCGCTGCGCGGCGTACCCGCCGACGGAGTAGACGTCACCGTTGCCGAGGACCGTCGCCGACGGGTACCAGTGCCCGTCGATCAGGTCGTTCGCCTTCTCGTACTTGTTGGTCTTCGGATTGAAGATGTAGGACTTCTTCGACCCGATCCAGCCGGCGACCTCCTGGCCGGCGTCGTTGTACTGGGCGTACTCCTCGGTGCCGCTGAGCACGAGGACCCGGCCGTCGGGAAGCTGGACGTGGCCCGCGCAGAACATGTCGTACGGGGTCTTCACGTTGGTGAACTTGTTCGTCTTGGGGTTGTAGACCTTGCTGACGAACTGGCCCTTGTCGAACCGGCCCGCGCCGTTGCCGGAGCCGGCGATCATGAGGACCTTGCCGTTGTGCAGCAGCACGCTGTGGATGGCGCGGACGCCCTTGTCCCCGGCGAACGACTTGACGACCCACTTGCCCTTCTTGCACTCGGGGCCCTTGCACTTCAGCTCGCCCGCGGCCGAGGCGATCTTGTAGTCGTCGGTGACGAGCGTGCCGGGCTCCGACAGCGCCATGCCGAACCGGATCTCCTCGGTGCCCTCAGGCACGACGGGGGTCCGGACCGTGGCGGCGCGGAAGGTCTTGGACGCCGACATGGGCGGCAGGGTCTCCCAGCGGGACCACTTGCCGCCCGCCTTGCGGAACAGCACGATCTCGGGAGCGTCGGCGGTCGACTTGTACCGCATCTCGATGTCGTACTGGCGGCCCGGCTTGACCTGCACGGCACAGGCCTTGTCCTGCACGAGGGCCTTGAACCCGCTGGTCCGCTCGGTCAGCTCTACCTCGACCGCGTTCTTTCCGTTCGCGCCCTTGGCGAGCCGGAACTCGCCGGTGTTCTGCCCCGTCGAGTACTGCTCCCAGCACTCGGGCAGGTCCCCGGCCACGCGCTCCAGCCCCGCGTTCTGCACGGCGGGCGTGGGCGCGGCCACGGCGGCACTGCTCAGGCCGGGAACGACCGCCGCGGCGCCGACCGCGGAGGCGAAAAGGACCGAGCGGGTCCTCCGGTGGAAGGTCATGCGCTATACCCCCTGGTCGGGATTCAGTTGTCGCAGGCGATCTTGTTCTTGTCCGGGTCGAGGCCGTGCCGGTCCCGTCCGGGGACCTCCAGCCTCGTGAAACCGCGGACCTTCAGGTACTCGCACTTCTCCGCCGCGGAGTCGACCCCCTTGGGGAACTCCCACGGCACGCAGATCGAGACGCCATAGGCGTGGTCGCACCCGTCGACGTTCTCGGGGACGGGGACCGGGCTCTTCTTCGCCTTCTCGATCTCCTTCGGGTCGGGCGGCGTCATGGTGACGCCCGGCGCGACGGGCTCGGGCGAGGTCGTGTCCGGCTCGCCCGGCACGACGTCGGTCGGGACGTCCTCGGCCAGCGCGGTCGCCGCGACCTTCTCGGGCTTGTCCTCCTCACCTCCCCCGAGCACGAGGAAAGCGCCCACGACGACGGCGGCGACCACGACGGCCCCGGCGACGACGAGGGAGATCAGTTTGTTGCGTGTCACTACGAATCACCCGACAGGAACACGGGGACGGCGCGTCGAGGGGGCGCCGCCGCCCTGATGGCGAACTCCGAACCGCCGCCCGCGGGCGGCATGGCGGCCGTCGGGACCGGGCGCGCTGACGCGGCGGGTCCTGTCGGCCGGTGGGACGCGGGCCGCCTCACGGGGCCCGGGAAGTGTGCGATGGTCTGTGCCCGGAGAGTGAGCGCGCGGGCGGCCTGAGGCTTGCCGTACAGGGACGCGCGCCGAGATGAAGACCGGTCGAACATCGATGGGAACCGCATCGCCCTGTGTCTCCTCTCATCTCCAGGACTCCTCCGTCCCCCGGTTCACTCGGGAAACAGAAATCGCCTCCACGGCTTGGATGCGCCGGGAAGGCGATGAGTTGTCGGGAGAGACCAGAACTTTCGTCCCGTCCTCGCCGCGCACAGCTGCGGCGCCCCGGAGGGCGGCCTTCCAGCCCGCTGCGGACATCGGGAACGGCACCTGCCCAGCGTTTCGGTTCTCCGGTTCACCCTGTGGCCTGACTGACCAGTGCTGCGGATGCTACCAGCCGGTCAGGCCGGAACCCGGGACCGTGTCCTTAATGAAACAGTCCCGTACCAGTCGCGTGGAAAAGGCCGTCAGGATGGTACTCCCGCGCGAAAGCCCAGGCCGTCGCCGGTCACCGAGACGGGACCGCCGTCGTGCGGGAGGAACAGCGCCTCGCCGCGGCCGAGGCGCTCGCGGACCGCGCCGCGCGTCACCTCGAGTTCACCCTCCAGGCACAGCAGGGCCCCCGGGCCCGGGTCGGCGACGCGCACCGCGGTGCCGGGCGCCAGCCGCATCCGGGTCAGCTGGAACTGGTCGCACGGGGCGGGGTAGAGGTCCTCGCCGTTCTGCTGGCGCACCCCGGCGACGAGTTCGGGGGGCGACGGCGTGAAGTCGGTGACGGCCAGCAGCTCGGGAAGGTCCACGTGCTTGGGCGTGAGCCCGCCGCGCAGCACGTTGTCCGAGCTCGCCATGATCTCCACGGCGGTGCCGCGAAGGTAGGCGTGCATCGTGCGGGGCCTGGCGAACAGCGCCTGGCCCGGCTCCAGCGTCACGTGGTGCAGCATCAGCGCGACCACCACGCCCGGGTCGGACGGGTGCTGGCCGGCGAGGTCGGCGACCCATCCCCCGGCGCGCGCCGCCTCCGCGACGAGCGCGGGACGGTCCTCGTGCGGCCAGTCGGTGAGCGCGACCACCGCCGCCCGGATGCCTTCCGCCTCCAGGAGGCCCGCCACCCGGGCGAGCCGTGCGCCGCCCAGCGCGCGCAGCTGCGCCGCGGACTCGGCCGCCGGGCGGAACCCGCACAGCGCCTCGAACGGCGTCACCGCGTAGAGCAGTTCGGGCTTGGGCCAGTCGTCGTGGTAGCAGCGCTTGGGGTCGCCGACCGGCGGCCCGCACTGCTCCTCGCGCCGGTATCCCTCGACGGCCTGGGCCGCGTCGGGGTGCACCTGGATGGACAGCGCCGACTCCACGGCCAGCACCTTGAGCAGGAACGGGAGGCGGTCGGCCCCCGGCCCGAGCATCGGGCCGGGGTCCAGGGCGATGTGATCGAGCAGGGAGCCGGCGCCGGCGATCCGCGACGGGTCGCCGGGATGGGCGCCGATCCACAGCTCGGCCTCCGGGCTGCCGCTCGGCGCGGAACGCCCGAGCAGGCTCGCGAGGGTGGTCCGCGATCCCCACGCGTAAGCCCGGATGGGGTTGTCCAGCCTGAGCAGCTCGATCATCGTTCCGTCCGACGGGAATCAAATTCAGGGTCGGCCGAAAGGGTACTTGGTCACGTAGGAGCGGAAGGTCTTCAACGCCGACTTGTTCACTTCTAGACGGTAGTCCTTACCTTCCGTTTTCCTCTTGTCCACACTGAACCAGATCAGGCCGATGATGTCCTTGCGCTTCGCGACGTTCTTGAGCAGGTCGGCGATCTTCGCGTCGCGTCCGGGCATCGTCTGCACGCCGGTCTCGGCCAGCAGGATCGGCTTCTTGGAGAAGCCCTTGATCTTCTTGATCGTCGGCTGGAAGATCGTGTTGAAGGTCGTCTGCTTCTGGCCCTGGCGGTAGTACCCGATGACGCCGACCCAGTCGACGTACTTGTTGCCCGGGTAGTACTGCTTCAGCCCGACCTTCGGCATCGGGAAGACGACGTTCGGCGTCCACAGCCACTTGACGTTCGTCGCGCCCTGCTTGTCGAAGACGTCGACGATGTGCCGCCAGGCCTTGACGAAGGTGGCCGGCTTGGCGCCCTTGGTGCCCCAGTCGTACCACCAGCCGTTCATCTCGTGCGCGAAGCTGATCGAGATGGGGATGCCCGCGGCCTTGACGGCGTTCGCGTACTCGATGAGGTAGTCGTCGGTCTCGCCCGCGGCGATGTCGGCCATGAGGCCCTTGCCGTGCGGCTCCCACTCGATCTGCGGCATCGCGCCGGCCTTCTGGGCGGCCTTGGCCCACGCCGTCGGGTAGGGGGCGTACCAGGCCTGGAACTGCTTGGTGATGTTGGGGGCGCGGCCGACCTTCTGCTTCCAGTAGGTGGCCTGCGGGCCGGGCTTGTTCTTGTACCTGCTCTCCATGTAGATGCCCAGGTAGTCGCGCGAGGGCGCCCGCTCCGCGGAGTCCGCGCCGCCCGACTGGCCGGCTTCGTGCTCGGCCTGCTGCGACGTGCTGGGCGCGACCGTGCCCGTGGCGGAGCAGCCGGTGACGAGGGCCAGCGGGAGGGCGGACGCGAGAAGGTATCGGAACTGCATGGGGCCTCCAGGCCTTCCGGGGTGGAGCGACGACGATGAGCCTAGACCGTCACGCCTGATTCGGAGCGGTCCCCGCCCGGCCGCGAGGCCGGGCGCAGGGAGCGCGCTCCCGTGACAAAGGTTCTCGATCGACCTCCACGACGCGCAGGCCGGCACGGGGTGCCCGCGGCGCCGGGTCGATCGTCGCACGGTACCCGTGGGGGTACCGGGAGGGGCACGGACTCCAGCGGCGGAGCCGTGCGCCGGGGACGGCGGCCCGGGGGCGCGAGTCGGCCGCGCGCGAGTGAGCACCTCGCGCCGGGTCCGCTCTGCCTGCTTCCCATGCCTGCCCGTCCTCGATCCTCAAGGACCGCCTCGGACTACTTGACCTTGCGGGGGTCGTAGCCGTAGGTGCCCTGCTTGATCCAGTACTTGAAGGCC